>NZ_JBKKHP010000003.1:0-396585 GCF_046613985.1 Niallia laureatilytica | reverse complement strand
AAAGGCTTTTACGTTTTTGTAGGTGCTCATGGCATTTTCGGCGGCGCTGATTCCTTTTGCGGCTGAATAGATGCCTTTTCCGCCTTTAACGGCTCTGCCTGCCCAGCCGACGATTTGTATACTCTTTATCATCTTCAAATATAGCAGGATACTAGCTTACACTAACCAGGAAAAATCCCGTAATAGCATAAAACAATTATATAATTCAGAGGAACCTTCTAGATTGCTATTTATTGAACCTGTTAGTTCGTAACCATTTGCTGTTTTAAACACCTTTTCAGTTGTTAACTTAGCTTCTACTTATTTCCGCCCATTTTTAATGCTCAAGTTTTAAAACATTCTTTATGGTTTCATAAACAAATACAAAAGCACTTGCTGCCTAGGATGCAATCAAGTGCCTTTGTATTTATTAATGATTTCATTTTACTATCTAAACTTGCTTATTAAATCTAAGTTTCTATAGCTTATTCTATATAAAAGATACTAACCTAACTAATATTTCAATTTAATTAAAGTAGCTACTCACTATCTTATTTATTTCTTCATTTCCGTCATAGTACTCTGTTAAATATTCTATAAAAAAATCATTAACTCTATCATCTTGAAACTCATGTAAATATTTAAACAACAAATCATCACTTCCAAGTATTGCATGCTTATTAAGTTTCTTTCTACATATGCCAATTACTTGGTCTATAAATTTATCATCTTTAATTTCAATTAATAATTCTAGTATGAAATCTTTTTCATTTTCATTAATTCCTTCTAGAATCTCCTTCATTTCTTCTTTACTCATTTCTTGTTTATAAATATCTTTTTTTGCTGCCCAGAAATCATCTAGAGATGTCCCTGCTTCTTCATATAACATCGACCAGAATCCTTTATATGAAATATATTTATGCGTTAATTTATATTTTTCTTCCTCAATCTTACTAATCGCATAATTTTCAATGTTGTTTGAAAAGACATCGAAAAATTGTGCTTCATAGGGAATTATACTGCCGTAATCATCCTCAATTTTTAAGAGAGTAAACTCCTTTTCCTCATTAGCCTGTTTAAACTCTCCCTCATAAACTGTATAGATTTTATCTTCAGTTAGATATAAATTTTTACTATTATCTATACATTTTACTCGCATTCCATTCACCTCAATTTAACAGGAATAAAGTTTTCATCTAAATCGATAATCCAAAATAAATCTTTTGGATTATTTCTTAAGTTTTTTGGTTTAGGTATTTTTAATTTACTATCAAATGAGCTAATTTCACCAGTTTTTACATTTTGATAGAAATGAATTTTTCCTTCTCCAAACTCTGTAGCATATGAATGTTTAGACTCCATTTTCCACCAGTCATTTATATCGGTGTCATTTTTAGTCAATATATCAATAGCTTTTTGGCCCCATAAATCTGCCCCATTAATTATTTTGTTTGAATTATTGATAATGTCATCTTTCATCAATAATTTTTTATACTTCTGAAAAGCAATTAAATCGCTGGGAACAGGGATATACGTTTGAATATCACTATTCCTGACGACTTCACCACGCCCACTCAACATACTCAAATACTCGCTCTTATCCCCACTAACCTTCCCAACATCAGCCCTGCTCTCAGCTTTCATGTAGGAACTCATATTGCCAACCCCACCCGCAAACGCTGCATTAGGCGACGTATTAAGACTACGTCCAAGTTTACCATAAATAGGAGAAGATTTCTGTCATTTCCTATTTCCAGACTTAATGCCTACGAACTTTTTTAACAAATAGGAATAACTGAATAATTTTTCCATTATCCCCTATTTGTAGCTAAAAATTCCTGGTAGTCCTCATGTATTTCCTCAAACAGTTCTTCGTAATCCCCATCTCTCAAAATGAATCCTTCTTATGCAGAGTAGTTCATTGAATGCTCGGTAGCCAAATCACTATCCGGATAACGCTGGAAGTTTAGGTAAGTACTTCCTTTAGTTTTGTGAATTACCAGTATAATCTCCAAATATAATGGCTCATATATTAAAAAACCTTGAAAGGCGTCTAGCCAATCAAGGGTGAGATAATTATTCTTTATTAATTTTATATCCCTTTAATAAATTTCTTCTCCATCGTTGTCTAACCCAGTATTGTTAAGAACATTAATTTCTCTAATTCTTATAACATCTTCCTTTAGAAGGTTTTCAAGTATATCTATAAATCCTAGGTCTATCTGTAATACTGGATACATCTTTCTTGGAAAGGGATTCTGTCATCAAACAGCACTTCTTCTTGCAGCAATTTTGTTATGTCCTCTATTTTTGCAATGAAAAGTGCGAAGAAGTCACCTGAATTCGGATATGAAAATAATCCATACCCTTTTTGTGACAGTATTTTGTTTGCCTCCCTTATCTTTTCAGGCAAAAATTCATAATTAAATGCTTCTAATTTTTCTAATTCTTCTTGTTTTGCTAATTCAATATGGTGAGAAAATTCATAATCAAGAATAAAATTGACTATTTCTTGATATTCTTCACCTTTATAGTCAACGTATATAAATTGTTTCGTCTTTAATCCATATTTTAATAGATCTTCATGTAAATCATAACTTCCTTGTTCTCTCAAAAATGATTCCAAATCCTTGATATCAGGGAATATAATCTGTGCTATCCCTCGATCAGGCATATTAACTTCCTCCCTTTACTGAAACAACTCTCCATGCTTGTTAGGAATATATTCCGGATAATTTTTGCGATAAAATTGATCGATCATCTGAAGCGCTGGGTCCCATTTAGGGTATGGCTCATGTTCTCCTAATACCATTTTCGCTTCTGGAGTATTCATCAGAAAATTATCGATTTGAGCAGGTACTTGCAACCCAAGTTGTATCCTTACATGAATCAAGAATAAGATTTCAATAGGATAAAATCCGTATCTAAAATCGCCAAATTCACCTAGCTGTCCGATTTCAGAAGCTAATTTAGAATGGTAATCAGACATTAATGAAATTAAATGTTCTGTTTCTTCTATATCACCAGTCGCCCAACGTTCTAATACTTCATCATAAATGTTCAGGTCTTCAGGGATTGAGTCACATCGCATTTCAGCTTTCTTAAACTTATTTTTTACGTTTAGATACAATTTTTCATTTGTTCCTATGATTGTTTTATTTTTATACTGCAAGTATAGTTCTAACAAAAACCAAATATGTTTGTTCTCTTCATTTGCATCTATTAAATGTCCCCCGAAGTGTTCAGCAATAAAATCATATAATATATTTTCTTCTTTTTCCCATCCATACATTGAAAAATGCACTAATGCGAGAACTACTTCTCTAAAGGAATATCCCAACATCATCTCGGGATATTTAATTTTATAGAGGTCCTGCCCCATGCACTGGTAAAATATGGTCATCTGCATGTTCTTTAATCCTTCTGCATCGTTTCCACCGCTGATTAACACATCGTTTTTCCATAGTGACACGTAATATGAGAAAATTTTGTTTAGATTAATTAAAAGTATGTGATCTTTCTCTGTTTCATTTTGCTCTACGATTTTCTCAATCTTTTTTCTACTTACATTATATTTATCTTTAACATTTTCAAATTTGATTCCATCTACAAAATTATTACTATATCTTTTAAAAGCCATTTCTAACTTTTTTTGGTTTAACATTGCATCCTCCCTATAAGTTTAATCTATTTCCTTATTCCAGTCTTTTACCTTTAACTCATCAACCCCGAATCCAGTATCAGTTATCTTGATATCTGTTTCAACTCTAATAAAATCGAATTGTAGATCAGGATACTCCTCCATTAATTCCTCTAAGTTATCTCCAAAACTGGCATACCTAGGATCGTCACTATTTATCATGGCTTGGAAGTACTTATCTCCACCCTTTTTCTGTTTATCCGAGTAACTAAAACTACCCGAATCTGATGCCTTTGATTCAATAATTGTTAATTTTGGCGGTGGCCCTTCCGATAAGAACGCTGCATCTATGCCGTTTCTTCCCACTTGGAACATCTCAGAAATGTCTTGACCTAAATTATTATCTCTAGCTACGATTTTTGTTGCTTCTTCCCCAAAATCACCTTTATCATGAGAGAAATATTTAGTATTGCGATTTTTCTTTCATACTCCTTTGCAGCCTTCAAGCCATAACGATCACTAATATCATCTTTAGTATCCAACTTGTTAGCCAATTTATTTCTTTCTCGTGTTAAACTTTTGACTTCTTTTGCATTTCCTTCATTTTTAAATCTTTCTATTTCTTTATCTAACTTTTGAATAACTTTCGAAATATTGTCTGATTTGCTACTGCCAGATCCAACATTACTAGTACCCTATGTTGTAATCTTAAAATCTAATAATAAAAATTCAGCTGTTTATTACCTTATTAAACTACTTCTTTCTCTTTTATTATCGGTAATTCATAGGCTGTTTTGTACTTCATCATGCCGTATATAATGTTCACAAGCCTTCTCATAATGCACACCAATGCTTGTCCTTTTGTTTTGCCTTCTTTAAGTTTCCGTTGATAGTAAGCTTGGAACACTGGGTTTCTTGGCAGTTTACTTCCTTTAGCCACTTGTACTTGTTGTACTGCCAAGTTGTAAAATAAAGCGTGTAACGCCCGATTGCCTTGTTTGCTTTTGTGTTCCTTACCTTTCCCACCAGACCCAAAGTAAACAGGTGCAATCCCCGCAAATCGTGCTAATTTATTGGCATTAGGAAAGCGTCTTACATCACCTATCTCTGCAATTAAAGCGGAAGCTGTCACAAGGTCAATTCCTGGCATAGAGTCTAGTTGAAAGTCTAATAAACTCATTAACTCTTTTAATTCTCTTTCCACCTTGCCTATTTCCTGCTTTCCAAATAAAATATGGCGCACAGTACTTTCTACCAAAAAGTTTCTTGTCTCCTGATGTTCTTTTGTTGTATTCCCATCCTCTTTCATTAGCTTCAAAATCTCATTCGCTTTTTTCACAGAACACGTATTGTTACTTACTTCTAATAAAAATGTGGTCAATTGCTTTACACTCACACCTTCTAAACAAGATGGTGAAGGGTATCGATCCCAAAAAGCCAATGCTGTTTTTCCATCCACTTCTGAGAAAAACTTCTTATAGCTGGGATAATGGTGGTTCAATTGAATATGTAATTGGTTCTTTAAAGCCCCTTGTGCTTTCACCAATGCATTTCTTCTAGTGACCAATTGTTGTATTGACCAAAATAAATCATTCGGTTTCGCGTCAGGCAAATGGTTCAGTTGGTTCAACAAAATGCGTGCCACACATTCTGCATCCCAGCTATCACTCTTTTGTGTGGTCATATGGCTTTTTCGTTCAGCGTATGAAAGAGCTGGGTTTACTTCTTTGACAACCTGTCCATGATCGGTTAAAAACTGTGCTAACGATCGTCCATATCCACCTACATCTTCTAAACCAAATACAGGTGTAATTCCTTCTTCTATTAGTTTATCAATATCCAATAAAAAAGTTGGGAAGGCAGACGGTTTATTTTCAAATTTTATTTCCTTTAGCTTCTCTTGCCAACAATTAATGACCACTGCCACATGGTGTTGCTTATGCAAGTCTACTCCAACATACAAGTATTTCTGTTTTTCATGCATTTTCTCATCCCCTATTCAATTAAATGAAAATGCCGGCAACCTTAGTTCGAGCGTTCACCATCCGGTGCGCATTGGTACGAAAGCCTATCCATTTTCATCGTTTCATAAGAACTTATAAGAAAATGAGTCCCTTTTTTAAGTAGCCTTCTAAATTATTGCTTCATGTTTTCCATTTGCTTGTATTTGTCCGTATGTATATATCCCTTGATAAAAACTTTCTCGGTCTAATATTCGCTTCACTTGTACTTTCGTAAATGCTTTCCCTTGGGTTGTTTGATACCCTTCTTCATTCAATGCTTCTGCCAACCTAGACAGTGACCATTTCTTATATTTTTGTTTAAGTTGAAATAATCTTTTTACTACTTCTGCATGCCCTTTATGTATCTTCAGTTCCTTATCACCCTTTTGTTTGGTATAGCCAAATGTCGCTCTTCCTCCTGCATATCCGCCTTCCTTTGCCTTTTTATTTCTCCCTTTTGTTAGTTTTAGCGCTATTTCAAGCCGTTGATATTGGTCTAATAACTCCATTAAGCCATTTACCAAAAAGTCGTTGGGGTCTTTCTTATGGATACTATACATTGGTTGTTCAATACTTTTAATGTCACAACCATATTTCTTTAACTCTCGTTGAATCAGCACCTTCACAATATCCGACCTCCATAATCGGCTTGTGTTCAGCACCACCACAAAACCAATTTGGACAGACGAAAGGTGAGCCAACATTTCTTGTAAGCCCACCCTGTCAATTTCTAATGCTTCTTCATTTAATTTTGCACCACTTATTCCTTCATCTCTAAAAATATGTATCAAGTTCAAGCCTTGTTCCTCACAGTACGCTCTAATTTCATCTTCTTGATATTTCAAGCTATATCCATCTCTTGCTTGCCCTTGAGTTGAGACTCGTATATACCCGACAACATTCAACTTTTCACCCTCCCGTTACGGTAATTACAATATATGTAACGCTTTTTAAACGAATAGCGAGTATTATACGACCGTCTCTAGGAAAAATACAACCCAAAATTTATATGCCAAAGCAGTATCAGAAACACTCTTATACGTTACCCGTTGTTATCGCCACGAGCTTTGTCATTCTCGTTAGTTTTTTAGCCATTCCATGTCATAACTACCCCTGCCATGTAAAATGTCATCTCGCCCAATTATCCTACTTGTCACACTATCCTTGCATTAAAACTAAACTCCATGATGGTACTACCTTCATGAGCTCTCGATTCTCAAACAATTAATTTTCTTATTGTCTCACTCAAATATTAACTGATTTAATGTAAAATAAAGTAAAAAAACCTTGAAAGGCATTTAGCCAATCAAGGTAATAGATTCATTTAAACTATTTATCTATTTAACTGTGCTCTTTATAAAAACCTCTGTAATAAAAACTACAATTAGCTGTTGCTATCTCTTTCCTCTATGAATTCTAAAAACGAATCTTGCAGTTCTCCTTCTGTATCAATAGAATCAAGCAGTAATTTAGGTTCAAACGAACAATCTTTTAAAGTTGAACTTCCATCAATTACTCCTAGCATATTTGAAATAGTATCAATCATGGTTTGTTCAATTATCCTCATTAATGTATCTTTATTTTCGTCAGTTAAACTATCGTAAAAACCAATAGCTTTTCTCCAATAATCATCTGTTTTAGGGGTAACATTCGTTGTTTCATACAAGTTTTTGTATAGTTGAAGGTTCTCTTTAACTATAGACTCATAAAGTGATTTAACAAAAATCTCATTCATTTTTTTTCCTCATTTCTGGATACATTTTTTTGTTTAATTCAATAAGTTCTTTTAACGCAGAATTTGGTATGTCATCATAAACTCTTCTTAGTTCCATTATATCCCTTGCCAATAGCTGTCTAGGATTCTCTATTCCTTTGGTACTTCTTGAAACTATACCATTAGGGCCTTTTATTGTATGACCGACCTTCGGAACATTTATTGCAGGAGCAGTGTTTAAATCATAATTTTCCACAAAATCCTTCATTAATGCTTTTTGTCCCACGTGATGTGCATCAAGCCCTTCTACTCCCTTAATATCTTTGTATGCTCCAACTTGATATTTACCCGTACCCTATGTTGTAATCATAAAGGCTAATAATAAAAAAATCAGCCATTTTACCACACTATTAAACTACTTCTTTTTCTTGCACTATCGGCAATTTGTAGGCTGTTTTATGTTTCATCATGCGGTAAACAATGTTCACAAGCCTTCTCATTATACAAACCAATGCTTGTCCCTTTGTTTTACCTTCTTTTAGTTTCCTTTGGTAGTAAGCATGAAACACAGGGTTTCGTGGCAGTTTACTTCCTTTTGCTACTTGCACTTGCTGGACTGCGAGGTTGTAAAATAAAGCGTGTAGCGCCCGATTTCCCTGTTTGCTTTTTTGTTCCTTGCCTTTCCCACCAGAGCCAAAGTAAACAGGCGCTATGCCCGCAAATCGTGCCAATTTGTTGGCATTTGGAAAACGTCTAACGTCACCAATCTCCGCAATTAAAGCGGAAGCTGTTACGAGGTCAATGCCTGGCATGGAGTCTAGTTGAAAGTCTAGTAAGCTCATTAACTCTTTTAATTCTCTTTCTACCTTGCCTATTTCCTGCTTTCCAAACAAAATGCGGCGTACCATACTTTCTACCAAAAAGTTTCGTGTTTCTTGATGTTCTTTGGTTGTATTTCCATCTTCTTTCACTAGCTTCAATATTTCATTTTTTCACCGAACAAGTATTATGGCTCACTTCTAATAAGAAGGTGGTCAATTGTTTTATACTCACACCTTCTAAACAAGACGGTGATGGGTATCGTTCCCAAAATGCCAAAGCTGTTTTTCCATCTACTTCGGAGAAAAACTTCTTATAGCTTGGATAATGGTGGCTCAATTGAATGTGCAGTTGGTTCTTCAAAGCTCCTTGTGCTTTTACTAATGCATTCCTTCTAGTAACTAATTGTTGTATCGACCAAAATAAATCATGTGGTTTAGCGTCTGGCAATTGGTCTAGTTTATTTACCAATATGCGTGCCACACATTCTGCATCCCAGCTATCACTCTTTTGTGTGGTCATATGGCTTTTTCGTTCAGCGTATGAAAGTGCGGGATTAACCTCTTTTACAACTTGTCCATGGTCCGTTAGATATTGTGCCAGCGCTCGACCGTAACCACCCACATCTTCTAAGCCAAATACAGGCGTTAATCCTTCTTCCATCAGTTTATCAATATCTAGTAAAAACGTGGAGAAAGCAGATGGTTTATTTTCTAATGTTAATTCAGTTAACTTCTCCTGCCAACAATTTATGATCACTGCCACATGATGCTGTTTATGCAAGTCTACACCCACATAAATATGTTTCTGCTTTTCATTCATCGTTCATCCTCCTATTCAGTTGTCAATTATTGAATGAAAATGCCGGCAACCTTAGTTCGAGCGTTCACCTATCGGTGCGCATTGGTACGAAAGCCTATCCATTTTCAACCTTACAAAAGAACTTATAAGAAAATGAGTCGCTTTTTTAAGTAACCTTTTAAATTATTGCTTCATGTTTGCCATTTGCTTGTATTTGTCCGTAGGTATAGATCCCTTGATAAAAACTTTCTCGGTCTAATATTCGCTTCACTTGTACTTTCGTAAATGCTTTCCCTTGCGTTGTTTGATACCCTTCTTCATTCAATGCTTCTGCCAACCTAGACAGTGACCATTTCTTATGTAGCTCTTTTAACTCAAATAACCGTTTTACTACTTCTGCATGCTCGTTATGTATCTTTAATTCCTTTTCACCCTTTAGCTTTGTATAGCCAAATGTTGCCCTTCCCCCTGCATATCCACCTTCCTTCGCCTTTTTATTTCTGCCTTTCGTTAGTTTTAGTGCTATCTCAAGCCGTTGGTATTGGTCTAACAATTCCATTAAGCCATTCACCAAAAAGTCGTTAGGGTCTTTCTTATGGATACTGTAAAAGGGTTGTTCAATACTTTTAATGTCACAACCATATTTTTTCAGCTCTCGTTGAATCAGCACCTTCACAATATCTGACCGCCATAATCGGCTTGTGTTGAGCACCACCACATAATCAATTTGGACAGACGAAAGGTGAGCCAACATCTCCTGTAAGCCCACCCTGTCAATTTCTAATGCTTCTTCATTTAGTTTTGCGCCACTACTTCGTCTCTAAAAATATGAATCAAGTTTAAGCCTTGTTCCTTACAATATGCTTTAATTTCCTCTTCTTGATATTTCAAGCTATATCCATCTCTTGCCTGCCCTTGAGTGGAGACTCGTATATACCCAACAACGTTCAACTTTTCACCCTCCCGTTACATAAATTGTAATTTGTGTAACGCTTTTTAAACGAATAGCGAGTATTATACAACCGTCTCTTGTAAAAACACAACCCAATTTTTGTCTGCCTTGACGCTAAACTAGTTACCTTCTTACGTAACCTACCTTTTATCGCCACGAGCTTTGTCATTCTCGTTAGTTTTTTAGCCATTCCCTGTCATAACTACCCCTGCCATGTAAAATGTCATCTCGCCTAATTATCATACTTTTTTTACTATCCAAGTATTAAACCGATACTCCATGATGGTACAACCTTCATGAGTTATGAATTTCATACAGTCTTTTTAAATTACCTCTCATCTATTAATTATGGAAAAAACCTTGAAGGAACTCACTTCCATTCAAGGTCAACTTTATCGTCCAGAATATTTCGAAAGTTATAATACAATATCTTGATAACCTACTTCTTCTACCATTTCATCTTCGATTTTTATTCCCATCCCATTGTCAATATCCCAGGAAACATCACAAAGTAAACCTAATCTTCTTTTTCCATTCTTTCTTACTCTTCTTACAATTAATTCAACTGGCTTTACTATTCCTTTTAAATCTGAGATAGAATCAATCTTTGGTGCAAATTTATCTGCTTCTGATTCATTACCTAACATCTCTCTATACTCTTCATAGTTCTCAATATAGTAATCGTAGACTTGCTTTTCAGCCTCATGTATTATGTTATTCATTTCTTGATTAAAGTTAATAAATGCTTCTCTTTGCACATTTGAAAAATCAGCGTTTTCATGTGCATCAACACTTAAAAGTATTTCTCTTTCCAAATCAAACATTCTAATGGTTGTTTTTCCTCTCCAAAAATTGTTTTTATATTCAAGCTTTCCAAATAATTCATCATTGATTATAGCCATCCTAATTACTCTCCTAACTTAACTTTTATATTATATTCTCCAACTCCACCCAAATGTTTAAAAACACTATTGATTTTACTTGGCACCAATTGTATTGTTTCCAAGTCGTTAAGTTCATGCCAAGTATATTTATTATCTTCTCGCCAATCAGCTATATCTTCTGCTGTCCATTTTTGTTCTGGTGTACTCCACTTTTTAGCCAATTCTTCATCAGCAGTCGAAAAGTTTGATTTTCTATCATTAGTCATATTTTCTAATTTAATTTCACCTTTGGAAAATGGAGAAAAGTCTGGCATTCCGTTTTTATACTCAACTCCATCAACACCAGCTTCATCAAGGTATTTTTTTATTTCACCGGTCTTATCGGAGATAAATAACGATTCTGCTCGTTCGTTACTCCATTCACCTTTGTTAACAGGGGTAGTTTTTACCCTTTGTTCATAAGTACTGTATTTAGGGTCTACGTCAAAACCTCTTGTAAAGTCTATTTGCCTATAATTATCCGTACCCTTATCCACAACACCACTAGCACGCCCACTCAACATACTCAAATACTCTTCCTTATCCCCACTAACCTTCCCAACATCAGCCCTGCTCTCAGCTTTCAAGTAGGAACTCATATTACCAACCCCACCCGCAAACGCTGCATTAGGAGAAGTATTAAGACTACGTCCAAGATCATCCATAAACGCTCTTGAAACGTCCGCTCCTTGCTTGCTCATTTGCACGGTTGAGTTCAAGGCTTGTTGGCCGAGTCGGTTTGCTTCTTTCGCCATACCTGGCACAAATGGTAGGCCTGCGAAGATGCTTTGGGTTAGGCTTGCTTGGCGCTGCTGGTCTGTGAGTTCGTTTCCGAACATGTCTTTGCCGGTTACGTATTCGGACAGGCCGTTGGCGGAAAGGAGGCCGTAGATGCCCATTTCGGTTTTTTCTAGGGTGCTAAAGGCTTTTACGTTTTTGTAGGTGCTCATGGCATTTTCGGCGGCGCTGATTCCTTTTGTTGCCGAATAGATGCCTTTGCCGCCTTTGACGGCTCTGCCTGCCCAGCCGACGACTGGAATGAAGCCGGCTAATGCCATACCTCCTGCTGCTAAGCGCTGTGCGGTTGACATCTTTTCGCCTGTGACGGGATCGACGCCTTCGACTGCGCGCTTGTAATCATAATAGCCGGTGAATTCGCCGACGAAGCTTTTGATGCCGCCCCATACTTTTTCGGATGTGGGCTGTTCGGCGATTTCTCTTGCTTGTTGTTCTTCTTTTTTGTATGTAATGTAGCTTAAGGTGGCGGCTTCTGCCTCTCCTTTCAGCTTGTAGATGTCGCTTGCTTGATAGGCATCTGCGTCGAAATGGATGGGGGAGATGCTGCTGCCTTGTTTTGTTGCGCCAAGTAGGGCACTGAACAGCTGAATGGCATAGGCTTCTTCCCCTTCTGAGGTCAGATATTCTTCTTTGAGCTCTTGATCTGTATCTTCGACTGCTTCAATTGTTTTTGTGCGTTTTTTGCTTGCGTCCATCATTAAATCATCGAATTTATCTCGGGAAAAGGCATCTAATGAGACGAGATCATCGATATCCCGAAAGATGTTTTCGAGTGCGCGGCGCTGCTCGGTTATCATTTCATCTGCTTGGCGTTCTTTCTGGACAAGATCTTCCTCCAGAAAGGCTGTCTCTACTCTTGTGTTGCCGTCTAAATCCTTGTCGCTGAGCTTGCCGCCGACGCTTTCAAAAAAGGCGATTTGTCTGTCAAACAGGCGCTGCCATGCTTCGACTACTTCGATTTGGCCTTGGTAAAAGGCTTTGATTGCTTCGGCGCCTCTTCCTTCGAAGTCGTCTAAATCAATGATTTCCTGAAAGGCCTTTCGTAGTGCGGTAAACTGGTCGCGAAGCTTATCATAATGCTTCGCCCTCTGTTCCATTGTATCTTGTAAACTGGAAGCATCTAGTATTTTCACGAAACTCTCCTCTCTTTTTCACAAAGGATTTCGAACATGTAAAGCCTCATTATCCGATATATTACCTAATATCCTTTTATTGTAAAAAAGAAAAAAGCTGTTTTCATATGCCAAAAGGTTCATTTTACACCAGTCGAAATACCCATAATTTACTATCACTGTTCATACAACTTTCTTATCACCTATCGTTAACCGCCGATTTTAGCGTCAATCTCTTTTGTGCTGACATTGTCTCCAAACCAGTCTGCTAATTTCTGCTTTGCTTTTTGCTTTGTATCTTCATCTATATACATGGCTACTTGAATCAGTGCAATTCCTAACGCTCCGAGGTCATCTGTAAATCCGATTCCGACTGCCATATCTGGAATTAAATCAATGGGAAGAATGAAATAGCCTAAGGCCCCGATTATCGTGGTTTTCGCTTTAACCGGCACTTCTGGCTTCTTTAATGTGAAATACAAGAGCAGCACTGCATACACGACAGATGCGCCTGCCTTTTTGGCAAACTTCGCGAGCTTTCCCCAGAACTTCTCCTCTGAGAAATGTTTTCCGGCAGCATTCATCGTCACTTGAAGTTCTTCTTGCTTATTCTCCAACCATATCGCCTCCTTGTTATTTATCTACTTCTATCATACTAAAAACAGAGGGAAAATGTATTGCTGTTCGCCTTACTTGGAAAAAATTTCACAAAAAAATAAGCCCCCTTCAGAATTAGGGAGCAGCATTGGCCTACTTTACTTTAATTTTTTGGTTTGGATAAATAAGATGAATATTCTTAATCTGCGGGTTTAGATTTTGGAGATTGGCGAGGGTTATGCCATATTGTTGGGCAATCTTTGAAAGACTGTCTCCTTTTGCGACAGTATGGTATTCTGTTGAGCCACTTGCTTTTGGGTTAATCCATGAGCCTGGCACTCCCTGTTGTTTCGTGACATTAACCATTCCTGCTGATTCATTGAAAATATAGTAGCTTCCAGTCTTTACAATCCCTTTTTTGTGCTTGCCAAGCTTTGCATCTGCTGCTGTTAAATAGGCAGCTGTTTCTGTTTTCACCTCAAAGCTTTTAGTGGCGGAGCTTTTTCCTGTCGAACTCCAGTGCCCTGGTTCTTTGCGAACATCATTTCTGTCTATCAGCACCCCTGCGACTTTAATATTGTTTTCATATTGGTGCATATGAATGAAGTCAGCAATCTTTCCATTCGACCAGGCATATGTCTGCCAGTAATAATCGGCCTTGCCCTTTACTGCAAGCATGACGGCATAGGACCCGTAAATGCCGAGCTTATACGTTTCGAATGTTTTTTTGACTCCATTGAAATAAGCTAGAATGTTTGGCATAGCACTGCTTCTGGCATCAAAGTCAACTGCGAAATAAATCGCTGTTCCCGGTGGCTGGCCGACTGCCTTTGCCGCTTTCACCGCCTCCAGTCCATCAGCCTTGCCTTGTGCCTCTGTAAAATAGGCTGCTCTGTCGGCGCTTTTCTGAAAGATGCTGATCAGCTTTAAGCCGGCCTTGCTGATGGCTTCTGCTTCTGTTTTATCAAATGTCTTCCAGCTGTTCCCAAGATAGCGGGCCGTATAGTCAAATCCTTCTTTCTTTAAGGCACTTGCTGATTTAGTGTTGAGCTTTGTTGCACAATCAAATCCTCTTGCCATCATCATCTCTCCTTTCTTACCTTATATATAGAAGAAAAACAGTTTTTCAGACAGGCAAACTATAAAAAAGCCCAATTGAGGGCTTTTAATTACAAGTTAAGCAGGCGGAATCACCTTTGCGATTAATAAGATAAACAGAATAAGTCCGATTGCTGTATACACAGCAGATGTGATAAGGGAAAGATTCATTCGTAAATAAAACGGCTCTTTTTCGAGCATAATGCCTGTTTGTGCACTTGTCTGGCTGTCGATAAATCTTGTCCATGCTCCGCCGCTGCTGGAAAAGGTAAAAATAATCAGTGTAAACACAAGTCCAGTAAAAAACATTACTTCAATAAAGCGAATTGAAAAAAACGAAGCGACGAGGAAGGTGGCAACTGCCTCCAGCACGAGTGTGAGGATTGGCAGAATCAGTTTTTTGTTCATTTCTTCTCCTCCTATTTACAGATAATGTTTATTTTACCATAAATAGTAGAAAATTTCTGTCATTTCCTATTTCCAGACTTAATGCCTACGAACTTTTTTAACAAATAGGAATAACTGAATAATTTTTCCATTTTTACTAGATATTATTAACACTTCTCCCAAAAACATGCTTTAATAGATTTGTAATCTATTAATTTTCCTAGGGGGAACGTGATGAAAAGCAAAAAACGCATTGGTTCGATCTTTACTTTTTTACTAGCCTTTGTTTTAGTTGTCAGCAATTGGACAGCACTTCCAGCAGCGGCAGCCTCGACTGCAGATGAAGCAGACACTGGAGTTAGCGGGAAGCTAATTGAAGACAGCTTCGCAGACGGAGAGTATGTTAAATGGTTTAAATTCACGCCGACTGCAGAAGACATTAAGAACTTTTCGCACTATGAATTCACATTAGATTCAACAGAGGAAATGAATGTTTCCGTTTACTCTAGTCTTGAAAATGCAAATGCTGAAAACACATTTGATCAGTATCAAGGCTACAGCTTTATCGAATCGCCAGCGGTTATTCATTTTCCGTTAGCATGGATTGGCTCTTACTATGTGAAGGTTGAGTATTATCCATATGAAGAAGAGGTCTTAGAAGAAGAGGTCTCAGAAGAGAAGCTAGCAGAAGAAGGATTACCAGAAGGTGAAGAAACGGAAGAAGCAGAGCCTATCGAAGCTGATACTTCCTTTACACTGAATGTGAAAGGCGAAGTGCTTGAGCCTTCAACAGAAACAGCGGAAGAATGCCCTGTTGAATTGAGCACTAGCGAGCAGAAGGATGGTTTGTCTATCTTGAAGGACTTGCGTGAAATCAGAGATTCGATTTTATCGCAAACAGATGAAGGCAAAAAGCTGTCTTCTTTATACTACAAGGTGGCACCTTTCTTAAGTGCAAAAATCGTTTTTGATGAAGGCATGCGCAGTGATGTGTTAAAGAACTTGCGTCAGCTTAAGCCAATTTACACGGAATTGCTTAAAAACGGCACAAGCTCTACTTACACCTTTACAAGCGCAGACGTGAAAGCAATCAACAGCTTGTACAAATATGCTTATGATGCTGCACCTGAGACATTGAAGGAACAGCTGAAAAAGACGGAAGCAAAAATCAACATCAGCAACTTAGAAGATAAAACACTCTCAACTGTATTTAATAAATTGGGAGCTTCTACAACAGCTATTTCTAACAAGAATACTTCTAACAAGTACATCGTCAAACTGAAATCAGGCAAAAGCCTATCAACTTTTAAGAAAAGCGCACAAGCTGCTCAAAGTGAAACAATCCAAGGTTTAAACAACTCAGATAAAATCGCAGATGATTTATATGTAATCGACCTTGGCAGTGAAGTAAAAGACAACAGCTATTCGACACAGCAAAAGAACAGCATTGTGAACTCTGTCAAAAAATCATCGGCAGTTGAATATGTAGAACAAATTCAAACATATAAAGCATTAGGTAAGACAACAAATGACGTCTCTAATCCATACCAATGGTCTTTATCTAACACTGGCCAAACACAAGGAACAAGCGGTGCAGATATTCAGTTCGGTCCCCTTCATTCCTTGCTGACAGCAGCTAAGCCAAGTGAAACGGTAATTGCTGTTGTAGATACAGGTGTGGACAGCACACTTGCTGACTTAAGCAGCAATGTATTAGCTTCTGAAGGCTATAACTATATTGGCAACAATAATAATGTCCTTGACGATAACGGTCACGGAACACATGTGAGCGGCATTATCGCAGCAGGTATGGATAATGGCTATTCGATTTCTGGTGTTCATGCTAATGCGAAGATTCTTCCTGTAAAAGTTCTGGACGCAAGCGGCGCAGGTGATACAGAACAAATCGCTAAAGGAATTAAATATGCTGTTGATAAAGGTGCTAAAGTCATTAACATGAGCCTTGGCGGACCTTACAGCAGAACATTGGAATATATGATGCAGTATGCGTACAACCATAATGTAACTATCGTTGCTGCGACAGGAAATGACGGTATGGAAGAAGTCGGCTATCCTGCATCAAGCAAGTATGCTACATCTGTCGGCGCTACTAATGACATGGATATTGTTTCCGATTATTCCAACTATGGTATCGGCACTGATTTAGTCGCTCCAGGCACTAATATCCCAAGCCTTGTGCCAAACGGTAATGTTACTTACTACAGCGGTACATCAATGGCAACACCGCATGTTGCCGCAGCTGCAGGATTGCTTCTGTCATTAGACAGCAGCTTGAAGCCTGTGCAAGTCGAAAAAATCCTGACAGAAACAGCAACAAACATTGCTTTTGAAGAGCAGGACAACCCGTACAAGTTTGAAGATATAGTAGAAGTAATCACAGAGGACGGCGAAATTATTTACGAAGAAGGAGACAGCCTCCCACCAGGCTATGATTATGTTTCCGGCTGGGGCAGACTCGATGTTTACGGGGCATACAGCACAGCATTGCTGAAAGCAACTGTCGCTGATGTTTACAACAGCAGCTATGCTCTTAAAGGCACAGCTGAAAGCGGCACTGCTGTTAGCGTAAAAATCGGCAAGGACGTAAAAAAAGCAACAGCAGACAAAAATGGCAATTACGCTATCGAAATTCCGCTGCAAAAAACAGACAGCATTTTGGAGGTAACATTTGAAAAGACAGTAAATGGAACACCAGCAAAAGCAACGATCCGCACAGCTGTCCTTGAAGACACAACAGCACCTAATGCACCGAAAGTTAATAAAGTTGGTGACAATGATACGAAGGTGACAGGAACAGCAGAGGAATTCGCAGCGATTACCGTTAAAGCTGGTAAAAAATCAATCGGCACAGGCAAAGCTGACAGCAAAGGTAAGTTCTCTATTAAGATTGCTAAACAAAAAATGGGCACGAAGCTAAGTGTTACAGCAACAGACGGTGCGAAGCTGACAAGCAAAGCTGCGACTATCACTGTTGGCGACAGCACACCGCCAGCTGCTCCTTCTGTGACTGGCACAATCAGTGACAAGAGCACAAAAATTGAAGGCAAAGCAGAAGCAAATGCTTCCATTGAAATTAAAGATGGCAAAAAAGCTGTTGCCAGCGGGAAAGCGAACAGCAAAGGCGCTTACGCTATCACCATTAAAAAACAAAAGGCTGGCACGAAGCTGAGCATTACAGCCAAAGATAAAGCTGGCAATGTCAGCAAAGCTAAAACCATTACGGTGGCTGATAAAACAGCACCTGGCGCACCTTCCGTCAGCGGCACAGTCGGCGATAACAGCACAAAAATAACTGGTAAAGCAGAAGCAAATGCTTCTATCACCATTAAAGATGGCAAAAAGACAGTTGCGAGTGGAAAAGCTGACAGTAAAGGCGCTTATTCTATCGCCATCAAAAAGCAAAAGGCCGGCACGAAGCTGAGCATCACAGCGAAGGATAAAGCTGGCAATGTCAGCAAAGCCAAAACAATCACGGTTGCTGATAAAACAGCGCCAAAGGCTCCAAAGGTTAACAATGTCACAACTGCTACAACACAGGTAAAAGGCAGCACAGAAGCTAATGCAACTGTTACTATCACAGTAAATAAAAAAGCTATTGCCAGTGGGAAAGCAGATAAAAAAGGCAACTACTCGATTAAAATTAAAAAGCAAAAAGAAAAAACAGTGCTTGCTGCAACAGCAAAAGACAAAGCTGGGAACACTAGCAAAGTGACAGAAAAAACAGTCACAAAAGCGAAATAATCGACAAGACAGACGGAGGCTAATCTTCCGTCTGTCTTTTTTTGTTGTAAAAAAAGACGAAGATGCGACTCCCTCGTCTTTTATTTAATAATAAAAACATTAATAAGACCCGCCACCAAAACAACTACAAAAATAAACCAGCTTGAATCAGTGAAATCCTTCTTTTCATTTTGCTTTGTATCCTTACTCATTTCCCTCCACCTTTCTACTGTAATTATTATACAGTAAAATTATGGAATGATAGCGTTATAGAACAAAAAAGAACAGGACATCCATTATGCCCTGTTCTTAGCTCTAATTAAAGAATTTTAATTTCTGCATTATCATGCTTTTTCATCAATTGCTTCATATAATCAATCAGCTCTTGCTTCATTTCGTCCTGTTGCAGAGCAAATTCCAATGTTGTCTTCACGAAGCCAAGCTTCTCCCCAACATCATAGCGGCTGCCTGCAAAGTCGTAAGCAAATACTCGTTGGATTTGGTTCAGCTCTTGGATAGCGTCTGTCAGCTGAATTTCACCGCCAGCTCCTGTTTGCTGCTTTTCTAAGAACATGAAGATTTCTGGTGTCAGCACGTATCTGCCCATAATAGCCAGGTTAGATGGTGCTGTTCCGCGCTTCGGCTTTTCAATAAAGTTCTTTACTTGATAGCGTCTGCCTTCTTGCTCGATAGGGTCAACAATGCCGTAACGGTCTGTTTCACTGTCTGGAACAGTCTGTACGCCGATGACAGGTGAAAGTGTTTCTTCATACTGGTCAATCAGCTGCTTCAAGCAAGGTGTGTCACTTTGAACGATATCATCACCAAGCAGGACAGCAAATGGCTCGTTGCCGATAAAGCTTTTCGCACACCAAACAGCATGGCCAAGTCCTTTCGGCTCTTTTTGACGAATATAGTGGATATCAGCAAGATTGGAGGAGTATTGAACTTTCTCCAAAAGATCAAACTTCTTCTTCTCAAGCAAATTTTGCTCCAGCTCATGAGCATAGTCGAAATGATCTTCAATTGCTCTTTTGCCTTTTCCTGTTACGATGATGATGTCTTCAATGCCAGAAGCGATTGCTTCTTCAACGATATACTGAATTGTCGGTTTATCAACAATTGGCAGCATTTCCTTTGGCATTGCTTTTGTTGCTGGCAGGAATCTTGTTCCTAATCCTGCTGCTGGAATGATCGCTTTTTTTACTTGTTTCATTTTAACCTCTCCAATCTTCTCTCTCTATCTAAAAAATAATAATATGTACACTTTAATTTTTACTTAACAAAATGTTCTTAATAACGTACAATTATAGTAACACTTTTTCTTAGTATTGCAAAGGTTTTTTAGCACTATTTTATAATTTTTAAAAATAATGGAAAATAATGTGACATATTGCTTGCATTTGTCATTTTAACATATCTATAAGAGTCTGTGATGTTATTGTCTTTTCCATTTTGTTATAATGATTATTATTAAATGGAATTTAACTTTCGAGGAGGGGAATAACATCCAATCAAATCAGTATCCTGACATGTTTAGAGACAGCTTTATCAGAGAAGCAGTGGAAAGAGTTGGAACCGGTATTGTCATCACAGACCCAAGCTTACTGGATAACCCCATCATTTATGTAAATAGAGGATTCGAACGGTTGACGGGGTATGCGGCAGTAGACATTCTCGGCAAAAACTGCCGGTTCTTACAAGGAAATGATAAAAAGCAAGGATCAGTAACAGCATTGCGGGATGCGATCAGAAATGAAGAACATATTGTTGTTCAGCTGCGTAACTATCGCAAAAACGGTGAAATGTTCTGGAATGAGCTTGAGCTTTCTCCCATTCGCATTGGAGACGACAGTAAGCTCTTTTTTGTTGGCATTCAAAAAGATATTACTGACAGAAAAGAATCAGAGCAGCTTATCAACCAATATTTAGAGCAAATAGCGAATCTTTCTACTCCTATTATTTCCATTAACGAAAAAACATCTATTTTACCGCTTATTGGCGATTTAACAATGGATCGGTTTGAACAGCTTGTTCAGGATATATCAACATATGTCGGCAATTCTAAGGAAGATTATTTCATTATCGACTTGCAAGGTTTATTGAAATATGATGAAGTTGTACATAATGGTCTCAAAATGATCAATGATATTCTTGGCTTAATGGGCACAGAGCTGATTATCAGCGGTGTGCAGGTTAAGATGGCACAGGATACGATTACTTATACGAACGGCAATGACTTGAATATCCGTTTCTTCCAATCATGTAAACAGGCGCTTCTTGCCTTGAAATAACAGCCCGGAGTTTCGGGCTTTTTTTTATGGGCTATGTATAACAGCTTCAGAAGATTGCAAACTAAGAAAAAGGAGTTGAGTGAACATGCAATTCTTGTTTTCATTAATAGAAATGCTTTTTTCTGGAGGCTTGCTGAAGCGAAATTTAGATTGGCACAGAAGGTTAGTAGCTATCTCCTTCCCTATTTTCTTTATCGCTTTGCTGCTTCAGGCAGAATATATTGTTTTTCGAACAAAAAGACATAGTTGACATATTTTTTTAACATACCTTTTACAGTATGTCCGTATTCTGTTCATATTTGTCCATTATGATAAAGATAGCGTGGATAGCATGAGTGGCTATCAATGGCATAAGGCGTAGGTGGGGCCTGTGCTACTTAACTTTTACATTTAAGTTTCTTCTACATAAACAGCCATGCTAAAAATTTAGCATGGCTGTTATCCATTATGCTTTTACGAGGCGGATGACGTTCCATGACAGCTTAGGCAGCATCGCAGCCAGCTGTCCTCCGCTTATGGCAGCATCTCCATTAGTATGTGGTTTCACTGCTTCAGCTGTAGCAGAATTCGTTTGTTTAATATCGTCATTCTCTAACACAATATGCTCGATAACTTTATAGCCTTCAAAGCTGCGCAGATCGCATTCAAGCAGCAAGCCTTCTTGAAGATCTCTGTTGACAGCAAAGATTGTCAGTTCTTCGTTTTCCTCATTATATACTGCTGTTGATTCTAATGTTGGCACATCGGTGAAGTCCTTGCTGTCATATTTAGGGCTGGAGATAACTGGATTTAAGGCAACACCTCTGCCGTAAACGGACGCATGCATATATGGATAGAAAATTGTCTGCTTCCACGCAGGCCCATTCTCTTCTGTCATGATTGGCGCAATGACATTCACAAGCTGTGCAAGGCAGGCAATCTTTACTCTGTCGGCATGCTTTAGCATCGTAATCAGCATACAGCCGACAAGCAGCGCATCCTCAAAATTATAAATATCCTCAAGCTGCGGCGGTGCGACTGTCCACGGTTCAATCAGCTTATCTGCTTCTCTAGAGTGATACCAAACATTCCACTCATCAAAGGACAGATGGATTTTCTTTTTGCTCCGTTTTTTTGCTTTAATATAATCTGCAATCGAGATGACAGATGAAATAAAATCATCCATTTCTAGAGACAGAGCCAAGTAGTTGCTGATGTCATTATCACGGTTGCCATAGTACTGGTGTAAGGAAATATATTCGACATGGTCATACGTATGATCCAAAACCGTTGCTTCCCATTCTGCAAATGTCGGCATATTTCGGTTGGAGCTGCCACAGGCGACAAGCTCAATATTCGGGTCTACCCATTTCATGACCTTTGCCGCTTCTTGGGCAATGCGGCCATATTCTGCCGCTGTTTTATGCCCGATTTGCCATGGACCGTCCATTTCATTGCCAAGACACCATGTTTTAATTTTATGAGGCTCTCGATAGCCGTGGCTTATGCGCAAATCACTATAGTACGAGCCGCTGTCATGATTGCAGTACTCGACAAGGTTTCTGGCTGCATCTATCCCTCTTGTGCCAAGGTTGACTGCCATATTCACCTCCGCATTAACCTGCTTCGCCCACTCCATGAACTCATTTGTGCCGACGACATTCGGTTCTGTTGTCCGCCATGCAAGCTCAAGGCGGCTTGGTCTGCTTTCAACAGGCCCGACACCGTCCTCCCAATTGTAGCCTGACACGAAGTTGCCGCCAGGATAGCGGATTAGCGGCACTTGCAGCTCTTTTATTAATCCTGTTACATCTTTGCGGAACCCCTTTTCATCTGCTTCAGGATGACCTGGCTCAAATATCCCCCCATAAACGGCTCTGCCAAGATGCTCAATAAAGGAGCCGTATATTCGGTTATCGACTTCAGCAATTTTAAAATCTTTTTCTAAAATCATCTTCGCTTTTTTGTACATATATCTTTCTTCCCTTCACATTTTTTTAGATTAACCCTTCACACCGCCGGCAGTCATGCCTTCAATAAAGTAGCGCTGGAAGAAAATATACAGAATCAGCACTGGGAATATCGCCATCACAGACCCGGCAATCAGCACATCATAGTTATTGCCGTACGGTGTAAGCAATGTAGATAAGCCGATCGGCAATGTTAAATTTTCGCTTGACCGTAAAACAATCAACGGCCAGAGGAAGTTGTTCCAGCTTCCTAATGCCTGCAGGATTGCCATCGAGGAAAAGGCTGGTGTCATTAACGGCATCATCACCCGGAAGTAAATGCCGATTTCGGTGCAGCCATCGACCCTTGCTGCATCAAGCAAATCACGAGGCAGCCCACTCGCATACTGGCGGAAGAAGAAAATTGGAATCGGTGCAACCACAAATGGCAGAAAGGCACCGACTAATGTGTCCATTAAGCCAAGGCTCATCGTGAGCTTATATAATGGAAGCATAATGATTTCAACAGGAATCATCATCACAATTAAAACGAGTCCAAACACAAGGTTCTTAAATTTGAAGTCATAAACAGCAAGACCGTAGCCGACCATGCTTGTTAAAAGCAGGCAGGATAAAGTAGATGCAATGGTGATGATTATGCTGTTTTTATACCATATGAAATAGTCTGTTTCCCCGTTGAACAAATAAGAATAGTTATCGAATGATAACAGGTCTGCCTGCAGCTTTAAATTGAGTCCGTATCTCATAATTTCTGTTGACGGCTTCAAGGAGCCGAGTGTAATCGCAAACAGCGGAAATAAGGCGAAAATACCGATTGCCACAAAGAGCAGGATCAATAGGATGGACGACAGCTTCAGCTTTTTCTTCGTTTTCATCCTTGTTCCTCCTTTTTGAACATTCCAAAGAATTTAAGCTGAATTAACGTAATAATCAGCGTAATCACAAGCAAAGCGATGCCGACTGCAGAACCGAAGCCGAGATTATTTTGCTCGATGCCTTTTTGGTATAAATAGCCGACAATTGTCAGCCCGATATTATTAGGCGACCTGTTGCTTCCGTAAAGCATATAGCTTTCAGCAAACATCGAGAAACCGCCGTAAATACTGATGGTAAACACATAAATACTGATGGGCTTTAACAGCGGTAAGGTAATATGCCAGAATTTCCGTGATGTTGAAGCACCGTCCACCTCTGCCGACTCATACAACTCCCGCGGGATATTTTGCAGTCCTGCCAGGAAATAAAGGATATTGATGCCCATCCATTTCCATGTTGCCAGCACAACAAGAACAAACATGCTTGTGCCCCCATGGTTCAGCCATGCTTTCGGCTCCATCCCAAAATTAATCAAAATAGAGTTCAGCAATGCACCCTCTTGTCCGCCAAAGATTAAGCGGAAGATCATCCCTGCAACAACGACAGATGTGAGTGCTGGAATGAACGTAACAGACCGAAAGAAGTTCTTCGCAAACATCAGCTTCGAATTAAGGAACACAGCAAGAATCAGCGGCACTGGGATTAAGATAATTAATGTCAAAATTGTATAAACAGTGCTGTTGCGGATGGCTGTCAGAAAGGTTGGATTCCATAATTCCTTATAGTTGTCTAAGCCGATAAAGGTCGTCTGCCCTGGCAGCACTTCCTGAAAGCTCATGATAATCGTCGTGACAACGGGATACGCAAAAAAGATGAAAAAAGACAGAATGAAAGGAAAGATGAAAAAGTAAGGTGCTGCATTTTGAGAATAAAGGAGACTTCTTTTCTTCTGTTTCCTCCCGCCCTGTCTGCTGCTTGCTTCCATGTAAAGATCCCCCCTTTAGAATCAGGAGGCAAAGGCAAAGCCTCCTGAAGATGATTTATTTAATCTGGCTTGCTGCTTCCTCCAGCGCTTGCTTCGGATCTTTCATTTCGACTAATGACTGGAATAAAATCGTTGTCTTAACAGCATTTGAGACATCTGGTGTTCTTTCGCCAATATTGACACCTTCAATTTCATTCTTCACTTCCAGCAATGTGCCGAAAATATTGGGACCGAAGTATTCTGTGAATTTATTCTCTTCATTGACTTCCGGCAAATCCCATACATCAGAACGAATCGGGTCAAAGCCAAGCTGCTTCCAGATTTCGATATTGCCTTCCTTCGACAGCTTTGCATAAGCAAGGAATTTCTTCGCTACATCTGGATCTTTAGACTGGTTTGTCACAACAGTGCCTGTACCGCCCATCCCTGCTGAACGCGGTGCTCCTTCAGACCAAGCAGGCATTGGCTTGATGACGATTTTCCCTTTCAAATCAGGCATATAATCAGTGAATCTGCCCATATACCACATCGGCATCCACACAGAGGCTGCTCCACCATTATTCATGAAGCCGTAATATTCCTCAGAATGATGGTCATTTCCTGGAGATGGAATCGCAATTCCTTCTTTAACAAGATCCTGTTCATATTGAAGCACCTCCACAATGCGCGGATCTGTCAGGTTAACCTCGCCATTCTCCTTCAAAAGATCGTCTTTTCCTTCAAGCTGAGCAACCTGCGGCCAGAACGACCATTGATCTTCAATATCAAGTGTCGTCATCGGAATGCCAGTTTTCTCAAGGACTGTTTTGCCAGCTTCCTTGTAATCAGCCCATGTTTTTATGTCATCTGGATTGACTCCGGCTTTATCTAAAATTTCTTTATTGTAATAAATAACGGCAGCGCCGACATGAAAGTCAATTCCATATGTCTTGCCGTCTTTGGCGTAAATATCAAGTCGTGATTGCACGATATTTTCTCTTTCTGGGTCAATTACATCATCTAAAGACAGGATTTGCGGTTCACCTTTCAGGAAGTTGCCGAATTTAGAGATTTCCACATCAGAAATATCCGGGGCACCTTTGCCTGACTGCAAGGCAACAAGCAGCTTGTTATGCAAATCCTCATATGGGTATGTAGTGGCCTTGATGCTGATTTGATCATCAGGATTTTCTTCATTCCACTTGTCCGCCATATGCTCATAATATTGTTCATGAAGCTCGTTGAAGGTCCACAATTCAATCTTTGTTCCCTTTCCACTGTTCGAATAGCCTTTATCCGAACTGCCCTTATTACAGCCTGCTAAAAACATGGAGCTTACTAGAATGATAGCCAGCATTCCTAAAAGACCCTTTTTCATCCTTTTTCCTCCTCTTAGCTTGTTGGGAAAACAGTTTATTTTAAAAGAACATAAAATGTTTTACACATTTACATAGTATTAAGCCATCCCTTTAAAAATGTATGCGTTTTCATAATTAAGAAGATGGTCTAGGAAAACGCTGTCATAAAGTGAAAATAGTCGGTAATCACTTGGAATATTTTAAAGGAAATTCCTTTTACTCCCTTACAAATTGACATATTCTTTCCTTATGCAAAGGAAAATAGGAGGATTTTTCCGTTTTTTTATATTTTTATAGATTCCTTCACATAAACATGAAAGAGAAGCAGCTGCTTATTTTATATTTTATTAAAAGAAAAGGAGTGTCTTCTATGAAAAGAGCTGTGCTCATTGATTCTATCTATTCTATCTCCAACTGGATTCTGCGCTTTTTATATATTCATCTATTATGGATGGGATTTTCTTTGCTGGGTCTAGTAATATTCGGTGTCTTCCCTGCCACTGTCAGCTTGTTTGCAGTGACACGGAAATGGCTCCTTGGCGAAACAGACATGCCGATTTTTGCGACTTTTTTGTCTGTTTTTAAGCAGGAATTTATGAAAAGCAATCTGCTAGGTATGCTGCTCAGCTTTGGCGGACTTGTTCTATATGCTGATTTACTGGCGCTTCAGCATACGTCCATTCCTTTCTTGCAGTATCTCTATTTTCCAGTGTTATTTATCGCTTTACTGTATGCCTGCAGCATTCTCCATTTCTTCTCTATTTATGTTCATTACGAGCTGAAAGGACTTCATATCATTAAAAATGCGCTGCTGTTCACCTTGGCGATGCCGCTAGCAGGATTAAAGCTGGTCGGCGGACTCCTTGTCATCGTCTATCTGTTTATTACCTTTCCAGGAAGCATTATTCTCTTTGGCGCAAGTGTGCCGGCATTTTATATGATGTGGATCAGCTTAAAAACATTTACTCAATATGAACAAAAACGGGCAGGCAAATAACAAGCCTGCTTACTATTTAGAAAGAAGGTAATATCGATGATACATATAAAAGATCTCCGGTCTGGCTTAAATATTTACAAAGCGTTAAGCTCTGAAATCCGCCTTGAAATCTTAACCCTTTTGCAAAGAAATCAAAGTTTAAATTTAAACGACATCGCCCAAAAGCTCCAGCTCTCGAACGGAGCGGTAACAATGCATATAAAAAAGCTTGAGGAAAGCGGGCTGATTGACATAACAACTGCAGGGGGCAAGCATGGAATCCAGAAAATCTGTTATTTAAATGAAGATATCCTCACAATCGAGCTGCAGGACAAGGGGGTGGAGAACTTTTACGAATACGAAATAAAGGTCGGTCATTACTGTGATTATGCCGCAGATCCAACCTGCGGCCTTGCGACAAAGGACAGCATTATCGGCGAGTTTGACAACCCCCGCTACTTTGCCGACCCTGACCATATTCATGCCGAAATCGTCTGGCTGAAGAAAGGCTATCTAGAATACCGAATTCCTAACTATTTAAAGAAAAATCAACAGTTCAAAGAAATCCAATTCATTTTTGAAATCAGCTCAGAAGCACCCTTCTATAATAATGACTGGCCTTCTGATATCTTCTTTTCTTTAAATAATGTTGAGCTGGGCTATTGGAATTCACCAGGAGATTTCGGCGGAACGAAAGGCGCCTGCAACCCAAGCTGGTGGCCGCCTCACTTGAATCAGTATGGGCTGTTAAAGCTCTTGCGCATCAATAAAAGCGGTACATTTATTGATGGCTGCCGCATTTCTGATGTAACCATTGAGGATGTCGGTTTGCAAGACCATCCTGACATCAAGTTGAAGTTTGCTGTCACAGATGAAGGCACAGTTGGCGGCCTGACCCTTTACGGCAGAAGCTTTGGGAATTATGAACAGGATATCACGGCGCGGATTCTTTATGAGGAAGTATTGCCGGAGTGATAGGGGCGGGGTTTTCTGCCCGCTTTTATTATTCTTTGACGCTTTCGATTCTTGATTTGTATTTATCGCCCCAGTCCTTCATTTGGGTGATAATTGGCTCTAATGTTCTGCCAAACTCTGTCATGGAATATTCCACTCTTGGAGGAACCTCTGGAAAAACCTCACGGTGAATAATTCCATCTTTTTCAAGCTCGCTTAGCTGGAGGGATAAGATTCTCTGAGTAATTCCCGGCATCAGGCGCCGCAATTCATTAAATCGTTTTTTATCTTCTAGGAGGTAATAAAGAATTACTCCCTTCCACTTTCCCCCTATCACATCAAGAGTTGATTCGACAGGACATCCTTCTGGACATCCATACCCGCTTTTTCTGTTTCGCATAAAAGCTCACCTCACAGTTAGTAACATTAATGATACTATACAACATAAATGTGCCTTCTTACATTATTTTGATTATCATCCTATAATTTCAATTAACAAAGATTAAAGGAGTTGTCATTAGTATGAAAGCTGTTGGACTATTAAAATATTTGCCTATTGAGGATGAAGAAAGTTTGTTTGATGTAGAGCTGCCGAAGCCTCGTGCAACAGGAAGGGATTTGCTTGTTAAGGTCAAGGCTGTATCGATAAATCCTGTTGATGTAAAGGTGCGCTCCCCAAAATCAAAAACAGAAGAACAGCCAAAGATTCTTGGCTGGGACGCAAGTGGCGTGGTCGTTGAAACAGGAGAAGATTGTCACGATTTCCAAGTCGGTGATGAAGTCTATTATTCCGGTAGCCTTATCCGTCCAGGAACTTACAGCGAATTCCATTTAGTGGATGAAAGGATTGTCGGCAAAAAACCGCACACATTAACTTTTGCCGAATCGGCAGCATTGCCGCTTACCTCGATTACAGCATGGGAAGCTTTATTCGACAGATTAGCCATTGAAGCTAGTGACAAGGAAAACAACAAACAAAAGACCATTCTAATAATCGGCGGAGCTGGCGGAGTTGGTTCTATCGCGATTCAGCTTGCTAAATGGGCCGGTCTTACTGTCATTGCCACCGCCTCTCGTCAAAGTACAAGCGATTGGGTCAAAGAACTGGGAGCAGACTTTGTTATGAACCATCATCATTCCTTTCAGGAACAATTGAAACAGCATGGCATGGAAAATGTTGATTTCATTCTATGCTTGAATAATACTGACCAGCATTGGCTAGCCATGGCAGATGCCATTAAACCACAAGGAATGATTTGTTCCATTGTAGAAAATGCCCAGCCTCTTGATTTAAATGTGTTAAAAAATAAAAGTGCTACATTTGTTTGGGAGTTTATGTTCACACGATCTATGTATGAAACAGAAGATATGGAGAAACAGCAACAGCTTTTAAACCATTTGAGTGAGCTAATTGATATAGGTGTTATTAAAACAACATTAAAGAAGACATTGTCTCCTATTCATGCTGAAAATATTAGGAAGGCACATGCTTTAGTCGAGTCTGGAAAAACAATAGGAAAAATAGTGTTAGAGGACTTTGCATAATCACTCATAAAAGCAAAAACCCGAGCTCTACTAGAGCTTGGGTTTTAAGCATTTACGATGCTAATTTATTCTTATTATAAATATCAAAAGCAACCGCAATCAGCAGCACAAGTCCTTTAATGGCCTGCTGCCAGTCGATCCCAAGGCCGATGATGGACATACCATTATTCATTACACCCATAACAAGACCGCCGACAATGGCCCCGCCGACTGTGCCGATTCCGCCATATGCGGACGCACCGCCGATGAAGCAGGCTGCGATTGCATCCAGCTCGAACAGGTTCCCGGCTTTTGGTGTTGCAGCGTTAAGCCTTGCTGCGAAAATCAAGCCAGACAGTGCAGCAAGAACACCCATATTCACAAACACCCAGAAAGTAGCTTTCTTTGTTTTGATTCCAGAAAGACTTGCAGCCTTTTCGTTGCCGCCGATCGCATAAATATGTCTGCCCATTACAGTTTTCTTCATCACAAAGCTGTAGATAGCAACTAAAGCAATCAGGATAATTAGAATCATTGGTATCCCTTCATATGTTGCTAATACATATGTGAACACATTAATCAAAACAATCACAGCGGCTATTTTCGTGATAAACAGTCCTTTTGAAGAAACTTCAAAATCATAACGAAGCTGTGTTCGGCGATTTCGTACTTCAAGCAGCAAATAAATAATTGAAAAGACAATGCCCGCGACGATTGTGAGCATATGCAAGGTGCTGCCGCCAAAAATATCAGGAATAAAGCCTGAGCTGATATCCTGGAAAGACTGTGGATATGGCGCAACTGACTTGCCTTTAAGGACAAGCATCGTCAAGCCTCTGAACAGAAGCATCCCTGCAAGTGTGACGATAAAGGCGGGAATCTTGACATATGCAACCCAGAAGCCTTGCCATGCACCGATTACTGCGCCTACTAATAAGGAAAGAATAACGGCCAAAAAGACGGGCATATCATGGTTGATAATTAATATTCCAGAAATGGCGCCAACAAAGGCAGCAACAGAACCGACTGACAAATCGATATGGCCTGTAATAATAACAAGGACCATCCCAATTGCAAGGACGAGAATATAGCTGTTCTGCAAAATCAGATTGGTGATATTCAGCGGCCGCAGCAGAATTCCCTCTGTTAAAACTTGAAACAATATCATAATAAGCACTAATGCGGTAAACATTCCATATTGGCGTAAATTACTCTGAATCAGTGATAACACAGAGCCTTTATTTCGATAATCTTCCAACGGTGTATTCACCTTAATTCCCCCTTCCCTACTATAGGAAAATATCAGCTTGTGATATATTTCATGATGCTTTCCTGTGTCGCTTCCGCTGCTTCTAGCTCTCCCTTTATCCTGCCTTCGTTCATCACATAAATTCTGTCACACATTCCTAACAGCTCTGGCATCTCCGAGGAAATAAGAAGAATGCCTTTGCCTTCTTCGGCAAGCTGGTTAATGATTGTATAAATCTCATATTTCGCGCCAACATCAATCCCTCTTGTCGGTTCGTCGAGGATGAGGATATCTGGCTCTGCATAAATCCACTTGCTTAACACAACCTTCTGCTGGTTGCCGCCACTTAAATTCCCTGTCTTTTGCAGAATCGACGGTGTTTTAATATTCATCTTCCTTCGATAGTTTTCCGCTTCTTTCACTTCCACTTGCTCATTCAAAACAGTGAATTTTGAAAGCTTTTTTAAGTTAGGCAGCGATATATTTTGTTTAATATCTTCTATTAAAATAAGTCCATAATTCTTTCGATCTTCTGTCACGTAAGCCAGTCCATTCTCAATAGCTTCTGGAACATTTTTGAGAGTGATTTCTTTGCCATCCTTATAAAGCTGGCCAGAGATTTTCGTGCCGAACGACCTGCCGAAAATGCTCATTGCAAATTCGGTCCTTCCAGAGCCCATTACCCCAGCAATCCCGACGATTTCACCTTTTTTAATATGCATATTAATCTTGTCGATGACTTTCCTGTCACTTTGCAGCACTTCCCAATCCTTCACCTCAAGAATGGTTTCGCCAATCTTCGGCGTTCTGTCTGGATAGCGGTTCGTCAGCTCCCTGCCGACCATGCCTTTAATGATTCTGTCCTCTGAGACTTCCTCCCATTTCAATGTCTCAATTGTCCTTCCATCCCTGATGATAGTAATGCTGTCAGCAACCTTTGAGACTTCGTTCAATTTATGGGAAATCATGATGCTCGTCATACCTTCTTTCTTAAAGGAAAGCAGCAGCTGCAGCAAATTTTCGCTTTCTTCTTCATTTAGCGCCGCTGTAGGTTCGTCCAAAATCAACAGCTTAACATCCTTCGACAGAGCTTTAGCAATCTCCACAAGCTGCTGCTTGCCGACACCAATTTGTGATATGAGTGTATTCGGATTTTCAGACAGGCCGACCTTCTTCAATAGCTCTCTTGCTTTTACTACGGTCTCATTCCAATTGATAACACCAGCTTTCGCCTGTTCATTTCCTAAGAAAATATTTTCTGCAATCGACAGCTCTGGTATCAGGGCAAGCTCTTGGTGAATGATAACAATCCCTAAGCTTTCACTGCTCTTTATGTCTTTAAACATACAGACATCATCTTGAAAGAGAATATCTCCTGCATATGTGCCATGAGGATACACACCGCTCAGCACCTTCATGAGCGTTGATTTTCCCGCTCCATTTTCGCCGCATAATGCGTGAATCTCGCCTGCTTCAACCTTCAAGTTCACATCATCAAGCGCCTTGACGCCGGGAAATTCCTTCGTAATATTTCTCATTTCGAGAATATTCCCCATGCTGTCCTCCCCCTTTCTTACTTGCGGCAGTTCCCCTTTAATGAAGAGGAACTGCCGAAATAGTTTTAGTTGTTCAATTCAGACTCATCATAATAGCCGCTGTCGATAACAATTTCTTGATAGTTTTCCTTATCAACTGACACTGGCTCTAATAGATAAGCAGGAACAACCTTAACGCCATTATCATATGTTTCTGTATCATTGACTTCCGCTTCTTCACCATTCAAAACAGCCTCTGACATTTCAACTGCTTTCTTCGCTAACTCTCTCGTATCCTTAAAGACGGTTTGTGTTTGCTCGCCTGCAATGATGGACTTAACAGACGCCAATTCTGCATCCTGTCCAGTCACGACTGGCAGCGGCTTATCTGCTGTACCATAGCCGACACCTTTTAAGGACGCGATAATACCGATGCTGATCCCGTCATACGGAGATAAGACTGCATCCACATTTTCCTTCGTATAATGAGCACTCAACAAGTTATCCATCCGTGCTTGAGCTGTCGCTCCATCCCATCTTAATGTTGCACCTTGCTCAAACTTCGTCTGTCCGCTTTGAACAACAAGCTTGCCTGAATCAATATAAGGCTGTAAGATAGACATCGCCCCATCAAAGAAGAAATACGCATTATTATCATCAGGAGAACCGCCAAACAGCTCCACATTAAATGGGCCTTCGCCATCCTTCAAGCCAAGCTGCTCTTCTATATAGCTGCCTTGCAGCACACCAACCTGGAAGTTATCAAATGTAGCATAATAATCGACATACTCACTCTTTTTAATCAAACGGTCATAGGCAATTACTTTAATTTCCTGCTTATGCGCCTTTTCTAAAACATTTGTCAGCGCCTCGCCGTCAATCGCTGCAATAACAAGCACATTTACACCCTTTGTAATCATGTTTTCAATCTGGGAAACCTGGTTTTCCACAACATCCTCTGCATATTGAAGATCAACCTTATAGCCTTTCTTCTCAAACTCTTCCTTCATATACTTACCATCACTAATCCAGCGCTCAGATGATTTCGTAGGCATGCTGACACCAACAAAGCCCTTTTCATCCTCACCGCCTCCGCCGCCCCCCGAACAGGCAGCCAGCGCAAACAATAAAACAGCAGCTAAAATTACAGATAAAAGCTTCTTCATCCGTGAACCCCTTCCCATATGTCTATTTCTTGGGCCTTCTGTGCTTGGTGCCATACTTGTCTTTTTTAAAGACTCTCGCAAGCAAGTATACGCTTTCATTTGAATCTCTAAAAAAGGAGCTTATCTCTCCGACGAAAGCCCAATAATATTGCTATGTGCCACCATTTTGGAATATGCCAGTTTATTTTTTCCGGTGTGCGGGACAGGGAGTGGAAAAGTTGGATTGGAAATTGATAGTTTTAACAGCTGCAGAGTTTCAGCTAATTCTATGGTTAATAATATTTACTTAAGGATGCTCATGATTTGAGACTTTCGATATTCATATGAAGGTGAATTTTCTGGATTTCAGAAACGGATGAAAGAGCAGTTTCAATTCTAAAATAAGCTGTTTCTTTTTTGAAATATTCCTGCTGTGAAATTGTATTAATATAATAGTGTATATAGAAATTCATATAAAAGGGCTTCCTGATGACATAAAGATAAAAAAAGAGAGTTGGTCATGAAAAATGATTGTGTTTTGCTTATTGCTTTTCAACATCTGCCACCAATTCCTTACAGGAGAAAAAATGGAAGTTTAAGATAATAGATTATGTATAAACGCAAAAAAATAAGATGAGCCTTATAAAGACAAATTTTTAGGAGTTTAAGAGACTTATAGAAATAGAGAATTAAAATTAGCAGTAGGAAAAGGGTGAATGAAATGAAGCTTAATTTTAATGAAGAAATGAAAGCTAGCACTATTAATTCACACGGAAAATTAGAACCGGATGTTCCTTTACCAGATTATATAAAAGTGACACATGCAGCTAAAATTTTGCAGTTACCTCCAGAAGTAATCAGAAAGTATTGTCACGAAGGGATACTGGAGGCTAAACGAAATAATCCTGGCAGCGGGATGTGGAGAATTAAAACAAAGCAACCGACTATCCTTAATGGTGAAAGCTGGGGAGAGTTTGTTGATTATTGCAGAAGGGAACAGGAGAAGTTTAGGGGTTAATAAAGAAGCTCTATTTTATGTCAGGCTGAGCTTCTTTACTTCCATTTAGTATGTAACTATTAAACTTCCCTCATTATTGTTTTAACGACTGATATATCTTTTTATGCTTAACGAAATCTATTAAGCATTTAATTGTACAAAAAATCGTAAAAAATCCACCAGCTCCGAATGCACTTTTATCAAATTGAAAGTATAAAGAGAATAAGATAATAGAAAATACAATGTACATAACAATATTAAGGAGATATCCATTCATTTTTCGTTTGTCGCGTCCTTTATAGGAATCACTATCAGAAAATATCTCTTTATACTCATTTGTACTATCAGAGTAGAAAATATGTTTAGAATAGAAAACATTCTTAGAGAGAATTGTCCAGCCTGCATCTTCAAAAATAGACTTGTATTCTATGTAATCTCTTTTTCTATTAAATAAACGATAGTCAATTTTATAAATTAATTCTTTCTGATCATTACTCTCCATCCGTTCAAATTCATATTCACATTTCTCCACTTCTTCAGAATCATACTTTTTAAGGACCCAGCCATCCATTAACATGTCTTGCAACCATTTTTCTTCTTCATTTAAATTAATAAATTTCGCACTAATTTTTTTAGAATTTTTATCTTTTCTCATTTCACTTCTCCCTCTGTTCAATGATGCGTTCTGTAAAACTCACCATCTTTTGATATCTATTAAACTCCTCTTGAAATACCTGTTTCCCTTTTTCTGTAAGAGTGTATGTCTTTTTTTTACGACTATCCAATTCTTCTTTCCATGCTTTAATGAGCTTTTGCTTTTCTAAATTGCTAAGTATCCCATAAAGGGTTCCTGGTGCGATTATTAAATTCCCTTCACTTATGCGCTCTATCATCTTAATAATCCCATAACCATGTAAGGGATCATTATAAAGAGCCAGCATTACTAAATATGTTGATTCAGTTAGTGGTTTCATACAGTCTCCTTAATATTCAGAGTGACGATATATTTATACACATAGTATTACACACGATATATCGGAGGTCAATATATAGTTGGATAATTTTGTCATGTTTCTCAGTGTCCTTTTTACAACTCCAACATATAAAAAAGGCTCAAGCAAAACATCTCTGTTTTACTTAAGCCTCGTAATCTATTCTATTTACCGCTTCAACAACAACTCATTCCGAACCTTCTCCTCATTCTTCTCATACTTTTTATAATTAAGCATAATTACTGCTCCAACTATAAAGAAGATTGCCGGCAGCCATGTGAAGCAGAACTTAATCGCTGCAAGTGAGGAAGCTGTTTGGGTGGCGTTGGCTACATAGCCTGCTTTATCCATAATGATGGATGGAATAAAGCTGCCTAAGCCTGCTCCGATTTTGATACAGAAGGAGCTGCCGATTGCTGTTAGGAAGCCGCTGGCACGGATACCTGTTTTCCATTCGCCATAGTCGACTGTGTCAGACAGCATGGCAAACGGCAAGGTAACGGCGATTCCTGTTCCTAGTGAAGCAATAACCCAGCCAAAGATAATCATTGACGTACTTGCTCCTGCGAAGGCAATAATTACTTGACCGATTGCTGCTACAGCAAAGCCTAAGATTTGTGTGTGCGTTTTCAAAAATTTCTTCACGATAAATGGAATAATCGTGATTGAAATCATTTGGAAAACGACCAATCCATTTAGTATGGATGCTAAAGATTTTTGATCTAAATTGTACTGGGAGTAATAGATTAATGTCGATGTTCTTGATGTGTTGCCTAACCAATAAAAGATGAAGGCAAGCACTAATGTTATCCATGGCCAATTTCCTTTAACTGCTCTGAAGCTTTGGCGAATTGGGATGGATTTGATTGTTTTTGTATTGATTTCCTTTGTTCCTGCGAAGGCAAACAGCATTAAAGCAATTGCTATAACAGCGTAAATTCCAACCGTTACTTGGAAGCCTAGTTTATCGTTTCCGTTTCCAAAAAAGGCTACAAGCGGCAGAGTGAAGGACGCAGTAATTAAATAACCGATCATGCCGCCATTGCTTCTCCATGAATTTAAGCGCACACGCTCATTGGAGTTATTTGTTAAGTTCGGCAAAATCGCTGTAATTGGTGTGGCAATTCCTGTGTAGACAATCCCCATTAGAATATAGGTGATTAAAGCGTAAATTACCTTCGCATTTCCCGATAAGTCTGGAGCTAAAAATGTTAAAAAGAACATGACACCAAAAGGAACGGCCAGCCAGAGCCAATACGGGCGGTTCTTTCCGTGTTTTGTGTTCGTATGGTCGATGATTAATCCCCAGATAGGTGCATCTAATGCATCGAATATCCGGGCAACCAGCAATATTGTTCCTGTTGCTGCAATAGAAATCCCAAAGACATCGGTATAAAAATACATGATAAAACTAGTAAGCGTACAATAAAGCAAATTTCCGGCTGTATCTGTACTTGCATAAGCTAACACGCGTTTTAGGGGCATTTTTGAATTATTATCATCGATATTATTTTCTGGTAACTGTTTAGCTGTGCTGCTTTGTTCCATCTCACTCACTCCCTAGTCAGTAATTGTTCTTTCGCTTTGAACTGTCCATCTACTAACAAAATTTGCGGCATTAATCGGCCGTTTTCTGAAACGAAGTGTAAGTCTTTTTCATAAAAATAATATTCAGAAGGGTATGGGGCATAGCTTGTGACTAACAGTCCATCCTCTGTATCTTCAATAGAACCATTCACAACAGCGATTTTACCGTCTTCCTCATACAAGAATGTCTTCTTGCCGAATCCGTCTAAATAGGCAACCAGCTCTTCCCCCATATCCCAATCCGCTGTCTCTTCTTCTTTTGTAAATAAGCGGGTAAATATACCGCCATCTCGGAAGAAGGTTGATTGACCAAAGCGATTGCGAGACAGGTCTGGCCTGTTTATATGAGGACCAGCAATGCTGTAAGTGGAAGCAGCCTCTCCAGTAGTTAGTTTCGTATCTGTTGCTTTTGCATTCGTGTCATAGCAGTAAAGAATCCCGATTGTTGCCCGGTATGCCGCTTTTAAGTAGCGGATATCCTGTAATTCCTCGTAAACTTTCAAGCAGGCAGCTGCTGTAACTCCTCCCCAAAGGGAATGAATCATATAAGATAATGCCTCCCACCAGCGGTCAGGGCTTTGGGCGCGGAAGTCATTAGAAAAGCCAATATTCGCAAGCACTAATTCTCCATATCGTTTGGCAGCGTTATGATGTTTTGTGCTTGCCAACGCTCCTGCAGCTGGCCCAAATCCGGCATTATCATAGAAATGCTCTGTGACGGCCGCTTTATATGTCGAGCTGTCTTTAGCTACAGTCTGTGCTATGTTAGACCATAGTGCGCTGATTTCTTCATATTTTTCTGTTAGTCCGCGATTTTTCAGCTCTGCCATTAATTCGTCAATGTATAAGAAAAACACCCCTAACATTTGCGCTTCTTCTTTTCCTCTTGGCGTATTGTGGAGATCAGGGTTTACTCTTAAAGAGAACACGTCGGCAGCCCAAGATAAATAGGTATCTGGCTCATTCAGCTGCAAAATATCTTGATCGAACTGGGAAAGAAGATAGAAAACATGGGCTATATATTCGAAATCCATGCAGCGATAGAAGTCGCCATAAAGGTAAACAGGCTTTGTAAACTCACCGTTTTCGAACCATTTTTCACGAATATAATGAACGCAGCTTGCTTCTACTTGCTGTACTTCTTTCGCATTCACTTTACCAAGCAGGTTATTTTTCAATACTAAGCTTAATTTTCCTAATGACTCACCTTGATTAGATAGCGGCGAATAGCTGTAAGGATTTTCGCTGTCTGCTCCATTAAATAACACATCGCTAATATAGCGGGAGCGATTTTCAATGATGGTTTTGATTGGCTCCATTACATTTAAGATAATGCTGTCAAAAGACTGGTCATCTATTTCAATCGTAATTTTATGTTCGCCAGGTACAGTGAACAGCAGCTTCCCAGCGTATGTTTGTTTCATGCGTTTAATTTTACCGACAATATTTTCTTTCTTTCGGTTGCCATTCCGGTCCAAATACTCGATATAGGCATCTGTTAAATACTTGTTGTCAGGCAGCTGTACCGAAAAATCATAATATTTACCTGCTATCGCAAGGGGCTCAAAGTTAAAAACAGGATGGCCGTGCTGCTCTTGGCCAATTTGATAGAAGTCCTGCTGACTTTCAAATGATTGCAGCTTGTATTCCCATTCCTTCTCACTTAAGCCAGACAGCGCAAAGTCAGTTTTGTTGTATAACCAATCGGCATTCTCAAAACTATCTGGATATCCGCCTGCCAAGATTAATTGATGAAAAAGCAGACCATCAAGAGATGGGGAAACGCTTTCAAAAAAGAGATTATTATACGCACAGTATGTTCCTACCGATAATGTTTGTCCTTTTGTTTGAAACATACCTAAATGCGGGGCTTCATTACTTCTGCGAATACATGCCAGCTTCGAATAATCGGCAGAGATAAAAGTAAATACAGCCGCAGAATGATTGGTTTGCTGATTAAGGTCATTCTTGCGGAACATCACGTAAGAAAAGGAAGACCAGATGGCAAAATCAGAAATATTCACTTCCTCTGCTTGCAGGTTTTTTATCGTTATATTCCAGACGAGATTGTCTTCAGCTTGCTTTAAATCGTACTTCATGATGACTTCTATCTGTTCAAAGGTGTATGTGACTAAAGCTTGGGCCGCTTCTCTTATAATTGCTGGGGCTGTATCTGCACTAGTAAGCTTCATACCGTCAACTGTCAGTGAAAAGCTCCCAAATAATTTATCTTTTTCTTCATATCCTGTTTGCGTAAGATAGTTTGAGTCAATGACCCAATTCATTTGATGTGTATCTTCTTTTAAAACTAAATTTGTTAAATTTCCACTCGGTGAAATTTCTAATGTAAAATGGTTATTCTCCATAAAAAATACCTCCTTTATTTAAAATACTGTGGTAATTTCCTATCCCGCAACGGTGTTTTTGAAGGTATAATAAGTTGAAAGCGCTAACTTTTAATATCGCCACTAAAATATAACAAAATAAATTATCATTGAACATAAAGGATTCTAATCATTTTTTAAGATATTTCACTCGATTTACAAAATTTTTTTAGAGAAAGAGGTGAGTTGGATGGAAATAGTTTCAATCGCTGTACCGCCCTTTCCTATCTTTATTGAAGGCAATATAACGTTATATGAAAAAGGAACAAGCCATCCGGACAGAAGCGAATTAGAGTATTTTGATATTATTCTTGTGAAGAAAGGCCGGCTGTATTTAACGGAGAATAAGAAAGAATTTATAGTTAATAAGAATGAGATGCTGCTCTTACTGCCCTTCAAACACCATTTCTCCACCATTCCGGCAGATGAGGAGACAGAGTTTTATTGGCTGCATTTCTATACAAACAGCTACTATACAGAAGAAAATCAACCTGTGAAGCTAGAATCAACGATTCCCATCCCAGCATTGCATTTCCATAATCACAGTTACACACTGCACCTGCAAAAACAATGCACTCTAGTTGATTATGAAGAAATTTATAAAAAAATAGACCAGCTGTTAGCGGCCACCACGAAGGAAAATAAGGATTTGTCTTTCTGGGATATTCAGATCAGCTTCTTCTCTCTTATCAATCTATTAGAATCACAAGGCATGGCAAAGGACAGCGGCTACATTATCTCTGAAAAAGTTGCCCAATATATACGCGATCATTATCACAAACCAATTACGAACACGATTCTGGCAAAAGAATTTAATATTCATGAAAATACGATTGCAAAGTATATGAAAAGATTCTATAAAGTAACGGCACTGGAATATTTAAATACGTACCGCCTAGAGCAAGCCCGAATTCTGCTCCTTAAAACAGATTATCCAATTCAGTCTGTTGCAGAGCAGTGCGGCTTTAGCTATGGTCCTTATTTTTCCAGTGCTTTTAAAAAAACTTATGACATTTCGCCATTGAATTATCGGAAGAAGCATATGGGGAAAGAAAAATGAAGCCAAACTTCGTATGGCTTTATTCCCCTTTATTTTCATTTGTTGGCAGCTAGTATGCCCCTTTTTTCATAATATGCAAGTTTATTACGGTGCATCATAAAAATCCAATTAATCACGGCTGTATAGTCCCCTTTATATGCATAAGGTTCAATTGCCAGTAATTCTTTTACGAAACTAAACAATCCATAATTGAAATATTAATAACATCATTGTTTAGCGAATGATACCAAAACTGCATAAAAAAAGAGCCGCAAATTAGCAGCTCACTATCTATTATTCTGTTCCACCAACCAGCTCAATTTCTGACCGTCTGACAAGCTCTACCGTATAGCTGTTTTGCTGAAGATCCTTTATTTCCAGGAAACCAGAGTTATAGATATGTATAATTCGGTATTTTCTCCCTTTATATTTGACCTTTTTTCCCAATGACAGCATATGGTTGAACCTCCTATTTAGAATGAGATTAGCGACTCATGGTGAATATCTGCAAAACTTATCAATGCTCAAATGGCAGTCCGGCTGCCTTAACGACTGAAGTGTCTAAGGATTGAGTTATGTTTCCAAATGGTGAGATCAATAGACCAAACAACAAAATGGCTGCAAATAGTTTTTTCATAAGATCACCCTCATCTTTCGCTTTTTTTCCAGTATACTTTGGCTGAAGAATCGGTGCGTTTATGATGAGAGCTTGTCTCAACGGATATGCTATAATGAGAGGCAGAAAAGCTGGATTTCCCTCAAAAAATATAAAAATTTTTATAAAATGGTGAGAATGATGGTAGAGTTGAACGCTAAAGCACTTGGGGAAGAGGTTAAGCGGCTGCGGAAACTGAATAAGCTTTCACAAACACAGCTTGCAGACGGAATCTGTACACAGGCGACAATCAGCGGCATTGAAGCTGGCAGGGGCTATCCAAGTGTGGATATTCTGTATATTATCTCTATTCGCTTGAAGGTAACGCTAGAATATTTATATAAAATTCTCTTAAATGATGCCGAGGATTATATTAAAGAAACAGAAGAGCTTCTGGAAGATTTAATGAAACAAAAAAATTATAAAGAAGCCTATGAAATTTGTCAAAGTGAACGAAAGCAAGGAAACAGAAATCTCGGCTATAAATTCGAACAGCTGATAGCGTGGGTGCATATTGTGTCTGGTTATTATCTGCAAAAATACGATTATCGAATCGCTATCAAGGAACTGGAGAATCTTCTCGATGATGATCATCCCCTTTTCGGGCAAGACTTCATTGATTTCCGTATTCAAAACAGCATCGCTATCATCTATGCAGAAAACAGCCTGTTTCAGAAAAGCCTGCGGCAATATAAAAAAATCCTTTCTTATCAAGAATTTTTGAAACAGCAGCATAAATTCCAAATTAAGCTTCATTATAATATTTCGAAATTATTCTTTCTGCAAAAAGAATATATACGGTCCTTAGAGCATGCCGACAGCGGCATCGCTCTTACTAAACAAAAGGAAGATATCTCAATGGCCGGCCAGCTGTATTTCCAGCGGGGAGAATGCTTAGAAGAATTGGATGAGGACTTGGATGCTGTCAAAGAGGCATACAGGAAGTCGCTTTTTATCTTTGAACTGCTTGGAAATGAACAGTATGCAGCTATGGTGAAGGAACAAAAACAGGATATCTTCTCTTCTATGTAAAGATGTACTTGGAAAAAACTAAATTCCTAATTTAAGATAGAAGAAAAAACACCGCCAATATCATCCGAATCGACGGTGTTTTTTCTGTTTTAACTTATCCCTTAAAATAATGCTCTAAACCGCTTGTCCACATCGGTACAACCTGCTCAATAAGCTCTTCTACAGATCTTTTTCTGCCTTCTTTATTCCAAGTGTAACTCGCTCCGTAAATGCCCCAGCTTAATGAGGTGGCTATTGCGATATGCTCGTCCTTCGGATTTGTCTCATGCTCCAGAAGATGAAGGATGACATCGTAAACTGCCTCAATCATCTTATTCTGGAAGTGGTCGCCGAGAGATTCATAGTTTTTGGCACATTGGCCGCTTAATTCTTGATGGTATTGGCACATCACGTAAAATAGGCTGCTCAGTGAATTTTCGTTGAAGACGGCATGACAAGAAAGACGCTGATGCAGTGTTTCTCTGAAACCATCAAGTAATGTCAGGTCCAACAGCTCATATTTATCGAGGAAATGTGCATAAAAGGTTGCTCTGTTGATGGTTGCTTTTTCCGTGATATCCTTGACGGTTATGTCTTTGAAATCCTTCTCCTGGATTAAAACAGTAAAGGCATCCAAAATAAGCTGTCTCGTTCTAAGTACTCTTGGGTCGCTTTTTGTTGTGGTCGTTTCCATTTTCCCCACCTCCATATGTAAAAAAAATGTTCTATATATTGAACTAAACGACATTTTTCGACTTATGTTGTTTAGGCTACATATTAAAAATAATGACGATTGCTACTAGTATAATTATATTCTATCATAAAGTAAGCAACACATGTTGTTTAAACGATAAGCGTTTAACTATAACTGCTAGAAATATATAAAATTTAAAATAGAGGTGTTTAAGAATGGCAAACGTATTATTCATAAAAGCAAACTCACGTCCAGCTGATCAAGCAGTGAGCGTTCAGTTATATGATGCTTTCTTGCAAAGCTACAAAGAAACTCATCCAGAAGACACAATCACTGAATTGGATCTTTTCCAAGAAAACCTTCCTTACTTGGACAACGACAAAATCAACGGTATGTTCAAGCTTGCTAGAGGAATGGAATTAACAGAAGGCGAAAAAGCTGCATCTGACCTAGTAACTAAATACTTGGATCAATTCCTTGCTGCTGATAAAGTAGTATTCGGTTTCCCATTGTGGAACTTCACTGTGCCTGCAGTATTGCACACATACCTTGACTACTTGAGCCAAGCAGGCAAAACTTTCCGTTACACTGCTGAAGGTCCAGAAGGCCTTGTTGGCGATAAGAAAGTTATGCTATTGAACGCTGCTGGCGGCGTTTACTCTGAAGGACCTGCTGCTTCTGTTGAATTAGCAGTTCGTTATGTAAAAACAATCCTTGCATTCTGGGGCGTACAAAATCCTGAAACAATTATCATTGAAGGACACAACCAAAACCCAGATCAAGCTGCAGAAATCATTGCTGCTGGTGTTTCTAAAGCTGCAACTGCTGCTGCAAAATTCTAATTATAAAGGGCTGCTATCTAGCAGCCCTTTTTTATGTTCTCACAGGTCATTTAAGAGTCCGACTTTGCCTGTTTCTCCGTCTACATAATGGTGGCAGTCAAGGAATCCGCATAAGACGTATTCTTCTTTTTCTTTGTCGTAAACATAGTATGGCTTCAAAATGAGGTAATCCTTTATTGCTTCATATGCTTCCTGTTGGGAAATTTTGATTTCCCTCGGCTTTTTATACTCTGGAAAGCTATCTAGCATCATTTCATTGTCCATATAATTAAATGCCTTAAAGCTGCTGCCATCCAGCATGATTAGTAGTTTTCTATTTAAAATATTCCGCGACTGTTGATTCTGTACTAGCTTCACACCAATATAATTATAGCGACGGTGAATTTCAGTCATTCTCCACTTGCATGAATCATTTGGGTGCATCTTCTGCAGGAAACATTTCACCTCTTTCACGCATATTTGGACAACATTATCTGATATTGGGAAGGTTTCCGGATGCGGTTCACATGCAAAAGCCTGTTCTGGCGTTAATTCCTCCAAAAGCTTAACTGGCTTTCGTTTAAATCGTTTATATATCGGTTCAGCCCATTCCAATACAAAATTAACTTTCTGGGTATTTTCAGACAAATCAAAGGGCAGCGTTCCGGTCAGGTCATTACGGATATAGACTTCCTCAATCGCATATGCGGGCACAATTCGCTGTTGCTCCATTGCTGAAAAATCCCATTGCTGGAATTGCTTCTTAACCAAATGTTCTGCTTTATGGAGATTAAGTGTGTACGGTTCGTTTCTGATTACCAGCTTATCTATAAAGCTTCCATATACACTATAAAAGACAAGTTGTCCTGCTTCATCAAATTCAATTTCCATCCACTCTTTCGGACGAATCTCCAATCCATCGATTATCCTAATAAAAGAAAGCTTGTCCTCATCTTCCTGCCAGGATATAAAATCTTCTTCATACGTTAAACCCGATTCCCTCTCTATCCAACGGATTATCTCTTTTTTATTCTTCACCTGCAGAACAGGCTTATCTAAATACGATTTTCCACCAACAAATATAATACTATTAAACCGCTTTGTATCTATTGAAATACTGACAGAAGCTGTCCCTTCTGGAACCTCGTCCTCCTCATCATATGCTTTAATATGCTCAGGCAGCCATTCCATTTCCAATGAGTACACTGTTTTGTTCTGATTTGTTACTTTTCTATCAAGGTCACAGGAGTAAAGATAATAGTTTCCTAAACTAAGCTTCTCTTTCGTATAATCTACCAATGCTTGTATTCTGGCATCCACTCTGTTTTCCTCCTCGTACATAATCTCTTAAGGTAAATTATACCATTAACTAACATAGAAAAAATCCTAAACACTTTTGGTTTAGGATTTGATTTCTATTTGTTGTACTGGTTTAATCCATTCTCCTTCAGGGCCAGCTGCCTGAATCCTTCCATCATGAAATAGAAGTTTGCCTCGATTAATCGTGCTGTTTATTCTGCAAGGAAAAGTATGGCCTATATATAAGCTGATTTTATTTTTCGCAAAGAAATTATCTTCACTCACAGTAAATGGTTCATCTGTAGACACAAGGATAAAGTCAGCGTCATAGCCTTCAGCAATTTTACCTTTTGCTTTCAGTCCAAATCGTTCGGCTGGATTTAAGGCTGTGATATTGGCGATTTGTTCAAAAGGAATCTCGTATTTTAACGCTAATTCCATCATCGACAAGAAGGAAAACTGGCCGCCGCTAATGCCGCCCCATGCTTGAAAAATATTATATACAGCCGAGTCCTTCAAATCACTTGTACATGGGGAGTGATCGGAGGAAATCATATCAAATTTCTGGTCGATCAGGAGTTTGATGAGCTTTTCCTGTTCGTCTTGTTTGCGCAAAGGCGGAGCACATTTAGCAACAGGACCGTAATCACGCAGTGCTTCATGGTTAAACAGCAAATAATGCGGGCATGTTTCGACGGTAACATCCATGCCTTTTTTCTTTGCCTCTTCAATCTTTGTGATTGCCTCATGTGAGCTGATATGAACAAAATGCAAGGGACAGCCAGTTACTTCTGCATAATACAAAGCACGCTGTACTGCTTCTGCTTCGGCAGCAACCGGACGTGTTTCTAAATAATCATCTGCTGTTACATGTCCTGCCTCTATCTTACGGGCAGCAAGCCAGTCTGTAATCGGACCGCTTTCAGAGTGAAGCGCAAGCACCTTCCCTAAGCCGGCGATAATCTTCATTCCATTCAGCAAGGTGATATCATCGACATTTTCGAATTCCTTATTGCCTGTTGTAGACAGGAATGCCTTAAAGCCAATCACGCCCTCTTCTGCAAGCTCTGCTAAATCCTCTTCATTGCCAGGAACAAGTCCGCCCCATAAGGCGAAATCTGTGTAAGATTCTGCCTTTCCTCTGTCACTTTTCAAGTAAAGAGCTTCTTTGTTTACAGTAGAAGGAATGCCGTTTAGTGGCATATCAAAGAAGGTTGTCACACCGCCAGCTGCCATCATTTGTGAGCCTGTGCAAAAGCCTTCCCAATAATCACGGCCAGGATCACTGAAATGAACATGCACATCAATCATGCCTGGAAAAACATACTGTCCAGCTGCATCAATAACAGAGTCTGCTCCTGCTAACTCAGCACCAAACGCCACAATCCTGCCGTCTTTAACTCCGATATTTGTTGTCTGTACTTTATCAGGAAAAACAACCTTTCCGTTCTGAATCAGCATATCAAACATTACTATCTCTCCTTTTTTCTCATATGTTTATACCATTACCGCTCGAATATTGTTCCTTTCTTGAAGACCGAATCTTTAAAGGTATATTTCATCAACAGGAAGTACGACAATCCGCCAACAATAACTCCAACAATCCAGCCGAGATCTACTTCAATAAATGCAGCACCTGCACCGAGCAGCATCGCAATAATTGCACAAGGATTGAAGCCTGCAAACGGGCCGGTTTCGTCATATAAATCAGCAACATTCACCGTTTGTCTTCGCAATAGATAATATTCTACGAGCAAGATGGCAACAATTGGACCTAAAAAGGCGGAGTAGATTAACACAAATGTGTTCAAGCCGGCTGCTGAATCATCTTGGACAAGCACCCATGGGAATGAACCAAATGCAAGCAGGCCCGTAATGATGACAGCAACTTTGTATTTCGCTTTTGTCAGCATGGTAATCACATATGTTGGCGGAATGATGTTCGCTACCATATTTACAGCAATAGCACCAATCACAATAAATGCCGAAACAGCTGCCGTTATATAAGGATTATCAACCACTACTGCAAATGCTTTGACCGGATTTGAGATACCTGTTGCTGATGCAAGCATCGCACCGATTGTAAGAACAAAACCATAAGCAATGAAGATTGGTGAGAAGTATAAGAAGCCGCGCTTTGTGCTGCTGACACCTGATTTCAACTCACGAGAGTAATCTGCTGCACTTAGGAAAATGGCTGCATAGTTGCCGAGGAACACCATGATGAATGCAAAGAATGGCAGCCCCCATGTCCCTTCAGAATGAACCCATCTTTCTGCAATAATTTCGCGGTGTGATGCCATAAGAAGATAAAACACATAAACAAGTCCCAGCATGATAACAACAGATGCTAAAATCTCGACCCATTTAATTGCGTGGAATCCATATAAAGAAAGAACAATTTGCACTAGCTGTATCACTACAAAGCAGATAACCGTATTATCAAAAGCACCGCCTGTCACTATTTTCGCAATCTCATTCAAAGCTGTACCGCCAAGCCAGCTTTGGAAGCCAAACCAGATGATGGCAGGAACCCCACGCAATAAAGCTGTAATGGCAGAACCCTTGATCCCAAAAGACATCCGCAGCTGCATAACATAAGGAACTCCCGTTTTATAACCGAGCCGGTCATTCAATGTAAAAAATATAGATATAATTCCAATCGCAATAATCGCAGCTACGAATGTTTGCATAAGATTCAGCGTTGCTGCTCCAGCGACAATCAAGCTTGCACCTAAGGTCATATTCCCTAAATTAACGCCATCACCAATCCACATGAACATGTACGAAAGCTTACCGACACTTCTTTCTTCAACCGATTTCGGTCTTAATGATTCATCTACATCTCCCCCATTTGGAAGTGTTGCTTCTGCAATTGGTTGACTTGCCAAGTTTGTAGACATGTTCCATCATCTCCTTTTAAATAAGTGATTCAACAACTTGAATATTATGATTATTATGAAAATTTAAGTTATAAAGAGCCCTTTTACAGTCTGACAAATGCTCCTTTCCATCCGTTATGAAAAGTGACAATAGTTGTTAATAAACCTCACATACTTTAATATGTGTTAATAATATAAGAGTTGTTTTTGAAAAGCATTGGAGAAAATGTAAAATTTACACAAGATTTCTAGACTGTTTGCACATTTTTGGAGGAAGATCGGCTTTTGAAGTAAGCATTTAGTTAACAACACAAAAAATGGAGTTACCCTATTCTGAATACACCTCTACTTCTTTCAGTTATTAGTGATATTATGGCAGAACCAAATGTAAGCTTTTTTACATATAAGTAGAGGTAAAAATCATAAAAAAATTCACGCGAACTAAGTTTAAGCATAAATGCACTACTATAAATCTTACTTATAATAGCTATGCTAAATACGATAACCCCTTATTGCCGCAGTATTTCAATATTTCTTTTATTATAAAAATGATTGGTGAGAAGGATGTTATCTTAGTTATGTTCGTTTAATAGACTAATAAATGGATAAGCTTAACAACAGCTGAGCTTATTTGTTAGCTGCCCCATATTTTTACAGTTAAGAAAAAAAAGAAGCCTGTCCTTATAACAAGCTTCCTTCCCTCACTATCTAGCCTCGAGTTCATCCTCTGTCAGCCACTTATGATTCGTCACTTTTTCTCCACCGTTTGCTGGTGTATAGTCGACCATGTAAACAGTAGTTTCTACCGCTGCATCGATCACTGCTTCTGCGCCTTTCATACCTTCCATATGGTCCGCTTCTAGGGTTACTTCTGTTCCTGGGGCAAGCTTTTCGTTGCCGGCGTCTTTTATTTCCTCCTGCACGACCCATTTGTGGTTATGCACCATTTCGCCTCCGCCAACAGGAGTATAGGATACTTCATATGCAATCGTATCATAGGAGCTTAGCACCGTTCCTTCAGCATCTTTCATGCCCTTCATATGATCAGCGAGGATGGTCACTTGGCTGCCGTCAATGAATTTTGGTTCAGCGGCAAGCTCTAATCCTTCTGGCAGTTCAGCAGTGCCTGTATGTGTATGTTCTTCATCTGTATGATTATGGTCTGTTTCATTATCGTTATTTGCAGTACAACTGCCCATAATGATGGCAACTGCTAGTATTGGCAATCCTAGCATTCTCCACTTCATCTGTAAAATTCCTCCTTTATGTATTATTCCTATTGTTATCACTAAAGGAGGGGTTTTAAACATGAAGGGTTGTTATAGAAGCTGTTTGACCATCACAATTGCCATTGCCCACATAACGAGAGCGGAAGCTTTGTTGAGCAGAACAAGCAGCTTTCCTGACTTATCTGCTTTGCCTAGCATTCTTCCGGCAATTGCCAAGCAGAAAAACCAAACCCAAGATACGGCGATGCAGGCTAGAGTAAACAGCTGCTTTTCTGTGCCGCTGTAGATAAGCGAGCTTGTGCCGATTACTCCGACTGTATCCATAATTGCATGTGGATTCAACAGCGAAACGGACATGGCAAAGCCGACTTGCTTACCAGGTGTAAGTGTGTGGCCGCCGTCTGTCTTCGGCTTGCTTTTCCATATTGCATAGCCCATATAGATAAGGAAGCATGCCCCTGCTATAAAGAGGAGGTTTTTCAGCCAAATGAATTGAAATAAAAACAACGATACTCCTAATACTGCAAGCAAAATCAACAAGGTGTCACAAATGCTTGCTGTCAAAATGGCAGGCAAACTGCTGCGGAACTTCCTGTGGCCTGCTCCTTGGTTAAAAATAAATATATTTTGCACACCTAAAGGCAGGATGAGCCCTAGTGCTAATAACATTCCATGAATAGCTGCTTCTAGCATGATATTCCCTCCAAATCGTTAATATCCATCAGTTTACGGCAACACTTCGTCCTTGTCTCCAACCAATTGGTTGGTAATCTCCCCAACCATTTTATATAATGAGACAAAAACAGGAGAACAAGTATGGATAATCACTGGAAGCCAAGCAAGCAGGGTGCTCTTCCTCTCTATCAGCAAATTTACGAATTTATTCAAAAACAGATTATTTCAGGGAACTGGCCTGTTGGCTACAAGCTGCCTCCCCAACGAGAGTTAGCTGACAATTTCCAGGTCAACAGAAGCACGGTTGTGTATGCGTTAGAGGAGCTGAAGGCAGATGGCTGGATTGAATCACAAGTCGGACGAGGCACAGTCGTTTGTCAAAATACATGGAGTTCGCTTACAGCAGGATCACGTGCCGACTGGAAAACTTATGTTCAATCAGGAACTCATCTGCCTAATATTCAAATGATTCAAGAGATAAACAAAGCAGAATTCTCCCCTACTATCATTAGACTTGGAACAGGTGAGCTGTCTCCAAGCCTTCTGCCGACTGCGATGATTCAGCAGGCCTTCGCAGAAACAGCTGCTTTGTCATTAAGCTATCCAGAAGGAAAAGGCAGCTTTCTCTTAAGAAAGGCTGTAAGTGACTATTTGCAAAAAAAGGGGATTGGCACGACACCAAATTCCATAATGATTGTTTCTGGAGCCATTCAGGCATTGCAGCTGATTTCAGTCGGCCTGCTCGACCAAAATTCTGCCATTTTGACAGAATCACCGTCTTATTTAAATTCCATTATGGTGTTTCCATCGGCAGGAATTCGGATGGTTCCACTTAACGGTGAGCTGTCTTTCTCGGCGATTAGCCGGGCAAAACGGCTGCATAATACGGCACTGCTGTATACGACGCCTACCTTTCATAACCCAACAGGTTACTGCATGGCAGAAACGAAACGGATGGAGCTGCTGGAGGCATGTGCTAAAGAACGAATGCCTATTTTGGAAGATGATGTTTACGGTGATTTATGGTTTGACTCACCACCGCCGCCTCCCTTAAAGGCACTTGATAAACATGGCAATGTTTTGTATGTAGGCAGCATGTCGAAGGTGTTAGGGCCAGGACTTCGCATCGGATTTATCGCAGCCCCAGAGCCTGTCATTGAAAGGCTCGCAGACATTAAGATGCAAACAGATTACGGCTCGAGTACACTCTCCCAGTTTGCTGTCGCAAAGCTTTTAACAAATGGCCAATATGACATGCATATAGAGAAAATGCGGCATGAACTGAAGGTTAGACGGGATTTTGTACAGAAGCTTCTGTCCACCTATTTCGCAGATCTTGCTGTTTGGGAACAGCCGGCAGGCGGCTTTTATATATGGCTGTCACTAATAAAGGAAATCCCGCTGCAGTTGCTGTTTAAAAAAGCCCTTCAGCACGGTATTCTTATTAATCCAGGCACACTTTACGGCAACTTCAACAGCCATATCCGCCTGTCTTATTCGTACGCTTCCTTCGAGGAGCTCGAGGAGGGCCTGATTACGCTCGCGACAATAATTAGGAATTTTCGCGCATAAAAAAAGGCAGTGTCAGCTGTTGACACTGCCTTTTTCTATTACATCTAATCGTTTATACATATCAATCATTTCTTTGACCAGCTCATAAGTTGTCTCAGCGCTCATAAGCTGGTCTTCTGCGTGCATGAAGAGGAGGGAAAACGGCAGGCTTTCGCCGTTTGCTTCCCTTTGAATCAATGCGCTATGTGTCTTGTGGCTGATGAGGAAAAAGTTTTGAGATTCTTTCAGTTTCTGTTCTGCCAGCTCATATTCTCCTTTTTTCGCTGCATAGAGAGCTTCCATGACGAGGCTTTTTGCCATTCCCACATTGCTGATAATTGTAAAGCCTGTCAGCTCCATTGCATCCTCTGCCATTTCTATATCACGTCCTTTTCCTGCCTTTTATTTGGCATTTCATTAGTTGAAGTTAACTCCGCCATCATTGGAGATTTCTGTTTTTTCTTGCTCCTTCTCATTCTGCAATGCTATTCTGTCGACAGATTTGAAGAATGGATAGTACAGAAGGATAGAAATACCGATTTGCACGACGTTAAGTAATGCGCCTTTCCAGCCGCTGACGAGAAAGCCGGCAATAATCGGCGGTGTCGTCCAAGGGATATTCGTGCCATTTGTCAGCGGCACGATTCCAGATGCCATTGCAAAGTATGCAACTGTTGCCAAAATCAGCGGATTTAAAATAAACGGAATCATCATAATTGGGTTTAAAACAATCGGAATCCCGAAAATAAGCGGTTCGTTAATACCGAAAATCCCAGGTCCAATCGCCAGCTTGCCTAATGTTTTATACTGCTTTGATTTAGCGAACAATAACAAAATAATAGCAAGTCCAAGTGTGCCTCCAAAGCCGCCGACCTTCATGAAGTTCGCGTAAAACTGGAAGTTGATAATATGCGGAATGGCTTCACCTGCACTGAATGCAGCTGCATTGTCTGCTGTTAAAGCAAGCCAGATTGGCTTCATAATACCGCTGACAACATTGGAACCGTGAATACCGAAGCTCCATAGAACTCCTTCAAAGACGGTAACAATTAAAGTCGCCGGCAATGTGTCTCCTAAATACAGGAGTGGAACTTGAAGATAATGATAAATGAAGGCTTGAACTGTCCCAAATGGTGTTAATGAAAAGATGATGCGGACAAGATTGAAGACGATAATAACAAACAATGCTGGAATAAGTGCTGAAAAGGATCTGGCCACATTTTCAGGAACAGAATCAGGCATCTTGATTTTCCAGCCTTTTTTATCGATATAACGGACGATTTCAACAGCTGCAATCGCAACAATCATCCCTAGGAATAAGCCGCTTGCGCCAAGATTAGTTACAGGGATACCTAATCCGCCGTCTTTCAGCTCTAACATCGGTGTTAGAATGAGGAATGCTACGACAACAATGCTGATACAGGCAATGCCATCGAGCTTATATGTGCGCGAAAGACTTCTTGCCATTGCAATGATGACATACACTGTCATCACATTCATTGTCACATCATAAGGAACAGTAAAGTAGGATGCCCAATCTTCCCCTAACAGGGAACTCATGAATTCGGCATAGCCCCCGATTGGAATATTGCCAAGCAGCAAAAAGATCGAACCGATAATCAATAGGGACATAACACCAAAAAATCCGTCTTTAATTGCCGTAATATACCTGTTTCCATCAAGCTTCATTGCAAGTGGACCCATCTTGCTTTCCAGGTTCTCAATAAGTTTCTGCATGTTCTCCCCTCGTTTCTTCTAAGTTTTATGAAAATACTAGCTTCCTACAAGACTCAGTGCTTGCTGCAGTACTTTTTCTCCATCCATCATGCCATAATGCTGGATGTTGATTTCATCAAGCAGAATATTCTCTCCTTGCAACCTTGCTTCTATTTCTTCCCTTCTGAACTTCACTTGCGGGCCGAGCAGCAAGGCATCAACCTTTCTGGTCTCAAGGACATCATCTATCTCTGTTGCAGATACGGCAAAGATGGTGATATCCAAGCCTTTTGCGTGAGCTGCCCGGCGCATCTTCGTCACAAGCAAACTTGTGCTCATTCCCGCAGCACACACGAGCATGACTGTCTTCACTTTTTTTGTCCCCCTTATAAGGAATTTCTCTACTTCCTCATTGTATAATGAAAGCGCTTAATTTATCATATTTGCATTTTCCGCTTAGAAGCGGAAATCTCTACATGAAATAAAAAGAAGCTAATTGCACAAACAATTAGCTTCTTACTGTTTCTGTTTGAAATAACTCGATGACTTCCGTTTTGGACTTTGCCTTGATTACTTGCTGTATCACCTTTTTATCTTCAATGATGGAAATGAGCTGCTCATACATTTCCTCTAAATCTCCCTTTGCGTCCTTGCTTATATTTAACAAGCAGACAACCTGAACCATCTGATTTTCATTCCAGCTTATCGGCTTTGCTAATGTGCAAACAGTCCAGAATGTATCTTTTGTTTCCGGCATGGTCGGATGAGGGATTGCAACCAAATTGCCAAAGCTAGTGGAGGCAATTCCTTCCCGCTCGAGCACAAGCCTTCCATACTGTTTGGAAACAAGACCTTGTTCATAAAGGATATTGCTCAAAAATTCGATAACAGCTTCCTTCGTTTCCAGCTGTTTACCGATAAACACATGGTCTTCAGCAAGATAACTGTCTTTAGTAGCCTTCTTTGTTGAGGTAAGGCGCTTTTTTATTCCTTTTATATCGTCTGCTTCAAGAAAGTTGCTGACAACTTGCACAGGTGCTGCTAACCTTTCCGCTATCGGAATCGTGCTGATAACAAGGTCAATTGCAGAAAGATCATAGTCTGCCAGCTTATAGTAATTAATGCATTCCACAATTTCCAGCTCTCTGCTAAACTGCTCCTGCAGCCTGTAGGACAGCAGCTTTGCACTTCCCACACCTGAAGCACATACAAGAATAACACGCTTTTGCTTCCTGGCTTTTCTTTTCATACGCTCAAGTGCAACACCGATATGAAGGGCAATATAGCCGATTTCATCTTCTTCCACTTTAACGGACAGCCAGTCTTCCAAACATTTGCTGGCAATGATGGCTCCTTCAAAGGCACTTGGGTATTTTACTTTAATATCATTAACGAGCGGATTGCGAATATTCATTTCAAAGCGCAGCCGGTTAATGGCAGGCCTAATATGAAGCGCCAAAGCGTGTAAAAACTCCCGGTCTGATGTGAAATCCCAATTGAGCTCCTCTTTCAGCCTTGTTACCATACAGCTGACAATTTCTCGTGTCTCATCAAATTCGCGATACTCTGTCAGCGCATTTTCATGCAGAAGCTTCGTGCCCATCAAGTGGATAATTATATATTCAAGCTCCGCACTAGGAAACGAGAAGCCTGCTAGCGCTTCTACCTCTCCAATAATTTCTAACGCTACTTTTTTCTCGAAGGGATGCGCCTCCCCGATTGTATGCTCCAGTTCTCCCATCGCAAAGCCTTGTTCCATCCGTTTGCAAGCAATCACAATATGATTTGTCAGATTACCTAAGGCAACATCAGAAATTTCAATTTTATGAACATTTACTTTATTAATAATGATTCTTTTTATTTGGTCAGCAAAGGCTTTCTCTGATAACCTGCTATTGTTTTTAGAAGAGTCTTCCATCAGCCTGTAGTTGGCGAAGCATAATCGCTTTCTGTATTCACTCCCAGCGACATTTACACCATAGTGAGGCTTGACTAGCAGTGACAGCTTATATTTACCAAGCATTTCCCGAACATGCCGAAGATCCTTTTGAATAGTTGATTTCGAAACATACATTTCTCTCTCAAACTGCTCCAGCTTTACATAACCCTCCTGCAGCAAAAGATGTTTCAAGAGAAAATGCACCCTTGTCTTTTGGTCAGAAAAATCATAGCCTCCTGAATCGGCTTCCGTCAGAATCGGATTGATTTCCTGCTGGAACACTTCATGGTCTAATATATGTAGACAGTAGCCTTTTCCCTTAATAGGGCTGATGCTCACTCCAAGTTGTTTGCAGTCACCCTGCATATTCTTCAATTCCTTGCGAATCGTTCTGTCGCTCACACTCAGCTCTTTCGCTATCCATTCAGCCGTAACCGGTTCCTTATGTCTGCTCAGCAGCAGCAAGATTCCCCTTTGTCTCCCAGACAGCATGCCAATCCTCCCTTCGCCTGCAGTATTTCCTCTCATTATAACAGAAACCGCTTTCTTGTTTCCGAAAAATAAACAGCAGCCTGTAAAAAATAGGCTGCCGTTAGTCTTTATTCTGCATGCTCATGTAAAGCGGCACTTTCGACGTAATTAATAAATCGTCTAAGCTCCTTTACCTGGTCCCTGTTAATCTCTCCACTTTCATACATACTTTGAATTTCTGCTCTTTCTACATCAAGCACCTTTATACGAAGCTCTTCCTTCTGCTCTTCCTGTATTTCGTCATAATTTCGCGATGATGTTCGCAGTCTTTCCATCATGAGCTTGTAATCAAGGATAACTGCATGAATCTGCTGTTTGAGCTCTTCCATTTCCTCTGCATAGTCCTTTAGGAAATCGATTGCTGCCTGCATGGCCTGCAGCTGAACATCCTTGCCTTTCTCCAGCTTGGCAATCGCCAATTCCTTATCTTTACGATAAAACTTTCTTACCTTTTTCCACTTTCTCAGCATTCTTCCGACAAGATAAAGGGTACCAGACTGCAAACTGCCAGCTAATGCCTCTTCCCTGTATTCAAGCGACCTCTCAAATGTACAGAAAAGCTCTTCATCGATTTTGTTCTTATCCATTAGTGACTGGATATATCTTCTTTCTGCTTTGACTGCCTTGATGCGGATTTCCGTTTTCACATCCAATTCCACATCTGTTGCCGAAATCTTCTTGCCTTGGTCTCTTGCCAGTTCACGAATTCGGCGCCGGTATTCTCCGATTAGCTCGTAAGCGGCTGTCTTATTTTCCTCATTGACTACAGACCTGATCTGGTCGACAGCTTTCTCTAGCAGTCTCTGCTTAAATGGAGACAAATCCTTTTCTCCTTCTGCATCCTCCATATCTTCTCCTTTACTTAAGACTGGAAGAAACACGGTTGCTACAATTAATGTAAACAGAATAACTCCTGCTGCTAAAAACAAGAGCAAGGACCTTGCTGGGAAAGGATCTCCGCTGTCTAAAAAGTAGGGAATCGATAATATCCCTGCCATTGTCACAGCACCGCGCACACCTGTTAAACAGACGAACAAGGCATTTTTTATATCTGGTTTTTTAGCACCCTTGTTCAAATAACGATATTCAAAATGAGCAAACACATATGCCCAAACAAAACGAATGCCTAATATAACAAGGCCGATGGCGAGACAATAGCCGATAACGAGCCAATTGCCGATACTTGGATCTGAAACGGTCTCTCTCATCGAGGATGGAATGTTCAAGCCTAACAGTAAGAACACAACTCCATTTAATGTAAACAGAATAAGCGACCAAATATTTTCTGTCAGCACCTGTTCTTCAGGGCTTGCAGATTCGCGCCTTTCCCTTACTAATGAATGAACGATCCCGCCAACAACGACAGCGATTACGCCAGATGCGTGAAGCAAATCCTCTGTCACGATGAAAATGATGAACGGAGTAATGATATGCAGCAAGGAATGAAAAGTAACATCATTGATTCCTTGTTTGCGTAAAATAAATCGCACCCATGTGATTAGCAACGCCAACGCCGCTCCAAGCAAAGCTCCTAATATAAATTTATATACAAAATCAAGAGTTGCCTCATGCAAGGAGAAATAACCTGTCACAACTGCCGCAACAGCATAGTTAAAGGCAACTAAGCCAGAGGCATCATTAATCAGCGATTCTCCTCTGACAAGATGAAGCACGCCAGCTGGAATGTGAATGCGTTTGGCAATTCCATTAACAGCGACAGGATCTGTCGGTGACAGGATGGCTGCAAGTGCAAATGCTGCAGCGAGAGGTATGACCGGTATCATCCAATGAATGAAATAACCGCCGCCGATTGCTGTCAGGATAACAAGGATAATCGCATTTCCGAAAATCGGCGCCCTCATATTCCACAGCTCCTCTCTAGGAAAATACCGTCCGTCATTATAAAGAAGCGGTGCTACAAACAGCAGCAGAAACCACTCTGTTTCTATTTCAAAGGAGATATCCTCAAAAAAGAAAGCTAACAGCATTCCAAACGCAATTTGAGTGAGCGCCGTTGGAATGGAAGGTATGTAGTGACTGATAATATTAGATATCAGCAAGGATAATAACAGTAAAATAATCGTAATCAGTAAATCCATGGCATTCTCCCTTGAAAAAATGAAATTTGGCATAGTTTTTGTCTTGTAAGGAACTTTTATGTTAGTACGTTAACGAATGTGAAATGAAAACCAGTATTCAAGAGGAAATAAATTACATTTAATGTTATAATATTTACAAGTAACGGAAAATTCCCATTTTACTGTAAAGGAGGTAACTGAAATATACTCCACTATTTTCTTCACCGTGATTGGTATTTATGTGCTGCTTTCCATTGTAATGCTGCCAGTTCAATACCGCTTTCTCGTAGCATTAAAGGAAGAAGAACGTAAGTACAAAGCAAAAGGCAAAACACAGGGAGAAATGTACGACGAGATGAATGCAGGTGAATTAGTGCTGCACAGCCATAATCAAGGAAATGCTCTATTCTTCCTTGCCAATATTATGGCATCCATCGTTTATAAAATAAAACATCCAAAGACAAGCATATAAGGAACCTTTAGCAGCCTCCACAAGGCTGCTTTGATTTTTTACCCTATTACACTAAATGGAGGCTCTATGAAAACAACGATCATCAGTGCTGCATGTATCCTGTCTTCTGTGCTATTATTTTCTACCCGTTATATGTTTATAGCCATCTTATGTACCACTCAAAACACTTCAGCAGCAAATTTTCACGATTTACTTGAAGAACATGGCGGACCCTTGCTTACTCTTAGTGTAATTGCCTTGCTTATCGGGCTCGGAATTTTACTGCCAAACCTATTTAAAAAGCGAGAAACCACCAATTAAGTAATATTTAGTATTCAACACACATATATGTATTTTTATGGTAAAATAAATATATGGATATATTTGTAAAAGGGAGCGTTGGATGAATACTAAGTGGTTAAATGTTATTTCTTTATTTTTATTTCTTGCCGCCATTACTTATAAAGTAATTGGCCATCATACAATGAATGCGGCAGGTGTAATCATTGTCTTATTGTTTATTGTCTTAAATATTGCGGCATTAATGAAGAAGGATGCTACATAGAAAAGGAAGGAAGACTGATTTGTATCTTCCTTCCTTTTATTTAAAGATAGCACCGACAGCTAACAGAACAAGAGCGACTAAATGAAGCCAAACTGTATATTTAATAATAATCAGCGCCCATAATTTCTTTCGCAGTCCAAACACAAGTACTAGCAGGAAAAATACAAAACTGAATAAGCTGCGAATGATATTTCCTTCTATTAGGAAAAAAAGAAGATTTACAAAAAAAGATATAACAAATAAGACTATATAAGTGTTAGAACCTTTCGCTTTTTTTCTGGATTCCTGTTCAAATTCGTACATTTATGTACCTCGTATATTTCGTTTTTCATTTTCTGTTAATGATAATATACAATGATAATAGCAAAAAAAGCTGCCATCAGCAGCTTTCTAAAAAATCTTTACAAATTTAATAAGGCAAAAACGGCTCTTTATTTGTACTAGAAAGCACCTTCCCTAATTCCAATTCAACTATAGCATTAGCGTGAACAGCAAGGCATATGCCGCTTTTGCCTGCAAGCAATGTTTCCACACTTTTTTCACCGAATTTAATGCCCATGATACGATCGGTAACAGAAGGTTTTCCGCCTCGTTGAATATGACCAAGCACTAGTGGATGGATTTTAAATTCGGAATGACTTTCGATTTCTGCTTTAAACTTTTCTGCACTAATCGCACCCTCCGCCAAAATATAAATTTGGCTTTTTCCAGCAGAACTTCTCATTCCTTCTAGCACTTTTTCTAAGTTCCAGTCTTCGCTTGTGCCGATGATGCCGTCAGCAGCTGTTGCCAGGCCGGCCCAGATGGCGATATCAGAGGCTTCACGGCCCATTACTTCTATACCAAAAATATGCTTATGGCTTGCTGCTGATGTTTTTATTTTATCAATGGCATCAACGGCATTTTCTACAGCAGTGTGAAAGCCAAGTGTGATATCCGTAAGGGCAATATCATTATCTATCGTGCCAGGTATGGCAGCAACAGGGAAGCCCAATTGGGACAAGGCTTTAGCGCCTTGATAACTGCCGTCTCCGCCAATTACAACAAGCCCGTCTATTTCATGCTTCCTTAAGATATCTACTGCTTTTGTTTGGATGTCTTTGTCTGCAAACTCGGGAAAGCGTTGCGTACCGAGAATGGTTCCGCCAATATCAATGACTTTAAACAGCTCTGATTCAGTTAACAGCATAAACTCTTCCTTTATGATGCCAATATAGCCATTTACACAGCCAAAAACTTGTATTTCATGGCGTGCTGCTTCCTTTACGACTCCAAACAGGGCAGCATTCATGCCTGGTGAATCACCGCCGCTCGTAATGACTGCGAGCTTCTTCATAGTAACTTCCTCCAATACTTCTTAGCATAGGAATTCTTCTTCGATATCAGCAATCATGCCAATTCTTCTTGTATGTCTGCCTCCCTCGAATTCTGCATCTAACCAAGCCTTTACAATTTCTTTTGCTAAAACACTGCCGACTATTCTTCCGCCAAACGCTAAAATATTCGTATTATTATGCTGTTTTGATAGCCTTGCTGTTGCCGGTTCACTGCAGACTACTGCTCGGATGCCTTTGACCTTATTGGCAGCAATCGATATGCCCACACCCGTTCCACAAATTAAAATACCTGCATCTACTTTATTTGCCACAACATCCTCTGCAACCATTTTGCCATATTGAGGGTAGTCTGTGCTTTCTCCTGACTTAGGTGAATACTCTATTACATCATGCCCTAATTCTTGTAAATATTCCGCGATAACAGGTCTTAAATCATCGCCGCCATGGTCACATCCAATTGCTATTTTCATCGTAAAACCTCCTAATTATAGTTTATACAAATAAGTCTAAAATCAGCGTGCAAACCAAGCCAATAACAGAAGAAATTGTGGAAAGAACGGTATATGTTCCAAATGTTTCTTTCAGCGTCATGCCCGAATATTCCTTCACGATCCAAAACGCAGCATCATTAACGTGAGAACAAATCGTGCTGCCGCAGCCTATCGCCAAAGTTACGAGCGCTAAATTAACTTCTGGGTGCATTGCAAGCATTGGTGTGACTAAACCAACTGTGGAGATGGCCGCAACCGTTCCAGACCCAAGAGCTATTCTTAATATCGCAGCCACAATCCACGCAAATAAAACTGGTGATAATGCAGAGCCTTCGAATAGTTCTGCGATATATTCGCCAACACCGCCTTCAATGATGACTTGTTTAAAGGCACCGCCTCCGCCGATAATTAGCAGCATCATCCCAATCGAATTAATAGATTTCGTACAGGATTTCATTAAATCCACCATAGCAATGTTTCTTTTTATGCCCATTGTATAAATCGCAACTAACAGCGAAATAATCATTGCAGTGGAAGGCTCACCAAGAAATTGCAGCACCTTAAAAATAAGGCCGTCATGATAATTCAGTGCTTCTTCAATAATTTTAATAACAGCAGCAATTGCCAGCAGAATTACTGGCAGCATCGCTGTAAATACACTGATGCCAAAGCCTGGTGTTTCTTCTAATTTAAAAGATTTCTCTTCCTTAAAAACTCCGTCTGGGGTAACCTTTTCAAAGGCACTTGGCACGATTCTTTTAGCAATATTCGGATAGATGACTCCTGCGATAATCACACAAGGAATCGAAATAATCAGCCCGTATAAAAGAACAGTCCCAACATCTGCGCCAAGTCCGTTCGCAACTGTCGTAATACCTGGATGCGGCGGCAAAAAACTGTGTGTGATCAGCAAAGCCGCACTCATATGCAAAATCAATTTAACAATCGAGATTTTCACTTCTTTTGCGATTGTGAATATAATCGGTACGATTAACACAAAGGCTACTTCATAAAACAAGGCGATACCGACGATAAAGGAAGCAATAACAACCGCCCAATGAATTTTATTTTTTCCGAACTTATTGATAAGCGTCATCGCAATCCGGTTTGCTCCGCCAGCATCAGCGATTAATTTACCTAGCATAGCACCAAGTCCAAAGATTAACGCTATATGTCCTAATGTACTGCCTAATCCATTTTCAACAATTAGTCCAATCTCTTCTAAAGGTATCCCTAAAAGCAGGGCAACGATAAAAGAGACAATAATCAGTGAGAAGAAGGTATTTAATTTCAGCTTCATAATTAAAAAGATTAATATTATTACCCCAACAGATACGTAAAGTAATGGCATATTATTCACCTCAGCCTTTTTATTGGTTCGAACTTCACTACAATGAATCTATCAGTCTAGCATTATATTTGAATACGCTTTCTTTTTTACTTAACATTTGTATACTTATCTTCTTGTATGCTAAGTACACTAAAAAAATAAAGCAGTTACTATTAAATAATATGTTGAGAGCGCCTAAAGCCATTCCTAAGCAATCCTGTTTAGGCTATCTCAACAAATTATGTAATAAAAGCAGCTCATCATTTCCAATAACGGTCATATAAGTTTTGCATATGGTTAGTCATAATGTCTGTCGCTTTTTTTTCATCTCGTTTTTCTATAGCCTCGATGATTTGTTTATGTTCATTTAAATTTACTTCCAAATAATCTGGTCTTGTTACAGTACGATCTCGTATGAACTGCCACATTTCCTGTTTCTTCATCGCATTAATGATTGCTGCCATAATATTGATGAACAATTCATTATGAGAGGCTTTTGCAATATTATAGTGAAGTGCTTCGTCTGTTTCCGGAACGTAAACACCTGACTTTGTTTCCTCTTCCATCTTGTTTATTGTTTCCCTGAGCACAGCAATTTCCTCATCTGTAGCACGCTGTGCGGCAAACTTAATGATTAAAGGCTCGATGTTCATTCTAACCTCTACTATTTCTTCTGGAGAAACAGAATCAAATGAGATAGGATCGTGGGAATTGTTAGCTTGGTTTTGATTGCTTTTTACATAAACGCCTTCGCCTTGGCGGGAATAAATGAATCCATTTAACTCCAATGCACTCAGTGCCTGACGAACTGGAGCACGGCTGACACCAAACTGCTCACATAATTCTCTTTCTGCAGGCAGCTTATCTCCTACTTTAAAAGTTCCTGACTCAATCTCTGATAAGATTTGCTGATATATTTGCATATACAATTTTTTGCTGGAAACTGGATTAAAATTAATAATAACCACTTCTCTCTGCGTTAATATTATTAGATAACCTATTATACTATAAGGTTATTATATAAAATAAAAATATGTAAGCGCAATAAAAGTAAAATAAATCATAGCCGAAGCTTCTTTTATCTAAGGCTATGATTTATTTTTAGAAAGTGGTTAATTAGTCCATATGTGATCCGCCGTTAATATCTATTTCTTCCCCAGTGATATAGGATGCCTCTTCCGTTGCTAAAAACGCAATAGCTGCAGCCACTTCCTCTGTTTCACCAGGTCTGCCCATTGGAATTCCATCAATTACTTTAGCTGCCTGTTCTTCCGGAAGTGACTTCCAAATATCTGTGTTTACAAGACCAGGAGCAACACAGTTGACTGTGATTCCGTGCTGTGCCACTTCACGAGCTAAGTTTTTCGAAAATCCTAGAACAGCCGCTTTTGATGCAGAGTAATGAGCTCCCCCGAACACACCGCCGCCTCGTTTTGCTGACACGGAAGACAGACTGATGATTCTGCCGAAATTTTGTTTTTTCATTGTGTCTAGGACTGCTTGTGTACATAAGAATAATCCAAACATATTTACGTTAAATACTTTTGTAATATCCTCAATTGTCATGTCTTCAACTGTTACTTTTTGAGAGATTCCAGCATTGTTAATTAAGATATCTATGCGGCCATACTTATCTAAGACTTTTTGAACCATCGCATCATTGGATTCTTGGCTGGTAACATTCAACAGCACACCAAATGCCTCTCCACCTTGTGTTTTAATGGCATTAACTGTGTCTTCGATTCCTTCTTCATTTAAATCAGCAACTACGACAATGGCACCTTGTTTCGCAAGTGTTAAAGCAATCGTGCGTCCAATTCCCTTTTTCGAACCGCTTCCTGTTACAATCGCAACTCTATTATCTAATTTAAACATAGTATTCTCTCCCTTTAATAGTATTATTGAAGCAATTCTTGCGCTGTGTTTACGATATTTTCTATTGTTATGCCGTTCAGCTCTAATAATTTTTCATATGGAGCAGATTGCCCAAACTGGTCTTGAACACCGATTCTGCGCACTTTCCCTCTACCTTCTTCTGCAACGACCTCACATACAGCGCTGCCTAATCCATTGATAATATTGTGATCCTCTACAGTGATGATTTTGCCGATATTCACACACTCTACAACTGCGTCTCTGTCTAATGGCTTAATCGTATGCATATCCAGCAGTTTCACAGAGATACCTTTACTTTCTAATTGCTTCGCCGCTTCCAAGGCAAGATAGACAGTATCTCCATTTGCAATAATGGCGATATCATGGCCTTCCTTTAATCGCTTCGCTTTGCCGATAATAAACTCTTCATTCTCATCGTAAATGAATGGCATCGTATCTCGTGTAAAACGAAGATAGACAGGACCATATTTCTCAGCAGCTTGCGCCACCAATTTTCTTGTGGAATGATAATCAGCACCCATCACAACTGTCATGTTAGGGATTGTACGCAAAACACCCATATCTTCAATCGCTTGATGGCTCGCACCGTCGTTTGCTGGCGTCAGACCGCCATGTGAACAAGCAATTTTCACATTCAAGTTCGGGTAACAAATTTCCTGTCTAATTTGTTCTGCCATTCTCATCGAGCCGAAGACCGCGTAAGTGCTTACAAAAGGAATTTTGCCTGTAGTCGCTAGACCTGCTGCTAATCCAGCGCCATTTTGTTCAGCAATCCCGACATTAACATGCTGTTTCGGGAACTTATTGGCAAATTCTGTTGTTTTACAAGACTTACCGATATCAATATCTACAACGTAAATATCTTTATTTAATCCGCCAAGACGGACAATTTCATCACCAAAGGCTTCTCTTGTTGCTTTCTTTTGTAACACTTTGTTTTCACTCATTATTTTAGCCCTCCCTCTAATTCTGCCAATGCTTTTTGGTATTCTTCATCATTAGGAGCAATTCCGTGCCAAGTTACCGAATGTTCCATAAAGGAAACACCTTTTCCCTTTACAGTGTTACAAACAATACATTTCGGTTTGTTATTCTTAGAGTTTCTTGCACTGTCTAGTGCTGCAACAATTTCCTCCATTGAGTGGCCGTCTATTCTTGTTGTTTCAAAACCAAAGGACTTAAACTTCAGCTCAAGATCTTGGTTCGGCATAATTTCTTCTGTTGGACCATCAATTTGCAGTCCATTATCATCCACAAAAACTACTAAGTTATCTAATTCATATTTAACGGCGCTTTGTGCAGCTTCCCAAATCTGTCCTTCCTGACATTCGCCATCACCAACCATTGCAAACACTCTATATTCTTTTTCGTCTCTTTTTCCTGCCAACGCCATTCCGACTGCACATGAAAGACCTTGACCTAAAGAGCCTGTAGAAATATCAATTCCTGGACACTTCTTCATATCCGGATGACCTTGGAATGGAGACCCCATTTGGCGGAGTGTATAAATGGTGTCATACTCAACAAACCCTCTTAGCGCTAAAGCCGAGTATTGAATTGGACAAACATGCCCTTTTGATAAAACGAAACGGTCTCTATCTTCCCAATTAGGATTGTTTGGATCGATGTTCATTTCCTTAAAATACAGTGCCGCAATAATATCAGCCGCCGAAAATGAACCTCCAGGATGCCCTGATTGTGCCTTATGAATCATCGTCAGTGCCGTTTTTCTAAGATCAACTGCATTTTGCTTTAACTCTTCAATAATTGTTGCATTCATATTAATCACCCCAAGGAATTGAATTTTAACCTGTATACTTATTTACTTGTCTACTTGTATACTAAGTTACCTTTGTTTACCATTATAAAACGTTTTCAACATTTGTCAACAGAAATGTAAACGATTTATTTGGGTGGATTTGTTATTTTTCTAGTATTTATTAGAATTTTCGCTATTTAACGACAACAAAAAACGCTAAGCAGCTTTGCTGTTTAGCGTTTGAAAGTATTTATTTATCCATTTCCTTATCTTGAGTAAAAAAGAAAATAAAAATCACAAGAGATAATGCGATTAGAAACTTCCCTGTACTGCTCGTTCCTTTAATGACAGGCAAATCTGTTAAACTCATTTAGAACACCTCACTAGCTTTTTTAAGTTTATCCACTAGCTGTGTATCGAGACGAAAGCTGGTATTGACAATATTTCTGAATTCCCTTTGATTCTTTTTTAAGTATGGAAGAACCGGAACTACCTTTTCCCTTCCAAAAATGGGTCCGCTGATACTTAAAGAAAATCTCGCATCTGATGAGATAAACAGACCAACAAGATTAATTTCGTCCTTTATCAACAGAATGGCTAAGATAATATCAATAACATCTAATGAAATATCAGCAAACTGATTGCCCTTTTTCGCTTCTAGCCTAGATCCACCTGTAATTGGCCCGCCGACTGTAAAACCAAAGTAACCTGGACCAAAGTAAATTCGGCTAACGGTTATTTGCCCAGTTAAAAGCAACGAAGCAATCACAATATCAATATCCCGTTGTATTTCCCTTAATAAACGACAATCTAAGGTTTTGTCCTCCAGCTTCATTACACTCACCTAAAAACCGACATAGATAAATTATATGCATCGCAGTTCAAAACGGTTGATTGTCTAGAATGAAAATACCTCTTTCATTTGACCATAACCCTACTTCTGATAAGCTGGGATTTTTTCTAATTTTTAATTTTGTGTTTGCTTATTTGTTGCTTTGAATTTTAACGCAGAAGCTAAGATGACGACAAAGCCTACAACTCCAATCCAAACAAGGGTAGAAACAGAATCCCAAGTTAAACCTTTATCAAAGAATAGTAGTTCTCGTAAGCCTTCTACCATAAATCGCATCGGTAACCAAGAATAGACCCAGTTTTGATAGAATGGTGACATCATTTCTGGAGCCATTGCCAGTAATGGTGCACCAAAGAATAGCATTAAGATAAAAATAGGCATACCTCTTAGTCCCATAATGGAAAGGACAGCTGAAATCATTAGAAAATAGCTAAAGGATGTTATCGATAAAAATAAAGCTGTACTCAAAAAATCAGGAATATGAAGTCCTACCATTCCATCTGCCAGCCAAGTTAATCCAAATCCTACGACCAGTGTGATAATTGCTCCAATAAAAACCTGCACTGATCTCACTACTAAACTTTCTTTTCGACTAGTTATGGTTGCCTTTTTAAGTGAAATAAAAATAATGGCAGCACTCGCTAAGCTTGCCATCCAAAGAGGCTGGAATAAAGAAACAGGTGCATTGCCATTAGCACTTTTAGTACCAGTTTCATTAACATTAGTAACTTTTGAAGTGATAGGTGTTGCCAGGGCTTCAGCTTGTTGTATGCTTATTGCTGTTCCTTGTTTTTCTAGTCCATTTAGTAGTTGTGTACGAACATTGCTGTTTATATTGTCCACTACACCGTTCAAAATTTGCCCTGCCAATGTTGATGCCATTGTATTCATACCTTGATTAATAAAGATTTGAAGTTCAGATGGTGAAGCAGGTGCTGCTGTTTGTAAAGAAGCCTGGTTAGCACTAAAATCTTTCGGAATAACCATGGCTGCATAATATTCCTGGTTATCTAATCCTTTTTGAACTTCCTTAAGACTACTTACTTCAATCCATTTGACTGCAGGGTCTTCTTGGTCTGAAGTTGTCTGTGAATTTTCTTTAATCATTTCCACTATTGTTTTGCCCACATTCATTTCTGATTGATCTGGTATCTTCACTCCAGCATCCTCATTCACAATTGCTATCGGCAGATTTTTAGGCACTGGTTGGACCGATGGAATTAATGTTAATAAAAATATAAATATTATGACCAATGTAATGAATGGTGATAACAGTAATAGTTTGTTTTTAAACATATTTGAACTCCTCCAAAAAGATAAGTATAATAAACGAACAACGTGTTGTTTATTATCTTCTAAATTATATGGATGAAATGTACTTCCTTCAATAAGCAAATAAATAGTATATGTTGGATAAAGAACACCTTTATAAATTGTGTTGGATAACAACAAAGGAGGAACCTGAGATGTCTGAAGGTAAAACTGATTTAAGAGTCACTCGAACGAAGGAATCTATTCTAGACGCATTGATAGAGTTAATAACCAAAAAAGGTTTTGAAGCCATTACAGTTAAAGATATAACAACTAAAGCAAAAATTAACAGAGGAACATTTTATGCCCATTATCAAGATAAATTTGACTTAATGGCAAAATGTGAAGAAGAAATCATGGAGGAAATGTCCAGTATTGCAAAGCAAAACTTCCCCAGTGTTATTGCTTCACTTGAGGCGGATGCTCCAGTTGTGCCACCATTTCCTCTTACCGTTGCATTATTTGAATATTTAAACAGTAATAGTGCTATTATGAAAGCTTTATTAGGTCCAAAAGGTGATTTATCATTTCAGACAAGACTGAGAGAATTTATCTGGAATTCACTTTATGGAAACAATCCAAGCTCTCTTGTAAAAGAAGAAAATTTCCTTGTTCCAGGGCAATACTTGGCATCCTACATGGGAACGGCATTGATTGGAGTAGTGCAACAGTGGTTGCATAGTGGCAGGAAGGAATCTCCCCAAGAAATGGCTCGTATCCTGACAACCATTACAGTCAACGGTCCTCTTTATGCAGCTGGGTTAAAAAATAACTAACTATTAGAAGCGAAGAAATGCATCGACTTAGCCCAACATTCTTAAATTTTTCATTTACACACAAAAAAACGTAAAATCCCAGCTCATTCACAAAACTAGCTGGGATTTTTATTAAGGACTTACTACGACACCATTAATGGGTTTTCAGTAGGATATTCAGGAACTTCAGCTGACTCATGAAATTTGTATATTTCTATGAATGATGGTGACGGGCACTTTACAGATAATGCAGGTCACTGATTGCTAACATTCAAGTAAAAATAAAAAAGATATTATATTTAAAAAGCAAAACAAAAAAAGGAATCAGATCTCCTTCTGATACCCTTTTTTCTTTTATTCCCTAACCCCAACCGGAAGATAATAAGATAAATTATTCGTAATAGTACCTCCAGCCCGAAGTCCGATGGCTGAGGGCTTTCCATTAAGAAGGAAGCTGCCGATAAGAAGGCTCCCTTCTTGTCGGCCTTTTTCTGTCTGTATTGATGCTTTTGGATGCTCGATGTACTGCTGATAGACAGGGAGAAAGTCGGTATAGGACTTCTGGGTATCCGCAAGGGCGAGCCTGCCGCTCCCTTTATATATTTCAACAGTGTCTCCTTCTCTGCCAAAGGCTGGCTTCTTCACAAAATCCATATTCCGCTCTATGAAGGGTTCAGCCTCGAGGTAGGTTGGCAGAAAATAGGACTCGATCCAGTGATGCTCTTCATCTGTATAAAATGGATGTCTTTGTTCATGCAGATTCCAAATAACTGCCTGAACTGCTTTGTTTTGCAGCAGGAAGGCAGATGGTGGATTGATGATGGACAGCTTCCCTTCCTCAACAAGCTCTAACAGCCAGATGCCAATTTTATTTTCTTCTTCATCTTCATCAAGAATAAGATTTTCAATTGGAAAGGTTTGTCTGTACAGGATGTCAATTTGATTTCCAGCCTCGTCAAACAGCCCCTTCCCCTTTTCAATCTGGAGCTTATGCAGCGGTATGTATGTGCCGGTTGTTTCTGAAATGTTCAGCAAGTACAGGCTTGTTTCTTTATCTTCGATATTGTCGTCATGGGCAGTAAAGGCAATCGTTGGCCTGTCCTTGCCAATTGCCTTTGCTGCTTCCTCGATCGCAGTGCGGACAGCCTTCTTTAATGCCTGTTCCAAGCCTTCATTCGGATTTGTTACGGCAAACTCTGAGCATACTTTGCCGTTTATGGAAAACAGCTCTTTAATAAAGGTTGGTGTGTCTGCGTTAATTTCAATGCATTTATAGCTGTCTTGATATGGGATTAAATCAAGCCTGGAAATAACACTTCTTATTGCCATTGTCTCCAGACGCAAGAAAGAGAAGGCTTCTTCTGGAAAGCCCATTTCCCGCAATGTCCGGTCTGGCACTTCCTTTAAAAGCTCCCATGTTTTAAAGAATATTCGCCCAGTATATTCACTGACTTGGCGTATCTTTTCCACTTCTTCCTGTGACAGCATATGCACATCATAAAGGGCATACTCCTCCCCATAAAGATCTGCCCAGAAGCTGTCTATCTGCGAATAGAAGCGCCTTCTGTTTTCTATGTGGCGATCCATTCTATTCCTCCTCCAAATCCTTTACATACAGGACGTATACGCCTCTGTCTTCATCGATTTCTGTTGAAGTTACCTCCATTTGGCCAACATTGGGAATATCCGTGATATCTTTCAGTAAAAAGCGAATCACATCAAAGTGGCTTGCGATAGGAATCGAAGCAAGCAATTGATAATTATCTGCTTCACGATGCTTTCTAAACTCGATATGGATGCCTTTGCCTCTGTAGTTCTTTTCATCAAGCACGGTGACATTTCTGCCTCTGTCCTGAATGACGAGAATTTCCTCATTGCCTGACATCTCATTGCATACAAGCTCATATTGCTGGCCTCTCATGATGAGGTATGTGCATAATTGCCTTGCATACAGCTCATCAATACCAACATCCCGAACATCATACTCATAAAATGGCTCATAGTTTCCGTTGCCTTTATCAATAAAATACGTCAGTTTTTTCATTTTACAGCTCCCTCATTAATAGGACAGGCATTTTGCCACAATCCAGCCAATCGCAAGAGATAATGAAAACAGCATGACGCCCACTGCCCGATTATCTTCTTTAATAGCATTGCTGATACTGAAGCGGATTGTAACTACCTCTGCCAATACGAAAACGACAATCTGTGCTACAATACCGATTGCTCCCCAAATCGCCATATCTATCAGTGAAACCGAATATTCAGCTGCTGCTCCTAATACTATTGCCAAGCCGACGACCTTACCGCCAAGGAGCAGTGCCGCACTGACATTTTTCTCTGCAATCAGCCTCATTTCATTTATTTTTGGTGTACTTAACATAAATAACAGAATACCGATAACTAGCAGCACAATTGCTACTCCTAAATAAGAACCGAAATTAAGGTATAAGTTCACGTTTACACTCCCTTTCTAAAATATATTAGCCGCCATAGCTTTTTTTGCCGCTTCCGAAGCCGCTTGATTTATTGGTTGAATCACTGCCACCGCTCACACTTGAACTGGAGCTGCTTGATTGCTGCTGTTTCTTATAGCTCGTATTTTTAAGCAAAGAAGACTTTGAATTATAATATTTTCCACCGTAGAAATAATGGCCGTAATATCTGGAATTGCTGTCCTCGCATTCCCAGACACCATCATCATCATCCCATTCCCAATTGGTGCAGTTTGTATCATCTGGTACTGGTGGAATATCGCTATTGCTTGATGAACTGCCTGTTGCTGTTCCGCTGCTGCTGCAGCCGGTAATGCCAATAAGGACAGCTGTTGATAAAATCCCTGTCATGACTGTTTTTGTTTTCCCCATGTTAATCACCCCACTCTCATGATGTAACTATACGAATATATCTTCATAAAGATTCTATATTTACAAAAAAATAGTCAAGTTACCTAATCTATTCCTTTATAATTACTTTACAGCATTTTTTCATTAAAAAAAGGGGTGGCATACATGAAAGTAAATATTGCGGTTAACCTTCCAATTGAAAATCATGAAGTTCCTGACCTCAGGGAGGCTGTTGGCTGGGGAAGACGGGATAAGGACTATCCTTCTTTATTAGAGAGATGTAATTTCTGGGCTGGCGGCAGGGATGAGTTCGGCAAGCTTGTCGCATTTGGCTATGTATGCGGGATGGGCTTGGAACACGGTTATGTGGAGGACATAATGGTCCATCCAAGCAAACAAAAGCAAGGTATTGGCATGGAACTTGTCACAGCATTGATTGCGGAGGCAAGACAGTTCGGGTTAGGAATTCTGACTGTTTCCTTTGATGAGCATAATGCTAACTTTTACAAAACGTCCGGTTTTACGGTATCATCCGGCGGTGTGCTTTACTTGGACTAATAAATAAATCCTCCAGCTCTTATGGCAGGAGGATTATTTTTCCGATGTTTTTTCTGCTTTCCAACAAGCCATGAGCAGCTTGCCCCTCGCTTAATGGAAAGGTAGTTATGGAAGGAAGCAAAAGCTTGCCTTCTGCCATTAGCTGAAACAGCTCGCCTGCGCGGGTGATTCGGTTTTCCCTGGTAGTTAGGACATTCCACAAGTCTCCACCTGTGAGTGTTTTGCTTGTATCCATCAACATACGAGGATCTATGAGCGGTGGATTGCCGCCAGCCATTCCGTAAAATACTACCGTACCGCCTACCTTTACTGCTTCAAAGCTTTGCATTAAAGTTACTCCGACCGCATCATAGACTGCATCCGCTCCCTTAGTATCGGTCAATTCCTGCACGGAAGCTGTCCAATTATCAGCATATGTGAGCGTATGGTCCGCTCCTGCTTTTTTGGCCGCCTCTGCTTTAAGCGCTGATGAGACAATAGCAATCACTTTTGCTCCTTTTATTTTAGCCAATTGAACAAGCAGCTGACCGACACCGCCTGCAGCTGAATGAATAACCACTGTATCTCCTTGTTGGACAGGGAAACTGTCCGCTACCAAATATTGAGCAGTCAAACCTTGAAGCAGAACAGCCGCTGCGTCTGTAAAGGCAATATTATCAGGGATTGGGATGGCTTTATGAAATGGGACTGCCACTAATTCGGCATTAGCATAAGGTACATCAGCGAAAGCAATGGAGTCACCAATCTTAATTCCCTGCACCTGTTTGCCAACAGCTTCTACAACTCCTGCCCCTTCGTAGCCGAGAATATACGGCGGTTCGCCTTCAAGATGATAATGGCCCTTTCTTCTGTAAATATCAGCATAATTCAGCCCGATTGCTTTTGTCCTTATTAGCACTTCATCTTCCTTCATAACCGGATGAGGCACATCCATATAACGCAACACTTCCTTTTGTCCAAATTCCATAAAGCATAATGCCTTCATTAAAAATCCTCCTTTTAAGTTCTTATTTCCTTATCTTTATTTTATAATGGTAGCATTAATCAAAAAAGCTGAATATAACTATTTAAATCATCGAAAAAACCGATTTAGAGGTGGGAATATGGAGATTAAACAGCTAAAAACATTTAAAACTGCAGCAGAAAATTTAAATTTCACGTTGACTGCCAAGCAGCTCAACTTTGCACAATCGAGTGTGACAGCCCAAATAAAAAGTCTTGAAGCAGAGCTTGGTACTCCGTTGTTTGAACGGCTCGGCAAGCGGATTGTCTTAACGGATGCAGGAAAAAAATATAAGCAATATGCCGATGAAATAATCAGACTGTCAGAAGAGGCGCATACATCTATTAATGAAAAAGCAAGGACAGGCAAAATTATTATTGGTGCGCAAGAAAGCCAATGTACTTACAGGCTGCCGCCGATTTTAAAGACATTTAAGCAGAAATATCCTGAGGTGAAGGTTATTTTCAAACCGGCCCATTCTGATGAACATGCCAGAGAAGGACTGTTAAAAGGGGAATTGGATGCTGCTTTCATTACCGATATCTCCCGGAGTGACACTTATCTGCATACAGTCCGGCTTTTGGAGGAGGAAATGGTGCTCTTTGTCGCCTCTGATCATCCACTAGCTCAATTACAATATGTGTCTCCAGAGGAATTAGCACAGGAAACCTTGCTGTTGACAGAGGAAGGCTGCTCTTATCGGACAGCGTTTGAAGAAACATTGGCACTCTCAGGGAATTATGCACGCTCCAAGGTGGAATTTTCTAGCATTGAAGCACTTAAGCAATGTGCCCTTTTAGGGATGGGTGCTGCCATATTGCCGTTAATGGCGATAGAAAAAGAGGCTGAGACTGGTTTAATTAAGAAGCTGGATTGGGGCAATAGTCTTCCATCTATTTATACAAATCTCGCCTGGCACAAAGATAAACATCTCTCACCACTGCTGAAAGATTTTATAAATATAAGCTCTAACATCTATCTGTCGGGAACTGGCATATTGGCGACTTGATTTACTGCCAATATGCTTTCCCTAAACCATCAACCAAGCATGTATCTTGATTTAAGGAGACCGACATGATGACGCTCATGGCCAGCAATAATATAAGCAATAGAGTTTACTGTGAATTCTCCATTGTTGGCAAAGCCTGTTTTCGTCCAAGATGCTTCAGGCAGCCCCTTTAACAAAGCAACAGTGGCAGCTCTTACAACAGTCCATTCTGCCAGAAGATCAGCTATCGTTCTGCTTGAAAAGTTAGATTCTTCCACATACTTTTCATCATCATACCCAGCAAGCGGTGTTTGATCTCCCCTTGCCATTCGCAATATCCGATAGTTCATAATTCGCTCTGTATCCATCACATGGCCGACAACCTCAAGCACACTCCATTTTCCCTCTGCATAGCGGAAATCAGCCTGCTCTTTTTTTATGTCTGCAAGCAGGTTCTTCGTGTCATGAAGCTGGCTTTCGAGGATTTCAATGATATTTCCCTCAGGCACAAGGTTAACATAATTACGGTAATGCTCTGGATAATCTGTAATTGCTGGTTTCAACTTTGTCACTCCTTTTTTAGTGTCTCTTAATTGATTCTGCTTTATTTCCAGTTTTTCCTTCCTCATTAATTTCAGAATACTGCTTTATAAAATAATTGCAGCAAAAAATAGTATGCATTACTAGTGTTAAATTTTATTGAATAAATATGGTAAAAGTACAGCTTTATCTATACACTAAGCTTATTAAATTACGAGTTACCATAGGGAGAGTGTAAGTCGATTGAAAAGAGTAGATGTTGTTTATGTTTTGCTGTTTGATGATGAAAAAAAACATGTCTTAATGGTGCAAAACAGCGGCAGCAATGGTCCTTACTGGACATTGCCAGGCGGGGCTGTTGAACAGGGCGAAACTCTCATGGATGCAGCTGTCCGAGAGGTAGCGGAAGAAACAGGATTAGAGGTTGAGGTAGGCGGAATTTCTTCAATTACAGAAAAATTTTTTCCAGACAGAGGTCACCATGCTGTCTTTTTCACCTTTTACGGAAAAATTATGAGCGGGAAATTAGCTATACAGCAGCCTGAAGAGATTGAAGCTATCGCTTGGATGGAGCTAAAGGAAGCAGAGCAGTATATATTCCTTAAAGAGCAACAAGGATTGGACCAAGAGGAAGTATCTGTGCCATATTTACTTTTCCAACCATAAAAAAAGGATGGGCATCCCATCCTCTTAATTATAGCCTCTTTCTCCAAACGGCTGCAGCTCTGCTAGCCATTTTTCCTCCAGCTTGCCTAGTTCTTCTTTTTCATTGAAATATGGATCGTTCTTTTTCTTTAAGACTTCCAGCACCTCAAATGTGAAGGCATCCTTTCCATATTCCTTCCACTCAGCTGCTAACCCATTATTCGTATGTCCACCGTTTTCGAGTGTGAATTTCACACCGTTTAATGTTTTCAGATTTCGTGTGCTTCCAACAAATAGCTTGCCATTTTCACGATTTTTAATGAGATAGATACCTGCTTCGACTGGTGTTTCTTTATATAATTGCTTTAATTCCTTTTTCCTGTCCATTTTATTCACCTGCTTGGCATTATTTTTTGACCCAGTATTCGCTTCCGTCGTCTTTCCTGTCAATAAAGCCGTACTCAATCAGCAATCTTCGAATTAGTACATAGTCTTCATAGATTGGCTTTAGTAAGTCATTCAGAGCTGTTTCGCTGTATATCACTTCATTATCGATACTTTTCATAATCTCTCTTAAAATAATCAGCCGCTGCTTTTCTTTTAAAGGGAATTTTTTCAGCTTTGCTTCTGGCTGGTTCTCAAAATATTTGCGAATTGTTTTCTCTTGTTCTTCCTCTGTGATGTTATAGCGGTCATCCACTTGTTTTGCTGTTTTATGAATAGGTACAAAGCTTGGCGCATGGTCATCTTTTTCCTTTAACAGCTCCATCAATGCAAGAAAGGTTCTTGCCTGCCTTTCCTTTTCCTTCAACACAAAGCGGTGGTGACGAATCGTTGAGGCACTGCCGATTTCAAGCTCCTTCTGTACCTCCGCATCACTCTTACCTTGATAAAAGAGGCGAAGCAGATTGCTTTGGTGGTCAGTTAGGCCTGTTATTTTTTTATCAAGACTTATTAAATATTCAAAAACAGATTGATGGCTTCTTTCAATATGAAGCTTCATAAACTTTTCCGCTTCGTACAGCACATTTCCATCAGGATAGATGATTCCTTTTTCAACTGCTTCACCGCATAAAAGACAGATAAAAGTGTCCGTTTCCTCGACATATCCCTTTTTTAAGTCTTCTAGGGTTGATTTGCTAAAATAGTCTTCCTTCATAAACAAACACTCCGTTTAAAAGTTTGTATTTAAACAAACAAATTTTACTTTCGTTTGTTTATATTCTATGCATTTTTAAATTAATTGTCAATAACTCAAAAAAGGAGAGGATACAGTTCTCTGCATCCTCTCCTTTTAAGGCTATTTATTCTTAATAGTAATCTCGACTATTTCCGGGGTGTTAAACACCCTTTGTGGAATAATACTGTTGCCGAGCCCGCGATTTACAATCATTGCTGTTTCATTTTTTTCAAACATACCTGCAGTATACTTTGGCATAAAGCCTTGGTCAGGTGCGACTAATCCGCCAACAAAAGGGATTCTCACCTGGCCGCCATGTGCATGTCCAGACAATACAAGATCGATATCATGCTTTTCATATAAGGAAAATAGCTCAGGTCTATGTGATAACAGCAGAACAAAATCCTGCTCTGTCACGCCTTCTAGAGCTACTTTCAGCTCCCCTTCAACTGTTAATGCCGCATCATCGTTTCCGCTGACAGCTGGATCATCAACACCTGCGATAAGAAGCGTCGTTCCGTTCATGTGAAGCTTTTCCTTCCGATTATGCAAGATATTAATATTGGCCGCCTTTAACCCTTCCTCCAACTGTTCATAACGCCCAGACCAATACTCATGATTTCCAGTAACATAAAAGGTTGGTGCAATAGCTGCAAGCTGCTTCATTAAAGCAAGAGCAGCTTTTTCATTATATTTTTTCTGGTCAACAAGATCACCTGTAAATGTAATAATATCAGGTTTGACTGCTTTCACCTTGGTAACGAGCCGCGTCTGATTCTCACCGAATTGCTTGCTGTGTAAATCAGACAGCTGAACAATTTTCACACCAGCACCAGCTAACTTTTGTGATGTTATGGTATAGCTGCTCCAATCTAGTTTGTTATTTTGGTAATAAGAAAACAAGGCTGCACAAATGATAAGCCCAGCTGCAAGCAGCAGGTTCCTTTTCTTCATCATAAACCTCTAAGAGTCTTGTGTGCGATTTTGCCATTCTACATCAAAACCGCCTCGCAAGCTTTCCCCTTTTACTATTATTGTATAAGTATCGGTTTTATCTATATTCAGCTTGAGCTGACTTGGATTTGTTTTTATGGAGGAGACAGTTCTGTTTTGTTTATCAACAATATAATAGCTGTATCCGCCGCCATTTTCATTTTTTACCTTTACCGTCACAAGTAGCTCCTCACCCTTTTTCACTTCAATTGGTATTTCCTTTGCCCCATCAAAGTATAAAAAATAAGCAGAATATGAGTTTTTGCCGACAACCTCATTCCATTCCTTTTTGATTGTTATATCTGGTAGGGTAATCAACAAGCACAGGATGGGAAGCACACAAAAGCTGTATCTGAATAGCTTGAGTTTTCTTGCCAAACTCTTCCCGAAATAAAGCAACAGTGTGCATGCGGCACTAAGCAGGACAGAGACAACAATTGTGTAGCTCGGCTTGAGCAAAAGAAAAAACATAACAGCTGCAGCTGTGTATGCTGGCAGTGTCCATTTTGGATAGCTTGCAGCAATCTGGCTCACTAAAAAAGAACCAAGAGCTCCGCTGCACCAAAAAAGAAGCCAATAAGATCCATCAACCGTAAACGCATACATATTCCAGTCAAAAAACAGGATTAATCCCATATAAAAAACTGCCAAAAACCCTGCACCAGCAATATCACTGAGCAAGCACGCTTTTCTATCCATTATTATCCTCCTGTCTGCTACTCTACCAATATATTACCAGATTAGGAGGAGAAAGTTCCAATTTTTTCTATTTAACTATTTTTATTCTACGTTTTCAGCATAGCGTTTATTAAGCTTTTCGCGGTGGGAATGGAAGATTTCTTCAAGAGAAATGTCATATTTGTTAGCAATAACAATAATATTGCCTAACACATCGCCAAGCTCCTCTGTCAATTCCTGTCTTTGCTGATCAACTGTTCCTTCCGCTTCGTCCGGTCTGTCTCTGCCAATTTCTAACGCCCGTATCGCTCTTGCAACCTCGCCTGTTTCCTCTGCCAAAAAACCGATGCGGATGAAAATATCCAGCTCGGACCAGCCCCGTTTTTCATAATAAGCTTTAACCCATTCTTGAAATTCATTTACATTCACAAAAATCCGCCTCCCTTTTTTTACACTATAAATCTTATCAAAAAATCTTTGTGCAAATAAGACAGACACCTAAGTCATGGACACAAAGCCTTCACTATTAGGTTTAAATGACTAAGTTTTTCATTAGAGATATTTCATATAATAGGATTTAAAGGAGGATGTTTATGAAAAACTGCCGTTTTCTCGTGGTCTTGTTCTGATGAATAATATCACAGCAAGTCTTTTAGCCGGAATCACTATACTATTCATGAGCCTATCTGTGAAAAAACTCGAAAGAAAAAAGAACCAATATACAAAGGCAAGGTTCTATTGGATACGCACAAGTCTTCTTGTTATTCCAAGTGTATTAATTATGGTCATTCTATATTATCTATCAAAATAAGCCTTTCTAAATGGTTTTTGCCATTACATAAAATATCATATCTTCACCAGTAAACATATATGTTTTTCGGAAGCCAGCACGTTCATAAAGAGTAATTGCCCGTTCATTAAAGGCTGCGACAGTGAGGCGGACGGAGCTGCTGGTTGTTTTAAGCTGGTTCAAAATATAGCGGATAAAGCTCGCCCCCATTCCCTTTCCAGTCAGTTCAGGCTTCATTCCTAAGCCAATATCTAGACTATCCTCCACATAAACACCATAAAACAGCCCGAGGGGAACTTGCGCAGAAGTACCCGTACAGTAAAAACCAATCAATGCCCCGCCGTCATCCAACACTGCAAAATAAGGCTCTTCAAGCAGTTCTTGCATCGACTCTTCCTTATTATGATCATTGTAAAAATCATATGGCGGTTCATACTTCCAGCTGAGGATTTCCTCTGCCCAGCTTTTTGTCATTATCGCTGTTTGCATGCTCCTAACCCTTTCTAACGTTTGTTCTTTAGTCTATCATTATGGCGTTAAAAAGGACATCAGCTTACTCGTGATGTCCTTTAATAATACGCAGCATCGTATTAGCATTTTTCTGAAACTCATAACCGACCTTCATTTCTTGTGCTTTATAACCTTTTGCTGTCAGTCTATCAATCAGCTCATCCATATGAGCATATCTATTGCCGTCAAGATCTGCTGTCGGAAAAATCCGCAATTCTTCGTTTGTCACTCTAAGCAGTTCATCGATTGCAGCAAAATGAAACTCCTTATCCAGTCTGTCTGCATACGTGAATAAAAAGTGGGCTGACAGCACGATATCAAATTCCTCTTCTGCGAAGGGCAAAGTTGGCAGAGTGCACGGAATATACTTTTTAGGGTTACTAGCTCTGTCCTGGTAATAGTCGTTAAGCGCTGCTTTTCGATGCTTTAGCAAGCTTGTGACATCATTAAAGTAGTTCCAGACAAAATGTTCCTTTACTTTTTCAAGAGCAGAGGCAGTATGCTTTATGTCTTCAAGACCTTTTTCATACAACTCATCATTTCCATAGTAATAAGCTATGTCTGATGCTGTTATATCTAGATGCTGCTTTGTCCCTTTTGCAGTAAAGGAACAGGCACCTGCTGGACAATCTAGTATCCGCTTACCTTTTAATTCTTCTAAAGACAGTGAGAACATATCGATATATTCCTCATATGTCCTGCCGATAAAGATAATTCTTTCTAGTGAGAGCCCTTCCTTTTCTATTGTCCTCACTCCTTTTTTATTTTCCAGACATATTCATCTTTTTTATTCCAGTATAATTTTATGCCTTTGTTAATAATGAATGCCTCTTGTTTTCCGGGTAAACAGTCTCCCCTACCGTCCTCACAAACAGCGCATCACCCTCTTTAGGCAAATGCCTTGTTGACAAACCAGTCAGGTTGTCTAGGGTAAAATGAAAGACCACTTCAGTCGTATCAGCCTTTGCGATTTGCGCTAGTAATTTCTCAAGAACAATGGAATGACTCGCCATCACTTCATATAGATGAAGTTTATTCCCTTCCATCTCGCAGATAACGATAACTTCCTCTTTTTCCAAATAATAGATATGCTCATGAAATACATTCAAGCAATAAAACAGCAGAATCCCCCATGCCCCCTCTGTCGAAAATGCTTGAGACAACGGTTTTCTCCTGCGTGCCACAGACTCAATGAACCGAAGATCGTCTACACTTTTTCCATTGAGCTTACGAACAGTCACACCTTCTGTCTGTTTATGCTTGTATTCAAGAAAGAACTCTTGCTCTTCCACTTCTTTAAAACCGAATTTCGGATAAAAATCCAGCACTTCATTGTTAGCAAAAAGATATATTACATCTGTTTTCTCCTCATAATCTGCAAGGACTTTTTCTAATAAACTGCGAGATAATCCACATCCCCTGTAGTCTGGATGTGTCATAACTGTACCGATTTGCACAGCCTTCTTCTTCTGTCCTGCTATTAGTAAATCAATTAGATTAACAGAGACATTAGCAACAATCTTTCCGTGATCATGAAAAGAATATGGAATATACCGGTCATTCCAGCAGTCTTTTTGATACCATTCCTCAAAACTTATCCCAAATACACTGCTAGCAAGCTCTGAAAAACTTTGCCGCAAAACGTCATCTTGTTTGTAATCTTTCACAAATTTCAACTTTTCCATTTATATCCCTCCTTTACTTCTAAACTCACATATCCATTATATGACTATATATGCAGAAAAAGTAATCTTTCGACGAAGATTACAACAGAGTAATAATTATTTTAAAATATTAATAGATTGGAAATTATCTTTGAGAATCATTAGAAAATCCCTTGAAAGGAGGAAGGGATACTGTTTATAAGACTAGGAGCCTCAGCTTGGAATAATTTGCTCTGTTTCTTGATTATCACTCTAGTGAATGTACATGTTATATTATTAATAAGAAGTATGTGCGAGGAGTGATAACATGGATTTTATTGCGATAGATTTTGAGATTGCGAATGAAGAGATGGACAGTGCCTGTTCGGTCGGACTTGCTTATGTGGAAAACAATCGGGTTGTAAAGACAGACTATTATCTCATTAAACCGCCCGTGTTAAAGTTCAATGAGAGATTTATTCGAGTTCACGGCATTACTGCAGAGGATGTTATGGAGCAGCCAGCATTTGATCAAGTATGGAAGCAGCTTGAGTCTGAGCTGACAGGTCAGCTGCTTGTTGCTCATAATGCTCAGTTTGATATGAGTGTTTTGCACAGCTGTCTGGCAAGATACAATCTTAAAGCACCGCAGCTGCGCTTTGCTGACAGTATATCCATCAGTACGGCTGCCTGCAGGGGAGAAGGTGTGAGACAATCTTTAAAAGCACGCACCGCCCGCTTTGGTGTAATGTTAGAAAACCATCATCATGCAGGAGCGGATGCGATTGCCTGTGCAGAGTTAGTAATTGCCTGCGTGAAAGCGATGGATGAACGTGATCTTGATGCTTATTTAACGACAAATCGACGAATTTCAGTAAAGCCATTTTCAGCATTAAAGCCGCAAATATCCTTCAGCAAAAAAAGAACGGCTCCAAAACCTGTTAAGAAATTTAATTCTGTAGCAATTTCCGAAATTGCAGCAACAACGGAAACCTTTGACGAGACACATGCACTGTTCGGCAAAAACGTCGTCTTCACAGGGGACTTAGCAACACTAGACAGGAAAGAAGCAATGCAGAAGGTCGTTGACGCAGGCGGACTTGTCAAAAGCGGTGTGAGCGGAAAAACAAACTTCCTTGTTGTCGGCGTTCAAGATAAACAGCTTGTCGGTGCCTCAGGCATCAGCACAAAAGAAAAGAAAGCTTTTGAGCTGCAAGAAAAGGGGCAGGATATCCAGATTGTTAACGAAGAGCAATTCTTGCGCCTGATTGATGGAAAGAACGGATAGTCATAAACCGAAGCCATGCTAATTGCATGGCTTTTACATATAGTTTTTTTCTTTTCTACTAATCTTTTTTCACTTTCTATGCATAAGAGTTTGCTAGTTTGGGAAGAATGCTAGTATAAAGGAGGAATTAACGATGAAGAAAATGACGAAAATGAATGTAACGGATTTTATTACAGAGGAAAAATTTGAGCTTCACTCCTACCTAACCTATTTATTTACACATACACAAACAGATAACTCTGAAGAAGCAGCTGTTTAATTTAATTTTGCTATCATACATTTTTAAGAAAAGCTGTTCAAACAAAAAAAGACGGATTGCTCCGCCTTTTTTCGGTTTATATTTTTTAAGCTTCTACTTTGTTGAAGAACTGCGGTAAATGCTCTTTATGTGCTTCAAGCATTTCGTCGATTATTTCTTTCGCAACTGTGTCAGATGGTGATAACGGATTGATTGTCAAAGCTAGAATAGCTTTGTCATAGTCTCCTGTTACTGCTGCTTCTGCTGCAACTCTTTCAAAGGATTTGATCTGTTGAACAAGTCCTCTTACTGCTACTGGAAGCTCACCCATCACGATTGGTTTTGGGCCGTCCTTTGTAATGATGCTGGACACTTCGACAGCTGAGTCATTCGGGATGCCGGCAATTGCACCATTATTGATTGTGTTAACAGGCTGGATGTCGCGTTTGTCATTGTAAATGGAATTGATTAAACGGACTGCAGCATCAGAGTAGTATGCTCCTCCGCGTTTTTCCAATTGCGGCGGCTTGATTGCTAGATTTGGATCTTTGTAGAGTTCGAACAATTCTTTTTCAAGTTTTTGTACAACTTCAGCACGAGTTCCCTCGTTTTTCGAATTCTTCTGATCCTTCGCGATCATTTCGCTCGTTTTATAGTAGTACATATGGTAAGGGCATGTTAGTACATTCAATGCTTTGATAAATTCAGGCTCCCAGCCAAGACCTTCAATATTTTTTACGAATGAGCTGTTGTTTGGATCTGTCAGCAGGTTGATAACCTTATCCTTTACGCTTTCTCCGTCTACATAAACATCAAGGCCGTAAACCATATGGTTCAATCCCGCGAAGTCGATGCGAACTCTAGAATGATCAACCTCTAGAAGCTTCGCGATACCCATTTCCATGCCGATTGGAACATTGCACAAGCCTACTATTTTTTTGATGTTAGAATAGCGAAGCACTGCTTCTGTTACCATGCCGGCAGGGTTTGTGAAGTTAATCAGCCATGCATTAGGGCAAAGCTCCTCCATATCCTTACAAATATCCAAAATAACAGGAATAGTGCGCAAGCCTTTGAACAAACCGCCAGGTCCGTTTGTTTCTTGTCCTAGCACGCCGTATTTCAACGGAATTCTTTCATCCTTCGCACGGGCATCAAGGAGGCCGACACGGAATTGTGTTGTAACAAAGTCTGCATCTTTAAGTGCAGCTCTGCGGTCAAGTGTTAAATGAACTTGAATTGGCAAGCCAGCTTTTTCAATCATGCGTTTTGCTAGATTTCCAACGATTTCAAGCTTTTCCTTCCCTGCTTCAATATCAACAAGCCATAATTCTCTGATCGGCAATTCGTCATATCTTTTAATGAAACCTTCTACTAATTCTGGTGTATAGCTTGATCCTCCGCCAATTGTGGCAATTTTAATTCCGTTTGTCATTTTTGGACACCTCCAGGAGTTTTAACAAGTTCATATAAATCAATAATTTCTTGTGCTAAATCCTTAAGCGTAATGGCATTCATTAAATGATCCTGTGCATGCACCATCAGCAAGGAAACCTCAATTTTGTTCCCTCTTACTTCATTTTGGATGAGGGATGTCTGGATATGGTGGGCATCATTCAATGCTTCAGCAGCTTCCTCCATCTTTTGTTTCGCAAGCTCGAAGTTTCCTTCTTTAGCAGCAGCAATTGCTTCCATTGCACAGCTTTTTCCATTTCCTCCGTGGAGAATAATCTGGAATACTGTTTCTTCCATATTAGCCATTTTATAATCAGCCTCTCTATTTTAGAATGTAAAAATTGTTAAGTATAAGCGCAAGTATTTTTAAAGCGTTTTCAAAAACACTTGCGCACTAAGTTGTTATAGTTATTAGCTTACCTTTGTGAATTCTGTGCCTTTTTCTTCTGCTAGTTTTTGTTTATCCCAAGTTCGGAAGAATGGGAAGTAAAGTACAAATGCGATTCCAATGTTGACAAGCTGCATCACTGCACCGGAAAGCTTTCCGCCTGTTGCCAAGTATCCACCGATTAGTGGCGGAGTAGTCCAAGGAATTGCAATTCCTGCTGGTTTTGCCACAAAGCCAAGTTTCATTGCATAATATGTCACTGTGATTGTTACAATTGGTGTTAAGAAGAACGGGATGATTAGTAATGGGTTCATTACGACTGGTGTACCAAAAATAACTGGTTCGTTAATCATAAATGCTCCCGGACCGATTGATAATCTGCCCAAATCCTTCATTTGTCTGCTTCGTGCAAACAATACCATCATTAGTACGAATGCGAATGTTGCACCAGAACCACCGATGTTGATAAATACTTCAAAGAACTGAGCTGTAAAGATCTCTGGAAGTTCTTTTCCTGCTTGGAAAGCAGCTTTGTTAGCATCTGTGTTAGATAGCCAGATTGGGTTCATAACTCCCCCAACGATATTTGTACCATGAAGACCGGCAGACCATAGAAGCATTACTAATCCGTAAGCGATAATGGAACCGATTAATGATCCACCTAATAGGCCAAGCGGTTTGCCAAGAACTAATGTTACAATATCATGTATGCTGTTAATACCGAAATATTCTACAATTAAACGAATTACCCAAATGATAGCGATTACAATGAAGCCCGGAATTAAAGCAACAAATGATTTGCTGACTGCTGGTGGAACACCATCCGGCATTTTAATTACCATGTTTTTATTAATGATGAAACGATAAACTTCTGTTGAGAATAATGCGATTAAGATTGCTACGAATAGACCTTTGCTTCCCATTAATGCAACTGGGATAGCGCCGCCTACTGCTACAGCTTCTGTTGCACCTTCTGCAAGGAAAGGAACATTAAATGGTGTTGCCAACAGGAAAGCACATAGTGAGATAACCCCTGCTGTAATAGCATCTAATGAGTATCTTTCAGCCAATCTGTACGCAATACCGAATGCTGCGATTAGACCCATCATATTGAATGTTGCATCAACTGGATAAGAAATCTTTGTCAGCCATGCATCGCCAAATGTTCTTGCCATGAAGTCTGCGTAGCCTGGAATTGGCAGATAACCTAGAATCAAGAATACTGAACCGATAATAATCATCGGCATTGCCAATATGATACCGTCTTTTAATGCGCCTAAGTGCCTTTGAGCAGCCAATTTGGCTGCAAAAGGCATAAATTTTTCTTCTAAGAAGGCTAAGAACTTATTCATATTTATCACCTTATCCTATTTTAGTTGTTAACTAGGTTGATAGCTGATTTTAGTACTTCTGCTCCGTTGCAAGTTCCATAATGCATCATATTGATAGAATCTACTGGAATTCCCTTTTCTGCGCCAAGCTTTTTCATTTGCGGAAGCAAATAGCGAACTTGTGGTCCAAGCAATAGGACATCTGCGTTATCGATATGGCTTTTTACTGCATCTGCGCTTTCTGCCCAGATTTTGCACTCAATACCTTGTTCTTTTGCAGCAGCTTCCATTTTTGTTACCAATAGACTTGTAGACATCCCTGCAGCACAGCATAGTAGAATATTCATAATATAATTCCTCCTAGAAATTAAAATTGTATAATAAAAGAGTTTTTTGGAATGCTTCCTAGCATATACCATTGTTTCATTTAAGTTTGTTTTTGTTTGCCGTATATGCTTTTTGCATTCCGTGTTGCTGTATTACCTTATGTCCTTATCTTAATGTAAAAGCGCTTACATGAACACATAATGTTTTTCCTTTGCCTAACGGAAATGATTGTGTCTCTTTGGAAAAAGTCTGTACCAAACTTGCAGTTTTTTGTCGGATGTTTTCAAATTATGTAAATTTCCTTATAAAAACACTTAATTTTTCCAAATTAATTTGTTAAAATAAGTACAAAGATTGATACCTAGGAGTAATCATTATGATAACGAGAAAAGATAATAAGGAGAGTATGAGCGCGCTGCTGCAAGATATTGAATCGTTGAAGCTGAAGCTGATTAAATCAGGCAGCGATAAAGGACTTAATGATCCGGGAACACTTCAGATCAGTGAACAGCTTGATACGTATATCGTCAAGTATCAGCGACTCGCTGCCCAGAAATCAGCACTATGACTAAAGCCAAGCCGTAGTATGAGAAGCTGCCCCCTATGGACGGAAGCTTATCCGGCTTGCTATGCCTGCGGTGTCAGCAGAATGCAACCACAGATACTCTCTTAACAGCTTTTAGCGTTATCTCCTTAATAAAAACCGGCCTTCGAATGATGGCCGGTTTATTCTTTACCGATATAAATTAAGCATGTCTTTAACAGCTGCCGCTGCTGCTCCTCTAGGATGGGAAGCGCCGCCAATACAGCAAATCGTACCCATTTCTTCTGTGTGAAACAAGATGCCTTTGTTTGTTCCTTTCACATTAATCAGCGGGTTATCTGCAAAAATAACTTCAGGCTTTACTTGAATAGACACTTTGCCATTGATGGTTCTTGCACTGGCGACAAGCTTAATATCATTGCCGTTTATTTTAGCATATTGCATATCGCCCTTTGTTACCTTTTCAATGCCTTCAATGCTAATATCCTTTAACGTCCATGTTTTATTAAACAGACCGTTTGCGAGCAGCAGTATTTTGCAGGCACTGTCATATCCTTGGACGTCAAGTGCTGGGTTTGCCTCGGCAATCCCTTTTTCTTGGGCCAGCTCCAGAGCCTTCTCAAAGGAAAGATTAGCATCTGACATACTTGTTAAAATGAAATTAGAGGTGCCGTTCAGGATGCCTTCTATCCCGGTAATCTGACTGCCTGCGAGACTGTATTCACCAATATCCAGAGTCGGAAGAGCTGCAGCTGTTGCGCCGCTGTATTTGATGCGGCAGCCGTTATTGTCAGCAAGCTGCTTCAATTCAGGCAAAGCATGAACAAGCGCGCCTTTGCTCACTGAAATAATGTCCATATTCTCCTTTAAAGCAGCTTTTATATAGGTCAATGCCGGTTCACCTGTTTCCAGATTGGTTGGGGAGCATTCAATCAATACGTCACCTTTCATTTGCGCTGTTGCCAATGGCACCTGCTTGTATTGGGCATACTGCTTGAGAGCTTGTGATCCTTTGCCGAAGGACAGCAATGTTTCTAAGTCTAATCCAGCTTCCTCGTAAATCATTCCTTGTGACCCGATAATGCCAGTAATTTTGCTAGAAAAACCATAGGTATCCTGATATCTCTTATTGTGCTCCTTAATTATCTTTACTATTTCCTTTGCAACCGTTCCGTACCCTGTTATGATTATTTTTCTTTCTTCCATGGCAGATCCTTCCCTCGTTTCTTGTTCAGCGTTTTTTTACTTAATTCTTGATGAAAGAGTATTTATCCTTTTTTCCTTTTATAAAATCCTTTTGAAACAGAAAAAAAGGCCCGCAGCTGCAAGCCTCCCGAATATTTCCCTCTTATAGATACTTGCGGTGCAATGCCTTTCCATCATAGGTGTACAGCATATTTTTGTCCTCAACAATCGTTTCCATATGAACATTTCTGCCCCAAAGCTGATGTATATATGGAAGAACCTTTTCCAAATACTTAAGGTCCAGCTCAATCCCCTCATAGCCATGCTTTAAGTACAGCTCGCCGTTCTTTAAGTAATCGCCGTCATTAACAGTGATATAAGGAAAGCCTCCATTGACTCTCATGCTGACAAGCTGATCTCTTACCTGTTCCCAGCCTTTATCAACAATTTTGTATTCTCTGCCTTGCTTTTGGAATAAATACATGTCTTCCCTTGTTACTAAATCCTTCGTTAAATAGTTCCGCAAAAAGGAAATATCGGATTCAATTTCTCTGACCTCAAACATCTTCTCTCTGCCTGAGTTTGGCTTAACGCCTCTCTTTTTCATTTCCTCTGTCGGATTATTGTAACGCTCTTCAATGTCCTCAAATATCTTCAGACCAAGATAATAAGGATTAATTCCCGTTTTTGACGGCTGCACAACACCTGCGTTCAGCTTGGCGAATTCAATAGCCTCTGAGCTCGTTAAATCAAGCTCCCGAACGATTCGCTGATGCCAATAGGAAGCCCAGCCTTCATTCATAATTTTCGTTTCAAGCTGTGGCCAGAAATACAGCATTTCTTCTCTCATCATTGTTAAAATATCACGTTGCCAGTCTGTCAGCTCTCTGCTGAAGCTTTCGATAAACAGCATAAGATCCTTTTCAGGCTGTGGAGGAAATTTCTTAATGATTTTCTTTTTTTCCTTCTTTGGCTTATTGCGGGAATCCAAGCCCCATAAATCATCATATGGCGTTTCTACCGTTTCTTCCACTTCCTCAAATTCTACATCATCCATTGTCCAAGCAAGCTTCGGTCTCATTAAGCTTGGATCGATATGCTCTTCAATGGCAAGAACTGCATCAAGAAATGTTTCCACTTCATGCTTGCCATACAGTATTTCATATTGGCGGACACGGTCGGCAGTGGCTGCCATGCTTTCAACCATTTCCCGCTTCGTATTTTGAAAGCGGACATTGTTCTTAAAGAAATCACAATGAGCCAATACATGGGCAACAATCAGCTTATTATTGATAAGTGAATTGCTGTCGAGCAAAAAAGCATAGCAAGGATCAGAATTAATCACAAGCTCATATATTTTAGACAAGCCTAAATCATAATGAAGCTTCATCTTATGAAATTGCTTGCCAAAGCTCCAATGGGAAAAACGTGTAGGCATGCCGTAGGCGCCGAATGTGTAAATGATATCTGCAGGACAAATTTCATACCTCATCGGGTAGAAGTCCAACCCAAAGCCAGTGGCGATTTCTGTAATTTCTTCGATGGCGTATTGAAGTTCCTTTTGCTCTACTTCATTCATTCCGTTCTCTCCCTTCACCGTCTTAAATTAATGTATGAGCGAAATCGCAGAATGATGAGTTATTTCACTGTTTTTAAAAAGTGGAAAAAAATTCTTGCAAGCAATTACTCAAAAAAATATTTTGCCAAACTAAAGAAAAAAGCCTGCAAAGGATTGCCCTTTGCAGACTTAACGTTTATTCGAGGATATTTTTGACCTTTTTCACAACATGACTAGAACCGCCCTTATTTTGGACACCTTCAATCATCATCGCCACAAGCATATCCTTATCTTTCTTATCATATGTCACATACCAGCCGTTTTCTGTACCCTTTTCACCTTGCTTTGCTTTCAGCTCGGCAGTACCCGTTTTCCCAGCAAGCGTCATACCGTTGATTTTGCCAGCATGTGCTGTTCCACTTGGACTGTCGATTACTTGCTGCAAATCATCTGAAATTGTATTAGCAGTTGCACTGCTCATGATGCCTTCCTTCCAGACCTTGCCCTTTTCTTCGTCTTGAAGAAGGATTGGCTTGATTAAGTTGCCGCCGTTAACAAACGGTGTATATGCTGCTGCAAGCTGAATAACGCTTGTTTGAACCTGGCCTTGGCCATAGCCTGAGTCAGCTAACAGAATATCACTGTCCAGCTTGCCGATCGTTGCTTTCGTAATTGGATATGCATAATCAAACTCTTCTTCAAAACCGAATTTCTTCAGCTCTGTTGTATATTTATCTTTGCCCATATCTAATGCTGTCTGCGCAAAGTAAATATTATCACTGTACAGCAAGGCATCAGCTAGATTAACAGGTTCACTGCTAGTATGCACTCTCGTTACATAATAGTTGCCCCATGATTTGTCTTTTTGCCATTGCTTTGTCGTAATTTTGCGTTCCTGCTCTGGTGTGATGACACCTTCTGTTAAAGCTGCCGCTGCCACAACCGGCTTCAGCACAGATCCTGGTGCATATGTGTTCTTAAAGCGGTTCGTGTAAGGCTCCAGCTTATTATTGTTGTACTCTTCTTGTTCAGAAATTGTCAGCCCTGCAACCACCTTGTTAGGGTCATAAGACGGACTGCTGACAAGGGCCATCGTTTCCCCTGTAGTCGGATTGATTGCAGCAGCTGCTCCTGCTTCTCCGTCCATTTCATCATATATTTTCTTTTGAAGCTCGCCATCGATAGTCAGCTTGATGTTCTCACCATTTTTGACTTCTTTTTCAGCGAGAGTGACACTTGTGCCATCGACCTTAGAAATCGAAATTGTCGCGCCGTTTTCGCCTCTCAGCTTCTCTTCATAAACTTGCTCCAAGCCTCTTTTTCCAATAACATCAGAGCTTGAATAGCCTTTGCCTTTTTGCTCTTCCAGCTCTTCGGCAGTAATGTTGCCAATATAGCCGATTAAATGAGCTGCAGCTTCTCCATATGGATAAATTCTGCCTGCAACATCCTGCTTCTGAACACCTGGAAGAGCAAACAGTTTCTCAAGAAATGCTTGATCGCCTGTTGCCAGCTTCTTAATTGGCACAAACAGGTTTGGCTGTACCCAATCTGCACTTAAAGCCTTTTCAATTGTTTCCTTTTTAATATCCAGCAATTTCGCAAGCTCTTCTACTTCTGTTGTCTGATTTTCCATTTGTTCAGGCACAAGACCGATTTGATAAATGATGCCATTCATCGCCATTGGATTTTCATAAACATCAACAATAGCTCCCCGTTCTGCAGGAACCGTTTCTAATGAAACTTTATCCTCAGCACCTAAATCGGCAAAGATATACGTTGTATCCCAATCTATATACCAGTTTTCTTCTTTATCGCGCTCTTCTTTCACAAGCTTCGCAGCCTTATCAAAGCTGATTTCTCCTGCCATACTGTTCATTTTAGCTGTGAAAGGAATCTCTGCAGTCTCTTTTTTCTTATTATCATCCTTTTCATCTTCTGACAGCTTTTTAGCAGAAACATTCAAATCTTTGATTTCCAAATCACTGTATAATTTCTCATAACGAGAAACATAATCTTCCTTTGAAACTGACTTCTTCGCTTCGGAAGACAGATAGCCGTACATTTCATCAAACTTCTGGTCATTCCACAGCTTTATGTATTGGGAAAGCCTATCATCCGGGGTAGGCTCATCATTATTGCATCCAGCCAATATTACAATCAGAATCATCGGCAATAGCCATAATAGTTTCTTCATTCTCATTCTCCCCTCCTAGTATAAGCGTACCATTTTTTACACTTAAATTAAAAGAATATTACAACAGCACCACTTAATTTTCTTACAAATATCAGCACATCGCCTTTTTCTTGCCATATTTCATATTTCATTATAATTTATCCTGTCATTTTCTTGAAATATATTTTCCTTAATAAAGGAAAAATGTTAGATTAGAAAAAAACATAGAAATGCAGGTGGAAAAATGAAGGCGGTCATATTATTTGATGGTGTCTGCAATCTTTGCAACAGTGCCGTTCAATTTATCATTAAAAGAGACCCTGCCGCTTATTTTACCTTTGCACCTTTGCAGGAGGAAAAAGGCAAGGAGCTTCTCACTCCCTTCAAAAAGGACCTCACGATAAATAGTGTCATACTTATTGAAAATGGTAGGCTTTATGAAAAATCAGCTGCTGCTCTTCAAATCTGTCTCCATTTACAGGGAGCTTGGAAGCTTGCCTATATCTTTAAAATTATTCCCTCATTCATACGGGACCCAATCTATGACTATGTCGCTAAAAATCGCTATAAATGGTTCGGTAAAAAAGATCATTGCATGCTCCCGACAAAGGATACAAAGCGGCGGTTTCTATAAGCTAATGCAAAAAGGCCCCTGTTCATCAGGGACCTTCTTATATATGCATGCTTTATTACAGAAACTGCTCAATCCAGCCAGCTCTTTTCGTATTTACGTAATAGACGTTGACCGGTCTGCCGATGCTGCCATATGTCAGCCTTACCTTGATAATATCTTGCTCGTTAAGGAAGTTCAGGTATTTTCTTACTGACACCCTTGATATCTGTGTTTCATCTGCGATAATGTCTGTTGTGAATTCCTGTTCAAGCTGTGCTTCTATCGCATCCCAGACAATTTTGAGCGTTTCCTTCGTCAAGCCTTTCGGCAGCTCTGCTTTTGCAGCCTTTTGGTCTCGGTTAAGGATCTGTTCATCAAGGAAGCTCTGGCTGACTTTCGTCTGCTCCTTCATAAATTCTTTCTTTTGAGCGTAGTTCATTAATGACTCTTTAAAGCGTTCAAATTTAAAAGGCTTAATTATATAGTCAACAGCTCCTAATCGGAGGGCTGCCTGAATATGCTCCATGTCAGATGCGGCTGTGATTAAAATCACATCCATATTTTCATTTAGCTCTCTTATATAAGAAAGGAAATCCAGTCCGCTTTTTCCGGGCATAAACACATCCAGCAGCACTAAATCAATACTTTCTCTCTTAATTATCTCTATCGCTTCGTCCACTTGGCTGGCAACGCCGCCGATTTTAAAGCCATTCAGCTCTTGTAGAAATTGCTTATTAAATTCGGCTACCATTGGATCGTCTTCTACAATCAATACAGAAATCAACTTCCGTTTTCCTCCTTCATATAGGGAATACTTGCTTTAAATGTCGTCCCTTTATTAAGGACGCTTTTCACTTCAATCGTTCCACACACCTTGCGCAAGCTTTCACCGACTAAATAAAGACCAAAACCTCGATTTTCTCCCTTTGAGGAAACCCCTTTTTCAAAGATATGAGCCTCTTCTTCCTTAGTCATGCCTTTCCCTGTATCCTTCACTATCATATCTATCATTCCGTTGGTCATTTTAAGCTTTAGTTCAATTTCTTTATCCGAACTAGTCTCCACTGCATCTAAAGCATTATCCAACAAATTCCCTAATATTGTGATGATTTCAAAGGAAGCAGCTGCAGTCAATTCAGGAATAACGGTTAGAACGGATATTTTCAAGCTTGCGCCCTTTTCTCTTGCATAGCTGAGCTTACCAAGCAGAAGGCCCGCTATGACTGGATCCTTTATGTTACTAGTAATGGCAGAAATATCTCCGCTTTGCTGATCGACAATGTCATCAAGATATTCCTTCAGCCTGTCGTAATTTTTCATATGAAGCATGCCGATAATAACTTGCATGCGGTTCATAAATTCATGGGATTGTGCCCGCAATGCTTCTGCATAGGTTTTCACACCAGAAAGCTGATCGGACAGTTTTTTTATTTCTGTTTTGTCTCTGAAGGTGAACAACGCACCCACAATTTTATTATCGACCTTAACCGGCACCCTGTTTACAAGGATGGTCGTGCCATTGATAATCTGTTCTTCATCAAGCTGCGCTTCACCTGTTTCTAATACAAGGTCGAGTTCCTTTGAAGGAATATAACTGCTGATCGGCAGGCCGATTGGATTCGTATTTAATCCTAGTTTATGTAAATAATCGATAGCAGACTGATTGACGAGGGTGATATTTCTTGCCATATCAACTGCTATAATGCCCTCTCTGACAGAATTAATGACTGCACTTCTTTCCTGCAGCAGTTTAGCAATAGCAGCCGGCTCCATGTTAAACATCACTCTTTTAATATATTTTGCCAGCAGATAGGCGCCAACTATTCCTGCCAGCAATCCGAGCAGGGACCCGTATACAATAATCCACTTCCCTTCAGCCAGCACTTCATTGACTTTAGCAAGAGAAATTCCGACTGCTACAACTCCGATTTGTTTGCCTTCCTCTGAATAAACAGGAGTAAATGCCCGCATCGACTTTCCTAGTGTACCTTTTGAAACACTAGTCTGTTCATTCCCTGACAAAGCCTTCACCTCATCTCCACCCTTGAACTTCTTTCCTATCTTTTGGACATCAGGGTGAGTGAGGCGAATTCCGTTCATATCAAGAATAACGACAAACTCCACGCCATTATCTAGCTGAATTTCCTTCGTATATGCCTGAATATGATTCTTTGCTTCTTCGTCTCCTTCAAGAGCATTTTGAACAATTTCTGTTTTCGCTACAATTCTAGATATAGTTAAAGCCTTTTCCTCCAGGCTGTTTATTGTATGATTATTAATCAAATTGCTGATCAGGATATCTGTCATTAATAAGGAGAAAATAACCACTGCACTGATAAGTGTCATAATGGTAGCAAACAGGCTCCATCTTTTTTTCATTACTTTTTGCTCCCAACAGGTTTTTTTCCTATTATAGCAGAATGAGGCAGCATGCAATAATGAATGGAACCAGCACCTTTGAAGAGTAAATGGGGGGAGAATTAATTCACATAAAAAAAGACCGCTCTCATAAAGAAAACGGCAGAAAATTGGAGATAAAAGGACTACTCGTAAAACAGATAAATGGGGTTTAATAGAAACCGATAAGGTTCTATTAAGTATGCTCAATTAAGATTTTATCTTGCTCTCCTTTTAAAGAAGGCGTAGGTGGGCACTTCTTTAAATAGCAAAATATTCTTAATATATTGCGGTAAAATCTATTAAATCATATTATATAAATAGATGTATTCGTGATTATGACTGATAACGAGTGATATAGCTCTTTTTTTAGGCTTTTTTACATGCATGCGCACAAAAATATAACTTTAGGAATATTTTTAGGGAGTGATCAATTGGATTTTTCAGCTGTTGGAGAGAAAATAAAGGAATTGCGAAAACAGGTAGGACTTTCACAAAAAGAACTTTCCCACAATATTTGCACACAAGCGCAAATTAGTAAAATTGAGAAGGGAGAGGTCCTGCCGCTTTCATCCACATTGTACTTAATCTCACAAAGGTTAGGAATAGACGTGAACTATTTCTTTGATATCGGCACAACTCCAAGACTCGATTACGTTATCGAAACAAGCAGACAATTAAAAGCTGCCCGACGAAATACAGACTATGAAACAATCAAGCAAATCGTTGAAGCGGAAGAGAAAAACCCGCTGTTTACACGCAATAAGAGGCATTATCAAATCCTTCTATGGCATAAGGCCATATATGTCTATGAGGTAGATAAGGATTTCCCTAAAGCTCTAGAGTTGATTGAAGATGCCATCGCCTTAACATTTGAAAAGATTTTCACCGAAAAAGAGATTGAGATTTTTATCAGCAAAGGAATATTTCACTATGAAGAAGGATTACTAGAGGAATCCTTGCAGATTTATTACAAGGCCTTATCCTATTTGCAAAAAATACCTCATTTGCAGGATGAGACAATTAAAAGCCGATTGTACTTCAACATCGCCAAAGCACTTACAGACTTGAATGAATACGAGTCTTCCATTTCCTATTGTAAAGAAGGTATCGATTGGGCTATTCAAAAGGACAACCTATACTTACTTGCCCATTTTCACTATCATATCGGCTATAATTATGAGCAGCAGGAGAATTTCAAGCTTGCCAGCAATTATATGAAAGAAGCACTTGTTATTTTCCACTTAGTAAAGGATAGCCGATATACAGATTATATTCAAGAGAAGATAGACAGATGGCAAGAGGAGCATAATGACAGGCTGACCGATTAGGAAATCCCTATTTGGCGCCTGTCTTTTTTATTTTAGACACTTTTCCTCCTATTCCCCGTAATATGTTTAATAGACCCTAAATTAACCATGATTAATTTCCTATTTTTGCTTCTTCGACCCTATTTTTCTATGAAAACGGGTACTATAGACCGATGCGTTATGATAAGATAGTTTTAGATAATTATATTTTTTTGGGAGTGAGTGTAAAAAAATGAAGAAAAAAGTCACAGTCTTTGCTACTGCCGCTATTCTTTCGACTGCTTTTTCTGTCCATGCGTCAGCTAGTACTTATGTAGTTAAGAAAGGCGATACTCTAAGCAAGATTGCGAACAAGTATAATACTACTGTCAAGCAATTGAAATCTGATAATAAATTATCCTCTGATCTTATTTATGTGAATCAGAAGCTGAATGTGGCAGGCACAGGTTCATCTTCAAGCAGCACAACAACTGCAAACAAACAGACAACAACTTCAAGCACAAAAACTTATAAGATCGTTTCCGGAGATTCATTGATTAAGATTGCAAACAAGTTCTCGATTACGTTAGGCGAATTGAAGCAATGGAATAACATCAGTTCTACCATTATATATCCTGGTGATGTGCTTGTTGTATCAAGACCATCTTCTTCTGGGTCTTCCAGCAGCAACAATTCATCAAGTTCTGGCTCATCATTAAACAACTCATCAACTGTGAGTACAGGTACATACACCATCAAAAGCGGAGATACATTAGGAAAAATAGCATCATCTTATAATCTTTCCGTTGCGAAACTAAAGCAGTTGAATAATTTAACATCTGATCTTATTTTCCCTGGCCAAAAGCTGAAGGTTACCGGTTCAACAGGAAATGTAACGGAAACAAACAGCTCTGCTGATAAAGAGGAAGCAAGCAAGCCAGAATTCATTTCTGACAACAGCTCTTCTAATAAAAGCATTGTTTCGGTAGCCAACAGTTTAATTGGTATTCCATATGCTTGGGGAGGATCTACAACAGCTGGTTTTGATTGCAGCGGACTAATTTACTACTTGTTTAACAAAACTGGTGATTCCATTAGCCGTCTTTCTGCACAAGGTTATTATGACCGCAGCTTCTATGTTGATGTCCCTGCTGTCGGTGATTTAGTCTTCTTTGAGGATACATACAAAGAAGGAATCTCTCACGTCGGCGTCTATATCGGCAATAATCAGTTCGTTCACGCAGATTCTGACGGTGTCAGAAAGACAAGCTTAGATAACGCTTATTACAAGAAGCATTTTAACAGTATTAAACGTTTATACTAATGAAAGCAAAGACCAGCCTATAAAAGGCTGGTCTTGTTTGTTTTTATGCAATTGTTATTTCTCCTGCCTCTTCCCTACCATCTCCTGCAAAAAAACGCTATAATTATTAAATGGACTTTTTTTAGAAACGAACGCCAAGTTCTTGATTATCATATTATGAATCAGCTTCTCATGATTGTTTGGTTTCGCTGATTTCTGGAGGGATTTACTATGCTGCATGAACAATATTTAGAGCATTTAAACCAATGTGCTAAGAACTTTCAAGAAGCTCTCGATTCTAGTGATCCCCTTACGCAGAAAGTTGTCGAAAAAGGGCTGCTTCTATATCGGCAAAATTATGTCTCACAAGTGAAGATTGATCACGAAACAGTGACTGGGGTTATACAAGATGTAAATTCTGCAAAGGCTGTGCTTCATATTGATGATATCTCTATGAGCAGTTGCACTTGCTTTGCTGAAGGATACTGCAGGCATCAGCTTGCCTTGTTTTTCTCTGTGCTCGGAGCTGCAGGCAAAGTATCAGCTTGGCTTTCAGAGTGGAGACAGCCGCCTCAAAAAGCTGCTGTTGATTTAAGCAGCCTTCCGCTTATGCGTGCAAGCGATCTGTTGAAAAAACCGGGAAACAAAGAACCGGATTATGAAGAATGGGTCGACTTCTTCACTGAAACCTTTCAGTCTGTTATTGGAGAAAGCAGCAGGAAGCCTAGTGCTATATCTGAAATGTACTATATATATATGCGCAAATTAAAAAATTCCTCTCCTCAGCAAAATGAGTGGAAGTATTTATACCTTTTAGTTGGGCATGTAATCACCTTTAAGCTGTTTCTTTCCATGAGCAAAGAAAATAATCACGCGGACGGAGTAATCAACCGTTATTACCGCCATATATTTCAGGATTTGCTCCAAGGAGTGCAGGAGTATTTAAACAGGCTGTCCAATTTCACCTTTCCCTTCGCCTTTGATCTTTTTTTGGAAAAGCTAAAAGATGACAGCGGGGAAATATTGCATCTCCATAAGACGATTGAATTTGAGAGTATTCAAATATATCGAATCCTTTGGACCAACTTGTTCACGAAAAAACAATGGAGACTTGATGAGCTGAAAAAGCTCACAAGCATAGAATCTCCAGTTTTCACAGAGAAGGTTGCTGCTACCCATTTGCAAGTCCTTCTAAGAGAAGACGAAAAGGCAGTTCACAGCATTCAGGAACTGCAGGTAGAGATCATGCCATATATGCTCTATTGGTTAGACATTCTCAACAGTAAACGAGATTGGAACAGACTAGAATTGTATTTAACGCCTTTTATCCAATCCTTAAAAGCTTATATCCAACAGGAGAATGACTTTGAATTCTGCCATGAATTCACAAGTATGAGCATCAGGGCAGCTACTCCGTTTTGTCATGCTAAAAACAGGATGGATATTTTAGAACGGCTGTTTAATCAAACTTTGCCATACAGCTACAGGAAATACGAAGACTTCTTGTATGAACAGAAGCAGTTTGATAAATGGATTGATTTATATACCTATATGGGACTCGGAATCGATATGCTGACAAAAGAGCAAATTAAGACACTGCAGGAATACGATCAAGCATTGCTCTTATCGCTGTATCACCGCTCTGTCCAGGAACATATTGATCAAAAAAGCAGAGACCATTACCGCATTGCTGTCCGCCAAATGAAAAAGCTGCGGACTATCTATAAAAAATTAAAAAAACAGCAGCAATTTGAGCTGTTCTTAAAGATGACGCTTGATCGGACGAAACGTTTAAGAGCCTTTCATGAAGAATGCAGAAAGGGTAAATTGATACATGCTGAAGAATAATTATTTAAAAATTAATGTTCATTATTATCAAGATAAAGGCTTTTTCTTAACTGGAGAGGCTGATCACGACTACTTATATCCAAGCTATTGGAAGAATCTTCTCTTCCAGCATCATGAAGAAAGCTTTTATGGTACATTTTTGAACGCTGAAACTGTCGCTGGCACGGAAGGAATTGCTCTCACTCCATGGCAACTGGTCACCCTGTTTGCCAATGAACGGTTCAACCGGTTTATGGAATGGGATTGGAATGACACTGCGCAGGTTTGCTTGTCAGCAGCGCCAAGCTTGTATGAGTCTATCCAAAATAAAGAGTGGATTCCAGACTTCCGCAATTGGGAAAAGGATACCTTCCAATGGGCGTTGCCTAAGCGTGTCACAGAAGAGTTCAATGACTATTTCTGGGAAGAAACATTGGACGAAGAACTGGAAGGAACAAGCAATTTATCCTTTATCAAAAAATGGTTCCATGACTCATTGGATGAGTACTTAAATGAGCATGAAGAAAGCAAACGGGTCTTTGGAGAGAAAATCCATGCGTTGCGGAATGCAAATATTTCCTCTGCCAGTCTGGCTGCCTATTTCACAGAGGAAACTTGGCAAGAATGGATGGGACTCAAAAGTACTCCATACCCTTTCACATTAGGAATAAAACTTGTGGAGCCTGCTGATTTAACGGAAACATGGAATATCGACATATTCTTGAAAGCAAAAAGCAATCCTGATAATGTCATTGATTTAGAAGAACAGGGCATCCCAACAAAGTGGCTTGAATACGAAGGTTATATTGAAGAAGAGCAGGCCAGATGGATTTCCCTGTTCCCATGGCTCGCCGGCAAAAAAGGGCTGACAAATCAGCTGACAGAAGAAGAAGCATGGCTTTTTCTTACAGATGCGAGTGAAACATTGCTTGCCCTTGGAGTTGACATTCTGCTGCCATCATGGTGGCAAGCGATGAAAAGTGCCAGCATGAAAGTGAAGGCTAAGGTTGCGACTACTAGCCACCGCCCATCTTTTGTCGGCCTGCAGGCAATGCTTGATTATAATTGGCGCTTTTCCATGAATGGTGTGACTTTGTCTGAAGATGAATTTAAGCAAATGGTAGAGGAAAAACGGAGGCTTGTCTTTATAAGAGGACGCTGGATTAAGCTCGATCCCTCCTTTATTAAGCAAATTCAGGATCTCATGAAAAAAGCAGAGCAGGAAGGCTTGCATGTGAGGGATTTAATTGAACAGGAGCTAAATCAGCAGGATGACTTATCTGCTGATGAACTGGATAATCCTAAAGCTTTTGCGAAAATCCAGATTGAGCTTAACAGGCAATGGAGAACGATGATTCACCAGTTGAAGGAGGTTAAAAATCTGCCCCTTGAGCAAGTGCCAAGCAAGTTTCTCGGAGATTTGAGAAACTATCAGGTTCTCGGCATGAGCTGGCTATTGTTCTTACGCAAGTATGGATTTGGCGCGGTTCTCGCAGATGATATGGGACTCGGCAAAACAGTTCAGCTTATTTCCTACTTGCTGAAAGTGAAGGAGACGGACAGGGAGGATCATGCTCCAGCATTGATTATTTGTCCTACATCTGTGTTAGGGAACTGGCAAAAGGAAATAGAACGGTTCGCACCGTCACTCAAAACCTATTTGCATTATGGATCAAACCGTTTGAAGGATGAGGAATTCCTTGAAGAGCTGCAGAATTATGATGTTGTTCTCACTTCATATGGTCTATCTCATATTGATTTTGATCAGTTTGAAAAGGTGACATGGAGCTCCATCTCGATTGATGAGGCACAGAACATAAAGAATGCGCAGACGAAGCAATCTCGTGCTGTCCGTAAATTAAAAGGCCGACATTATATCGCCCTTTCCGGCACACCAATGGAGAACAGACTCAATGAATTATGGTCGATATTTGATTTCACGAATCATGGGTATCTTGGCAGTATCGGGCAATTCCAAAAGCGGTTTGTCATTCCAATTGAAAAGGATAATAAAAAGGAAAGAATTGAACGGCTTCAGTCACTCATTCGTCCATTCCTGTTGCGGAGAACGAAAAAGGATGAAGAGGTTGCCCTTAACTTGCCTGATAAGCTTGAGCAGAAGGAATATTGCGGCTTAACCCCTGAACAGGCAGCCCTTTATGAACAGCTTGTTACGGATACATTTGTGCGGATAGAGCAGCTGACCGGCTTTGAAAGAAAAGGACTCGTATTACAGATGCTAAGCAGGCTGAAGCAGCTTTGCAACCATCCTGCCTTGTATTTGAAGGAAGAAAATCCTGCTCAATTAATCGACCGCTCCACCAAAATGGAGAAACTTGCCGAACTTGTTGATGCTATTCTAGAGCAAGGAGAAAGCTGCCTGATTTTCACTCAATATATTGAGATGGGTCATATGATTCAAGAAATGATCAAAAAGAAATACAAGGTGGACGTACCTTTCTTGAATGGCAGTGTGCCGAAAAACACAAGGGATACACTGATACAGCAATTCCAAAATAATGAGTTCCCTGTGTTCCTCCTGTCTTTAAAGGCTGGAGGAACGGGACTAAACCTGACTGCAGCAAACCATGTAATTCATTATGACCGCTGGTGGAATCCGGCTGTAGAGAATCAGGCTACAGACCGTGCATACAGAATAGGACAAACAAAATTTGTTCATGTTCATAAGATGATCTGCACAGGAACATTGGAAGAAAAAATAGATGCTATGCTTGAGAAAAAACAATCGTTGAATGACCAAATCATCCAAAATGAAAATTGGCTGACAGAGCTTTCAACAGATGACCTGAAGGATCTTGTATCCCTCTCTTAATCACTAAAACCCGGAGCCTCGCTAGCTCCGGGTTTTATCGTTTTCCAAAGTAAAAACCTAAAGACCAATTTGATTGGCCTTTAGGTTTTTCTAACTATTCTTTATCAGCAGGAACAACTGTTTTACTTGATTGCTTCTCCGTTTTTCCGAGCTTGTAGAAATAGATTGTCTTGGATGTTTTATTACCTCCAAGATCTATCGCTTCAAAAGTGAATTCGTTTAGGCCTGGTTCAAGCATAAGCTCCACCTTCTTAAGCTTTTTCTCTATACTTCTCATTGCATACGGCTCTTTAAATTTCTGTGCAAACAGCTGGCTGCTGTTAAGGGTAAGCTTCAGCTCATCAAAATTATCACGTGCTGTAACGTCAACTGTTACACTTTTCTTGTTTGCTTTTACGATACGGTTTATTGGCAAACCACTTAATTGCAGAGATGCCTTCTCATTATCAACCATAATCGTTCTTTTGAAGACTGCCGTATTATCTGCAGCGTCTACCGCCTTTACTTCAAAAGCGTGGACACCGCTCTTGAAAGGCAAGCTTTGGCTGAATTCATATTCTCCTGTTTCTTGATTAAGCGTTGTTGGAATCGTCTTCCCAGCAATGATTAGTTCCTTAATTGCTGATTCATCTTTAATCGTGCCTGTGAAAGGCACCTCTAACGTATTAAAAATACCAAGCGCTTCTGGATCATTTAAAGAAACAACTGGGATGGTTGTATCCTTTTTAGTATCTGTTGCTGTAAGCTTTGTTTCTGCTGCATTTCCAGCATAATCATAAGCAACAACTGTCAGACTTTCACCAGCATTTAACGCTTTGGACAATGTATAACTTTCACTGTCAGCACTTAATGGTTTTTCTAAAAGGGACTTTCCATCTTTCAAAATATCTACATATGCGATACCAGACCCGTTCTTATCATCTGAAGCAGCTACTGCAAGCACTTTATTATTTTCTGTCAGCTCTGCTTTAACAGATGGAGATTTCGTGTCGACCTTCACTGGGATATCAACAATTTGCGGTTTAGCACCAGGATAATCAATCGTAGCGCTGATACGATAGTAGTATTGACCATCCACTAGCTTATTGTTCACTTTTCCATCCCATGCCCAATCGCTGTCGAGCTTGTAGGATGTTCCGTTGCCGCTGTCATAATAATCCTTTGTCACTTCTTCCTCTGTAAGAAGGGTACGCACTGTTTTCCCGTTTTTGTCTACAATAGAGAACTCGGCGGTTTTTGCATTGCGCAGGAATGAAAGCACTGGAATGATATCTTCCTGAATACCATCTCCATTAGGTGAAAATGCAATGCCTTCCTTCGTATATTTATCGTTTACAGGATCATAACCTAAGTAGGAGAAATCTTCTCCATCTGTAGTTACTGCTCCACTCATGCCATAGAAAGACTCTGTATCATATTTCATTCCGTCAAGAATAGGAGCCTTGTTCCAATCCCCTTTAAAGCCTACATAAGGGACATTCAAGTCTGCATTCATGTCTGTCGGGTCTGTGAATGTTACAAAGCCTTCAGCAAAATAGCCGTTTTCAAACACTTGATCAATCGCGACAGGTGTTTCAAAGTCTCCAGTTAAGGATGGTTCAACTACCTTTGCTTTGCTCAAATCGACAGTAACTTTAATTTTTTTGCTTTTGTTTGCCCCGATTTTCACTGTTTTCTCTTTTTTGCCGTCAATCAAGATGCTCGCATCAAGAATTTCCTGTGCTTCAAGAACATCTGCACTATAGCCTAGCTCTCCATATGCTGCAAAATCCGTTTGTAGATTCGCAGTAATGTCATATGAAACTGCTTTATCGCTAAAGTTTTCCGCCTTTAAGGTAAAGCTGAATGTATTGCCTACCTCTTTTAAGGATACCTTTGCCTCATCCGTTTTATTTTCCGTTACGATGACTGGCGATTGCAGGGCAGAATGAAGCTGCATTAAGCCTGCTCCCTGTCTCCGCGGTGAATAAGGAATATCCCATTCAAATGCGCTGTTTACTGTACCGATATCCGTTACAGGCTCAGAGGTATTCATCAGCAAATTCTTGGCAATGCGGACACGATCAAAGCCTGTTGCCCCAAATTCACTGTCCACTCTTTCCAATATTAAGGCAGATCCGCCTGATACATGCGGTGCTGCCATGGAAGTACCACTCATCACCCCATATTGATTGTTTTCTAATGTAGAATAAATCTGACCACCAGGTGCGGTGATTTCTGGTTTGAAATCAAGATTTGGTGTTAATCCCCATGAAGTAAAGGCACTCATTTTGCCGGCTTCAGGATTAGCTGCTGTCACTTGGCTGCCATCAAAATTAATAGACACTGTTTCATTCTGCTCCAAGACAGCTGCTAATTTATCTCCATCTGTTTTCTGAAGGAACAGTTGCGGAATTTTAATAGCTGGGTCACTTGCCATACTGACAAATCCATCTGTATTGTTGTAGATGATTACTCCAGCAGCACCAGCATTCTGGGCATTTATTGCCTTATCCACAAATCCTATTTCTCCCCTTTGAATAAGCGCGTACTTCCCTTTAACATCACTGTTAAAGTTTTCTGGCTTTCCAAGCCCTGCATAAGAAAGCTCGAAGTCCTTCTGCTCTAAATCATTGGGATGGACACTGCCAGCTGATAAGAAGGCTGCTTGTCCATTTTCATCACCAATTGTATAATTCAAGCCATCCAATTTCATAAAATTATTTTCAACAGAAGCTACTTGGACACTGTCATAGGCCAAGCCTGGTGAACCAGACACGCCGATGTCCGGATTAGAGCTTTGCGGGTTTGCAAAGCCGCTGCCTAAATGTGCAGAGTTTCCTGCTGAAATGGACATAAGAATGCCGTTATTAACAGCCTTGCTGATTGCCTGCTGTTCTGGAGAATCCTCTGCTACGAACCCAGCTGTGGATCCTAAGCTCATGTTAATGACATCTGCACCAAGTATGATTGCATCATCGATTGCTTTAATATAGATATCACCCCATGTGGACTGCATATTAGGGTCATTTCCGAAAACTTTAAGTGCAAGCACTTGAGCCTCTGGAGCAATTCCCTTAATCCCGCCATTTTCTTCATCACCATTCGCACCGACAGTTCCAGCTACATGCATACCATGCATGCTTGCCCCTTCGGCAACATCCTGGATAATATTGTTTTCATCCATATAATTGTAGCCATACGGAACCTTTTCTGTGTAGTAATTGCCTAGTAGGCCAGTATCCGTTTTAGCTTTGTCTACCTCAGATTTCGTTAGTTCCCCTTCTGTCCCTTCAGACAAAATCATATCTCGATGATTTGGATCGATTCCAGTATCAATGACACCGACAACCATTCCTTCTCCTTTATAACCATAATCCCGCCAAGCTTCTTGGGCTTGAACAAGCTCTTTGCTGTATACCATATCTGTTTCTTCGTCTGGTCTTTCATATGAATTTACGATATGTACTTTTGCCACTTCCGGAAGCTCTTCCACGGTTTTAATGTCACCATATTTCATTTCACCACTAAACCCGTTGAAGATTGTTGTAAAGCTTTCCTTTTCTGTAAATTTAACTTTTTCCTGCTTTACCTTCGCCTTGACTTCCTTCTGTTCTGCAAGTTTATCTTCTTTCAGCTTCTTCTTCGTTGCTTTAGGCAGCTCCTTTACTTGCTTGTCCTGTTTCTGAGCATAATCGACAGTCGGCTCTGTTGCCATCTCGACTACGACCCGGACAGTATCTGTGTCTTTATATTTCTCCTTTACATCACTGCCGCTGATTTTTTTTACTGTAAGCTGGTTGTCCTTCCCCTTAGTACTTTCCACCTTATTTGGTATGCCAGCAGCTAAGACGCTATTGGAAAATAACATAAACAGCATAATGACAAAGATTAAAATCTTCCCTTTTTGCATATCAAGGCTCCCCTCCTGATAATTCTTTATTTTCTGAATATATCGATACCCTATAAAAATATCATAGTTAGTTTCTACTATTAAGGTGCTAAAGTCCTTTTGCACAGGAATTTATACTAGGATAATAGTTGGTTTCCATCGCATATTCCCCCGCCATTCGACACATATTTGCGAAAGGCACGATAGTATGACAAGTTTCTATCCTTTCCTCCACCACTTTAGCAGTATAAATCCTAAAAAATTTCTTAATATAGTAATAACAATAATAATTCAGCAGCAAAATCAAAATTGTCAAAACAGTCAATATATGCATGCATTGGAGCATGAACCAATCTGCGTTATAATAAAAGGAACTAAGATACTTTCGGGGGAGGCATTCTAGTGAAGACATTCAAACTTATCTCCATTCAGCTGCTGCAAGGGGGGAACGCAACAGCAATACCTATTTTAGACGGATTAATTATCAATAAAGAGGATGACCATCATAATTGGCTGATCGAATTATATATGGCTCACACAGATTACTCTTTTTTTGAAAATGCGCTAAATGATGGACAAAAGCTACTAGTACATGCTGTCATTTCTAAAAAGGAAAATGACCCCGCACCGTTTGAAGTCATTGTCCATTCTGTCAGTAAATTTACGGACACAATCAGTGTGCTGCTGCAAGGGAGCTTGATGAGGAATCGCAAGGATTATGCAGAGATGCTGCTTGATCATCTCCTTGAAAGCGGCTATGAAGGCCGTGTGCTGTCTGAAAGGTTTAAAGAACTGATGCACAGCAAACAGCAGCTCTTTGTAGAAAAAAATACAGACTAAAAAAGCAGTCTACATTTGTAGACTGCCTTTTTAAAATCAGCTATCTTTGTCATCCTTGTCATTGCGATCTTTACGGTCTTCAATCATGTCTTCGCCAGGATCATTATCATCTTCAGCGGCATCAAGATCGTTGTCAGTGTTACGGTCATTATTGTCATTGTTGTCATCGATAAAGCCATCATCACCGTTGTCTATATTGTTGTCATTGTTGTCATTGTTGTCATTGTTGTCATTGTTGTCATTGTCGCCATTTCTGTTGTTCAGACCATCATCATTGTTAAGACGATTATTGTCTGTCCCGTTATTCATGTCACCGTCTGGAATGATGTTATTGTCTGGAATGATATTATTGTCTGTAGTATCTGTGTCTTCTACAGTCGTATCATCTTCCGGAGCCGGACTTTGATCATCATTATTACCGCAGCCAGTAAGAAGCATTGCAGACAATGCAGAAACACCTAATAGCGTCATCCATTTATTCAAGTGAAAAACCCCTTTTCCTTTAAGATTTTTAAAGACCTTTTATATGGTCAATAATTATCTTGTCCAAGAAAAAGGACATTTTACATGTCATTTGACTTTCCCATAAATATATAACAATAGGCATTAAACACCAGATGCTTCTGCCGAGCAAAAGCTCTATTCTTCTTTTTTATCTCCTAATGCAAACATGATTTCTGCTTCACACGCTATTTCACCGTCTACAGTAGCAACACATTTTCCTTTGCCAAAGTTTCCGCGCACTCTTGTCATTTCTACTTCGAGACGAAGCTGATCGCCAGGGTATACCTGTTTTTTGAAGCGGCAGCTGTCAACACCTGCAAAGAAAGCAAGTCTTCCTTTATTTTCTTCTTTAATCAGCATCGCCACAGCTCCAACTTGAGCCAATGCTTCAACGATAAGCACACCTGGCATTACTGGGAATTCTGGAAAGTGACCATTAAAGTACTCTTCATTTGCTGAAACATTCTTGATTCCGACTGCACGCTTCCCTTCCTCGACCTCTAAGATGCGGTCGACCAGCAAGAATGGGTAACGATGGGGAATGATTTCTTTAATTTGATTTATATCTAACATTTTTATGACCTCCTACTAATATGTGGTTATGTATAATTGTACTAAATAACCTTATAAAAAAGGAAGGGAAATTATCCCTTCCTTAAAAAAATAATTATATATCCTTATTCTTTCTCAACAAGATCTATTATATGTGTCCATGTCGACTTTTTGAAAGTATCTCCAGCTTTACCGTCACCGATAACACTATAGCCAATTACAGCACCGGCTGTGATGCTTACAGCTGTCAATACAATAATTAAGATTAACCGTAGCCAAATCGGGAACATCCGAACTCTGCCAAACCTTGAAGAAGACTTCTCTTGCGAGTTATTATCTTGTCTTTCTTCCCTTATCTGCTCCCTTGTCTTCATGACTTCTTGACTGCTTGTATTAACTGACATTATTTTATCTCCCTTTTAGCGTATCTCATTTACTAATCCCATCATCTGATCAGCAATAGTGATAGCTCTTGACTGAAACTGATAGGAGCGCTGTGTCGACATTAAGTTAACCATTTCCTTGCTCATATCAACATTGGATTGTTCCAGAACATTCTGCTGGACGGAAACTTCTCCGCGTAGTGCTCCGTCCAAATCTGTCAGAACTTGATCTCTCGTCATGTTAAGCTCATCTAGATTGGCAGGCAAACCATACAGATTATCTCCCTTTTTCTCAAGGAATTGAGGATAATTAACAGCTGTCACACCTAGATTAACGTTCTGAGTCTGTCCATTGTTCAGAGTTGCAGATAGAGTACCTGTTTCTGATAAAGTATATTGACTTACATTTTTATCGAGCATTATCGGATTATTATTTTCATCAAGAACTGCATACCCCTGCTTTGTCACAAGCATGTTTTCCGTATTTGATACCGGAGACAAATAAAAAGCACCGTCTCTTGTGTATTGAACTTCAGTGTTTTGCCCATTTTGGACAAGCACACGGTAAAGCTGGCCCTCTGACGTAAATGCCGTATCCAACGGACGGTTCGTCGTTTTTAAAGTGCCTTGTGTCATAACTGTCTGGGTCTGGGCAACCATTGCACCGTTTCCTTGTCTAATGCCATTAGGAGTCTGACGGTTAACCTCCTGCGCAAGATCCTTTTGGTTATTAACCTGTTGGACAAGCAAATCAGTGAATGTAGCATTATTCTTTTTGTAACCAGTCGTATCAACATTAGCCATATTATTACTGATTGTATCCATTTGTTTTTGCAACTGTGTCAATGTATTTGTAGCGATAAGCATCGTTCTGTTCATCTTATATTCTCCCCCTTAACCTGGGTTGCTTCCCCAAACGTGGTCTGCCTTAAACTTTACCTATTTCGTTTGCGGCTTTATCCATGCTTTTGTCATATGCTTGAAGAATCTTCTGGTTTGCTTCAAATGAACGATATGCAGACAGCATATCTGTCATCGTCCTGGATGTATCTACGTTAGAACTCTCCAGGAAGTTCTGTTTAAGCTGGAATGTTACACCGTTTGCTGTATAAGCATTTTCAAGTGCCTGTCCATCCTCAGCCCGGTAAAGGCCATCGCCTTCTTTTACTAAAGATTTAGGATTTGCTGTATAGCTCACCCCAAGGCGGTATGCTTGCCCTTCACTTGTTGTAAGCACACCTTCATTAGACACGGAAAAGTTATCGTCAGGCAGCTGAATTCGCTCATTGTTTTCATCCATTACATATAAGCCGCTTCCTGTTGTCAAATAACCTTGGCCGTCCAGTGTGAAGTTTCCGTTCCTAGAATATCTTGTCTCACCGTTTGCATTTTGAATATTAAAGAATATGGAGCCTGCCGTATTATTGTCATCCCCAGGAACATTTATATTCACTAGGGCGATGTCTGTTTTCAAGTCAGTTTGAGTAATATCACCTTGTGTGAATGTTGGGATGGCTTCTTGCATATAAACACCAGTCCCTAAAGAGCCAATTGTTGATTTTGTTGTTTTTCCGCTGGGAGTATAGGTATCTACCGTTTGCTGAAGCAGCTCCGGGAATGTGCGGACAGCAGATTGATCGGCTTTATATCCAGGTGTATTGCTGTTTGCCATATTGTTTGTCAGCATTTCAGTTCTTCTTTGCTGTGCTAACATACCTGATGCAGCTGTATAAAATCCTTTAAACATATCATTTTCTCCAATCTTTGAGAAGTTAAGGTCATATTACAGTTAGTTATATTATAAAATAAGTTAGGTTCATTTCTGTAGTCATTTGTTGAAAAAAGTCATATTTTGTATTGTATTTACTTCATCCCCTATTATATCGGATGTTATTTACAAATATCTAATGGTATTTAATGCAAAACAGAAATTTATTTTAAATTTTAAACAAAAAAAACGGCTTACCCTTTCGGGCAGCCGATTTTTCATTTATTTAGCAATGGAAAAGCCTGATTAGCCAAGCTTTCTTTTTGGTAAACGGTCAATATTGTCAAGCATGATGCCTGTACCAATTGCGACACAATCCATTGGATTTTCTGCAACCAAGACTGGAACTTTTAATTCATCAGCAAGCAGCATGTCAATTCCATGAAGAAGCGCGCCGCCTCCTGTCAAAATAACTCCTCTGTCAATAATATCTGCAGAAAGCTCAGGCGGAGTTCTTTCCAGAACACTCTTAGCAGCTTGTACAATCACTGTTACAGACTCTCTTAGCGCCTGTTCAATTTCCTCTGAATGAACCGTAATCGTTCTAGGAAGACCTGAAACCATATCACGGCCGCGAATTTCCATCTCTTCTTTACGCGCGCCAGGGAAAACAGTTCCAATGTTAATTTTGATGTTTTCTGCCGTTCTTTCTCCAATCAAGAGCTTATATTCTCTCTTAATATATTGAAGAATTTCACTGTCAAACTTGTCCCCTGCCATTTTGATGCTTGAAGAAGTAACAATATCACCCATTGAAAGAACAGCTACGTCAGTTGTTCCCCCGCCGATATCCACAACCATGTTGCCGCTCGGCTGGAAGATGTCCATACCCGCTCCAATTGCAGCAACTTTCGGCTCTTCCTCCAGGTAGATTTTTTTGCCGCCGCTCTTTTCTGCTGCCTCTTTAATAGCTTTTTGCTCTACACTTGTAATGTTTGTAGGACAGCAGATAAGGATGCGTGGCTTTGATAAAAATCCTTTTACATTCAATTTATTGATAAAATGCTTAAGCATTGCTTCTGTGACATCAAAATCAGCAATAACTCCGTCTTTCAGCGGACGAATAGCGACAATATTTCCAGGTGTACGTCCAACCATACGGCGCGCTTCTTCTCCAACTGCAAGCACTCTGCCTGTGTTTTTATCGAGAGCGACTACCGAAGGCTCATTTAAGACGATCCCTTTCCCTTTTACATGAATCAACACATTTGCTGTTCCTAAATCAATACCGATATCTCTAGCGAACATTTTTTACACTTCCTCCTTATGGCTATTATTCAGTTTTTTCCATTTGTTCTCTTTATAAACAGACCTTTACATGAAAAGTTAATATTTCTCCTATTATTTAAACGCAAAAAAGCAAAACTAGTTTCATTAAATTATGTAACGCATTTTAATAAGCAGATCATTTTAACAATTCAAGCAATACTATGACAGACAGAAGAACAGTTGTTCGATATAAAATACAACTGCTGACTCTCTTATATTCGTTTTCTGATAAGTGTATGTCTAACACTTCACATGTCTTGCAACCCTTGCCATAACACGTATCATATTAGTCCTACTCTAATTTTCTATTCTATCATACCGCTGACGAAAGAAGTAACTTTTTGTCAAAAATATGCGCATTTTTTCTTATTTTTATTTGTAAAATTTTCATATTTGTTCGCTTAAACGATTATTTATCTATTTTTTTCCAATCTCTTATATAACTGTTAGTAAAACAGGAGCGTGTTGAATATGTATTTTGACATATAAAAAAGACTTAGTATTTCCTAAGTCCTATTTCTGTCTGTTTTTTTCTCTACCGATGGAGGATGTCCTCCATCGATAGATAAGCATAAATGAAATTCTTGTGTTTTTTTCTTTCCATGTTGTTATTGTACTGTTTCCCCTTCCAATTCTTCCTTCTTGTACTTCATTTTTGTCGCTTCCCCACCGCGAAGATGTCTAATCGATTTATGATAATCAAGAATTTCCTTTACTTCGTTTGCCAAATCCGGGTTTATTTCAGGAAGCCTTTCTGTTAAATCCTTATGGACTGTACTTTTGGATACGCCAAACTCCTTCGCTATAACGCGAACTGTTTTCCTCGTCTCCACGATATACTTTCCAATCTTGATAGTTCTCTCTTTGATGTAATCGTGCACACCACTCGCCCTCCCTAAATTGGATGTGAGAAGTGTGAAATGAGACTCGCTTTTCGCTTCATCGAAATTCTTCATCCCGCACGTTTCCTTTCATGAATATTCCTTTTTACATGCGGCAGAAAGCTTTTGCTTTCTGATCTTATCGTGATTAAACATGTCCTCGACTACATATCCATTTATCTATAAACGATCCCTCACTCCAAACTTCATCTTTGTAAGGTTTGTAACAGTTTATTAGCTTGGGTCAAAGTTTATGCAGAAAATTATGAATAGGGACAAGGTTTCCTTTGATTTTTTTAAAAGTGGGTAGCGCTTAAGAAATAATTAAGGATTGTTTCGTACAATCCTTATTAATAAATATTGATAGATACGGGGGATGTATATGGCACCAAAAAAAACAAAGTGGATTATAGGTTTATCCAGCGTTGCAGCTTTTACAGGTTTTATAGGGTTTTTAAATGGAACAACTTCAACTGGGAACAGTCAGCAAACTGCTTTTAATCAATCAGGGGGCACCAGCGAGCTGCCAAGCAGCCAAAATCCTTTCGCACAGGAAGACGGAAGCCAAATCCCTTCAAATGGGAGCAATGGAAGTTATACAACCCCTGACGACGGTTCAGGCAGCAGTGATTCATCAGGAAGTTCCTATTCATCTGGAAGCAGCGACTCTTGGGCTGGTGATTATCAAGAGGACAGTTCTTCTGATACGTCAAGTGACAGCAGCGGAGGTACCACAACAGACCCAAACAGCGGGTCCAATAATTTCAGCGGCGGGTCCTTTCAAGCACCTCCAACTAACGGGAGCACAACTGAAAGTGGAGACCTTCGCAGCCATTCATCTTAAGGAGATAAGTATATGCAGCAAACAGAATTCCCATGTATGAACACCACTATTCGCACATTTGATTTACCAGAGGAATCATCCAAAAAAACATTACATCTGTTTAAAAAGGCAGAAAAGACGCTGTCACGGTTTGACAAGGCTAGTGAATTATCACAATTAAATAGGACCATCCACATCCCTTTTGTATGCAGCTCTATCCTGTTTGAAGCTATTAGGATTGCGGACTTCTACTTTACAGTCACAAAAGGGATTTATAATCCTTATCTAGGCAGGACGCTTTGTGCTCTCGGTTATGACCGGAGCTTTGAACTGATGGAGGCATGTCCGAATACAGCTGAACAGCCTACCTCATCTAGACTGATTTCCCGCCCGCTCACAATCGATACAGGCATGAGGAGCGTAACCCTTGAACAAGATATTCAAATAGATTTAGGGGGCATAGCTAAAGGCTGGACAGCACAATGCATCGCTGAGCTTTTACAGGATGACGGAATAAAGACTGGCGCTATTTCTGCAGGCGGGGATATTTGTGTTTGGGGTTTAGAGCAAAGAAAGCGTGTGGTCAAAATAGATCATCCAAGCAGACCAGACGAAACGATTGCCTCCATTGAATTACAAAGAGATGCAGGTATTGCAACAAGTTCTACAGTAAAAAGGCATTGGATAACTGCCAACGGACAGCACTGTCACCATATAGTAGATCCGCGAACCTGCCTGCCGAGCACCTCCAACCTTATTCAGGCAACTGTGATTGCCCCAACATTAACAGAGGCAGAAGCTCTTGCTAAATGCATGCTTATCCTTGGCTGGGAGGAAGGCTTAAAGCAATTTAAAGGAAATAATTTAGCTTTTATCGGGCTGACAAGCGATGACCAATGCCTGCAAGCTGGCAATATAAACTTTTATGCAAAAGAAGGAGTGAAACAGTATGAATGAATGGTTATCCACCTTTGGCGACCTATTCAGCATTTGGAATGTAACAAGGGCAGCAGCCATCACATCTTATTTATTGCTGTTTATCTCCATGCTGACTGGGCTAACTTTTAAACTTCCAATATTTCCGAAGAAAATGCAAAAAATAATTCTAAATACTCATGAGGCTGCCGGCTGGTTCGGGCTGCTTTTTGGAATGGTTCATGGTCTTGTCCTAGTATTCGATACAGAATATACCTCTTACACCATCTTTAATATCCTGATTCCTTTTACAGTTGAACATAATGTCATCTCCCTATCATTAGGCATATTTGCCTTTTATGGATTCTTGTTATTAGTTTTATCAACAGACTTCTTAAAAAAGATTGGGAAGAAGATGTGGAGAGCCATCCATTTTCTCGCATTCCCAACATTCTATGCAGCTCTTCTTCACGGATTGCTGCTGGGCACAGACAGCCAGACAACATGGATGCTTATACTCTATATATTCACAGGCGCAACCGTGTTTATTTTAACTATCCTGCGAATTGTCCAAGCAATGCAGCTAAAAAAGAAGCCTATAATGGACAAAAAAGCATGATTTACAGGTATGGATTATTTCCCGAGAAATTTGTCATTGAAATAGGTTTATTCATGAAAAAAGAGTCCCATTCTGTCGAAGAATGGGACTCTTTCGTTTTGCATTATGCGTTTGGATCAGCTGAAGTGCTTTCGTCTGCTGCATCATCACTTGAAGAATCTGTTGATTCATCTGTTGCGTCAGCATCTGTATTTTTCGAGTCTGTTGACTCTTCTGTTACTTCTTTATTTGATTGATTTTCTGTTGCATCCTCTGAAACAGACTCTTCTTTGTTCGATTCATCTGTTACTTCATTTTCCTCAGAAGTGCTGCTTGCTTCAGAAGTATCAGCATTTTCTAATGAAGCCAATGATTTATTGAAGTAATCAATTGGATTTACTGCTACATTATCTTTACGAATTTCAAAGTGAACATGTATGCCGCCATCTTTGTTATATAAGCTTTGTCCAGAAGTAGCAAGAGGTTGACCTTTTTTCACTTCATCGCCCTCTTTTACTTGGATATCCTTTACAGACTGATAGAAAGTTTTGATACCATCAGCATGTTCGATTTCGATTGAATTACCAAGTACAGAATCTTCTGATACTTTTGTAACTGTTCCGCTTAATGAAGCAAGTACTTCGAATTCACTGTTATCTTCCATTTTCAAATCTACACCAGTATTAGGCTGGTACATATTATCATAGAAAACTAGTGAGTTTATTTGCTCTTCCTTGCTTTGGCTATTGTCATAAAAACCTTTTTGAGTAATTACTGCATCTGGATCATTTACTGGCCATGCAAAGTTCTCAACATCATTTGTAACTGGTACAGAAGGCTCATCACCATTAAGCTGCGTATTTGGATTTTTTGACGCATCATAATTGAACTTGTCTGTATCGCTTGCACTGTTTTGATACCAAAGGACACCTGTTAGAATAATAGCTGCACTCGCGATATAAACAGCTGGAAATGCCCAACGCTTTTTAAAGAAACTCTTTACTTTTGATTTTGGAGAAGTACGTTTGTTTTCTTCCTCTCTCATTTTATCATCACCTCAGCAATCATTCTGAACAGATAATGATAAATATATACATGCAAGAAAAAATTTTTTAAAAACTTATTTTTCGACAAACTGGTTTTATTTATGCATGAAAATAAAAACTTTTTTCTAAAGGGATGAAAAGTAAAAAAAGCCCCCTTGCTGCCAAGGAAGCTTCCTGCTATTTCTTTATTATTTATTTGCCATATAAGCTGTCAGAAGTTTCTCAGAATCGGTTACAGCTACACCTTTATAGTAATACTTGACGATATCCTCATATGTCTTGCCTTCAGCCGCCATTCCGTTTGCACCATACTGGCTCATCCCGACACCATGACCATATCCCTTCGTCGTCACAACGATATTCTGGCCTTCTCTGGTCATAGTGAAGTCTGTTGACTTTAAACCAAGCTTATCGCGAATGTCTGTCCCTGCAAGCTCTTTTCCGCTTATATTCGCTTTTGCAATTCGCTTGCCTTTCGTATACTCTACATTTGTCATAATGCTTGTACTGCTTCCTACAGAGACGCCAAGTTTGCTTTCGAACTCTTGAATACTGAGCTCTTCTTTGCCGTTAAACTTTGGGGAGTTCTTATCCCACGGGCTTTCAACACTCGTTAAATAAGCAAGAGAGTTAGCCCAGACATCATCAGCGTTTTCTGTATATCCATTACTTGTGGAGAAAAATAGAGCATCGATTGGCTCTCCGTCATATGTCAGAATCTGTCCTGCTGTTGCTTGAACGGCATCCTCAATCTTTTTCATCTTCCAATCATAATCACCGGTTTTCCAGGTTGATTTTAATTCTGCTTTATTCTTATATACTTGATAAGTAATAGAATCACCGACTATTGCTCCATCAGGCAATCCTGAATCCGTTTGGGAGATCATCCTGCGGACGATATAGGTTCTTGCTGCTAATGCTTGCGCTTTTAGTGCTTCAGGTTCAAAGCTTGCATTCATCTCCAGTGCCACAACACCGGCAACATATTCTTCTAAATCAACTTTCTCTATCTTTTTTTGCTCTTCCCGATAGATGGAAACTTCCACAGATGGACCTGTGTTTTCTGCTGGCGTAACTTGTGCTGGCGTATCATTTTTGTCATTCCCTCGTTCTGAAATAAAGGGAAGCACCAAAACAGCTGGAAGCAATAAAGTGATGCTGAACAGAATGGCTCCTAGTGCGATAAAGGGTTTGAATTTGATCATATATAAGCCTCCATAAGAACGATGTAGATATTGCTTCGAGAAGACGATTAATGTCTTACAAAACATTCTTATGGGCTTGGACAAGCATTTATGACTTTATTCATCAGGAAAAAACCATGAAAATAATCGGTCTAGGCGTTCTATTTTTTCTAACTTTGCATAGTATGGGAGTAATCTCTCGTTATCTCTTCATTTCCTCATTAACCTCTTCCAAGCTTAACTGCACAAAAAAAAACAGCTATATCCATCTCATAAGGGAAATGAATAATAGCTGCTTATGTTTTATTACGCATTCATATCTGCGACATAAGTTGCAGTCAATGTAACTTGCTCTTCTTCTGTCACTCGTTCAATGTCAGCACCTAATCCCGCCAGCTTCTCATGGAAGTTAACATATCCGCGATCCAAGTGCTTCAGTTCAGTAACTCTTGTAATACCTTCAGCCACAAGTCCTGACAATATTAATGCTGCTGCAGCACGTAAATCTGTTGCTGCTACTTCAGCACCTTGCAGGTTTGTTGGTCCATTCATAATAACAGAACGACCTTCAATCTTCACATCGCCATTCATGCGTCTGAACTCTTCAACATGCATAAAACGGTTTTCAAAAACAGTTTCTGTTATCATGCTAGTTCCTTTAGCGCGAAGCAACAATGCCATCATTTGTGACTGCATATCTGTTGGGAATCCAGGATGAGGCATTGTCTTAATATCAACAGCTTTTAAGTTTTCTGCACTAATAACACGAAGTCCGTCTTCTTCCTCTTTGAAGACTACACCCATTTCTTCCATTTTTGCGATTAAAGATGAAAGATGTTCTGGCACTGCACCTTGTACAAGGACATTTCCGCCTGTGATAGCAGCGGCAACTAAAAACGTTCCAGCTTCAATTCTATCCGGAATAATTGTATGTTCTGCACCGTACAGCTTTTCTACACCTTCAATTCGAAGTGTGCCAGTTCCTGCACCTCTTACTTTTGCACCCATTGCATTTAGGAAATTAGCTAAATCAACAATTTCAGGTTCTTTAGCAACATTTTCGATGATTGTTGTACCTTTAGCCAGTGTCGCAGCCATCATAATGTTTTCTGTTGCCCCTACACTTGGGAAATCTAAATAAATTTTCGCTCCATGCAGACGATCTTCAACAGACGCCTCAATAAAACCATTTCCTACCTGTACTTTTGCACCCATTGCTTCAAAGCCTTTAAGATGCTGATCAATCGGTCTAGAGCCAATTGCGCAGCCTCCTGGCAATGCTACTCTTGCATGGCCATTTCTAGCCAATAATGAACCCATTACCAAAACAGAAGCTCTCATTTTGCGCACATATTCAAATGGCGCTTCCACACTCAACTCTTTTGATGCATCTACTGTTACTTCGTTGTTGGCAAAAGTTACGTCAGCATTAAGAAAACGCAATACCTCGTTTATTGTAAATACATCTGAAAGAGTTGGAACTGACTTAATTATGCTTTTTCCATCACTTGCTAATAATGTAGCGGCGATTACAGGCAAAACGGCATTCTTTGCGCCTTCTACTTTAACCGTTCCATTTAACCTTTTTCCGCCGCGGACGATGATTTTATCCAAAGTGTATTCCCCTCCGCGTCCAATGTCTCTATATTAATATTCAATCGTTATGATGGGTGTGCCAACTACAAAGGTAGTCTTACCGCCCATTCCTTGTGTCCTGATTCCCAATTGCAAGTTCATTGCCTTGTCATTTTCCTGAATTTTCTCATCAAAGATAGACGTTATGGCTGAAGCTGATACAAAATCATCTTCCTCTAACGCCTCTATTTGTTTCGCTTGAAAAGCATCCAATAAATGGTTTACATAATAAGGCAGACTCTTACTAATCTTATCATTGAATTCGCCTTTTATACAAGAGAAAATTGTTGGTTTTCCACGAAATATAGCTGAAACTTTTTCTTCTATATCCTTTTTCAGCATTTTGCTGAACTGGTCACTTAACTCCTTCCCTTTCACTTCATATATAACATATGATTGAGCAGTTTGAGTTGTTAATGAAGCAGTGACCGTTATACTCTCTTCTTTGCTGCTGTCAGCTGAAAGTAAAGCTTTAGCCTGCCAGCTGCTGCTGTTTTCTGTTTCCGTCCATTTTGCATCAGGAAATTTTTCCTGCAATTCAGCCTGAACGGCTTTTGCATCTGATAAGCTTTTCACATTTTCCAATTTTTCTCTTGCATGCAGAGACCATTCAGTTACATTAATGTTCTGTTCCTCTTGTAAAATTCCATTTATGATAAATAGGTCTAGCTGTTTTTTCGCGATAATTGGGTTATTCCCAAAAGTGACTGCTGCCAAACCAACTAGTATTGTTAACACGATATAAATTACTGTTCTTTTTTTATTCATCTTATATTCCTCCCCCTTACTAGCATTGTTTCCATAGTAGGGGAATGAAATACTCACGAATTGTCGTCACTTTTTGACATGAATATATTCTATATCAGCGTACAAACTAATTTTATTCAACACGCAAGTTGAATTGTACTGAAAAAGTGAACAAAAGAAAACATGTATGAAGACCTATTTAGTTGGTAATTGTTTCTTCCAATGCATCTTATTGCATAATTAGTGGCAACTGTTGTGACCAAAGCAGATAATTAAGGAAGAAGTCACTGACTAGTGATCCCATTATTATCGATAATAACACATATAAAACTCTTGCTTGAACTACTTTGTTTGCACGGATGAACTTTTCAATGTTCAAGGACTGCAATGCCCACCAAGCCAGGGCAATAAATACCACATTTGTTACAATGCTGAGCAACGCCTGTTGGCCAAAATCTTCTATCACGGCCGAACCTCCACTCTTAAGTTTCCTTGCTAACTTCTATTTGACGAACTAACTACCTAAAAGGTTTCATATTTTTTCATTTTCATTTCATTTTTATTTCATTTTCGTTTCTTCTAGACCTTTTTTGTTCTTTTAAAGCCCTTTCACGAACGAAAAAAATGCCCCCAATTTGCATTTTTGCAAAGGAGGCATTTGGTTTTAATATCTTTTTTCAATTATAGAAATACGGTTCATTGCACGTTTGAGAGCAAGCTCTGCGCGTTTAAAATCTATATGTTCACTACTCTGCGCATGCAATCTTTGCTCTGCACGCTCCTTAGCTCGTAAAGCACGATCATAATCGATATCTTCCGCAGTTTCCGCAGATTGAGCAAGCACCGTTACTTTATCTGGCCGAACCTCTAAGATTCCGCCATTGACTGCCAAATACTCAGAAGTCTTTCCATTTTTCAAGTGTATGACACCTATTTTAAGGGGAGCAACCATTGGAACATGGCCTGCCATTATTCCAAGTTCTCCGCTTTCTGCTTTTGCGATAACCGTCTCAACGTCTGAATCATGCACCGGGCCATCAGGAGTTACTACATGGACTTTAATCGTCTTCATTTCTACCCCTCCTGACTAGAATTATACTTCAACACCCATTTTTTTAGCATTTTCGATTGCTTCTTCGATTCTTCCGACTAGGCGGAATGCATCTTCTGGAAGGTGATCGTATTTACCATCAAGGATATCCTTGAAGCCTTTAACAGTTTCTTTAACAGGAACATAAGAACCCTTCTGTCCTGTGAACTGTTCTGCTACGTGGAAGTTTTGTGACAGGAAGAATTGAATTCTTCTTGCGCGATGTACGACCATTTTATCTTCATCATTCAACTCATCCATACCAAGGATGCTGATGATATCTTGAAGCTCTCTGTAGCGCTGTAAAGTTGATTGTACTTGACGAGCAACATTGTAGTGCTCTTCTCCTACGATTTCAGGCGACAAAGCGCGTGATGTAGATGCCAATGGATCCACCGCTGGGTAAATACCCATCTCTGTCAATTTACGCTCAAGGTTTGTTGTTGCATCCAAGTGAGCAAATGTTGTTGCAGGCGCTGGGTCTGTGTAGTCATCTGCTGGTACATAAATCGCTTGGATAGATGTTACTGATCCTACGTTTGTAGAAGTGATACGCTCTTGTAATTTACCCATTTCTGTTGCTAGAGTCGGCTGGTAACCTACTGCTGAAGGCATACGTCCAAGCAAGGCAGAAACTTCAGAACCTGCTTGTGTGAAACGGAAGATGTTATCGATGAAGAACAGAACGTCTTGTCCTTGCTCATCACGGAAATATTCAGCCATTGTCAAACCAGTCAAGGCAACACGCATACGAGCACCTGGCGGCTCGTTCATTTGTCCGAATACCATTGCTGTTTTCTTAATAACGCCGGAATCTGTCATTTCGTGGTATAGGTCATTTCCTTCACGCGTACGCTCTCCAACACCGGCAAATACAGAAATACCGCCGTGCTCTTGAGCGATGTTGTTGATAAGTTCTTGGATAAGAACCGTTTTACCAACACCTGCTCCTCCGAATAGACCGATCTTTCCACCTTTAATATAAGGTGCAAGCAAGTCTACTACTTTAATACCTGTTTCTAGTATTTCAACTTGTGTAGAAAGCTGCTCGAACTTCGGAGCTTCTCTATGAATAGAGTCTCTTCTAGCATCAGCTGAAATTTCTGGATCAAGGTCGATTGTTTCTCCCAATACGTTAAATACACGTCCTAAAGTAACATCACCAACTGGTACAGAAATAGACTTACCTGTATCTGTTACTTGAGTTCCTCTAGTGATTCCATCAGTAGAAGACATCGCGATTGTACGGACCGTATTGTCACCTAAATGCAGGGCAACTTCAAGGGTTACTTCAGCGTTGTCAGAAGCATTTTCTCCTGAAATACGAACCACTTTCAAAGCATTATTTATATCAGGCAAATGGCCACCATCGAACTTAACGTCGACTACAGGACCCATTACCTGAAGAACTTGTCCTAAGCTCATGTTTTTCCCTCCAATACTTCTTTTCATAGAATTGCAAAGTCGCAATTCTATTGCTTAAATCCTATTCCAGCGCAGCTGCACCGCCGACGATTTCCGTAATCTCTTGCGTAATAGCAGCCTGGCGAGCTCGGTTATAAACTAGACTCAAATCATTGATAATTTCTTTCGCATTATCAGTAGAGTTCTTCATTGCTGTCATCCTAGCAGAGTGTTCACTCGCTTTACTGTCAAGCAATGCACCGTAAATTAGGCTTTCTGCATATTGCGGCAGCAATACATCCAAAATCTCTTCTGCAGAAGGCTCAAATTCATAGGAAGTAAGTGCAGCAGAGTTATTCCCGATATCTGTAAGAGGGAGAATTTTCTTCTCCATTACATCCTGCTGGATTGCACTCACATAATGGCTGTAAATGATGTGTACTTCATCAAATGTTCCATCACTAAACATGCCGACAGACTTGTTCGTAATATCCTTAATGTCCAAGAAGTCCGGCTGGTCCGCAATTCCGACAATGTCCAAAATGACATTTGTCCCTTGCTTCACAAGGAAATCTCTGCCGACTTTACCGATTGCAATAACTGCATACTCATCTTTTGATTGATGCTTAGCTTGTACAATCTGGTTCAGCTTTCTTAAAACATTACTGTTATATGCACCCGCAAGTCCGCGGTCTGATGTGATAATAATATAACCTGTCTTTTTAACCGGACGGGCAACCAGCATTGGGTGGGAGCTGCCTTTGCTCCCTGCCGCTACTGACTGTGTCACTTCTTCTATCTTTTCCATATATGGAACAAAAGACTTTGCATTTGCTTCTGCTTTATTCATCTTAGCAGCAGATACCATTTGCATCGCTTTTGTGATTTGGCTTGTCTTTTTCGTTGAATTAATACGTGACTTTATATCGCGTAATGATGCCAAACGTTTTCACCACCATTCATCAGATTTTCCTTTTATTACTCAGTTGCAGCGAACGTCTTTTTGAAGTCGTTAATCGCAGCTGCCATATCGTCGTCAGAAGGAAGCTCTTTCGTTGACACAATGTGATCCAGCAATTCTTTACGGTTATGATCCATCCAGTTCAATAACTCATCTTCAAATCTTCTGATATCATGTACTGGAATATCATCAAGGAATCCGCGCGTCAATGCATAAAGGATCGCTACTTGCTTTTCTACTTTTAATGGTTTGTTCAAGTCTTGCTTCAGTACCTCAACTGTACGGGCACCGCGGTTCAACTTATCTTGTGTTGCTTTATCAAGGTCTGATCCAAACTGTGCGAATGACTCAAGCTCACGGAATGACGCTAAGTCAAGACGAAGCGTACCTGCAACTTTTTTCATCGCTTTAATTTGTGCAGAACCACCTACACGGGAAACAGACAACCCTGCGTTGATTGCAGGACGTACTCCTGAGAAGAACAAGTCAGACTGCAAGAATATTTGACCATCTGTAATAGAGATTACGTTTGTTGGAATATATGCAGATACGTCTCCTGCTTGTGTCTCAATGAACGGCAATGCAGTAATAGAACCGCCGCCTTTAGCGTCGCTCAGCTTCGCTGCACGCTCAAGTAAACGAGAATGCAAGTAGAATACATCCCCTGGATATGCTTCACGGCCTGGAGGACGACGAAGCAGCAAGGATAATTCACGGTATGCTGATGCTTGTTTAGAAAGATCATCATATACGATTAAAACGTGCTTGCCGTTATACATGAATTCCTCACCCATAGCTACACCTGCATATGGAGCTAGGTAAAGCAATGGAGCCGGCTGGGAAGCAGATGCAGTCACGACGATGGAATAATCCAATGCACCGTGTTTGCGAAGTGTTTCAACCGCATTACGAACAGTAGATTCCTTTTGTCCGATTGCTACATAGATACAGATCATATCTTGGTCTTTTTGGTTAAGAATTGTATCGATTGCTACAGATGTTTTACCTGTTTGGCGGTCACCGATGATAAGCTCACGCTGTCCGCGGCCGATTGGCACAAGTGCATCAATTGCCTTGATACCTGTTTGAAGCGGCTCGCTAACTGATTTACGGTCCATAACACCAGGTGCCAAGAACTCAATCGGTCTAGTTTTGCTTGAGTTAATCGGACCCATTCCATCCACAGGCTGACCTAATGAGTTAACAACACGTCCAATCAATTCTTCGCCTACAGGCACTTCCATGATTCTGCCTGTACGACGCACTTCGTCACCTTCGCGAATGTCTGTGTAAGGACCAAGGATGATGATCCCGACATTGCTTTCTTCTAAGTTTTGGGCAAGACCCATAACTCCGTTAGAGAACTCAACAAGTTCCCCTGCCATACAGTTGTCCAATCCATGAACGCGAGCGATTCCATCACCAATACTGATAACCGTACCTACTTCACTCACTTGAACTTCTGATTGGTAATTTTCAATTTGCCTTTTTATAAGAGCACTGATTTCTTCCGCTTTGATGCTCATGCGTTTCACCCCTATCTTGAAATCTTATCCTAATAATGTACGTTGCAGACGTGCAAGCTTGCCTTGTAAGCTGCCGTCGAATATTTTGTTACCTATGCGAACTTTAATTCCGCCCAAAAGGTTGGAATCAACAATATTTTCAATATTTAGCGACAGTTTCCCTACTTTGGCAGCAAATGCCGCAGAGATAGCCGATTTTTCACTATCTGTAAGTTGTCTTACAGAGTAGACTTTCGCTTCTGCAATTCCTTTTGCATCATTAACAAATTCCAAAAAGTAATTACAGATGCTGACGATATAATCTTCGCGATGTCTGTCCATTAAAAGCATCAACATGTTTTGCACATGAACACTTGCTGAACTGAACGCATTTTTTACTATCTCTTTCTTTTGCTCCAATGAGATATTAGGAGACTTGAAAACTTGCTGCAAATCCGGTGAGTTGGCCACAACTGCTTTTACAACACGCATTTCCTCTTCCAACTGTTCCACATTGCCATTTTCTTTCGCGATTTGGAAAAGGGCTAAAGCATAGCGCTTTGATACTCCTGTATCCATCATCGTTTTTCGCCTACCTCTTGTATGTAATCATTAATCAGTTTCTCCTGATCCTGTTCACTCAGCTCTTTTTCGATTACTTTAGAAGCGATTAATACAGATAGGGAACTAACTTGCTCGCGAATTGCAACAACTGCCTTTTCCTTCTGTTGTTCAATTTCAAGCAATGCTGAATTCTTTAGTCTTTCCGCATCTTTTCTTGCATCAGCAATGATTGTTTCTCTTTGCAGCTCACCTTGAGCCTTTGCATTGTCGATCAATTCTTTTGCCTCAGTGCGCGCCTCTTTCAGCAATGCCCGCTGTTCTTCTAGAAGCTTAGAAGACTCGATGCGGTTTTTCTCCGCACTGTTTATTTCATTTGCTACAAATTCTTCCCTTTGCTTCATGATTCCCATAATCGGTCCCCATGCGAATTTCTTCAATAGCGCAAGAAGAATTAAAAAGATTACTAATTGAAATATGGCTGTTCCACCATTTATACCGTGAGAAGCTGCTCCAGCAGCTCCTAATACGAAGCTATTTAATAACACAACGGTTCACTCCCTTCCAACTGCTTACCTTCAAACTGACTTTTTTTGCATAAAGTAAAGGCGAAGTTTTCAAAAAAGTCTTCGCCATTTTTTAGCTATTTATTAACGGTTAAGTACCATGAATGCAATTACAACTCCGATAATCGGCAATGCCTCAACTAAAGCTACCCCGATGAACATTGTTGTTTGTAGGAAACCGCGTGCTTCTGGTTGGCGTGCAATCCCTTCAACTGTACGTCCTACGATCAAACCGTTACCAATACTTGCTCCTAATGCTGATAAACCAATTGCGATTGCTGCTGCTAAAAGATTCATTATTAATTTCCTCCTAAATATATCAATATGATTTTTTTATAGTTTCACCTTAAAAAAATAAGGGAATAGATTAATGCTCGTCACTTACTTTATGAGACATGTAAACAAAAGTTAACATTGTAAAGATATAGGCTTGTATAAACCCTATGAAGATAGAAAAACCTTGCCATGCCATTGTTAAAGGAATTGCAGCAATAAAGCCTGCCCATCCTGTCCACGCTAATGAACCTACTAATAGGGACAATAGCAGTTCCCCGGCATAAATATTTCCGTACAGACGCAAACCAAGCGTCAAAGTATTGGAAAACTCTTCGATTATCTTTAAAGGAAGCAAGAACTTCATCGGCTGAACATAGCCTTTGAAATACCCTTTAACTCCTTTTTGCTTAACACCATAATAATGTGTCAATGCAATGATCATAGAAGCTAATGTCAATGTGATAATCGGATCGGCTGTTGGTGATTTCCACCAAAGAACACCGTCAACCACTATAGAAAACGGCAAACCAAGCAGGTTGGAAATTAACACGTAAAAGATGATTGTCATCCCTAACATGTGGAACTTCCCTCCATCTTTCCAATCCATGTTGCTTTTGATGATGTTTTTCACGAAGTCCATTACCCATTCGATCATGTTCTGCATCCCTGTAGGCTTGAGGGCCAGTCGGCGCGTTGCAGCAACAGCGATAATAAATACGATCAAACTTGTTATGGCTATCATCAAGACACTGGATAAATCTACTCTCAAGTATTCCGAACCGAAAAGGTAAAACACTTTCTCTTTGTGATCCAAGCAATTCTCACCTCTCTTTTCTAATACTATTTTTAAAAATAGTACTAAATAAGTAATCTATCATAATGACTATGTAAGCCGTCATTAATCCAATAACAACGCTGATAAGGTGTATCTGCTCAGGAAATTCCATGGCTAATGCAACCCCAAGGACCGCAGCCGCCATTCTTTGCAGCATTCCTAATGATTGCGTTTTTTTTCCTTCATCTATGTTTCTGCTGAATCTTGCCATCCTTCTCACTAAAAGCCAAATATTATAAAGGCTTAAGGCTGTCCCAATTAACAGACCCATAAAAACAGGCTTATAAGGGGTTGCAACCCACCCGATAAGGTAAAGTGAAAGCAGTATAGATATGTACTTAAGTTGTTTTGTAAGCATCTGCTTTATTTCAAACATAATTTAGCCAAATCTCCTGACAACAGACTTTCTTTCAGACAGCTTTAACAGGGAACAAAAACAGCCTTTTTTGCGTCACAAAAAAAGCAATATTTTTTGAAAAGGCCCTGAAAACCCTATCATCTACTTTGTAAGCATACAATAAGGTTATGTCAAATGTCAATTAGTATTAACAACATAAAAAGATTAAAATCTCACCTTTAAATATTATCGTTTAACCCCTAAATTATCATATATGAAGCGTTTTATTTTTTCTCTCCTTTCCCGGTAAAAATTTTCTTTTTTATTCTATCATGAATCGAAAAATTTTATATCGAAAAAGGAGATTATTCACATATCTTTCAATTAATTTCCTATTACTTTTATATTAGGGAGATGTTTACAATTGCCAAACTATTTTCGCTTAACGTTTTTCACTATAATTAACTTTGTTACCTACAACCGTTAATTGTCCGCTGACAGCATCTTCTTTGCCTGCTTTTTTGGCAAACGCAATAATTTCATATATACCACTGTCTGGCAGAGAATCTTTCTTAATATTCCCCTTTAACTGACCTCGTTTCACCTCTTTTTTCCAATCAAGAAATTTCACAAACTTTAAGGACTCCTTATCGAATGCAGCTATGCCAAACTCTTCGGCACCTGTCGGTAAATAGGCTTCATAACTGAAGCTCCCATTATTCTCCTCTACCATATTAAAGCCCATTAAACGAGGATATTCCGGTTCTTCAAGTACATACAAATATGGTATCGTTATGGAATTCCTACCTGCATTTACTTCAAGCGCTCCATTCTGCAGCTTGTTTTTAAATAATTTATTGTCTATCATCATTCGGATCGGCACTTTTTTGGTACTGCCGGGAGCTAATGTAAAGGACAACGGCAACTGCCATGTTATGCCTCTTTGCTTAGCAGGCTGTTTAAATGTTACCCATTGAGGTTCACTTCCTTTGTTGACTATTGTTAAATAGGAAGTATGTTCATGTAGATGGTCTGCAAGCTTAAATTTCCCGAATCTCATGCTGCCCGGCAAAACAAGCACCTCTGCTCGTACAGCTTTATCCACCTGGATTCTGCCAGCACCTTGCTCATACACCTTGTAAAGTTCCCCGTTTCTGTTGCGAAGCGGCAGTGCTGTATTCATTAAAGCTACCTTCACATCTTCCGGACTCCAATCAGGATGAGCTTCTAGCAGAAGAGCAGCAGCACCGGCTACATGAGGAGCTGCCATGCTCGTGCCTTGAAGCGCCAGATAGCCTCCAGGCACTGTGCTGTTAATCACTACCCCAGGAGCAACAACATCTGGCTTTATATCCCATGTGCTTGTGACAGGTCCTCTTGAGCTGAACTCTGCCAGAATATCTTTTTCCCAATAACTGTTGATTTTTGCATATAACTTATTTTTGCCAAGCTTCTCAAGGAGAATACTGCCTTCCTGTTTCGTTACGCCTGCAACTGGAATTGGTATATCTTTTTCCAAGCTTCCAAGCAGAGGACCATCCATATCATTCATAATAAGAACAGCCTTCGCTCCTGCCTTATATGCATTTTCAGCTTTTTCCCCAAACGTTAGCTCCCCCCGCTTCAGGAGCACTACCTTTCCTTTTACGTTATTTAACTCCTTCTTGCGGCCAAGCCCCCCTTGTGCTATTTCTAAACTATTTGTAAAGCTCCATTGCTTACTTTTATCCATCTTATTTAAGATAATCCTTGCTCCGTCTACCTCTATATAAGGAATTTTCATATTAGGTGTTGTTGCTCCAACTGATATAGCCTTAGCAGCTGTGCCCGGAGAACCTACTGTCCAATCGGATGGCCCTGCATTCCCTGCTGCTGCAACAGCCACAATCCCTTTCTCAACTGCCTTATTTAAGGCAATACTTATCGGCAAATCCGGCCCGTTCACTTCACTGCCAAGTGAGAGGTTAAGCACATCGACCTTATCCTTTACCGCTTTTTCAATCGCACTTAATATTTGCTCTGTTGTTCCTGCTCCTCCAGGACCAAGCGCACGGTACGCATAAATTTCTGCATTTGGAGCAACTCCTTGATGCTTGCCCTTTGCGGCAATAATTCCAGCGACATGTGTACCATGCAAAGTATTTCTTAACCCGTTTCCGACTGTTTCCATCGGGTCCTTATCACGATCAACAAAATCCCAGCCTCTTTTAAAGCTTTTCTTTAAGTCAGGATGATTATAATCAATGCCTGTATCAATCACTCCTACCTTTATTCCCTTTCCAGTCAAGGCAGAGCTCTCCTTTAATGCCCCTCTTATCCAATCAGCACCAATTATCTCAGCAGGCCGTTCACTTTCTGCAGTATATGTTTTAACTTGTGATACAAGCTCCACATCATGATTGTCAGCAAGCTTATGCAAATCATCTACCGTAGCGCGCACGGAAAATCCTGAAAAAATTTCACAAAATACGGTTCTCTTTTCGCCACTTTTCAGTTTCGTCATTAGCTCGTTCACTTTCGCCTGAGAACATCCGCCTTTTAGCTTTACAATGGCTACCTTTTTTTCCTGTTTGCTTTCTATTGGTAGATCAGGGAGCTCGAGCGCAGCTGCAATAATATGATTAGAACAAGGGAGGATTATAAGCGATAGCAGCAGGATTAGTTTCTTCATATGTATTCTCCTTAGCAAAGGGGATGTAGTTGGTTTTATAATTTGCAGAAGTGATTAAAATATGTGTGGGCATTTTTGGTTACATGTTCTCGAAGCACAAAAAAAAGACTGACCTATACAGGCCAGTCTTTTAGCTATTTATTTAGTTCCGAACAATCGGTCACCAGCGTCTCCAAGACCTGGAACAATGTAACCTTTTTCGTTTAGCTTCTCATCAAGTGCAGCGATATAAATATCTACATCTGGGTGAGCTTCTTTCAGAAGTTCTACACCTTCAGGTGCTGCAATTAAGCACATGAACTTGATGTTCTTTCCGCCTCTTGTTTTCAAGGAGTTGATTGCTTCAATCGCTGAACCGCCTGTTGCAAGCATTGGATCTACTACAATGAAGTCTCTTTCTTCTACATCAGACGGAAGCTTCACATAATATTCTACAGGCTTAAGTGTCTTTGGATCACGGTAAAGCCCAATATGTCCAACTTTTGCAGCTGGAATAAGCTTCAGGATACCGTCAACCATTCCGATACCTGCGCGCAGGATTGGAATAATCCCTATCTTCTTACCGGAAAGTACGTTTGATTTTGTTCTGCTTACTGGAGTATCAATTTCAATTTCTTCTAAAGGCATATCACGAGTGATTTCAAAAGCCATCAATGTTGCCACTTCATCTACTAACTCTCTGAATTCTTTTGTACCTGTTTGTTTCTCACGAATGTATGTAAGTTTATGTTGAATAAGTGGGTGATCAAATACGTATACTTTTGCCACATCTTTCACTCCGTTTCCTTCTTTATCGTAAACACACTTCTTGTAATTCTACAGAAAAAAGGCTTTCAAATCAACTGAAAGTTTAACTTTACTTACATTATTTTTACCCAAAAAAGAGCCAGCCTATGCTTATGATAGGCTGGCTGCTGTTTCTTATAGTTCTTTATACAATACAAATTTGCTAGTCAATGCTTCCACTCTTTTAGCTGCTTCTGCTAATTTTTCTTGATCTTCATGATTTTTCAATGTGAAGCCGATAATAGAAGCAATTTCGTCCATATCTTCCAAACCGAAACCGCGGGATGTCACAGCAGCTGTACCGATACGAACTCCGCTTGTCACGAATGGACTTGCAGGATCAAATGGAATTGTATTTTTGTTTACCGTAATGCCGACTTCATCCAAAACATGCTCGGCAACTTTACCAGTCAGTCCAAGAGTCTGTAAATCTACTAGCAACAGGTGATTGTCTGTTCCATTAGATACAAGTCTCAAACCTTCTTTTTGTAATCCTTCTGCTAATCTCTTTGCATTTGCGATAATGTTTTCAGCATATACTTTAAAGTCATCTTGCAATACTTCTCCAAAAGCAACAGCTTTAGCAGAAATGACATGCATAAGTGGTCCACCCTGGATTCCTGGGAAGATTGACTTATCGATTTTTTTGCCGAACTCCTCTTTACAAAGGATCATTCCGCCGCGAGGGCCTCTTAATGTTTTATGCGTTGTTGTTGTAACAAAATCTGCATACGGAACTGGATTTTCATGCAATCCTGCAGCAACAAGTCCGGCGATATGAGCCATGTCGACCATTAAGTATGCGCCAACTTCATCTGCAATCTCACGGAATTTCTTGAAATCAATCGCGCGAGGGTATGCACTAGCACCAGCTACGATAAGCTTCGGCTTATGTTCGCGAGCTTTTTCAAGCACGTCCTCATAATTGATTTGTTCTGTTTCCTTGTCAACACCATATTCAACAAAGTTATATTGAACACCACTAAAGTTTACTGGGCTTCCATGTGTTAAATGTCCGCCGTGGGAAAGATTCATACCGAGCACTGTGTCCCCTTGCTCAAGTATAGTGAAATATACAGCCATATTTGCTTGTGCTCCAGAATGGGGTTGAACATTGACATGCTCTGCACCAAAAATTTCTTTCGCACGATCGCGAGCGATATCTTCAACAATATCAACATATTCACAACCGCCATAATAACGTTTTGCCGGATAGCCTTCTGCATATTTATTTGTAAGGACAGAACCTTGTGCTTCCATTACTGCCTCACTTACGAAATTCTCTGATGCAATCAACTCGATTTTTGATCGTTGGCGGCCCAATTCTTGCTGAATAGCTTTGTATACTTGTTGGTCGTTTTGTGCTAAATGCTTCATTTGAATCCTCCCTGTAACACTTATATTATATTTCTTTGATTCTACGGAAAATCTTCTTATATTCTAACACGTAACAAATTTAAAAAGAAGCTAAAAAATACGAATTATTATTTTTATACCTTTATTTATTGTTCGTGTTTTGCTAAGAAAACATCCAATTCCGTCTGATTATTTTCTTAAAATAATATAAATTCGTTTTTTTTATAAGATTTAGCAGTTATCATATATAAAAAACACTGCCGTTTTTAGATTGGCAGCTTATTTGTATAATAAAAAAAGATATCCTGACTTCTTTCAGGATATCTTTTTTCTAGCAAGATTCATTCTCTTTATTTTTTTCATATACAGCTCTTTGTCCGCCAATCAGCTTTGGTCTTGCTTTGGCAAGAGTGACATGTGCTGCACCGAGCTGCTTTTGCGCTACTCTTATCGGCACTGCAACATGCTTTATATGCATTCCTATTAAAGTATCTCCGATATCAATGCCGCCGTCTGCTGTAATATGTTCAACGACAACAGGATCTGCCATATGCTGATAAGCATATGCCGCCATAGCTCCACCTGCCTGGCGTACAGGAATAACAGTAACTTCCGGCCAACCTTTTTCCTCTTGCAGCTTACGCTCAACTACTAAAGCTCTGTTTAGATGTTCACAACATTGAAAAGCCAATGCAACACCTGTTTGTTCCTCGTATTGCTTAAACTCTTGAAAGATAATACTTGCGACATCCTCAGCACCTGCAGTCCCGATTCTTTCACCGATGACTTCACTTGTGCTGCAGCCAACAACAAACAGATGGCGGCTCGTCAAATTTGCCTGTTCTTGATAATCATTTAAGATGCTGTGCAGCTGTTCCACTAACAATGACTTATCTATACCCATAAACAACACTGCCTTTCGTTATAGCATTATGCTTAGGAAGATGTTTCTAATTCATAGTTTGCGATTTTATCGATTCTTGTTTGATGTCTGCTGCCGCTAAAATCAGAAAGCAGCCAAGTCTTCGCTATTTCCCGGGCAAGTCCCGGACCAATTACTCTTTCTCCCATTGCAATCACATTGCTGTCATTATGCTCCCTAGTCAATCTGGCGCTGTAAACATCATGCACAAGTGCGCATCTGATACCTTTTACTTTATTAGCTGCGATGCTCATGCCAATACCAGTTCCGCAAATCAGAATCCCGCGATCGAACTCTCCGCTCGCAACCTTTTCTGCAACTGGCAGTGCATAATCCGGGTAATCTACTGAAGTAGTGCAATCACACCCAAAATCTACATATTCTATCTGCAATTCATTAAGCAAGCTTTTGATTTCTTCTCTAATATTCAATCCGCCATGATCTGAAGCTATAGCAACTTTCATCCTGTTAACCTCCTCTTATTCCTCTATTATTTTCACATAAAAAAGAGCAAATAGAAAGGCTGTTTACATTCTTTTTAGAAACAGAAAACTAAGTAAAAAGTAAGCAGGAAAAAGCACTTATAATACGATTAAATCTTAAATCTGGTGATAGTTTCTTTCAGCTGCTCAGCCTGCTGCTGAAGCTCCATTGCAAGAATATCAACTTCATTAATGATCTTCGTCTGGCTTTCTGCAATAATCATTACCTGCTGCGTTCCTGCAGATGTCTCCTCCGCAATTGCCGCTACTTCTTGAGACTGTCTGGAGGTATGCTCAATCTGCTCCATTTGCTGATGAACTTGGGCTGTAATATGTTTAGTGGAATCTGCCATTTGTTTCACAATAGCTGTCATTTCTTGAAGGGTAGCATTCGTTTTTTCACCTTGTTGTGCTTCTGCATTGGCGCTTTGAACCTGCTGTTTAATCTGGCCAACGACATTTTTGACTTCTGACTGCATATTGGCAATTAGTTCACCAACACCTTCAACAGCTTTGGCGCTCTCATCCGCTAGAACCCTTACCTCTTCTGCTACAACCGCAAATCCTTTACCGTGTTCCCCAGCTCTTGCCGCTTCAATGGAGGCATTTAAAGCAAGTAAGTTTGTTTGTGAGGCAATTGTTCCAACAAACTTTAGAATATCACCGATTTTAGCGGCATTATCTTCTAATCTTTTTACAGATGATAAGGAACGGCTGTTTTCTTCGGCCAACTGCTTAAGGCCAGCTACAAGAGAATGAACCACTTTATTCGTTTCATCTAAGTTTGCAAGCATTTCATTAGAGATTTGCTGTGTATGATCTGCATTTTCCTGGACTGTTTGGGCAATTTTCATCGACTGCTCCACTGCTTCAGCTGTTGCTTGAACAGAATTGGCTGCTACCTCAGATCCGCCTGCAATTTCTTCCACTGCCTTTGAAATAGACACTGTCTGTTCATGAGCTTCCTGTGATTTACCTGTAATTGTTTTAACTGTTGCATTAGTGCTGTTAAAGTTATCTTCAATACTTTTAACCATTTCCCGCAAGTTAGCCAGCATATCATTATAAGCAATGCCTAGTGATTGAATTTCATCATCCGAACTTGAAATTTCCACTTCTTCTCTTATATCTCCATGTGCTGCTTTAATTGCACTCTGCTCCAGACGCTTAAGCGGCTTAATGATAAAACCCGCTGCCAAAAATGCCAGAAATCCAGACCATAAGACTCCTAATGTCAATGTAAGAAGATTAAATACAAAGGCACTAATTCCTAAATCATCTGGAAGCAAAGGAAACAGAACATAGATGAAAAACGCACTTGTTGAGTAAGTAATCAATGCCAATACTGTAATAAACAATGCCAGTTTCTTTCTTAAGCTGAACCTATATGAAGCAGTCTTATCCATTTTGTTCTCCCCTAGTTTTCCATTTCTAATTTTTTTATCAGTGACTGTATCAAGCTATGTAATTCCTGATATGTCATTCTATAAAGCTCGACCGAACCTCCAAATGGATCGACAATATCTCCATACTTATCATCATTTACAAATTCCTTTAACGTAAATGTTTTTTCAATTGCATGGGGAAACTGATTGACAATTGCATTCTTATGGCCGACCGTCATCGTAAACACATGTGTTGCCCAGTCTAACAAGTCGCTAGTCAGCATGGAGGAGCGATGATTATGTTCCATTCCCTTTTCCGCAAGCACTTCCTTCAATTGATAAGAAGCCTCCGCGCCGTCTATTGCATAAACACCGGCAGATTTAACTTCGATATTTACGCTGCTATTCTTAAGGATTGCTTCTGCCATTGGGCTGCGACAAGTGTTCCCTGTACAAACAAACAGTACACGTACCATATTTTCTACCTCCTTTTAAGTAAAAGTATAGTATAGACTTTTTTGTCAGCCTAATTTTATGTCACCATTTGGAATCACTAATATATCTATCGACAGGAATTATTATTTTTACACTTCATTCCAAAGATTTAGCTGTTTTTGCAAAACAAAAAGGCAGCCTGTCAATGAAGCTGCCTGCATGTTTATCACTTCGATGTAGTTAAAGATGTAATAGCAGCTTTACGCCAAAAGCAAGCAATATCCCTCCGCCTAACACCTCACCGTAATTACCTAAAAGTCCTTGTGCTTTTCTCCCAATAATCAAGCCGAGCCATGTGAGTAATGTTGCGCTCAAGCCAAAAGCAAGCAGAACTAGCCATGTTTTCGCTTTATAAATACCTAAGCTTAAGCCGACTGAAAAGCTGTCCAGACTCACACTGACCGCAAACACAATCAGGCCGAATCCGACTGGTGTGATTTTATGTTCATCATCTTCTTTAAAGCCAGTCCATATCATTTGCACACCTAAAATGACAAGAAGCACTCCTCCAATAATACCGGCAATTTCTCCAAAATTATCAGATAAGAATCTTCCAGCTAGGATGCCTGCAAGCGGCATAATGACATGAAATATTCCGATAATAAATCCTATCTTCATTATTTGCCTTAGCCGGAGTCTGTACATTCCCATTCCCAGCCCAACAGAAAATGCGTCCATTCCTAAAGCAAATGCCATCAGCATAAGTGTAAATATTTCTCCGATTAGTGTAGACATTACCTTCCCCCTTGGACTTGCTAGTTAAGAATATGCACGTCCAAGTTTTTTTAGAAGCATTTTGTCTATGGTCTATTCAGAAATTTCTTTTGGCATTTTTTCCTCAGGGTTACTCTATCACTTGGTGAGAGGCTGCTTTCATCAATCTGTTCATGATTGCGTGTCCTAGACCTTCATATGGAAACATCTCAGAAAAAATAATATCAACATTACTATGGTTAAAGCTTCTCAGCCCATCATATAAATTCGCAGCGACTGTGGATAATTCAGCTCTTTTTCCACATACAAAAATATAATCTGCTTGGTAGAAATCTTGATTTTCTTCTGTTGTAAGCACTCCTGCTTTTTTGCCATTCCGACGTTCTTCCGCTACTAACTCCTGAATTCTTTCTCTTGGAGCCTTCACTAAAAACAACGGTGCGTTTGGGGCATAATGCGTGTACTTCATCCCTGGTGCCTTCGGGGCAGACTCTTTATTTACAAGCGCCTTATCAAGCTTCACTTCTCCAATGACTTTTTCCATTTCCTCCTGTGACACTCCACCTGGACGCAAAATCGTCGGTACAGCATCCGTGCAGTCAATTACTGTTGACTCCACTCCGACACCAGTTGGACCACCATCGACAATGCCTGCTATGATAGAATCTAAATCTTCCTTCACATGAAGAGCTGTAGTTGGACTCGGCTTGCCAGAAGTATTAGCACTCGGTGCAGCGATTGGCAAATTAGCCTCTTCGAGCAGCCTTAGTGCAACAGGATGATCAGGCATTCTTACTCCAACAGTAACTAGTCCTGCAGTAGCAAGCTTAGACAAGGCTCCTTCCTTCAATCGGAAAATAATTGTCAGCGCTCCTGGCCAGAAAGCCTCCATGAGCTGTTCAGCCTTCTCGGGCACTTCTGAAACTAGTTCTGTCAGCTGCTCTTTATTAGCGATATGAATAATGAGAGGATTATCTGACGGCCTCCCTTTAGCAGCAAAGATTTTAGCTATCGCCTCATCGCTTTTGGCATTACCTCCAAGTCCGTAAACCGTTTCTGTTGGAAATGCAACTACTTCATTCTTGTTTAAAAGGTCTGCAGCCTGTTGTATTTGTGGATAACCACTATCTATATCCACATACTTATCCACTGACCATATATTTGTCTTCATACTTATCCACCTTTAGCCAAAACTTGTTTAAATACATGAAATTGCTTGTGATTCTTCAATTTTCGACAAGAATTTTTTAACTGATTCACGCCAAAATTTTTATCTTTTATCTGACTTGTCCACAAATTGTGAATAAAATGATGATTTTTGTGGATAACTCTCCTTAATTATCCACATTATTAATGGAATAATACATAATTTTCGAGTTATTCACAACTTTCATCGCATTAACTGTTGATGACTCTCTGACATCAACAGGCAAATCTTCGACATTAATCTCCTTAAAGCCCAGCAAATAAAAGAGATTACTCGCATTTTTATTATTTACTACGCAATATAGCATACCTAAATTTTTTTCTTTAGCCAACTTTATCGCCTGCTGGAGTAAAAATAGAATTTCCTCTGCAGATCCTTCCTTAAGCACTAGCGCTCTTAATAATCCAGAATCTGCAAAAGGCTGAATACCGATCGTTCCCTTCAGCATACCTGACTCTGCATCACTCGCTAGAAGACAGAAGTCAATCCAGCTTTCGAGATCATGTAACTTCACTTCTGTTGTTCCCATAAAATCCTTCAAGCTCTCTAAATCCTCACGATTTGCTTTACGTACGATATGCTCCATTATCTCCGTCTCCTTTTTATCATAAAATGAATCTGCTCTTAATTCTATTAATATGAAAAGGGACCGAAAAAAATGATAGAATATTTTCTAATATATATGTATCTATCTACCATCAGCAATTCCGACCATTATTATATAACACTTAGCAGAAAATATCGTTGATTTCTAAAATTGTAAAGCCATCTGCAGTATACTACTTGCGCAGATGGCTTCTTTTCATCCAAAAATTTTATCCCAAAGCTCTACTAAGAAAAACTTCACTTCTACATCACTCTCTGTTGATTCATCAACATAGACAGGGTCTTCCTTGTTTTCTTTTTCTTCTTTTTTATTTTCCTGTTTTGCTTCTTTTTTCACTGACTCCGCACTTGCTGTTTTACTATCTGCTTCTTCCTTATCTGCTTTTTCTTTCTGCTTGCTGCCCTCTTCCTTCTTCTCCTCTTCAAATCCGTCACTTACAGCAACACTGTTGGAGAAATCAAGGAAACATAATGGCGGAAATAATACACACCACCAATTTGCACCTTCACCTGCTCCTAATGTAATTAAGATTGCTTCATACTCGCCTGCAGGATATAAGAACTCTCCATAAAGCTTTGTAGGAAAATCTACTTTTCCGAATTTCACTTTCACTGCCTGATCAGAATTTTCTTCCATAACTACGTTTTCTGCTATTTTTTGAATTTCCGGCTGCTTTGCTTTTAATAGCTGTTCAGCTGCTTGCTTTGAAGTTAAATCTGCTACCCACTTTGTAATTTCTGCATTCACTGCATCCCTAACTTTTCGTTTTAAAGCTTGATCTTCTTCACTGTCACTGTTCGCTAAGATTCTTAGTCTGATAGCATCATTTGGAATCACCACTTGCTCGTTTGCTGTTACTTCGTTTTTCGGTATATATAAACTAAAAATAGTTGATATGATAAGTACAAATATATAACTTGTTGCCATTGATTTTCTTTTCATATTAATTCGCCCCCTTGTACAAACAGTGTGGACAGATTAATAGATTCTTAAACTAGCAACTTTTATTTTTTTCAAAATAAAAAACCGCGGAAGAACCGCGGTTAAAATCCAACTTCTGCAAAGACCATTCGATCCTTTTTATTAATATCATACACAACATCCACCTTAGCTGCAGGAAAGGCATCTAACAGCAGTTGTGAAACTGCCTCGCTTTGACCCATGCCGACCTCAAAGCCGACTATGCCTTTATCCTTTAAAACGGAAGGCAGCTGTGCACAAATTCTCTTATAAATATCCAAACCATCTATTCCAGCAAACAGTGCCCGATGAGGCTCATGCTCTACAACTACTTCTGACATTTCAGCAATATCTTCATCTGGAATGTATGGAGGATTAGAAAGGACTATATCGAACCTCCTGCCTGTTTTTATAAACGGTTCAAACAAATCACCATGGACAAAATCAATTGATTCAGCACCATTTCTCTCTGCGTTCTTTTTTGCAACCTGTAATGATTCCTCAAACAAATCGCTTGCAGTCACTTGCAGTCTAGGGTTTTCCAGCTTCATCGTAACAGCTATTGCTCCGCTTCCTGTGCCTATATCAACTATACTGACTTCCCGACTTCCATATAAAACCTTGATTCGCTCCAACATATGATATACAAGTTCTTCTGTTTCAGGCCTCGGGATTAGAACTTCTTCATTCACTTCAAAAATACGGCCATAAAATTCTTCATAGCCAATTAAATATTGAATTGGTATCCCTTTACCATGAAGAGTGATATTTTGCTCAAACAGCTTAAAGGACTCTTCACTCATATCATCCCGAAATTTCATTAACATTTCGGAACGAGTCACACCTAATGCATGCCGCAGTAAAAGCTCGCCGGCATGCTCCTCCCGTCCGTGCTCCTGCAAATAAGAAGAAGCCCACTTAAGGGCTTCAAAAACTTTCATTTGTCTTCTATTACACATCAGATGCACTTTCCAAACGGCTTGATTGTTCTTCAAAGATTAGGGCATCAATGATATCTTCCATTTTTCCTTGGAGAATTTGATCAAGCTTTTGAATAGTTAGTCCAATTCGATGGTCTGTTACACGGTTTTGCGGGAAGTTATACGTTCTTATGCGCTCAGAACGGTCCCCTGTACCAACTGCTGATTTGCGCTGCTGGTCATACTCTGCTTGCGCCTCTTGCTGGAACTTATCATAAACACGAGCACGTAAAACCTTCATTGCTTTTTCTTTATTTTTGATTTGCGACTTTTCATCCTGACAGGATACGACTGTTCCTGTCGGCAAATGCGTCAATCTTACTGCTGACATCGTGGTATTAACACTTTGTCCGCCTGGTCCACTCGAAGCAAATGTATCTACACGTATATCCTTCTCATGGATTTCAATTTCAACCTCTTCTGCTTCAGGCAGACAAGCAACAGTTGCAGTGGAGGTATGAATTCTTCCGCCAGATTCTGTTTCAGGCACACGCTGTACTCTGTGTGCTCCATTTTCAAACTTAAGCTTTGAGTAAGCGCCTTTTCCGTTAATCATGAAAATGATTTCCTTATATCCGCCTACACCTGTTGAACTTGCATCAATTACTTCCATCTTCCAGCCCTGTGATTCTGCATAACGGCTGTACATACGGAACAAGTCTCCCGCAAATAAGGCTGCTTCATCTCCGCCCGCTGCTCCGCGAACCTCCATGATAACGTTCTTATCATCATTAGGATCTTTCGGTATTAGCAGTATTCTTAAGCGCGCTTCTAGCTCTTCGATTTTCTCTGCTGTTTCATCAAGCTCTTCTTTTACCATTTCCCGCATTTCCGGATCAAGCTTTTCCTCTAACATAGAACGGGCGTCTTGGTTTTGTGCTTTTACTTCTTTATATTCCCGGTAAACTTCCACCGTTTCTTGTATATCTGATTGCTCTTTAGAATAATCACGCAATTTTTTTGTATCATTGACAATTTCAGGATCGCTTAATAACTCATTAAGCCTGTCATAACGATCCTCTACCGCTTGCAGACGATCAAACACGTATATTCACCTCAATTTTTTTCCATAACATTTTAATTATATTATAGGCTATTATCCCCGTCAAAACCAAATTAACAAGGAAAAAAACCGCTTCATCGCGTTTATGCACTTATATTAAACCGAAATTGCTTTATAATGAAGATATTCATAGAAAGAGAGGGCTCCTATATGTCCCTATCCAACAGTTCTGTCTACCATTATATAATGGAAAATGCTTCGGTAATAACAGAAAAATGGTTCGCCATAAAAGATGGTGAGGAAGGCTCTATTTACAGCAAACAATCTGATGATAACGTCAATAATCTTCTCCGTGCTCAGCATGCCTTTACAATTGAAACAGTTATCAGCTCTTTTTTGGACGATGATACCATTTTCTCTGCTAACTTATCAAAATGGGCAACTAAAATTGCGCAAAGCAGAGTGGAACTAGGGGTGCCTGTTCATGAAGTCCTGCACGCGTTAAGTCTGACAAGGCAAACCATCTGGGATATGATTACGAGATTCATAGAAGAGCTCAGGAATGTTCCACAAGCAACTATACTAGAGTGGAGTTCGATATTCCATCTTACATTTGATAAGTTAAACAACGAATTCACCGAGATGTATCATGAATACAATCAAAGAAAGCTATTATCCCAACAAGCGACAATCAACGAACTGAGCAACCCGATTATTCCAATTATCAATCATATTGGTGTGCTTCCAATCATCGGGGCCATTGATACAGCAAGAGGGAAAGCAATTCTTGAGAATGTGCCTGCTAGATGTCAGGAGAAGCAAATCAGACATCTATTTATTGATGTTTCCGGAGTGTCTACCATTGATACAATGGTGCTGCAAGAGCTGATGAAATTAGTGAAGGTCCTCCAATATACAGGTATGAAGTCCACTATCTCTGGACTCAGACCAGACATGGCGCAAGTGATACATGCATTAGGAATCAGTTTAGATGACATTCCCACGTTCAGCACACTAAAACAAGCGCTTTCTAAACTCGGTTTAGCTGTTTCTTCATAAATCATAAAAAAATCTCCCATTAGAGTTTTCTCTAATGGGAGATTTTAGCTAAATGGATGTGCTGCTGTCTGCCTTTTTCAGCGAAGGGGATTTCGGAACTTCGTGATGATGACGGCATCTTGGCTCATAAGATTCAGAAGCACCTACTAGTATAATGGGATCATCATATGATGCTGGTGAACCATCAATCAGCCGCTGAGTCCTGCTGGCCGGTGAACCGCATACTGCACAGACTGCCTGCAGCTTTGTCACAAGCTCAGCTATTGCCATAAGTTCAGGCATCTTTCCAAATGGTTCACCACGGAAGTCCTGATCCAATCCTGCACAGATGACTCTATAGCCGCTGTTGGCTAAATGCTGGACAACAGCCACTATTTCCGGGTCAAAGAACTGGATTTCGTCAATCGCAACCACCTCGACATCTGGTGTCACATATTCAAAAATCTCCGAGGATTCACTGATTGGAACAGCAATTGTAGTAGAACCATTATGAGAAACGACAGCTTCCTCACTGTAGCGGTTATCTATTTTCGGCTTAAACACAACGATGTTTTGTTTAGCAAATTGGGCTCTTCTTACTCGACGGATAAGCTCCTCTGATTTACCGGAAAACATGCTTCCGCAAATCACTTCTACCCATCCATGATGTTTCATCACGTACATGAAACCTCTCCTTCCTTCCTCCAAAAACATGTCCTTTACATAAACTAACTTCTCTTAGCAAAGCGACTGCAGCGTTCAACTTTCTCTAGAAGACGCTTAAGAATACAAAAAACGGTGAAGATCCTTGCATTCTTAAACTTCCTCTTTCCATAAATAGAAGACAATATCTCATAAAGAAAGAACAGGCAAGGTATGAAGCATTCTTGCCTGTTCTTCGGATTGATTATTGCTGTTGCTGTTTAAGACCGTATTTTTTGTTGAAACGGTCAACACGTCCGCCAGCTTCAGCGAATTTTTGACGTCCAGTATAGAACGGATGGCACTCAGAGCAAGTTTCAACTTTCATCTCTTTTGCAACAGATCCAGTTGTGAACTCATTACCGCAAGCGCATTTTACCGTGATTTCATTATAAGTTGGATGAATTCCTGATTTCATTCCTTTTCATCTCCTTCCGCCCTGCAACTTTCGAAGCAGAGTTATAGAATAACGTATAGAATTATTTATTCCCATACATTATTATTTTAAAAACACACTGTCATCATTATAGCAAAGACATAGGCATTTTGCAACTTCATTTCCTCATCCACTGCTATGAATTTTTTTCCAGCTAATACTAGATTTAAGAACGCTTCCCAGCTGTTCCTGCCTTCATTTGATCAGACAGCACAGCAAAAAACTCTTCATTGGATTTCGTTTGTCTAAGCTTTCTTAAGAAACGCTCCGCAAAATCGGGAGAATCTGACATAGACTTGCGAATGGCCCATAATTTGTCCAAATGTTCCTTCGGTATTAACAGTTCTTCTTTGCGAGTACCAGAACGGCGAATATCGATCGCTGGGAAAATCCTTCTTTCCGCAAGAGAGCGATCCAAATGAAGCTCCATATTACCTGTACCCTTAAACTCTTCATATATAACGTCATCCATACGGGAACCTGTATCTACCAGCGCTGTAGCCAGGATGGTTAAAGAACCGCCTTCTTCAATATTACGAGCTGCCCCGAAGAAGCGTTTCGGACGATGGAAGGCAGCAGGATCTATCCCCCCTGATAAAGTTCTTCCACTCGGAGGAATGACAAGATTGTATGCTCTTGCAAGTCTTGTAATGCTGTCCATTAAAATGATAACATCACGCTTATGCTCTACAAGGCGCATCGCTCTTTCTAACACGAGCTCTGCCACTTTAATGTGGTTTTCTGGAACTTCATCAAAAGTGGAGCTGACTACATCGCCGCTGACTGAACGTTCAATATCAGTCACTTCCTCCGGTCTTTCATCAATTAAGAGGACAATAAGCTCTGCATCCGGATGATTTGTCGTAATGCTGTTGGCAATTTCCTTAATAAGCATTGTTTTACCTGCTTTAGGAGGCGCAACAATCAATCCACGCTGTCCAAAACCAACAGGAGCCAGAACATCCATTATACGAGTAGATGTATACTTTTGTGTTGTTTCCAGCTTCATTTGTCTGTCTGGATATAATGGCGTCAATGCCGGAAAATGGACTCTTTCCTTTGCCGTTGCCGGGTCATCGCCGTTTACCGCTTCCACCTGCAGCAATCCAAAATAACGTTCATTTTCCTTTGGAGGTCGCACCTTTCCAGATACTTTATCCCCATTTCTCAAATCAAACTTTCTGATTTGGGAAGCAGATATGTATATATCCTGCGAACTAGGTGAATAGTTGATTGGTCTTAAGAAACCAAAACCTTCTGATTGGATAATCTCCAGAACGCCTTCCATAAAGAAATATCCTTCCTGTTCCGCTCTCGCTTTCAAAATAGAGAATATTAATTCTTTTTTTGTCAGCTTGCTGTAATAAGCAACTTTATATTCACGAGCCAATTCATACAGCTCTTTTAATTTCATGTTTTCCAAACTAGATATGTTCAATCCCATTTTGCCACCACTCTTTTTCATTTTCAGTTATTCCTACCATTTAGCGAAATTTGTATTTGGAAAGGAATGTTTTCGTTTTTTTGAGGCGTTATATGTTTGAAGAGAAAAAACTATAAATTGAGTATAGTTAATGAAGTATAGTATTGATTATCGCATTCCTTCCAGTTAAAAGGCAATGCGTTTTTTCAGTCACTAAAAAGCAATCTCTATTTTACCTAATATAAACGTTTATATGCAACAATATTTTAATAGACTGCATCTTCACCTTAACTTTTTGAGAAGGCAGACAAACGAGCCATTCTCCCTTTAGAACAGCTACTGCAATCGTTATCTTTTATGCTTTCTGTTTAGTAAACCAAAAAGCATGTTGGTAAAACGGCAGAATCAGGCAAGTCTTATCTAAGAAATGCTCAAAAGAATATCTTAACCTGATCCCGCCTTGTTATCATCACACATTCTTAATCTGTTCGTACTCTTCCTGGGACATGCCTTCACGCCATATGGACGCCCCTAAACCTTTCAACTTCTCTACAAGCTGACCGTAGCCTCTGTCAATATGCTCAACACCAGTGACTTCGGTAATACCGTCCGCCATGAGTCCTGCTATTACCAACGCGGCTCCAGCTCTTAAATCACTAGCCTTCACACGAGCTCCTTGAAGATGAACTGGTCCATTAATGATTGCTGATCTTCCTTCCACCTTAATGGTAGCATTCATTCTTCTTAACTCATCGATATGTTTAAAGCGGGCACTGTAGATTGTATCAGTTACCATGCTTGTACCGTTTGTTTTCGTCAGCAGCGAGGTAAACGGCTGCTGCAAATCGGTCGGAAATCCTGGATATACTAATGTTTTAATATCAACAGGCTTTAAATCAGGATTGGAACTTACAAAGACTTGGTCGCCGCTTGACTCGATTTGCACTCCCATTTCCCTTAGCTTTGCAATCAAAGATTCCAAGTGCTGCGGGATAACATTATCAATAAGGATTCCATCGCCAACTGCTGCACCGATAATAATATAAGTTCCAGCTTCAATTCTGTCAGGAATAATGGTATGGCGGCAGCCATGCAAATGATCCACCCCATCAATTCGGATTACATCCGTTCCTGCACCTTTGATTTTTGCTCCCATATTTGTCAGCAATGTAGCAACATCGATGATTTCAGGTTCCTTTGCAGCATTTTCAATGATGGTTCTGCCTTTAGCTCTAACAGCCGCAAGCATAATATTGATAGTTGCGCCAACGCTTACAACATCTAAGTATATTCTTGCTCCTCTTAACTCATCAGCACGAAGATAAATGGCTCCCTGCTCATTCGTTATTTGAGCTCCTAAAGCCTCAAAGCCCTTTATATGCTGATCAATTGGCCTTGGACCTAAGTGACAGCCTCCCGGCAGGCCAATAACAGCTTTTTTGAATCTGCCGAGCATCGCTCCCATCAAATAATAGGAGGCACGAAGCTTCTTGACCTTTCCATTTGGCATCGGCATAGATATCATTGATGTCGGATCAATCGTCATATCGGAATCAGAAAATGAAACGCTTCCTCCTAACTCCTCCATAATCCCTTTTAATATGTGAACATCAGAAATGTCAGGCAACCCTTCAATGGTTACTGGAGATTCTGCTAAAATAGTGGCTGGTATTAATGCAACTGCGCTATTTTTTGCTCCGCTAATGCGAACGGTCCCTTTTAATGGAGATCCACCTGCAATCATAAGTTTTTCCATTTCTAACTCCCTTCTAAGCCAAGCAAAGCATGTACTGCTTGTCTAGGACACGTACTAACTTCGCCATTAACTTCCCTGTTTACAGGAATATAAAAATTGAATCAACACTTGGATGTAATTAATTAAGAATTACTACTAATTCAATTATTATACCAAAGTTGAGGAAGATAGGAAAAGTGCAAGCACATGCACTAATAATAGGACAGGTGCATGACCTAAGTAGGTTAACATGGACAAATAGGCCTGTTCCTAATTTGGCTAATAAATCTCTAGTAGTAATGTGTCAAAATTAATATTGCCAGGTCTAATTTGCGAATGAAGAAATTTAATATAAGTCAAAATTTAAGTCTGGGTGTTTTTTCAATAGAAGCTTGATAACTAGAATACTGGATGTGTTGAACAAAAAGGTGCTTTAGTCTAGTCCAGATGGGGACTGCTTGATTTATTCCTTTAAGCAGCAGACAGCCAGTCTTCAAAATGGGGATATATCACTCTTTATACATCATAACCGACAATTTGTCTGTTTATTCGACTGACTTGCTAAAATACAATAAATGAACGGAAACCGCCCTGATAAGGACGGTTTCAATCGTTCCATTTATATTACGCTTTGTTAGAAGAACCGAATTCTTTGATTTTGCCGATAACAGTTGCTTTAATAGCGTCACGAGCTGGTCCTAAGTATTTACGTGGATCATACTCTTCAGGTTTAGCAGCTAGAGTTTCGCGAACTGCTTTAGCAGAAGCGATTTGGTTTTCTGTGTTAACGTTGATTTTAGCTGTTCCTAGTGACACGGATTTTTGGATATCTTTTGTTGGGATTCCAGTTCCTCCATGCAATACTAGTGGAAGACCAGTTAGGTTACCGATTTCTTCCATTTCTTTGAAACCAAGGTTTGGTTCACCTTTGTATGGTCCGTGTACAGAACCTAGTGCTGGAGCTAAAGTATCGATGCCAGTGCGTTTAACAAGTTCCACACACTCTTGTGCATCAGCGTAGATTACGCCTTCTGCTACAACATCGTCTTCTTGTCCGCCAACAGTTCCAAGCTCAGCTTCTACAGAAACACCTTTTGCATGAGCGTAGTCAACAACTTTTTTAGTTGTTTCAACGTTCTCTTCAAATGGGTGGTGAGAAGCATCGATCATAACGGAAGTGAATCCAGCGTCGATAGCTTCTTTACATTTTTCAAAGCTAGAACCATGATCCAAGTGGATAGCAACTGGAACAGTGATTTTATAGTCTACAAGTAAACCTTCTACCATTTTTACTACAGTTGTGAAACCACCCATGTAACGAGCAGCACCTTCAGATACCCCAAGGATAACTGGAGATTTTTCTTCTTCTGCAGCTTGAAGAATAGCTTGAGTGAACTCAAGGTTATTTAAGTTAAATTGACCAACAGCATAGCCTTCTGCTTTTGCTTTGTTTAACATGTCTTTCATTGAAACTAAAGGCATATATTCTTCCTCCTTCTTATGATCGTTCAATTACTAGGTAACCTTTATTAAATTTCCCAAAGAGAATTTGAATATGTATATATTACCCAAAGTAATCTAAACGAATCACTTTGCTTTTAAATTCCATAGGTAATCATACCAAAATAAGCAGAGAATTGCTATCAATCCAACCACTTTTTATTAAATGTCATAAAAAAAATTGCTTTTATTCACAATATTAATAGAGCTGGCAACAGCTCTATTAATATTTTTTATTATGTATTTATAGTAATTTTTAAACTTATAATGCCAGGATACAGCAGTTTTAGCCAAGATTAGACATATGTTTATCAGCTGACAATATACTCTTTAACAGCCGCACGCAAATCGTCAATGTCAAATGGTTTTGCAAAATGTGTCAAAGCGCCAAGATCCTTTGCTTCCTGAATCATATCAAGCTCTCCGTAAGCAGTCATAATAATAACACGGATATCCTTGTACAATTTTTTCATTCGCTTTAAGATCTCGATGCCGTCCATTCCAGGAATCTTCATATCGAGGAGCACTAAATCAGGCACCTCCTGTGTCACTATCTCAAGCGCTTGTACACCATTTGCTGCCTGAAAAGTTTTATAGCCCTCTTTTTGGAATACTTCATTCAATAAAATTCTGATGCCGAACTGGTCATCCACGATTAATATTTTCCCTTTCATTGTAGACCTTCCCTTCTATGTGTTCTCTATTTTTTTGAAAAGATATTCCCCGTTATTTCCCACTCACACATACTGCTGATAAATCGACACAGCAAAAAGACTATTTTAGACAATAGACCCAATTACATCCATTATATAACAAAGTTTTTTTCTTTAAATAACTTTCTACTTTTTATTGACAAATTCCTGCTGACAAGCATAAATTTTGCCTTTTCTTGTACATTACTTATAATACTATTGAATCTAATTCCATTGCATAACCTTGAAATATAAACACAGGAGGTTTCTCACATTGTTAAAAATGTTCTCCACACAGTTAAGTGGGTTATTTAAAAGACTGCATGAAAAAGAAGAAGAAGCAATTGAGGATAGTGCAAGAATACTTGCCCAAGCATTAAGCGGGGAAGGAAAAATCTTCATTTGTGCAACAAACGAAATGAAAGCAGTAGTTGCAGAAGCATTATACAGCGCCGAACCGCTGCAAGGAGCAGAAGAATGGACGAGCTCCCACTCGTTAGAAAATATCAGTCCTAATGACCGGTTTCTATTCTTCTCTAGAACTTCAGATGATGAGGAACTGCTGCCCTTTGCTGAAAAACTCACAAAGGAGTACATCCCATTTGTATCAGTGAGCACTATAATGTCATCAGACTCACACGGTATTCACACAAAAGCAGATGTACATATAGACCTTAAATTGACAAAAGGTCTGCTCCCTGATGATGAGGGAAACCGCTTTGGTTATCCTGCTTCTATCGCGGCTATTTTTGTTTATTACGGTATTAAATTTACGCTGGATGAGTTTATTAAAGAATATGAACTCTAAGCAAAAAAAAAGCTAACCTATAAAGGTTAGCTTTTTTTTGCTTATTTTTCAGAGAAACGCAGGGATGAACCTACAAACTCACGGAATAAAGGCTGTGGTCTAGTTGGTCTTGAGATAAACTCCGGATGGAATTGTGATGCTACAAACCAAGGGTGATCCTTCAGCTCGATAATTTCTACCAAACGGCCATCTGGACTTGTTCCAGAGAAGACGAAACCTGCTTCTTCCATCTCTTGGCGGTATTGGTTATTGAACTCATAACGATGACGGTGTCTTTCATAAATAACCTCATCCTGATATGCTTCGTATGCTTTTGTATTTTCTTTCAACTTACATGGATACAAGCCTAAGCGCAGCGTTCCGCCAAGGTCCTCGATATCCTTTTGCTCTGGCAACAAGTCGATAACAGGATATGCCGTATTTTCATCCAACTCAGATGAGTTTGCTCCATTCCAGCCTAATACATTACGCGCAAACTCGATAGATGCTACTTGCATACCAAGGCAGATTCCAAAGAAAGGTACTTTATTTTCACGAGCATATTGTGTTGTGATAATTTTCCCTTCTACTCCACGATCACCAAATCCTCCTGGAACAAGGATTCCGTCTGCATGCTGCAACAGCTCTTTTACATTTTCAGAAGTTACGTGCTCTGCATTAATCCAATCAATTTCGATGTCTGCATCAAAGGCATAACCTGCATGTTTTAATGCTTCAACTACAGAAATATAGGCATCCTGAAGCTCAACATACTTACCAACAAGAGCGATTTTAACTGTTTTAGACAGATTGCGGACTACATCAACAAGCTCAATCCATTCTGTCATATCTGCTTCTTCACACTTAAGGTGAAGATGGTCGCAAACGATTTGATCCAAGTGTTGTTCTTGAAGAGCTAATGGAATTGTATATAATGTATCTGCATCACGGCACTCAATTACTGAATTCGTGTCAATATCACAGAAAAGAGCAATCTTATCTTTCATATCTTGAGAAATTGGCTTTTCCGTTCTTACAACAATCACATTTGGCTGAATACCTAAGCTGCGAAGCTCTTTAACACTGTGCTGTGTTGGCTTTGTTTTCATTTCGCCGGCAGCCTTGATGTACGGCACCAATGTACAATGAATATACATCACGTTTTCTCTGCCAATATCATTTTTGATTTGACGAATTGCCTCCAGGAATGGAAGTGATTCGATATCACCAACAGTTCCCCCGATTTCCGTAATAACAACATCTGCATTCGTTTCACGGCCTGCTCGGTAAACTCTTTCTTTAATTTCATTTGTAATATGCGGGATAACTTGAACAGTTCCTCCCAAGTAGTCGCCTCTGCGTTCTTTTCTTAGGACAGTTGAATAGATTTTTCCCGTTGTAACATTGTTGAATTTCGTCAAATTAATGTCAATGAAACGCTCATAGTGTCCTAAGTCAAGATCTGTTTCCGCGCCGTCATCTGTTACAAAAACCTCTCCATGTTGGTAAGGACTCATTGTTCCTGGGTCCACGTTAATATATGGATCAAATTTTTGAATCGTCACGCTCACTCCGCGATTTTTAAGCAGCCTTCCCAATGATGCTGCAGTAATTCCTTTTCCAAGTGATGAAACTACCCCACCTGTAACAAAAATATATTTTGTCATTTTAAAATCCCCCTTAGTTAAAGTTTGTGCATATTTGTCTTTATTTAAAGAAAAATAATCGAATATTTTTTTCGAGGGGAGTGAAACAAATTGCCGTAAAGCTACTTTTATAAAAAAGCCTTTCAGCACCCTATGCTTAGCATTTTAAGCAGGTTCTGGGCCTAGAAAATCATTTTATAAAAACAAAAAAGCTCCACTTACTTCTTCAAGTAAGGGAGCGCTATTTAAGCAAATATCAGTTCGTTCCTTTTTTAAGGAGCCCAAAAATGATTTTACAAGCAAGGCATATAAAAGTCAAGGGTCTTATTTATCTTCTTCCTCGTCCTCAAACTCATCTTCATCCTCGTCTTCTTCCTCATCTTCCAGATCCTCGTCCAGCTCATCTTCGTCGATTTCATATGTATCTTCGTCTTCAAAGCTTTCGTCATCATCTTCCTCTGCAAGATCGTCATCCAGCAAATCGTCCTCTTCTTCGATAACATCTTCGTCTTCATCGTCATCAAGAAGATCATCATCATCGAATTCATCATAATCTTCTTCAACGCTGTCATCATAGTCATCGAAATCGTCTTCGGCAGCTTTTTTCGCTTTCTTCTTCTTCGGCTTCGTCACAGTAACGACATCTTCCTCTGACTTATCAACTGGATACCATGTGCGCAGTCCCCAACGATTGTCGCCTAATGATAAAAAGCGTCCATCAATATTTATATCTGTATAGAATTGGGCAATTCTATCATTGACTTGATCTTCAGACAAGTTCAACAGTCTGCTTACTTCCTTCACAATTTCATGGAAAGAATACGGCGTTTTTGCGCCATTTAATAGTTCGTATGCGATTTCAATTAAAGACATTTCATTTAGTTGTTCTTTTGTATAGTTATCAACACTCATTTTGGCACTTCCTTTCGCTATCTGCTCTTTATCCGAATTGGATTGTATGGTGTTATACCATTTCTTTATTGAAAGCTGTAAACCAGCTTAATTACCTCATGGAGTTTCATTGTATACAGTTTCCATTTCATAGTAAAGAGAAAAATACATATTCTCCATTATAAACAATTTTCTAGTGAATATGCTAGTTCTAGCTAAGGTTTATTTAGCTTTTACTTTTCTTTTTCATTCACTAAAAATTTAAGAGAAGTTTATCACGTCTTTCTTCCCTCTTATAGAATATAGCAAATTGGGGCACAATACATAGCCAAGGGGGAACTTCCATGCAAATTTTTTGGACTATCATCTGCATTTTGCTGCTGCTAATCATCTTGCTTTATGTAGATTTAATCGTAGGCAAGGCACTGACTAAACGGAAGGTAACGAGAAGAAATTATCCGTTCAGGCACAGTGATTTTCATATTTTCAATGATGGGAAGGATCTTTTCCCAGACCTGTTTCACGAGCTTGAAGAGGCAGAAAATCATATACATATATTATTTTACACTGTTAAGGCTGACACAATCAGCAACCAGTTCTTATCCATTCTCGAGCGAAAAGCGCAAGAGGGCGTTGAAGTAAGACTGCTGCTCGATTGGCTCGGCAGCTTTCAAGTACGCAAAAAAATCCGGAATAAATTAAAAGAAGCTGGTGTGCAGTTCTCCTACTGCAATACACCAAAAATGCCGTTATTCTATACCCTGCAAGTCAGAAATCACCGAAAAATCACCATTATCGATGGTAAAATCGGCTATGTAGGCGGCTTCAATGTCGGAAAAGATTATATTCACGGCAACTTAAAATTGAGTCCATGGAGAGACTATCACTTTAAAATGACAGGAGAAGGTGTCGATGACCTGCAGCGGGAATTTTTGCTCGATTGGTCTGCTGCGACAAAAACAAATCTCCTACAAAACCCTGTATATTTTCCTGAACAGCCGAAGGGACACTCCCGCCATCAGTTCATTCCGACACAAGGTGTGTATTTAGAGGACGTCTTATGCGGTCTTATTCGAAATGCTAGAAAAACACTGTTTATCGGAACACCTTACTTTATTCCAAGCAAAAGGATTATGGAAGAGCTTAGCCTGGCACAAGACCGTAATGTGGCGATAACGTTACTTTTACCGACAAAACCAGATCATCCTTTAGTAAAAGAGGCATCTTTCCGTTATTTACGCACCTTATTGAAACGTGGAGCAAAGGCTTATCATTATAAACATGGTTTTTTTCATGGTAAAATTATTACAGCAGATGACGAAATTTGCTTTATTGGTACTGCCAACTTTGATAAGAGAAGTATCTTTTTAAACCATGAAATAATTTGCTGTGTTTTTGATTCCAGCTTCATAGCAAGGATGAACAACATTGTAAGGCAGGACCTTTCTTTTTCGGAAGAGTACACACTTAAATTCTTGCTGAAACCTAAATTTAAAACTGTGTTATTGGAGTATCTTGCCCGATTATTTGCACCCTTGCTGTGATTCACTGGTAAATAAGGGAAAGGAGAAAAAGATGAAATTCAGATTCGGCTATGTATCTACTGCGACTAATCTTTGGGACGCCTCTCCCTCCAAAACAATGACTTATGCACGCTACAGTGAACTACCTGACGAAGAACGGCAAAGGAAGCTGCTTGAAATTACGAGGACAAACCTTACGAATACAATGAGAGCACTTCACTATAATATCGGACATGAAATCATGTTATACCGCATGTCGAGCTCTATCGTTCCGTTAGCAACCCATCCTGAGGTGATGTGGGATTTTGTAACTCCCTTTGAAAAGGAGTTTGCCCAAGTGGGGCAGCTTGTGAAAGATCATGGACTCAGGGTCAGCTTCCATCCGAACCAGTACACCCTGTTTACTTCCCCAAGACCGGAAGTGACTAAAAACGCTGTAATTGATATGGAATATCATTATAAAATGCTTGAAGCAATGGGAATAGAGGACAGAAGTGTTATTAACATTCATATTGGCGGATCATATGGTGATAAAGAAAAAACACTGGCCCGCTTTTATGAAAATATACAGTCATTGCCGTTACACATTAAAAAAATAATGACATTAGAAAATGATGACAAGACATATAACACAGAGGAAACTTTGACAGTATGTCAAAACGAAACAATCCCACTCGTTTTTGACTATCATCACCATATGGCGAACTTATGTGAAAAACCGCTGGAAGAATTGCTGTTACCAGTTTTTGAAACATGGAAGCATCGAGGGATTACACCGAAAATCCATCTGTCTTCTCCAAAAACAGAGAAGGCTTTCCGTTCTCATGCAGATTTTGTAGATGCAGAGTTTGTTAAACCGCTCTTACAGCTTTTGCGCCCGCTCCAGATGGATGTTGATTTTATGATTGAAGCAAAGCTTAAAGATCAGGCCTGTCTGCAGCTCGTAGAGGATTTCAGTAAGATAAGAGGAGTTAAAAGAATTGGCGGAGCAACACTAGAATGGAATTAAAAATTAAAGGCGGCAGTCGTTTTCTGCCGCCTCTTCTGCTTAGTTTTTTGAAAAAAGGTTAGAAATCCACGGTTCCAAACTTACATACACTTTAAATCCTGCATAAATGCCAACAATCCCAATAATCCCTGGCAATGCGCCTGGTGCTGGTATCGGCAGCTTGAGCAAGGCAAAGATAAATCCTGTCAAAAATCCAGTTATTAATGCTAATAGAAGTAATTTCATAGACACCTTCCTTTTCCTTATTGCTCTTATTATTTGAAAAGAAGGCGCATTTAAACCTCATAACATAATTAAATCAGCGAATGGACGGCAGCTTGATTTTTACTGTAAATTCTTCTTCCTTATAAACAAAATCCAAAACACCTTGATGTTTTTTGACAATATCGGCAATTATTTTTGTCCCATAGCCTCTTTCATTCCCTGCTTTTGTCGACAGACCATACTGATGATAAAGCCTGTCTAAAATTTTTGCAGGGATTGGCAATGACTTATTTTTGACTGTTAATATATATAATCCGCTTCTTTTTACTAATTGAAGTGTAATAAAGGCATGCTGCTGATTAACCTTCTGCCAATTCAAACATGCTTCAACGCAGTTTTCAAGCAAATTGCCGACAAGTCCTACAAGCTCTTTATCCGGAACCGGCATAGAGGAGATAGGAACTTCTATATCATAAATGATTTCCATTCCTTCCTTTTGAGCCTTTAGGTAATACTGGTGCAAAGTTGCCGCAACTGCTCCGCTTTCCCCCTTAATGGAGAGATTTGTTTCGTTGTACCCGTCAACAAGCACATCTAAGTAAGCCCCTGCTTCTTTAAATTCTTCTTTTTCAAGCATAAAATGAATGGCTGCTATATGTTTTAGAAAATCATGGCGCTCGCTTCTGACAGTCCTGAATGTCTCATTCATGCGAAATATTTCTTCATCTAGCCTGTTAATTTCTTTGCTGAATTTAGACAGTTTTCTAACTTGAATAGCCCTGATAACTTCAACAAGCAAGAACAGCAGGAAAAACAGAAGCCGAATATATTCTGATTCCTGCATAACTGCAGCAGCTGCAATCATAGCCTGAACGAGCCAAAATAAGACCTCAAGTCTCCAGTCCAATGATGCGCCTTGCCTATTTCCTAGCCTCACTAGAAGGAAGCCTTCTGCTAAAAGCATGAGCACCAATATATAAATGGCACTATGCCATCCAAAAGCGTAAAGGAATGCTCCAAGATGAATGGCGGAAAATAAGCTGATTAAACTCCAAGATAAGTGGTCTGCCTTCACTATTTTTTACTCCTTAAAAATAATTGTTTTGAATGAATTCTACCTTTTCCTTTGTAATCATGGCTTTTGCCTCCGTTCCTTCAAATGTAACAGTATAGGAGTTCTTGGCATACAAAGAGAAGCTTTTTATGCAGTGAATGTTAATAATAAAGGAACGATGTGATCTGACAAAGTCCCTCTCTCTCAATTCACCCTCTAATTCATTAAGTGTCTGGTATGTTTTGATTGCTTCTGACTTCGTATGAATGGTCGTCGACCTGCCGGATCTTTCAATGAAAATAATTTCTTTCTTCAGGATAATATGTATGTCATTCTTTTGTTTAATATATAATCTCCCAGCTATTTCAGCTGAACTGGTTTTCTCCATCAGCCTTTTAACAGATTGGACAAGTCTATCTTTTGAATAGGGCTTCATAATATAATCATGGACATTCAACTCAAAAGCGTGAACAGCATAACCGCTGCTTGCTGTTACAAAAATAACAGCGATATTAAGAGCATGAGAGTGGATAATATCTGCAAGCTCATACCCTGACAGATTAGGCATCTCTATATCTGCAATCAGAAGTGTAATGGATTCTTTTTTGATTTGTTCATATGCTTCCTCTGCAGAAGTAGTGGCAAACACGATCTCTGCTTCTGGAATAGAAGAGACAATGCCCGCTAACTTATCCAAATCAATTGCTCTATCGTCTACCAATCCAATTTTCATCCTCATTGTATCCCCTTGTTGAGTATTTTCCACATTGTTTTATTTTACCATGTTTTTAACTCACCATGTTTGCCACCTTGGAAATATTAGGAGGTAAGAGGAAATATCCTTCCCTTACTTCTTCTGGCATTTTCACGACAGGAAACGGACTTTTTACGACATCTATACAGACGCTCATTTCCTTTATCTGTATGATAAAGACATAGAAAACGAGAAGGAAGTGACTAGATGATAACAGTAAATAAAGTAACGAAAACATTTAAGGATAAAAAGATATATGTAACAGCTTTAAAGCATGTTTCCTTTCAAATAAAAAAAGGAGAAACTGTCGGCTTGCTGGGGGAAAACGGCGCAGGAAAAACAACCTTACTTAGGTCGATCGCCACATTGCTTCAGCCAACAGAAGGCTCTATCACTGTCTCTGGATTTGATACGAAGGCAAACCCAAATGAAATAAAGCAAAAGATTGGTGTTTTATTTGGTGGTGAAACGGGTTTGTACGATCGCTTAACCGCAAGGGAAAACTTAGAATACTTTGCCAGGCTTTATGGTCTCAGCAAACATGAAACAAAGGTAAGAATTGATGAATTGGCAAGGATGTTCGGAATGAGAGATTATCTGGACCGAAAAGTCGGCAACTTCTCTAAAGGGATGCGTCAAAAGGTGGCCATTGCGAGGACACTTATTCATAATCCGGAGATTATTCTCTTTGATGAACCGACGACAGGCCTTGATATTACTTCATCCAATGTATTTCGCCAGCTTGTCCATCAGCTGAAGCAGGATGGAAAAACAATTATCTTCTCAAGCCATATTATGGAGGAGGTCTCTCTGCTGTGCGATAGTGTTGCAATGATGCACAAAGGAGAGCTTGTTCATCATGGAAGTCTAGAAGACTTATATACTGCCGAAGGAAGCAGTGATTTGAACTATATCTTTATGAGCAGACTTGTCAGAGGAGGAAATACCCATGTTTCTTAATATATATTTAAAAGAATTAAAAGACTCTTTCAGGGATAAACGAACCTTATTATTGACCGTATTATTACCAATTATCATTATGACTATGCTTACCCTTTTTTATGAAAAGTTGGTATCTGAAGACGAAGGAGAATCCTATATACTAGCGGTTGCCTCTTCTCTGTCAGATGAAGTAAAAACGAGCTTGCTTGCTAACAGCAGCATTGAACTAGTAGAATCACAAAACCCTAAAGAAACATTGCAAAACGGAGATGCACAAGCGGCCTTAGTAGCAGATGATAATCTCGCTAACCTTGTATCAGAAGGACAAAACGCAGAAATAACAATAATCGGAGATTCTTTCAGTCAAAGCTCTTCTACACTCATGTCCCTTACACAAGCTGCGTTATCCCAATATGAGAGCATGATAGTCTCCCAAAGATTGGGTGATCTTGGCATAGAAACTGATACCATAAAGCCATTTTCTATTAATCAGGAGGAATTAAACAGCGAGGATCCGACTATTAATCTTGTTGCCATGCTCATTCCGCTTATTCTAGCTGTTGCAATCGGTGTTGGTGCCGGACCGGCTGCTGCCGACCTCTTCTCAGGAGAAAAGGAGAAGAAAACAATGGAGGCATTGCTGATGACCCCTGTTAGTCGTTCGACACTTGTATTTGCTAAATGGCTGACAATCTCTACAATCGGTACAATCACGGGAATCGTTACATTGCTTGTGGTTGTTTTGGAAATAGCCTTCCTGACAGAAAACTTAAAAAATGCAATTGAATTCAAAGACAACTTTCTATTAGTTGTTACTTTGTCACTCGTGCTCACCATTGTTTATTCGATGTTTGTCGCTTCCCTGCTTATGCTGACTAGCATCGTCGGCAAATCTATTAAGGAATCACAAAGCTATAGTGCGCCAATTATGATGGTTACCATTTTGCCATTAATGTTAATGTCAAATATCGGCATCAATGAATTAGAGTTCAAGCATTTCGCCATACCGGTTATGAATATTTATGCCCTGTTAAAAGAGCTGATTTTCGGCATTACTAACTATGAGCATTTCTTTATCACAATTGCCAGCAATCTTATTGTATTAGTAGTTGTTTTCTTTATCGGAAGAATAATGTTTTTGAAGGATAAATGGGTGATGAATTAAAGAAAAAAGGATGGAAGCAATTCCATCCTTTTTTTATTACATTTTCTCTGGCGCAGAGACACCGATAAGGCGCAGTGCGTTTTTAAGTGTGATTTTTGCAGATTGAATTAATGCCAATCTCGCTTTTGTTCTTTCCATATTATCTGCATCTAATACTTTTTCAGCATTATAGAAGCTATGGAATGTTGATGCTAAATCAAAGATATAATTTGTGATGCGGTGCGGCATTCTTTTTGCAGCAGCTTCTGTCACCGCTTGCGGGAATTCTCCTAGTTTCTTTAATAGGTCAAATTCTTTTTCTGCCGAAATGTAGGAAACATCAAGGTTATTGTCCAGCTCAATGCCCTGTTCTTTCCCTTGTCTTAAGATGCTGGCAATACGTGCGTGCGCATATTGAGCATAGTAAACAGGGTTGTCGTTAGATTGAGAAACAGCCAAATCAAGGTCAAAGTCAAGATGTGTATCAGCACTTCTCATCGCAAAGAAGTAACGTGTTGCGTCCAAACCTACCTCTTCCACTAAGTCTCTCATTGTAACAGCTTTTCCTGTACGCTTGCTCATTTTCATCTTTTCGCCGTTTTTGTAAAGATGAACCAGCTGAATGATTTCCACTTCCAAAGCATCCTTATCATAGCCTAATGCTTGGATAGCTGCTTTCATACGTGGAATATAGCCGTGGTGATCAGCACCCCAAACATTGATAAGCTTAGTAAAGCCTCTTTCCAGCTTATCTTTATGGTAAGCAATATCTGGAGTCAAGTATGTGTAGGAACCGTCGTTTTTAATAAGCACGCGGTTTTTATCATCGCCGAAATCCATAGAACGAAGCCAAGTTGCTCCATCCTCTTCAAAGATATAGCCATTTTCTCTTAGAGAGTTTAATGCTACATCGATTTTTCCGTTCTCATATAGGGAAGTTTCCGAATACCAAACATCAAACGGAACACGGAAATCTTCCAGATCCTGTTTCAGTTTGCCCATTTCGTACTTAAGTCCGTATGAACGGAAGAATTCAAAACGTTCCTTTTCATCAGCATTTACATATTTATCGCCAAACTCAGCGGCAAGCTTCTTTCCAATTTCAACGATATCTTCTCCATGATAACCGTCTGCAGGCATTTCCTTTTCTAAGCCTAAAGCTTGGAAATAACGTGCTTCAACAGAAAGCGCTAAGTTATTGATTTGGTTACCAGCGTCATTGATGTAATATTCTCTAGAAACATCATAGCCTGCTTTATCAAGGATATTGCACAAAGAGTCACCAACAGCTGCACCTCTGGCATGTCCTAAATGAAGATCTCCAGTAGGGTTTGCTGATACGAACTCAACTTGTACCTTTTCTTTATTTCCAAAGCTAGTTTCTCCGTAAGCATCGCCTGCTTCAAGGATTGTCGGAATTAAATCAGCCAAATAGCTGTTATTCATATAGAAATTAATAAATCCAGGACCAGCAATCTCAACCTTCTCAATGGAAGCTTTCGATTGATCAAAGTTTTCGATAATTGCTTCTGCAATTGCTCTAGGAGCTTTTTTTGCCACTCTCGCCAGCTGCATCGCCATATTCGTAGAGTAATCTCCGTGCGCTTTGTCTTTTGGCAATTCAAGGATTACTTCTGGAATCTGTGCCTCTTCAGCAAGACCTGCCTTCATAACACTTGCTTTAATTTCATCCTTCAGTTTATCTTTTATTTGGTCTACTATATTCATGCTTGTTCTTTTTCCTCCTTCAGTTGGATGGTCATATGATAGGTTCCATTGTTATTGCCATTCACATTTAAATCATACAATATATCAATAAGCCCAGATAAACTTTCTGCTTCCTTTTCAAAGCTCAACCGCTTCGTATCTGTTACCATCAGAAAGGTTCCATAGGGGGTTTCATAGCTTCCGTTTCGCTTTTTATTCAACAGAAAGGAAAGGCGCATTTTAACGGCTCCGCTGCGAAGTATTAAACCTTCGTGTTCTGCAATCTTGACGATTGTCTTGATGGTCCCTTCTTCGATCACTTCTTCATACTTCACATAACTGCTTCCATCTTTTTCTAAGTATTGTCCAAATCCAACCCACTCAATACTTTCCTTGTTGCTTCCATTGTAGATATTGGTGGTCACATGTATTTTAACAGGTGTTTGTTGCCCTAACGTATTAGACAACGGCAACACTTCCTTTTCCTCTAAACTATAACTTAATAAGTATAAATTTTTTAAAAGGGAAGTGCAAGATGATGTATGGATATAGATGAAAGTATCTTGGTTTGTATAAAAAAGCGGGGGGGCAATCCATCCTATCTGATCCATAAAGACGAATAATAAATACTTTGAAACATACGGTCCTTGAGTTGACAGGAAAATGGGTTCGTTCCATTGCGCTCGGCCACTCGCTTCACTAGAGGTGACCTCTGCACCTTTTCCCTAACATTTTAAATCAATAATAAAAGAACCGAACTATTTAACCAATAAAAGGTTAAAATAGTTCGGTTCCAACTTAGGATTAAATACTTATGTCACAGCCTCTTGCAAATGGAAGACTTATTATCCTCTAGAAAAGATTTCCACGGGTCGAGTGCCGATCCTCGCTAATAAAAGCAAGAAGTCTCACCTATCCGCTCCAATCAATCTCCTTTTATGAAGCAGGATAGCTACTTCATACTCTTACTTATTTCACCCAACCAAGGATCATTTCTCTGATAAGCTTACTTGCAGTGTTTGCTGTTTGTTCTGATGGATCGTAGATTGGAGCTACTTCTACTAGGTCTGCTCCTACGACATTTACTTCAGAACGAGCGATTTCGTGGATGGATGCAAGCAATTCTTTCGAAGTAATTCCGCCTGCATCAACTGTTCCTGTACCTGGTGCATGGGCAGGATCTAGTACATCAATATCAATCGTTACATATACTGGTCTGCCAGCCAATGTTGGCAGAATTTCTTTAAGTGGCTCTAGCACTTCAAATTTAGAAATATGCATGCCCACTTCTTTTGCCCATTCAAATTCTTCCTTCATTCCAGAACGGATTCCAAAGGAATAAACGTTTTTTGGACCAATCAGGTTTGCAACCTTTTTAATCGGTGTTGAGTGAGAAAGAGGCTCTCCCTCGTATTCATCGCGAAGATCTGTATGTGCATCCATATGGATAATTGCCAAATCCGGATATTTTCTGTACATCGCTTGGAAAACACCCCATGATACTAGATGCTCTCCACCCATTCCTAATGGAAACTTGTCTTCTGCCAGTACTTTTCCCACAAATTCTTCAATCATATCTAAGCTTTTTTGTGGATTACCGAATGGCAGCGGAATATCTCCAGCATCAAAATAATTAACATCCGCCAAGTCACGATCTAAATATGGGCTGTATTCCTCTAGCCCAACTGACACCTCACGAATTCTTGATGGACCGAAGCGAGATCCGGGACGGAAAGAAACTGTCCAATCCATAGGCATTCCATAAAGAACTGCCTTGCTTTCCTCAAAACTTGGGTGACTTTTTATAAAAACATTACCTGCATATGCTTCATCAAAACGCAAAACCTGTCCACTCCTTTTTAGGGTTATTCCCTAAGCTTCTTTTTATATCAGGCTCTGCAAAGATTCTTTATCCTTAAAAGAGCCGTCTATTCTGTTAAGTCTTTTACGAACTTCGGGAGCACAAAAGCAGCTTTGTGCAACTCCTTCGTATAGTATTTTGTTTCCAATTCATGAAAACGGTCTTCCTTCACTTCAAGCGGGTCATACTTTTTTGAACCAATAGTGAATGCCCACATACCACTTGGATATGTTGGAATATTAGCAACATACAGTCTCGTGATCGGGAATATCTCTTTAACATCCTTTTGCACCGTTCGAATGAGGTCAGCCTTGAACCATGGGTTGTCTGATTGCGCTACAAACAAGCCATCTGCCTTTAATGCCTTTGAAATTCCTGCATAGAAGCCTTTAGTGAACAAGTTAACAGCAGGGCCAACTGGCTCTGTTGAATCGACCATAATTACATCATAGTCATTTTCACTTTCAGCAATATGCATAAATCCGTCTCCAACCTTAACATCAACTCGTGGATCCTCCAGCTTACCTGCAATTTCCGGCAAAAACTTTTTACTATATTCAATTACCTTCCCGTCAATATCTACTAAGGTTGCTTTTTTAACAGTAGGATGCTTTAGAACTTCTCTAATAACACCGCCGTCGCCACCGCCGACTACTAGCACATTCTCTGGATTCGGGTGTGTGAATAACGGTATATGTGCCACCATTTCATGATATACGAACTCATCCTTGACGGAGGTCATGACCATATCGTCCAATAAGAGCATATTGCCCCATTCTTCTGTTTCAACCATATCAAGCTTTTGAAATTCTGTTTGCTCTGTATGTAATGTTTGCTTTATCTTCATCGTAATTCCGAAATTATCTGTTTGTTTTTCTGTAAACCATAATCCCATCTTTTGCTTCCTCCATTCTTTATTACCTCAAAATAAGGGTTTGAAAAAGGTGCTCTCGCCATTGATTTCCTCTTGCCTTACTATGAAAGGCTCAAATCAACAGAGACAGGCTGTTACATTTAAAAAGCATGAAAAGGGGCCAAGTTGACTATTCCTTCCTATATACTTCCCAAACAAATAAATAACAAACACGAAAAAAAGTATAGAGTAAATTCGCTAAAATGCAAGAAAAATTTACTAGCACAGTTATAAAAGGTTTAAAATGCCATTCTTATCCACATACTAGTGCTATCTAAAAAACTTGAGCATTCCTCGCTATAGGAGTTCACAATATGACAAGATTTATAAAAATCACAAATCCACTCGGAGGTGCGGCGTAAATGGAACTCATCGCAAAGGATCGCCTTAAAAATTCAGCCAAATATATCCGGCTGCTCATTATTCTGGCCATCCTCGCCGGGTTTATTTTCAGCGTTATTTTTGCAGGTGTCCTCATATATGCGAAAGCATTAGGAGCACCGCCACTAACTGTGTCCCAATCGACCATTTACTATTCTGATGATGGTACAATCATTGGCGAAAGCAACAGCGGACAAAAAAGGTATTGGGTGCCGATTGAGGAAATAAGTCCAGATTTAGTCAATGCGACCGTATCGATAGAAGATAAGGGCTTCTATGATCACCATGGCTTTGATTATAAGCGAATTGGTGCCGCTGTACTTGCAGATATAAAGGCAATGGCGAAGGTGCAAGGTGCAAGCACGATAACACAGCAGTATGCCAGAAATCTGTTTCTTGAGCATGAAAAAACATGGAAAAGAAAGCTCTCAGAGGCTTTTTATACAATCAGACTTGAAATGTTTTATACAAAACAAGAAATTCTGGAAGGTTATATTAACACCATCTATTATGGTCACGGCGCGTACGGTGCTGAAGCGGCAAGTCAATATTATTTCGGCAAGCCTGCTTCTGACTTAACTTTAGGTGAGGCCGCAATGCTTGCGGGTATACCGAAAGGACCGAGTATTTACTCTCCCCTTGTTTCACCTGATAACGCAAAAAAAAGACAGGAAATCATCTTAAATTCCTTGCTGGAGAATGGCTATATTAACGAGCAGCAAAAGAAGACAGCGTTTGAAGAAAAGCTCAAATTCACAGGAGAGTTTCCGATTTCCAGCACAGAAACTGCGCCTTACTTCCAGGATGCTGTTAAAAGCATCTTGAAGTCAGAACTGAAGATGGATGACCGCACTATCCAGTTAGGCGGCTTACGGGTATATACAACATTAGATACAAAGCAGCAAAAAATCGCTGAAGATACGATAAAAAAACAGATAAGTGATACAAGCAAGATTCAAGTTGGGTTTGTAGCAATGGATCCTAGCAGCGGCTATGTTAAAGCAATGGTCGGGGGGCGAGATTACAGCGAAAGCCCATTTAACAGAGTTACCCAAGCAACACGTCAGCCTGGCTCTACAATGAAGCCGCTCCTTTATTATGCTGCATTGGAGCATGGCTTTACACCTGTGACGATGATGAGCGGTGAGAAAACGACCTTCCGATTTGATGACGGGCGCGATTCCTATACTCCTCATAACTTTAACAATCAATATGCTGAAGGAAACATCTCAATGGCACAGGCACTTGCCTTATCCGATAATGTTTATGCTGTTAAAACACATTTATTTCTAGGCATGGATGTCTTGGCGGACACTGCTGAAAGATTTGGACTGACCACTCCAATGCAAAAGGTTCCTTCACTTGCGCTCGGAACCTCGAATGTAAAGGTGCTGGACATGGCTAATGCATACAGTATGCTGGCAAATGGCGGGAATAAGGTAGCTCCCGTATTTATCACAAAAATTGAAACTGCCGACGGCCAAGTGCTTTATAAGCAAAAACAAGAAAATGAACAAGTGTTAGACACTGATTTAGCATTTATCATGAATTCCATGATGACAGGCATGTTTGATAAAAATCTAAATGGCTATGCAAGCGTGACAGGGAGCACAATCGTAAATGACATAACAAGGATTTATGCAGGCAAGTCAGGATCGACCGAATCAGACAGCTGGATGATCGGATACACCCCACAGCTTGTATCTGCAGTCTGGACAGGTTATGACCAAGGAGAGTCTATTACTCTGTCTGCAGATAAAACATATGCTAAAAAGGTTTGGGTGAACTTTATGGAAAATGCCTTGAAAGATGAACCTATTCTAGGCTTTAAACCGACAAAAGGCACTGCAGCTGCTTATATAGACCCAAAAAGCGGAAAGCTGGCAACAGAGGCTTGTTCAACAAAGAGGCTTATGTACTTTACAAAAGAGAAAGTACCAACCCAATATTGCGATGATCTTCCTAAATATGATTCAACAGAACAAAGCGGGAAGAAAAATGACGGGAAAGAACAAGTGGAAAAACAGCCTTGGTATAAGCGGATTTTTCATTGGTAATAGAAAACAGCCTTCCATAGAGAAGGCTGTTTTTTATTTATCCAAGCAAATCCTTTTTCAGCTGATCTGTTGAATTATTCCAAAGTGACTCGTCATGATTAATAAGAAAATCAGCAAGCACTTTTTTTGATTTATCATCCATATGATCTACCATAATATGGCGTTTCATTGATTTATCCATTTTATTGACATGTTCCGGAAGGGATTTATATCCTCTGCGAATAGAGCGGTCAACTGTCATTTCACAAGCTGTCACACCAGCATAGTATGGACCTTCAAGCTTACGGTCGATTGTTACCCACACAAGCCAGTATGGCTTACCGTTCGGGACTTCTTCTTTTTCTTTCAAAAACTTTATTCCTTTTTCAACAGCACTTCTAGCATGCATGGCGCCGACATCGACAACTGCCTCACCAGCTTCTACATCTATAATTACTGGAGAGACATTCTCCAAGCTCAAAGAGCCGATGCCGAAGCCTTTATGACCGTCTGTCGGATCATTTTTAATAATATTGAAGCCGACTGGCTTTTTCTTTTTCTCTTCCAATGTGTACACTCCTTTAATAGTATTTTGTTAAAACAAGATGGAAGTAAATAGACTGGCAAAAAATCCAGAGATACTATTTATCCATGGTGAAATTGTTTGATCAGACAATCCAGTTACAAGCAGCACAATAAAAAGAATCGAGCCATACACTTCATACTTGGACAAGATAGATCTAACTCTTGAATTAACTAAGTCTTCAATAATACGATAGCCGTCCAATGGAGGCAGCGGCAGCAGGTTAAATGCAAAAAGCATTAAGTTTATAGACACAAAAATGGACAGGAACGGATAGAGATCAAAGGCAGTCCCAGCAGGAACCCCTAATCGGTACAAAATAGACACACCTGCATAGCCAATAAACGCTAAGATCAGATTACTAAAAGGTCCTGCAAATGAAACTAAAACACCAGCAAGTTTTGGCCGTTTAAAATAATGACGGTTGACCGGAACTGGCCGCGCCCAGCCAAAGCCGGCAATCAAAATGAAGATGGCCCCGATTGGATCAATATGGGCAATCGGATTAAATGTGAGCCTCCCCTGTTTTTGTGCGGTCGGATCCCCAAACTTATATGCCACATATGCATGGGCAAATTCATGGACCGTAAAAGCAATAATGATGGAGATGATAATGTATGGCAAACTCGCCAAAGATTGTGAAAATAACAAAATGCTTTTTCTCCCCTCAAATTACGTATTGTTTTCTATATCTTCTTTCTATTTTCTCTATTTAGATAGACGTACTTGATAAAATTATACATGATATAAATTAGAAAAGAAATCTTTCAAACAGCAACTGGCTTTGTTTAGCTTACTTGCTATTTTTTTGAAAATATGAAAAACTAAAAAAAATGCATTTGGAGGGATATATATGCCGTATATTACAGTTAAAATGCTGGAAGGCCGAACAGAGGAGCAAAAGAAGAATCTTGTTGCGAAGGTGACAGAGGCCGTTGTTGAAACGACTGGCGTACCAAAGGAGAAAGTTGTTATTTTCATTGATGAAATGTCCCCAAACCATTACGGAATTGCAGGTGTGCGCAAAAGCGACGAATAGAAAAAAAGGATAGTGTTCCTTTGGCTTTGCCTTAAAAGAACACTATCCTTTTTTCTTATTGTTTTGCCAGCCCTTTTAAAGAATCAATATATTGGTAAGCAGCTTCGACTTCTTCCACTGTATACTTCTGCTTGCTTTTTAACGTAAATACCTTTTCTTGCACTTCTTCCTTTTCCAAATTGTCAAAAAAGAGGACAGTGGATACAAGTTCAAGGAAACGGGAGTTTTGTCTGTTCATATCATTCAGACAGCCAGGCAATGCCGGCATTTCCACATCATTCTGTTCTAAAAATTCTTGGCCGTTGTCTGTCAGCGTATACCGATACTGATAATAGCCGCCCTTTTTTTCTTTTATTTCATTGAGAAATCCCATATTGCAAAGTTCTTCTATCCTCAATGTCAGCTCTTCTGAATACGGTCCAAAAAAATGAAATTGATATTTTTCATGGAAAGGGAAATCCAGCTTCTTTGCGATGTAAATCATCTTTTGCAATTTTTTTCTTCCGTTAATCTCACCTGAAGCAGCAATCGCGTTCATAATTTTCGCATGATCTTTTAACAAAATTGGTCATCTCCTACTCCGAATAATCCTGTAAATACACCTTATTAAATATCTAATAACTGCCTTATCTGCATCTTTGTTTCTTCGTGTTCACGATCGTCTTTCAAGATGTCTTTAGGGAAATAAAGTTTATGATCTGTCCTTCTTTTGCCCGAAATACTGTCCACAATCTCGGATTCTCTTGATAGCTCTCTAATTTCATTGTTCTTCATCAAAAGATGAATCGGAAGCCGCTCCTCCTCTTCACCTGGACGGTAAAAGTCATACGGAAGATCGGAGGATGAATCTACTACCAGGTAATACTCTGGATCTAGACCAATCTCTGTAAAGAGCTTAGATAATTCAGCGAGCTTCTTGTATTCTTTTGCCGGATCAAACTCAACATATTTGAACAGGTTCCGGTTCATGAAGCGTCGGCATAAATCCCTTAAAATCTCATCCTCTTCTTCTTGCCACATTTGGAAATAATAAAGAATGATAGACTCATCCAGCTTCAAGTAGTCTTCTAACGATGTTTCTTCTTCAAAGATAGAGTAGAAATGGGTTGGATGATGAATAAAGGAGTAAAATTGCTCATGCAAGTGTTTCGCTCTATGTAGAATTTTCGTCAAGATGACTTCCGCACTTCTAGACACAGGGTGAAAATAAACTTGCCAATACATCTGATAGCGGCTCATTATATAGTCTTCTACTGCATGCATTCCGCTCTGCTTAATAACGGCCTGATCCTCACGAGGGCGCATAACACGCAATATTCTTTCCATATCAAAGTTCCCGTAGCTTACACCGGTAAAGTACGCATCTCGCAACAGATAATCCATGCGATCAGCATCAATTTGACTAGAAATAAGACTTACAACTAGCTTTTCTTTTGATGTCTTGCCAATGACTTCTGCTACTCTTTTCGGGAAGTCGGCTGCTACTCTTGACAGCACTTGATTGACCTCTGTATCACCAAGAATGATGTCCTGTGTGAATTGCTCATGATCAAGATCAAACACCTTTTCAAAAGAGTGAGAAAAAGGACCGTGCCCTAAATCATGGAGCAGCGCGGCACATAATGACAAAAGCCTTTGGCTGTTATTCCATTCCTTCCTGTCCTTAAACACGTCATCGATAATTCTTCTGACAATCTCGTACACGCCAAGAGAATGGTTAAACCTGCTGTGCTCTGCACCATGGAAGGTTAAATAAGTGGTTCCAAGCTGTTTAATTCTCCGCAGGCGCTGGAATTCTTTCGTTCCGATCAGATCCCAAATAGCCCGGTCTCTGACATGGATATATCGATGCACAGGATCCTTAAACACCTTTTCTTCATTTAACTTCTCTGTAGAATATGCCATGCTTTCGTCTTCCCTCTTTTCTTTTATTGTCGGTTTCTCTGCAAGAAGAATATAAAAAGAGGGATTTCTGTTTAAAAAGGTTATCTGCATGCAGGCTTTGCCTCTCAAGCTGATGTTACACTTTTTAGAAACTCCTCTTTTCAGTTAAGCTGTTATAAGATTATTTCTTTAGCTTATTATTTACTTTATCCATTAATTCCTCTTCTGTTAATGCTGCAAGCGGACGATTATTAACAAATGCAAAGGTTTTCTTGCGACCTGGTCCGCAATAGGATTGACAGCCAATCTCTATCTTTGCCTCAGGATCTATTTGCTTCAGACGCGGTATCAGTGTTTTTAAGTTAACTGCCTGACAATCGTCGCAAACTCTAAATTCGTTTGCCATCATGACAACCCTTTCTATCTCAAACATTCTTTAATCTAGTAAAGATATTCATAAGTTCGTTATATTGCTATATGGTATTTTACCCCTTCTTCCAAATCAATGCAAGATGCAAACTATTGTCAAAACAGCTCGAAAAAAGGCTCCTTTTAGGCAACAAAAATACAGAATAGGCTTGTCTCGAAACCGCTCTATTCCTAGTTTAAAGCTTCTGAGCATACATCTATGTTTCCCAGGGAAATTATTGTATAATTCATCTGAATTTAAGGAGGAGTAAATATGACAAAAAGCAGAACATTAGTCATGGTAAGTATCGTCCTAGCCATGCTCGTTGCTTCTATTGATACAACGATTATGAATACGACAATGCCTATCATTGCAAAAGAACTAGGGCGATTTGATTTATATGCATGGTCCTTTGCATCCTATATGATCACAAGCACTATCCTTTCTCCTATTGCAGGGAGACTTTCAGATATATTTGGAAGAAAAAAGGTCTTTGGTTTCGGGATACTGTTATTTTTGGCTGGCTCTTTATTGTGCGGCATTGCAGGCGATATGGTCCAGCTTATCCTTTTCAGAGCTCTTCAAGGGATGGGTGCTGGCTTTATGATGCCATTTCCCGCTATTATTGCTGGTGACTTGTTTCCCATTGAAAAGAGAGGAAAAATCCAAGCGTTGTTCACAGCAATGTGGGGCTTATCTGCCATCCTTGCTCCCCTACTCGGCTCATTATTTGTAGAGTTTTTAACATGGAGATGGATATTCTTTATCAACTTGCCTGTTTGTATCGTTGCATTTTTAACCTTATTGCCATATAAGGAAGACTATCAGCCGAAAAAGGCAAGTGTCGATTATATTGGTGCCATTTTGTTTGGTGCAGCAATCACTTTCCTGCTGTTAATCACATTAGTGGAAAAAGGCCAAGTTTTGTATGGATTAGCCGGCATCATTCTGTTGATTTGTTTTTATCTATATGAAAAAAGACAAACATCTCCGATTGTTCCGCTGTCCATCTTTAAGAAAAAGACAATTTTCTGGATTTATATTAATGGATTTATTGGGACATTGGCATTGTTCGGCACGTCAAGCTATATTCCCCTCTTTCTTCAGGATGTCGCCGGACTTTCTCCTTTTCTGAGCGGAATTGCGTTATTAGGTGTAGCAGTTGGCTGGATGCTTGTATCAGTGCCTGCCGGTAAATGGATACTAAAATACGGCTATCGCATTCTACTAATCATCGGCAACGGACTTCTCGTTTTATCAGGTATAATGCTTGTGCTCCTCAATGAGACCCATGGATTTGTGTATACATTCATCATCATGCTCATACAAGGTTTAGCATTTGGTTTGCTTTCAACCGTCGGGGTAATCGGCTCTCAAGCATTAGTAGGCCCGCATGAAAAAGGGATTTCCACCTCTTTCTTTATGTTCTGCCGAAATATGGGTACATCCATTGGTGTTACTATCATGGGCGCACTTCTTACAAGTCAGGCTGTGTTTATGACAGGAATTCATCATCTTTTCCTTTATGGGTTCATTACAAGCATCGCAGCACTGGTAACAGCATTTTTTATCCAGAATGAAAGTTCAGTAGAAAAAGCTGGTTCCACAAGATAACGGTATTCTTTCGCTCTATAAAAAAATCTACTATCCTTGTATTTCGTTTGTATAAATAAGCGCCATGGTGGCAATGATGTAACTAGAAATACTTATTTATCGAAACAAATCGGGAGTTGAGTGATATGAAGATACGCCAAGATGCTTGGTCAGAAGAAAATGATTTATTGCTGGCAGAAACAGTTTTGCGCCATGTCAGAGAAGGAAGCACACAATTAAATGCTTTTGAAGAAGTTGGGGATAAGCTCAATCGCACATCAGCAGCATGCGGCTTCCGCTGGAACGCAGTTGTTCGCCACCAATACGAGAAAGCACTGCAATTAGCAAAAAAGCAGCGTAAACAGCGGCAAAGAATCCTCGGCAAAGACCAAGGTGGGAAAAAGAAGCTTTTGTATTCTCCACCAGTGCCTTCTGCAGACGATTTGGAAGCTTTAACAGTCTCCACAAGCATGGAATTTTCCTCATTTGAGATTCAAAATATAGAAGAGGAAGAAGAGGCTGCTCCAGTTTATCAGGAAAGTGTTCCAGAACAAATGCTGCTTGCTGCTCCACAGGAAACAACAAGCATCTATAAGAGCCCTAGTGCCAACACTAATTCTTTGGATTTTGACACAGTCATTGCCTATTTACAAAATTTCCGTAATTCTCAGCTTCAAGTAGAAGTGCTAAAAAGTGAGAATGAAAGATTAAAAAGGGAAATGGCCATGCTGAAGAGCCGCAATCAAGAATTAGAAGGAAAATTGGACAAGCTGGAAAGCAACTCAGAAACTATTCAGGAAGATTATGAAACATTGCTTAAAATAATGAACAGAGCTAGGAAGCTAGTCGTTTTAGAAGAAGATGAGCGTCCGGCAACAAAGTTTAAGATGGATCGAAACGGAAATTTAGAAAAGCTTGCTGAATAGCTATTCGTGCACACCCTTCTAGTCACAGGACTTAAGTGCTGGTTTGGCAACCATTCTCGTTAACCATAAAAGAGGATTATAGATCGATAAAAGCGTTAAATAGCGCCTACTATCCATCTATAATCCTCTTTTCTTATCTGAACGGACTCAGGAACTTTTCGTTGCGCTCGATTACACGCTCATAGTAAGAATCAAATAAAGGTATCTCTTCTCCTTGCAGCTGGTCAGCAAACAAAAACTCTGCATGATCCTTTAAGGAATAAAGCAGCTTTGTCAGCACTTGATCAACTGTGAGCTCGACTCCGAGCAATTCGGATAATGAGGCCATCACTTCAGGCACTATGTCTGGATAAGCAAACTTTGTTTCTTCGCCGTTTTTTCCAATAGCATAAAACTCTTCTATAGCTTCTGCTCGTTTTTGACCGCTTCCAGAAACACAAAGATAGATTTGAACAGCAACTCCGCTTCTCATTCTTCTTTGGGAAATTCCTGCGAATTTTTTACCGTCTATGCTTAAATCATAGCTGCCAGGGCAATAGGATCCTACGATTTCCTTTGCTTCAATGTTTTTATGAAAATCAGAGAACATATATTTAATAAGCTCCCACATCGTATCATAGCCGCTGTTAATATCTATCCCCTTTTCCTGCTCAGGCAAGATAAGGGAAATGTTTAATACCCCTTCATCCAGAACAACTGCCAATCCGCCTGAATTTCTGACGATATATTGGAATCCCTCTTTTTCTAAATAGGCAAGCGCATCCTTTAAATAAGGCAGCTTCGTATCTTGAATTCCTAATATGACTGACTTGCCATGCACCCAAGTGCGCGCTGTTGCTGGCGCCAAACCTCCGCCGACAGAAGCGCATAGCGTATCATCCATTCCAAAGGAATGCAATGGGGAAACATGTAAACCGGTGCTCGACTGGTCAATGATTCTCCATTTCTTTTGCTTTAACAAACTGTTGTTTTCCATTATTGCCAAGCTCCTTCATAAGGAAAAGTCATGCTAGTGTTACAGGTTTTCCTGAATCAATAGCGCCATATTATTATATAGCAAATAAATAAAAGAAAAAACTATTCATCTTCAGCAGAACTTAACTAAAAGATGAATAGTTTTTAGGAGGATTAATGGCTGATGCTTTGAGCTGCAGTAATTAATGCAAGCTTGTACACATCTTCTTCATTACATCCGCGAGAAAGGTCATTAACAGGACGGTTTAATCCTTGAAGGATTGGACCTACTGCCTCAAAATTACCAAGTCTTTGCGCAATTTTATAACCGATATTTCCTGCTTCTAAGCTTGGGAATACAAATACATTTGCATCACCTTGAATTGGTGAATCAGGAGCTTTTTGCTTCGCAACAGATGGAACGAAGGCAGCATCAAATTGGAACTCCCCATCGATTACTAATAGAGGATCCTTAAGTTTCGCTTCAGCAAGTGCACCTTCCACTTTTTCTGTTTCTGGCGATTTTGCAGAACCTTTAGTAGAGAAGCTCAACATAGCAACACGTGGGTCAACATCGAACATTCTTGCTGTTTTTGCACTTTCTACTGCAATTTCAGCAAGGTCGGAACTATCTGGATTGATATTGATTGCACAGTCTGCAAATACATATTTCTCATCTTCACGAACCATGATGAAAACGCCAGAAGTTTTCTTTACGCCTTCTTTTGTTTTAATGATTTGCAATGCAGGGCGTACAGTATCAGCAGTTGAGTGAATCGCACCGCTTACTAAGCCATCTGCCTGGTTAGCATAAACAAGCATTGTGCCGAAGTAGTTTTCATCAAGAAGCGCTTTGCGAGCATCCTCTTCTGTTGCTTTCCCTTTTCTTCTTTCCACAAAAGAAGCTACTAATGCATCGAATTGTGCATAGCTTTTCGGATCATAGATTTCAGCATTTTGTAAAGAAACACCTAAGTTCTCTGCTTTCGTTTGAACTTCTTCCAAATCTCCGATTAAGATTGGTGTTAATATATTCTCTTCTGCCAGACGGCCAGCAGCTTTTAATATTCTTTCATCCAGTCCTTCTGGAAAAACAATTTTAAGGTTTTGGCCTTTTACTTTTTCTTTCAAGCCTGTAAATAGGTCACTCATTAACGAATTCCTCCTTTATGTATACATATTATAGGATACTCTTCCTTGCTAAAAATTCAAGGAATTATACCGATATTTTAAAATTAAGCGCCAATTCCTGTTGTAACACCTAAAATCTGTTCTAAACGGCGCCAGATAAGCTATATCCTGTTATAGCATAACTACCCGTTATATTTTTCCCTAATCATGTTCTAACATGCACATGATTTTTACTAGGTTCGTTTTATGCTTTATTTTGTTCAAGTTTTATTCACAACTTTTATGGAGAAACTATGTTATAGTAAACCTATATGAGAATTATTATCAAGGAGTGGTAGCAATGAGCGAAGCAGCAAAAACACTTGATGGCTGGTATTGCCTTCATGATTTCCGGACAATGGATTGGACTACTTGGAAGATGGTTCCAAGTGAAGAGAGACAAGCAGCCATTAATGAATTCCTAGGATTGCTAGAAAAATGGAATGCTGTTCAAACAAATAAACAAGGTAGCCATGCTGTTTATAATATCGTAGGCCAAAAAGCAGATTTCATGATGATGATTTTGCGCCCAACAATGGAAGAATTACAGCAAATCGAAACAGAATTCAACAAAACGAAGCTAGCAGAATTTACTGTACCTGCTCATTCCTATGTTTCTGTAGTAGAATTGAGCAACTATCTTCCATCTAATTCTGATGAAGATCCTTATGAAAACCCGCATGTAAAAGCTAGACTATATCCGATTCTACCTGAATCAAAATATGTCTGCTTCTATCCAATGGACAAGCGCCGCCAAGGCAATGATAACTGGTACATGCTGCCGATGGATGACCGCAAAAGCTTAATGAGAAGCCACGGAATGATCGGGCGTCAATATGCCGGCAAAGTGAAACAAATCATCACAGGATCTGTCGGCTTTGATGACTATGAATGGGGCGTTACATTATTCTCAGATGATGTTCTCCAATTCAAAAAATTAGTATATGAAATGCGCTTTGATGAAGTAAGTGCCCGCTACGGCGAATTCGGTTCTTTCTTTGTCGGCAATATCTTGTCAGATATACCTGCATTCCTGGAAGTTTAATAATACGTTTTTAGAACCCCACTATTTTAATGGTGGGGTTTTCACTTATTAATTTTTCAGTCCCCTAGGAATAACTTCTTTCTTCCCCTCATAGGATGGAATAGTGAGCAAGCAGCCCAGCTTTTTAAAAATGCAATGAATGAATGTTTGCAATAAAAATGTTTTGTTTAAAAGATGGAGGGATGAAAATGAGTCAGTCTAATTATTACCCTTATCAAGACGGGCGAAACCAAGGTTATGGTTTCCCACAAGGCTATGGAACAGGGCAGCAAGGTCAAGCATTGCCTGGCAGTCAAGGAGCAGCACCCGGACAGCTTTTTGGTACAGCACCACAACCTGGATATGGCACACAGGCGCCGTACATACAGCCGCAAAGCAATGCTCAGCAGACAGCACCTTCCCTGCCAGGCCAGCTTCCTTTAGAAGCTTCTTATATAGAGAATATTTTACGGTTAAACAAAGGTAAGCTTGCCACTGTTTACACTACATTTGAAAATAACCGTGAATGGAATGCAAAGATTTTTAAAGGTCTTATTGAAGCAGCTGGACGTGATCACCTTATTTTGAGTGATCCACAAACAGGACAGCGCTATCTGATTCCAATGATTTACCTTGATTATGTAACATTTGACGAAGAAATTGAGTATGAATATCCGTATGTCACAGGTGCTCCAAACTTAACTTCGTACCCGCCAAGATAAATAATCAAAACGAAAAGCCGCCCAGTGGGCGGCTTTTAGAGCTTTACAGATGTTTAACTGCTGCGATTACAATGAGTAGCCAAGCAGCAATAAACGCCACTCCACCAATTGGAGTAATAGCTCCCAATATTCCTACTTGAGTAAGTGCTAATACGTAAAGGCTGCCTGCAAAGAAAATAATTCCTGCAACCATCAGCCATCCAGCCCAAGTCAAAAGAGTATTTTCTGGAAATTTACTCATAAGAATACCAATAATAAGAAGGCCTGTACTATGGAACATTTGATATTGCACACCTGTTTTCCAAATTTCCAAGTATTTTTCAGGGATCCTCCCTTCAAGACCATGTGATCCGAAAGCACCAATAGCCACAGATAGCATGGCGCTGATTGCTCCAATGATAATAAACATTTTCATATTATTCTCCTCGTTTCCTTAGAAATCAAATAAAGAGTCGCCATTTCCTTCATCAGTATCCAATTTAGGTGTTTGCACTGGCTGCAGCTGCTGAACCGGAACAGGGGCAGGCTGAGCAATGCTTGGCTGGTATACAGGCTGGCTGTATGTTTCACTTGAACGATACGTGCTTTCTTGTTCCAAACACAGCTCACATAATGATTTTATCGCATAAACCCTTTCGCGAATAGTCGCCTCGCTGCCGCTTGCTTTTGCTTCCTTCAGCTGATCTTCTATCTTTGCCAATAATTTTTGGACAGAAATGTTCATAGTTTTAATCCTTCCTTCTTTTGCTGCCGCGTTTATTTGTGAGTGAAGCGGAGACAATCTTGTCCGGATGCCCTCTTCACTTCAATAGACGGAAGTGCTCTGCCTTTAAATTCAAAGGCTTTACACCCCTTTGGGAATCTAGAGTCCCAAGTAATATAAAAATGCTTGCACTTAAAACAATCTATCCTTTTTTGCTCTGTCATCTTTTTCTCCTCGTCAAAAAAGCGGACTAGCAATAGTCCACTTCTTATTTTATTATATTACTCCTTGCCAAAACAATCATCTGCACACCAATTTATTGGATTTGTGCCTAACTCTTCTAAAATGGCATTTATTTTGGAAAAAGGTTTGCTTCCGAAAAAACCTCTATATGCTGATAAAGGGCTAGGATGACTTGATGTAATAATTCGATGCTTGTCTGTATCAATGAGCTTCATCTTTTCCTGTGCAGGCTTACCCCACAACACAAAAATAACTGGCTCCTGCCTTCTGTTCAGCTCTAAAATTACTTCATTCGTAAACAATTCCCATCCTTTTCCTTTATGGGAATTAGCCTGACCTTGTCTGACTGTCAAAACTGTATTCAACATAAGCACACCTTGTGTTGCCCAGCCTTTTAAATAACCATTATCAGGAATTTCACAGCCGACATCCTCTTTCAGCTCTTTAAAAATATTCTTTAAGGAAGGCGGAAGCTTTACACCAGGCTTAACAGAAAAGCTTAACCCATGCGCCTGCCCCGGTCCGTGATAAGGGTCCTGCCCTAAGAAGACTACCTTCACTTCCTTTAGTGGTGTGTATTTTAAACTATTGAATATATCTTCCTTTGCAGGATAAACCGTATACTGACTGTATTCCTCTTTCAGGAATTCTTCCAAGCTAGTAAAATACTCTTTCTGCCGTTCACGCTCTAAGAGCTGCTGCCAGTCATTATTAATTATATCCAACATAATAATCATCCTTTAACCTTCTGTATATTCTATCTTTACACTGTATCCAAGCTGTGAATAAAACTCTTTTATAGTCTTTTCGGCATTTGCTTCTGCCTTTTCCAATAAACCTTGTGACTCTGCTTCCTTCTTGATTTCCTCTTTAGCCTCATTGGCAAGCTGATAACCTTCTTCCCAATCTACATCTCCTCTAAATAAACCAGAAATAGAATATGTCTCTACTTGATCAAAGTCTATCGACGGCTCTTGCAAAATTTCTGCATGAGGAAGCTTGAGGCTAATCTCTTTTTTCTCTTCGTCAACTGCTATCCGGTCCGATTCTATTTCCTCCAGATTTACACCAGCAGTAACAGACCCAGGGACAACAAGAAGAATTTTTCGTTTTGTTCCAGGAATATCTGTACTGATTTCTTTTCCAAAGATTTCATTATCCTCTTTTTCCAGAATAACCTTCACAAATGCTTGCGAGGTAGCTAATGAGGATAAATCCTTCATCTGCTCAACAAAACTGCCTTCCTTTATGGCAGGTTCATCTGCCATTGCCATTTTCCAACATGCTATAATAATTGCTACCAAAACAAGTAAGAGGACAACCATAAAAAAAGCTCTTTTTATCCCCCGTTTTGTTCGATTGAAAATCCCTAGTTTTGGCAGGTAAGAACGCTGCTCTGCTTCCATTACTGCTGCCGCTTGCTCTCTTCGGCTCTGCTTCCAGTCTTTTCTCTTCATTCCTTCTCCCCTTTATTAATAGCTTATGTACTTTTTATTATATAGGGAAATTTGTCGAAAGTGGTGCATTTCACGTTTGTATCATTTTTCCAGTTTAGTAGAAACAAAATTTTATGTTTCACTATTAGTAAAATCGGATAAATAGTAGATAGAGAGAGCGACAGAAGCTCTATACAAATTCTAAGGAGGAATTAGATATGTATAAAGTAGAAGTAGTGGAAAATGGTGTACAAGCAACTAATGTGATTACACAATTAGAAAATCAAGGGTATACAAAGGAAAATATCTATATTTTCGCCCACGACAAAGATCGCTCAGAAGATTTGACTGCGGCCACTGAAACTGGTGATGTCAGCATGAAGGAACAAGGCTTAATGGACACAATTGGAAATGTCTTCAGAAAAAGAGGAGACGAGCTTCGTTCTAAAATGCAATCCGTAGGATTAACAGAAATGGAAGCGGAGAAATACGAAGAAGTGCTGGACACAGGAAAATTAGTAATCGTCGGACACCAGCAATAATTAATAAAGTCAGCCCAATGTTTAACGGGCTGACTTTTTTTATCCAAGCAGCTTGTCATATAGAGATTTAGCATACGTAACATCCTTTGTGTCATGCACAAGGGCTCTCCCATCTTCAAAGAGGACCAGCCTGTTTTGTTCCAGTTCAACAGAAAGCAAAAATGGATGGACCATTACTTTATAGCCGTTCTTCTTTAAACTGTCAGCCAGCTTTATTAATGAGAGCTTCTTTGCATGGGAAGGCCTTATTTGGACCGTTTCTCTTCCGCACAGCACAGCTGTTTTTGTCTTGTTTTCCCCTTTTAAATATGGATAAGACCGCTCCGTTCCGCATGTATGGCAGGCTGGGTTTTTGGCACGGCTTACCTTCATGCTGGAGTATGCATTCGACCATAAATCAAAGTGTAAAAAGCTTCCCCTTAAAGCCTGTCTGTCTTCAATAAGGATTTTCAGCGCCTCCGTAACTTGGTGCGTCACGACCATCTGGACAGCAGGTGCAATGATTCCGACTGTATCACAAGTCATGCCTTGTACAGGCAGCTTCTGAAGCAAGCAATTAAGACATGGAGTTTCCTCAGGAATTATAGTAAAACTCATTCCTGAACTCCCTACACATGCACCGTATATCCATGGAATATGATGATAAACGGCTAAATCATTTAAAAGCATTCTTGTTTCAAAATTATCTGTGGCATCGATTAGGACATCAGCATCTATCAAATATTGTTCTAGTAATTCCTTCGTTGCCTCTGCAACAACACCAGTGACAGCAGCAGAGGAATTGATCTCTTTCAGTCTTTTTTCAGCTGCAATTGCTTTCGGCACACGGCTAGTAGCATCCTCTTCTGTATACAGCTGCTGACGCTGGAGGTTTGAGAATTCCACATAATCCCGGTCGATGATTGTCACCTTGCCGACACCAGCTCTCACAAGCATTTCCGCAGAACTGGAACCAAGTGCGCCAGCTCCGACAATAAGCACCTGCTTTTTTTGAAGCTTCTCCTGACCGGCAGCTCCTATCTGGGGAAACAGCACCTGCCTCGAATAACGATTGTCCTTCATTTGCTTCATCCCCCGCTCACAGGTGGAATAAAGGCAATCACATCATTCTCTTCGATGATGTCATCATCGAAGGCAAACTCTTCGTTAATCGCCGTCATCACTGATTCCAACGGAAGATCACTATACTGCTGCGCTAGCTCTGCCTTTACTTCCTTCACCGTTTTACCTACCATATCGAGCTCTAGTTGGTCAGCGTTTACAATATCCTTTAATCCTGCAAAAAACAGCAGCTTATTCATATGTATCCACTCCTTCCGGCTTGCCGCTTGGATAGGCTTTTGTCTGCTTCTGGTTGCCTATCCATTCTTCCCCGTCTTCCCAATACTCCTTTTTCCAGATAGGCACTATTTCTTTAATTCTCTCAATTGCATAGCGGTTTGCCTCATAAGCATCATTTCTGTGAGGCGTCGATACTGCTATTACTACTGCAATATCTGTTATGTCAAGCTCACCGATTCGGTGAAATATCGCAACCTCTGCATTCTGCCATTTTGCTTTTATCTCAAGTCCTATCTGTTCCAGCTTTTTTCTGGCCATTGGTTCATATGCTTCATAGCAAAGCCTCATCGTCTTTTTGTTTCCTGTCATTTCTCTGACCGTTCCAATAAAGGTTGTAACAGCTCCTGCATTTCTGCTTATTACAAGATCAATTGCTTCCTGAACAACAATAGGTTCATGTACAATACGATAGTTCATAGCCTTCTCCCTTATACTGATTCTTTTAGTTTTAATTAAACCGAACTTTCCTGATTATTTCAATTATTAAACGAATCGAAAAAGCCTTTTTTAGGAATTCGCATACACTTATAATTTCAGTGGCATCTTAAAAGATAGACTTATTAATGCTAACTTAATGAAAAAAAAAACAATTAGTAGTATCATTAGCTTAAAATGAACTACAATAATTCCATCTATCTATTTGGATTAGAAACATCTTCGATGATTACATAGGGGGGCTTATACAATGAAAAAAGTATTAACTTTGGCTGGATCTGACTCAAGTGGAGGCGCAGGCATTCAAGCCGATTTAAAAACATTCCAGGAACTTGGTGTCTACGGAATGACTGCACTGACAACAATTGTTACAATGGATCCAAAAAACCACTGGCATCATAATGTTTTTCCGCAAGATATTGACACCGTTAAATCTCAATTAGAAACAATTATCTCTGTCGGAATTGACGCTATGAAAACAGGAATGCTTGGTTCTGTTGAAATTATTGAAGAAGCTGCAAGGGTAATTGATGAAAATAAAATCAAGCATGTTGTTATCGATCCTGTTATGGTCTGCAAAGGGGAAGATGAAGTGCTTCATCCAGAAACAGCGGAGGCTCTTAGAGAATTGCTTGTTCCAAGAGCTACTGTTGTAACACCTAATCTGTTCGAAGCTTGGCAGCTGGCTAAAACCGATAAACCGATTAAAACAGTTGATGACATGAAGGAAGCTGCTGTAAAAATCCACGCATTAGGACCAAAATATGTGCTGATTAAAGGCGGCAGCAAATTGAATCATGACAAAGCAATAGATGTTCTTTATGACGGAAAAGACTTCACTGTACTAGAAAGTGATCTTGTGGACACAACTTATACTCATGGAGCAGGATGCACAAACTCTGCTGCTATCACAGCAGAACTTGCAAAGGGCAAATCAGTTGAAGAAGCTGTACAGGTAGCTAAGGATTTCATCACTGCTGCAATCAGCAACGGCTTCAAGCTGAATGAATATGTCGGCCCAACAATGCATGGTGCATACCGCAACCAAAGAAACGGCGCAGCTGTAAAGTAAAGCCGAAGGAGGGATAGCATGGATTTCATTCAAGCTGACAAGGTACAAGAGCAAATTAATGAGAAGGCTAAAAAGGAAGTTTATATTCATTTAGAAACAACAAACGGCGCCTACGCAAACCATAATGACGAATCCTTCTTTAATTCCGGCGCCTATATTCGCAACGCAAAGCTTGCTTATGAATATGGTAAAATCACAGGCAATGGACCATACCGAATTGGTCTTAAGACAGAAATTGGCTGGGTTTATGCAGAGGGAATCACTCATTATGAAGTAGATGATAAAGGACGTCTCCTTTTGGCAGGACTCGATTTTACAGGCAAGCTTGCTGTAGCATTGGAAATTAGTGAAACACCATTTGATTAATTTAGTTGAATTAGGCAGGAGGAAATAACATTGGAAAAAGAAAGACATGTTTTAGTCATCTTTCCCCATCCAGATGATGAAGCTTTTAGTGTTTCTGGAACAATAGCAAAGTATATTCATGACGGCACGCCTGTCACTTATGCATGCTTAACTCTGGGACAAATGGGCAGGAATCTTGGAAGTCCTCCATTTGCAACAAGAGAAACACTTCCGGATGTCAGGAGAGAAGAACTTCAAGAAGCAGCAAGAGTACTTGGCCTTGAAGATTTAAGAATGTTAGGCTACAGAGACAAAACGATAGAATTTTTGGATGACTCTGTTCTTGTCAATGAATTCACAGCATTGATTGAAGAGCTTAATCCATCGTTAATCATCTCGTTCTACCCTGGATATTCGGTTCATCCGGACCATGATGCCACGGCAGAAGGAGTTGTAAGAACATTAGAGAAAATAGAGCCATCAAAAAGGCCTAAGCTCCAATGTCTTGCTTTTTCCCGCAACTGCATAGAAGACTTAGGTGAACCAGATGTTCACGTTGACGTTCAAAATTTTGCAGAGAAGAAAATAGCAACGATCGCAGCACATCGTTCCCAAACACAGATGTATGCCTTGTCCTTGCAAGAGGGATTGAATAACCAAGATCCTGCTGTGCTGGAAAGACTGTACACAGAAAAATTATGGACATATAAATTCAAATAAAAAAAGGATGCGACCGCATCCTTTTTTTAATATTCTCTATTAAGCTCCAAGCTTGTTTCTTCTCGTTCAAGTAATTCCTTTGCCCGTTGGACATGATCGCCGTCTTCTGTCTTGATAATATTAACCAGCACTCTTTTCGTCAGCCTCATCATCAAGCCCTTCACATGGACCTTTCCTTCAAATTCTACTTGTGTGCCTTCTTGGATTTCTGCGAATCTGTAATCATAATCTACCAGCAATCCATTTGAATTGCTTCTCCGTTTAAATCCAACATTTTTTTCATAAGAAAGATACTCTATTTCAGCTGTTGCGTTTTTTCCACGCACTTTTCTTAGTTCTCTAAATTTAGTTCCAACCCCGATAGGGCCATCTGTCAGCTTCTCCGTTTCCTCAACATTACTCATGTACTCCGGTGCGTAGCTCATATTGGCAAAGTAGGCAAAAACAACATCTACTGGTTCTGTTATGATGACACTTGCACGAAAGTCTGCCATATTTCCACCTCATATTATATTCTATCTATTAATCTAGCTATTATTTGAAATACTTTTTATAAGTATAACCGATTTTCATAAAAGACTCTATTTTATTGCCAAGCTTATTTAAAAAAGCAGCAATAGTCACAAATTATAAAAATGAGTGATTACTCACTTTACATTATCTTTTATAGATTTTATTATTAAAGTGAGTAATCACTCATTAAAAGACAGGAGGAGTCATTATGGCAGAAAAACCAGTTGTAGCTATTCATAAACTCTCCAAAGCTTTTGGCAAGCGTCCTGTATTAGAAAATATTAATCTAGAGGTGCAGCAAGGAGAAATATTAGGTCTGCTTGGACCTTCAGGTGCTGGGAAAACAACACTTGTAAAAGCAATGATTGGCCTTGAAACACCAAGCAGTGGAAGTGTAACAGCACTTGAGACAGCCATGCCTAACCTCAAAACCATGGAGAAAATTGGCTATATGACGCAAGCTGATGCCCTATATCATGATTTAACAGCACTTGAGAATCTCCAGTTTTTTGCGAGGCTTTATGGGTTGAAAAAGGCTCAAAGAAAGGAGCGGATTGAAGAGGCTGCTCATCTTGTTAACTTAACAGAACATCTCCATAAAACAGTTTCTCAGTATTCAGGCGGTATGAAACGGAGATTGTCTATTTGCATCGCTCTGTTAAATAAACCACAACTTCTTATTTTAGACGAACCAACCGTTGGCATAGATCCTGTTCTCCGTAAAAGCATTTGGGAAACATTCCGCAGTCTTAAAGACTCAGGCACTTCTATCATTGTGACAACACATGTGATGGATGAAGCCGAAAAATGTGACAGACTGGGTATGATTCGCAACGGCAGAATCATCGCATTAGGATCTCCAGATGAACTGATGGCCCGCTGTAATGCCCGAACAATGGAGGAAGCTTTCTTATATTTTGGAGGGGTTAACGATGAGAATTAGAGCATTAGTCATCCGTATCTTACAGCAATTTTATCGGGATAAAAGAACAGTCGCTATGATGATAGTTGCACCAATTTTTATTTTAACAATGGTTCATCTTGTTTTTAACGGTGATGGCTATGAACCTACAATTGGGCTCATTAATCCTCCGAGCAACATAGAAAATGCCTTTACCAATGATTCCACAACCCTTTATAAAACAGAAAAATCTGCGCTCACTGACCTGGCTGCAGGCAAGATAGACGGTTATCTTCTTATTGGCAAGGACCTTAGCATTATGGTGGAAGGCAGTGATCCAAGTATAAGTAAATCTGTACTTGAAGCGGTTCAGTCAGCCCTTCCTGCTGGGACAGATGTTCCTAATATGAGGATAGATACTTTGTATGGTGAAGAAGAAATGAGCCAATTTGACTCCTTTGGTCCCATTCTACTTGGTTTTTTTGCCTTCTTTTTTGTCTTTCTTGTCGCAGGCGTTTCCTTTTTGAGAGAAAGGACATCCGGTACATTAGAAAGACTTTTCTCTAGCCCAATTAGAAGATGGGAACTAGTTCTCTCTTACGTAATTGGCTTTGGATTATTCACCATGCTTCAATCTGCGATTATTGTTTTATTTGCAGTATATATTCTAGGGATGATAAATGAAGGCTCTGTATTTCTTGTTTTGCTGATTACACTTATCCTGTCCTTAACAGCACTGACACTTGGCATTTTATTGTCTACCTTTGCTAAAAATGAGCTGCAAATGATTCAGTTTATTCCAATTATTGTGGTACCACAAGTGTTTTTTTCAGGATTGTTTCCTTTAGAGACTATCTCTCGATCCATCAGCTGGATTTCTGTTTTTACGCCATTGTACTATGCTGGCAATGCCATGAAGGATGTTATGATTAGAGGAAAGGATTTAACAGAAATCGGTGGCCCGATTCTCGTTTTGCTCGCCTTTTCCACCCTTTTTGTACTAATCAATATAGCAGCATTAAAGCGGCATCGAAGTATATAACATACTAGGCAAAGTTATTTCTAAATAGGTTTTCTGCATTTTTCATTGTACAATAGGAGAAAGATCCTGCAATTAAAGGAGCGTCTCATGAGTAATCAAGAATCCATATTAGACTTCATTCTTAAAGATGAAGATAATGTGACAGAAAAGCAAAAACAAATAATCGCAGCAGCAATTGAAGCCTTTTCCGAAAAAGGGTTTGCAGCAACTTCCACGAGCGAAATTGCCAAAAAAGCTGGCGTCGCCGAAGGAACAATCTTCCGTCATTACAAAACAAAAAAAGACTTACTGCTAAAGCTTCTTTCTCCTATGCTTTCAAAGCTGATTGCACCAGTTGTGCTAAAGGATTTTAATAAAGTATTGGATGCAGAACATCACAGCTTTGAGGATTTTCTTCGAGCGGTCGTCAAAAACCGGATGGAATTTCTGCAAAAGAATGAAGCACTTTTTAAAATTCTCATACAAGAAATTCCCTTTCATCAAGATTTAAGAGAAATTTTCATTGAACAAATTGCCTCAAAGGTGTTCAAGCGGTTGCAGGAAATCATGGATTTCTATCAGAAGAAGGGCGAAGTAAAAGAAATGCCCAGCCTTTCTGCCGTACGTCTAACAGTCACTTCTATCATTGGATATTTCATTGCCCGGCACCTCATCATCCCTGATTTTAATTGGGATGATGAAGCTGAAATCGAAAGAACGCTTGAATTCATATTAGCCGGCCTTGCCCCTTAAAAGGTACATTCACAAAAAAATCCCCTGTAGCCACTTGGCCAACAGGGGATTTTCATATATGTAAGTTTTCATCATGCCTCTAGAGCAAGCTTAATCGCTTTGCCAACACCGCTTTCTTCGTTTGTTGCTGTCACAAAGTGGCACTGTCTTTTAATTTCATCATCAGCATTTCCCATTGCCACTGCTCGTCCAACCTTCAGCATCATGGACAAATCATTATAGTTGTCGCCGATTGCCATTGTGTCCTGTAGCGAAATTCCTCTTGACTGTACAAACTCCTCTAAAGCAATGCCCTTTTGAGCTTCCACTGCTGTTATTTCCATATTTTCCTTGCCTGATGCACTGACTGCAAGCTTTGAAATTTGCTTTAATTCTTCTCTTACCTTATTTAATGTGACTGGTTCAAAGTGGAATGCCAGCAGCTTGTAAATAATCTGGTCTTCATCCTCAAACAGTACAGCATAACTGTCCAGCTGATTAACCTCCTGCAAACGCTCCTCTGCAGCCTGCTTAATTTCTTCCATGTCTTTTATATGCCCATTTACAGTAAAAATGTCCATAATCAACGATCTGGCCATTGTCTTATCCAAAGTGTATGTTCCTCTATTTGTGTAAACTTCATAATAAACTTGATTGCTATGCAGAATTTCCGCAACTTCCTTTGCAAGTTCCTTGCTTAGTGGATTTGTATGGATAATTTCATGTGCGCTTGTGCGGATTTCCGCTCCATTTGCACAAATCATCGGTGTGATAATACCTGCATCCTTCAGCAAATCGCCTGCTTCTTCATAAGCACGACCTGTTGCAATCACGACCTCCACTCCGCTCTCCTGTGCGAGTTTAATCGCCTCACGGTTTTCCGTTGTTATTTGCTGAGTTGATGTCAGCAGCGTGCCATCCATGTCTATCGCAATACATTTTACCATTCTTTGAACACCCTTTTTATTTATTTGCGGAAGGAGTAACACTAGTAAAGTTTAGCGCTTCCAACCTTCCTAAAAAAAATTTAATCTTGTAGCCAATATCTTTATGATACCATGTATCCACCAATTTTAATAACACCCCGCTTTGTAGTGCTTCCACTCTTCTTCAACAGGGTATTTTTGTCATATTTGTGAACTAATATTGTGAACATTTTTCAAACACTTTGTGATTTATAACGCAGAATTATCCTTTTTCATTATGATATAGCTATCATTTGGAAAAGGAGACGATAGAGGCACAAACAACTGTACAGCAGCTTTTTTAAAGAGTAAAGAGACTAAAAAACACATTCAGGTTGCTGCTCTAACATGCTACTGATTCCAAATGTTTTTTTCTTTTTCACTGGTTAGTCAACGATATTTATCGCAATTTTAATTATCATGTTCACAAATTCACATTTTTAAGAACAAGGAGGAAAAACACATGGATATGGTGTTTTTATCACGTTTGCAATTTGCTTCCACCACCATCTTTCATTTCTTCTTCGTGCCAATTTCCATCGGCTTAGTATTCATGATTGCTATTATGGAAACGATGTACGTTAAAAGCGGAAATGAAGAGTATAAAAGAATGGCAAAATTTTGGGGAAAGTTATTTCTTATTAATTTTGTCATCGGAATCGTTACAGGGATACTTCAAGAATTCCAGTTTGGTATGAACTGGTCGAACTACTCCCGCTTTGTAGGAGATGTTTTCGGTGCTCCCCTTGCGATTGAGGCATTGCTTGCCTTCTTTTTAGAATCCACCTTCATCGGGCTCTGGATTTTCGGCTGGGATCGGTTATCCAAGAAGGTTCACCTTGCCTGCATTTGGCTGACATCTTTCGGTACGATTATGTCTGCCTTCTTTATTCTTGTGGCAAACAGCTTTATGCAGCATCCTGTCGGTTATGAAATCAACAATGGCAGAGCAGAAATGAATGACTTTTTGGCACTTCTTACAAACGGGCAGGCACTTGTTGAAATTCCCCATACTGTTCTCGGGGCTTTGGCAACAGGAGCTTTCCTCGTTACAGGGATAAGCGCAATTAAACTATTAAAAAAACAAGATGTTTCTTTCTTCAAAAAATCGTTCCAAATTGGGATTGCAGTTGCGTTAATTTCGACATTTTTGACAATGGTCGCAGGTCACGCACAAGCTCAATATTTGGTGAAAACACAGCCAATGAAAATGGCAGCGAGTGAAGGTCTTTGGGAACATAGCGATGATCCGGCATCATGGACTGTTTCTGCTTTTATTAATGTCGACAAAAAGGAAAACACAGGTGAAATTAAAATACCTTATCTGCTCAGCATTCTTTCCTACAATACTTTGGACGGCAGCGTAAAAGGGATGAATGAGCTTCAAGAAGAGTATACGCAAAAATACGGGGAAGGAGATTATATTCCTCCTGTTAAAACAACGTTTTGGAGCTTCCGCATCATGGTTGCTGCTGGAGTTGCCATGTTTGTGTTAGGCATTTACGGTGTTTACTTGGCCTGGAAAAAGAAACTTGTTTCTAAACCAAATAAGTGGTTCTACCGTTTTATGGTGGCAGGTATATCCTTGCCATTTATAGCCAATACTTCAGGATGGATTATGACAGAAATAGGAAGGCAGCCATGGACAGTTTTCGGTCTTATGCAAACAGCAGACAGTATAAGTCCAAGTGTCAGTGCAGGCCAAGTCTTATTTTCCATCATCACGTTCTGCACCGTCTATGCAATACTGGCTGTAATCATGATTTTCCTTTATGTGAAGGTAATCAAAAAAGGCCCGTACAAAATGGACGCAAAAGAGCAAAAAATCAACAATGACCCATTTGCAAAGGAGGGTTTCCATGTTTGATCTAGGTGTACTTTGGTTTATCTTAGTTGCTGTCTTATTCATCGGGTTCTTCTTTCTAGAAGGATTTGATTTCGGTGTCGGCATGTCCACACAGTTAATTGCCAGAAATGATATGGAAAGACGAATTCTCATTAACACAATCGGCCCATTCTGGGACGCAAATGAGGTTTGGCTGATAACAGCAGGAGGAGCGCTATTCGCTGCCTTCCCTCATTGGTATGCAACATTGTTCAGCGGATTTTATACACCGCTTGTCGTCGTGCTGCTTGCTTTAATTATTCGTGCAACAGGTTTTGAGTTCCGAGCAAAAGGAAATCACCCATTGTGGAAAAAGACATGGGACATCTGCATATTTTTAGGCAGTCTCCTTCCCCCACTCTTGTTTGGGGTTGTGTTTGCCTGCTTTATACAAGGACTTCCGATTGACAAAAACATGGAGCTTAATGCCGGCTTTTTCGATATTGTTAATGTTTACACACTAACAGGCGGCATTACTGTCCTTATGCTTTGTCTAGTTCACGGGCTTATGTTTACAACAATCCGGACTGTCGGCGATTTGCAGGACCGCGCCCGCAGCCTTGGCCAAAAACTACTGCCGCCATTAGGTATTTTATTAACAGCATTTACTGTAATGACATATATCAAAACGGATATCTTCGAAAGACAAGGCACCATCCTTTCCTTCCTGTTCGGAATCGGTGTTATTGCATTTGTTCTGAGCGGATATTTCATTTCTAGGAAAAAGGACGGCTGGGCATTTGGAATGACAGGTGCTGTCATTGCCCTCTCCTTTATATCCATTTTTATCGGCTTATTCCCAAGACTGATGATCAGCTCGATCAACAGCACATTTAGCTTAACGGTTTCCAATGCAGCCTCCGGCCATTATTCCTTAAAGGTAATGACCATTGTCGCACTTACCTTGCTGCCTTTTGTATTAGGGTATCAAATTTGGAGCTATATTGTATTCCGTAAACGCGTTACAGAAAAGTCCCATCTGGAGTACTGATGGATAAAAACTTAATGAAGTCAAAAGGAATCAAGCCGATTCTTGCATTGCTAGCTGTTTCAACAATCTTTCAAGGTGCCGCCATTATTCTGCAAGCCAAGTGGCTTGCAGAGGCGATCACCTCTTTATTTAATGGGGAAAAAATTCAAGAACAATATGAGACGATCATATTGTTCTTGTTGGCATTTCTGGTTCGCCATCTTCTCCAGCTCTTCCAGCAGAGCATCTCCTCTCGCTTTGCTGAAAAAACTAGCAGGGAACTGCGCTCCCGTCTTATCAATAAATTGTTTCAGCTTGGACCGAAATATACGAAAAAACAAGGGAGCGGAAATATATCAACACTTGTACTTGAGGGAATATCCCAATACAAAGGTTATGTAGAGCTGATTTTGCCAAGGATGATCAGCACTGCCGTGATTCCGCCAATGATATTACTGTTTGTTTATTGGAAGGATTGGATTGCAGGCATCATTCTGACCATTACCATGCCAATTTTAATAGGTTTTCTTATCCTTGTTGGGCTAGCAGCAAAGGGGCAAATGAACAGACAGCTCGCAACATATCGAATTCTTTCCAATCACTTTCTCGATTCTTTGAGAGGATTGGAAACACTTAAGTTTCTTGGAAAAAGTAAAAAACACAGTGACAATATTGTTAAAGTCAGCGAACAATATCGGGCTGCGACAATGAAAACACTGCGTGTCGCTTTCCTATCTTCTTTTGCACTGGACTTTTTCACTTCATTATCTGTTGCTTCTGTTGCCGTTAATTTAGGCGTCCGCCTTATCAATGAGAACTTGATGCTGCTGCCGGCACTGATGATTTTAATTTTAGCACCTGAATACTTTCTGCCAGTCAGAATGGTTGGAGCTGACTATCATGCTACATTAAATGGCAAAGAAGCAGGTGCATCCATCTTGGGAATTCTCGATGAGAAAAGTGATGATATTTCGAGTAGGCAAGATGCAGATATACAGGACATTTCTTCCATTTCATTTGAGCATGTTGGCTACCAGCATGCTCAAAGTGAACAGTTTACACTTAAAGATATTTCCTTCCATATTAATGGCAGTAGAAAGGTTGGAATTGTCGGTGAAAGTGGCGCAGGGAAATCAACACTTATCGACTTGCTCAGCGGTTTCTCTGCAAATACAGAGGGAACCATTTTGCTAAACAATAAAGCTATCCCTAGCCTCATGCAAGAAAAATGGCGACAACAAACGGTTTATATCCCACAGTCGCCGTATATTTTCAGCATGACATTGCGAGATAATATTAAGTTTTACTGTCCAGAAGCGAAAGATGAGGACGTGGAGAATGCCTTACGAGCAACTGGATTGGAAGCATTGTACCGCTCCCTTCCAAATGGACTCGATGAAATGCTTGGTGATGGCGGCAGGACACTCAGCGGCGGACAAGAACAGCGGATTGCATTAGCTAGGGCCTTCCTAACCGATCGGAAAGTCATGCTGCTAGACGAACCTACGTCCCACTTAGATATTGAAACAGAGTACGAATTAAAGGAGACAATGCTTCCATTATTTGAAGATAAGCTTGTCTTTTTAGCAACACACCGCCTTCATTGGATGAAGGACATGGATCAGATTTTCGTAATGGAAGACGGTAAAATAGTTGAAAACGGCACACATGAAGAGCTTGTAACAGCAAAAGGAAGCTATTACAAGCTGCTGACACAGTAAGGAGCTGCTAATCATGAAAGAAGACAATTGGATATTTCCGTTTATGAGAGAAAACGCTGGACGAATCCTAATCATTCTCTTATTGGCCATCTTGGCACTCGGTACAGGAGCAATGCTCACCTTTACGTCCGGCTTCTTGATCAGCAGATCTGCTATGCCGATTGAAAACATCCTGATGGTTTATATTCCAATCGTCGGTGTGAGGGCATTCGGAATCAGCCGAGCTGTGTTCAGCTACCTGGAAAGACTGGCAGGTCATGATGCGGTGCTGCGTATATTATCGAAAATGCGCATTAAGCTTTACCTTATTTTAGAGCCACAGGCACTTTTCATTAAAAGCCGCTTCAAGATGGGCGATATGCTCGGTGTGCTGGCTGAAGATATTGAACAGCTGCAATATATTTACTTGAGGACGATTTTCCCTACAATTGCCGCCTTTGTACTTTATATCATCGTCATCTGCTCTATCGGAATTCTTGATATTCCGTTTGCGATCTTAATGGCCATATATTTAGCATTGCTGCTTATTGTGTTTCCGATTTGCTCTCTCTTTTTAATGAGAAAAAAACAAACAGACTATAAACAGCGAAGGAACGGGCTATATCAAAGATTGACTGACAGTGTTTTAGGCATCACAGATTGGGTTATCAGCGGGCGCTCTGGCAGCTTTATTTCCTCTTATGAAGAAGATGAAGTCTCTGCTGCTCAGGTAAACAGCAGGCTAACAAGCTTTTCAAGATGGCGTAATTTTGCACAGCAGGCAGTTGCTGCATTAGTTATCACTTCTTTGCTTGTTTGGTCTGCTGAACAGTATGCACAAGGGCATATACCAGCTACATTGATTGCCGCAATAGTTTTAGTAGCATTACCTATACTGGACGCACTTCTCGTCGTTTCCGAGGCATTCGAAAGAATTCCAGGCTATCAGGATTCCTTGAACAGACTAAAAAAAATAGAAAACGGTGCTGAACAAAAAATTAGCGCACAGGAAACTGCTGCAAAAGAAGATTCTGTTCACATTAAGCTCGAGCAAGTTTCCTATTCCTACACAAAAGCTGATATTCCTTCCGTTCAAAATGTTTCTGTGGATATCCCACAAGGAAAAAGAATTGCAGTTATCGGCAGAAGCGGTGCTGGAAAATCAACATTATTAAAGCTAATCCAAGGAGCGATTCCTGCTCAAGTTGGAAGAGTATCCTATAATGGAAAGACTGCTTGCGTTCAGATGGACTCTTCAACAATCATTTCTGTACTAAATCAAAATCCTCATCTTTTTGATACAACGCTAAGAAACAATGTGCTGTTAGGATCAGAAAATGCTGGTGACAAGGAATTAAATGAGGCAATTAACCTTGCCCAGCTCGGTGATTTAGTCCAAAAACTGCCAGAAGGACTGGATACATTTATGCAGGAAACAGGGCAGCGCTTTTCTGGAGGCGAAAGACAGCGTGTCGCACTTGCGAGAATTCTCTTAAAAGACACACCAGTAGTCATTTTAGATGAGCCAAATGCAAGCCTAGATCCTCGTACAGAAAAGGAGCTTCTGCAGACCATCTTTACCGCTCTAGAGGGAAAATCAGTCATCTGGATTACTCATCATTTAGTCGGCGTAGAGCATATGGATGAGATTCTCTTTATGGAAGCAGGCCAGATAGTAATGAGGGGCACCCATACGGAACTTCTGAAAGAGAAACGCTACAGACAGCTATATGAACTGGATCATCCAGATTTTCTCTTAAAAAAAGATGAGGCATGATTAACTGCCTCATCTTTTTGTTTATTATTTATGTCGTTACGACTTGCCCGCCGTTTATATGAATAACTTCCCCTGTCGTGTAGCTTGAATCATCAGACGCCAGGTATACATAAGCAGGCGCAAGCTCAAACGGCTGGCCGGCCCGTTTCATTGGTGTATCAGTTCCGAAAGTCATAACATTCTTTTCAGAAAAGCTTGCCGGAATCAATGGTGTCCAAATTGGACCAGGCGCAACAGCATTCACCCTGATTTTCTTTTTAGCCAACGACTTAGATAACGACCTTGTCAATGTAAGAATTGCACCCTTTGTAGCTGAGTAATCAATTAAATCCTTATTTCCCTCATATGCAGTGACAGAAGTTGTATTAATGATGGAACTTCCCGCCTTTATATGAGGAAGCACAGCCTTTATTAAGTAAAAGAATGAAAATATATTCGTCTCAAAGGTATTCAGCAATTGTTCCTTTGTAATGTTAAGAATGCTCTTTTGTACAAATTGTACGGCATGGTTATTGACTAATATATCAATTTTTCCAAAACGCTGGATTGCCCTTTGTGCAACAACCGCTGCGTTTTCTTCGACTCTGAGGTCTGCTGCAATAAATAAACTTTCTCCGCCCAGCTGTTTAATTCGCTGCTCTGTCTCTTGGGCATCTCTGTGTTCATTTAAGTAAACGATAACGACCTTTGCCCCTTCCTTTACAAAGGCATATGCTGCTGCCCTGCCAATACCGCTGTCGCCGCCTGTAATAATTGCCACTTTCCCCTTGAGCTTGCCGCTGCCTTGATAGTTGGGATTTTCTGAAATAGGCAGTGGGTTCATCTCATATTCAAAGCCTGGCATTCTGTTCTGATGCTGCGGGGGAAAGGCAATGGGGATCGTTTTCACTTCTTGCTTTTGATCATAATATGGATATTCGGGATACATTATATTCGCACTCCTTTGGGCCTTTGTCTTTACATATGGTATGCCCAGTAAGAAGAAGTGGTGCATTATGACAGAATATCAGCGAGCACTGCGTCTGTCGCAGACATTAAATCCTTAACTTCCAGTTCAATCTGCAGACCTATTTTTCCTCCGCTGACAACAATGGACGGCAGCCCATCTGCACCTTTATCAAGCACTGTTGTATATTTTTTCTTCATGCCCACAGGTGAGCAACCGCCTCTAATATAACCTGTAAGCTTTTGAATATCTTTTACTGCTGCCATTTCAACCTTTTTAGCATGAACTGCTTTTGCTGCTTTTTTTAAATCTAGCTCCTCGGCAACTGGAATAACAAAAACATAAACCTCCTTCCCCCCATCTTGGACAACAAGTGTTTTATACACAATCTTATTATCAACACCAATCTTGTCCGCTACAGAAACACCGTCAATTTTTCCATCTTTATTTTCATACGAGTGAATTTTATAACTGACGTTTAATCCATCCAGAATTCGCATTGCATTTGTTTTTCCTTTGGCCATCTAATCACTTCCCACTCTCTACTCTCTTTTTTTCATTATAGCTCATCCCTTTCTCTAAATCCCGCCCATTACCAGAACCTATTTTTAAGATGTGCCATATAGTATTGGAAAGCTTCCTTATTTCAGCAGGAAGCAAAATGCTTTCGGACTATTGGAGGAATAATGATGAAACCATCCTATCAAGATGCACTAGCTTACTACGGGGTAAACGGTGCCCATCCTGGCGGACTTTCCTTGACCAAATACTTGCTGCAGCAAGAAAGAATAACATCAACAACACAACTTTTAGACGCAGGCTGCGGCACAGGACAAACCTCCGCCTTTATAAAAAAACATTATCCATGCTCTGTCACAAGCATCGATCTTCATCCAACAATGATAAAAAGAGCAGCAATCCGTTTCCAAAGGGAGAACTTACCTATCAGACTGCTTGAAGGCAGCGTTGAAAAGCTTCCTTTTCCTGATGGAAGCTTCGATATTATTCTTGTAGAATCTGTCCTTATCTTTACAGATATCCGCAGATCTTTGAGTGAGCTAAAGCGAGTGCTGAAGCCAAATGGTGTCGTCCTTGCATTGGAAATGACATCTGAAAGGGATTTGACACCAGCAGAACAAGGCAATATGCGGGCTGTGTATGGTATTGACAGGGTATATACAGAAGGAGAATGGGTGCGCAGCTTAGTGAACGCAGGATTTACAAATGTAGACATAAAGCTGTCTCATACTGTGTTCTCCCATATGTATGCCAATATGGAAGCCGAAGAAGAGGAAATGGATTTTACTGTTTCAAGAAATATGGAAATGGAAAATAAGCTATCAGAGCATGCGCAAATCTTATACACATATGGAAATTTCATTGGTTATCGTGTTTACAGGGCCTCTTTGTAAACGAAGGAAACCTCCTGAAAAATCAGGAGGTTATTTTTCATTTAATAAAGATTTGTGTATCCAAATAGCAGCCTGAGAGCCATCCCCCATCGCAATCGTCACTTGTTCGGAATGAGCAACAACATCTCCAGCAGCCCAAACATTCTCGACATTTGTCATCTTTGTTCTGCCATCAACCGTTATATGGTTGTTATCCATGACTTGAACGCCAAGCTGTCTGGCCAGTTCTGACTTAACAATATTGCCGCCAAATGCAATAAAGCTGTGTTCTCCTTCAAGAAATTCTCCATCTTCTAATGTATAACCTTTCAAGTTGGATCCTTCTGCTTCTACCTTTTTAATCTGCTTATTTATGACAGGAATATGATGCTCGTCCAGCTTCTTCTGCACTTCCTCATCAATTGCTTCACCGCCGTGATTAATGTAAACTAGCTCCTGCGTCCAATAAGTCAATGTTAATGCCATATTAGCACCGACTTTGCCATTGCCGATAACAATCGTCTTCTTGTTCTTAACCTCATATCCGTCACAATCTGGACAAAGATAAACACTGATACCTAAACAAGGATATAGCTCAGGAAATGGCGGAATATTATCAATGATACCAGTTGCGAGCAGTAGTCTTTTCGCCTCAAACTCCCCTGCTTCTGTATAAATATGAAAAGAGTCACTCTGCTTCTCTACTTTAGTAGCGGCAGCAGCAAGAAACTCGACACCAAGGCTTTCTGCATGCTGCTTTCCCTTCTGACGCAGCTCGACACCGCTGATACCGTCCGGATAGCCAAGGATATTATGATAACTCCTGCAAAGAGTAGACCTGCCCTTTTCTGAATCAATCACCAATACATTATGTTTATACCTGCCAAGCTGAATAGCCGCCTGCAAGCCAGCGATACCTCCGCCAATAATTGCACAATCCAATGTTTTCTTCATTATGAACTCCTCTTATTAAAGTTTATCGGTTTTATTAGATTTCCTGAATCGAATGATGTTTATACAAGGCTAAATGGTGAACATCTTTTTTACTGTTTTTCCCAAAATAGACATGAATACTTTTCAAGTTGGCTATAATAAGTCATAATAGATTCAGCAACCCCAAATTAAGGAAGTGGTTTTGTTTGCAGCTGGTAAAAAGGGAGCTTGCGCGCTTATTAGACGATCACAGCAGATGCCCTGATTTTCTTATAAAAAGGGAAATCGAAATAGACATACAATTATTAAAGGAAGCCATTTCCATCTTCGAAGAACAGCAGAACAGCTTCCACCAGAAAGAAACCTGAATATATGAATATCTTGCAAAGGCAAATTTTACGAAAGTAAAAGACGCAAAGCCACGGACCTAAGATAGACAACCTATTATGGCCGCCGGGCTGCCAGGATCCTTTATAGTTCCATTAATACCCCAATAGAAAAAAGCATAACTTCTAATGAAATTATGCTTAAAAGTATCTCTTATAAACTTCCATTTACTCTAATATTATATCTTTGCGATTCTCTGTTAAGATAACCTCTTCTAGAGGAAACCATTTCTCATAATAATATTTGTCTGTCCTATCAAACTGATATTTCATAGCTAATTTAGCATCACCTGTGCCGAGAAATACCTTTCCGTCTACTATGCGTGGACTGACATTAAATGTTTTTCCCTTATATTCTGCTAGATCATTTCGGTTTATTCTTTTCTTATAAATCCCTCTACCATATGTATCAACAAAATCACTGTCTATCTTAGAAATATCCTCAATGCATATTATTATCCATATCTTTTGTAACTTTATATTCTTCACCTTTATAGATTCCATAATAACCTTTTTTTATCACAACTGTATTCCTCCATTAATATATTATCGGAATTAAACATTTATGGTGATTAGAGCTCGGTTATCTCTCTTATTAAATATATCTCATCCAGGGTCACTCTCTTTTGATAGTAGAATGTATCCGTTCTTTCAAGAGCGTTTGCAAATACAAACTTTGCATCTCCTGTACCAAAGCAGACTTCAATTAAAATTAAGCCAGAAAAATATTGAGATCTTCTTCAGAGTTTTCAGCACTTACTCCTTCTAACTGCAGTATTCTGCTTATATTTTGTTCAAATAGATATAGCAAAAAAACTTTTAAAGGTAATAAATAGTGCTCTTTAATAATCAATTGGTATACTGGAACTCACTGTGTTTCCTTTACTGCCAACATATGTTACAGACGATTGCGCTTCGTCTAGCTGTTTTAGCTTAACAGCATTATTTTCACGTATAAGCATATCGCTAGGTATTCCAGCCAAAGACATCGCAATCCATAATTTATTTTCATTAACAGTTGGCCTGCCGATATTAAATTGTGGATGCTCTTTCATAAACGGACTGATATACCTCGCAAAATAGTAGTCCAACAATCTATTAAGTAAGAAGTATTTTGCCGTGTCTGTTTCTGATTTGAATTGTTTTTTCTGTTTTAGATAAGGCTCATTCTGCCTCTCTACAATAACTAAATCAAACTCCCATATTTCCCTTTTCTTTTCTAACACATAGTAATTCTTATATGGAGGAACAATTTCCTTTATATAGTTTCCCTTAACCTCTGTTATTTTCCTATACCTGACTAATAATCATTAATATCGCTCACCTCGTTTGTTATTCCTCAAGTTCTAAAAGGCAACCTATAAATAAAAAGCATTATTTTAAAGGAAACACCTTTTAAAATAATGCTTTAGCATTGTTACTTTTTAAAGTAACTTCTCTTAAGATTTTCTATATCCTTACCAGCAGTAGTACCTTCCTTTCGAGCTAAAGGAAGGCTATTTTTATTAACTTGCTTTAAATAGAAACTATAATTGTACATGACAACAAAAGCTGGCGATTTTTAACTATCGATATCTTTTTACCATTTGTAATATGATAGTAAATCTCATAATTCTCCTAATTCCTTAAAATAGTTCGTTATCTATAAACTCCTTTATTTCAGTACTAGGAATTATCTTTCTTTCTACAGGTAAATTGTTGAATTCCATAATTGGCTCTATAATTTCTACTAATGCATCAATGTCTTCTATTCTAACGTTTTTCGTAAACACAAATTGCTCCTGTTTCTCGAACCCTTTATTATGATAATCCTCGGAATCACTGCTCACTAATTTAATTTTTCCATCATTTATCACTAATTCCCCTATTGCAAAAGTATCATATTCTTTTCCTTTATATATCACCTTATATTTTCGTTCAAATATTAACTCAATCTCATCAATGTCTACTTCTTTAATAAATATATTATCATGAACATTGCCACCTAAATCCACTAATACCTTAAATCCACTTTCCTTATTATTACTCTTTAATCTATACGTATTATTACGTATATTTAGAGGATAATTTGCACTTTTATATCTAGCGTATCTCGCCATATATGTAACACCACCCTAATTATCTTTAACCCATCCAACTTCTTCATCAAAAATAAATTTGAAAACAGGTTCCCCTGTTTTGCTATCTCTAATAATCAACAAATCTCCATCAACAAACTTTCTTGCTTGTTGGTAGTATTCTGGAAGAACAACTTCTCTGCTTCCTGTAAAACCTCTACCTGTGTACGGATAGGAATCAGGTTTAGGCTCCCATCTTGGGATAGATAACTGTTCAGGCTCTAGTATCTTATATTCTATTGTTCCAAAAAAATTATCTGGACTTCCAACAGACTCTGATATACCGTCAATACCGTTTGTTATTTTAAATGCTGTATTATTATAATCTAGACGAGCCCCCTCAAATTTCTCTTCTAAAGTTATCAACTTTTCTGTATGCTCCTTCACAGCAGTAAACCCTCTTACTCCACTATATTCTTCATTATAAAGATAATTGTATAGATCACTTTGTGGAATTACTTTTGCCATTGGAGTATTTTTTGGCGGTAAGCCTATTTCATCTCTAATTAAATTAACTTTCTGAAAATCTTCTTCACTTAATAATTTATCTGGATGTAATAAAACCAAAAATTCATCAACTGAATAACCATACTTCTCTAAAATAATTTGTATAGATTCACTAGTTTTAGTTTTTATTGGCCCATTTTTAAGTTGTGGTCTTTGTTGCCCAGACAACAAACTCAAAGCCTTATCCTTTTCCCCGCTAACAGACTCCACTGCCTTACTTTCTGCTTTTACAGTATCATCGATGTGGACAATTCCGGTTTCTGTCACAAGTTTGGGTGAGCTGCTGATACGCTGTGTGACGTCATCAATCCAGCCTTTCCCCATACTTGTCGCTTCCCGCGCCATAGTTGGCACAAAGGGCAGCCCTGCAAAAATGCCTTGGGCAAGGCTTGCTTGCCTTTGCTCGTCTGTTAGTTCGTTGCCGAACATGTCATTGCCTGTCATGTATTCGGACAGGCCGTTTGCTGCGATTAGACCGTAAAGGCCCATTTCTGTTTTCTCTAATGCGGAGAAGGTGCTGGCACTTCTGTATGCATCGAGAGCGTGATCGGCTGCTGTGATGGCTTTCGTTGCGGAGTAAATGCCTTTGCCGCCTTTGATGGCCCGTCCTGCCCAGCCGACTATTGGTATAAATCCTGCTGCGGCCATGGCTCCTGCTGTGACGCGCTGACCGGCTGAAAGCTTTTCTCCTGTTACGGGGTCGACGCCGTCTTTTGCCCTAAGATAATCATAATAGCCGGAGAATTCTCCTGCAAATGTTTTGGTCCCTTCCCATAGATCTTCGTACCATGGCCGGTTTGCTATTTCTCTCGCTTCTTTTTCCTCTTTTTTGAAGCTGAGATATGCATCTGTTTGTGCTTCTGCTTTAGATTTGAGCTGATACACTTCGCTTGTTAGGTAAGCGTCTGCGTTAAAATGAATTGGTGATATATCGCTGCCCTGTTTTGTAGCTTCAAGGAGGGCGCGGAAAAGGGCTGCCACGTAGAATTCTTCTCCTTCTGAGGAGAGGTATTCTTCTAATAACTCCTGGTCGGTTTGCCCGACGGCATCTAGTGTATCGGTCCTTTTCTTTCTAGCTTCTACCATTTCGTTGTCGAACCGCTCTCTAGAAAAAGGATCGAGGGATATCAGATCCTCGATCTCTGCGAAAATATTTTGGAGAGCTTTGCGCTGCTCACTGACCATTTCATCTGCCTGTCGTTCTTTATAAAGCAGCGCTTCTTCAAGAAAGCCAGTTTCCACTCTAGTATTGCTGCCTAAGTTCTTATCCTCCAGCTTGCCTTGCACACCTTCAAAAAAGGCAATTTGCCTGTCTATCAGGCGCTGCCATGCTTCTGTTACTTCTATTTGACCTCTGTAAAATCCTTTAATTGCCTCTGCGCCTCGCCCCTCAAATTCATTTAGTTCAACAATGTCTTGAAAGGCTTTGCGCAGCTGTGCAAACTGTTCCCGTATGGATGAATAGTGTTTAGCTCTTGCTTCCATTGTTTCACGTAAGCTATTTCCATCTAATACCTTCACTGACATCACCCTTTACCTGGTTATCGCTTCATCTTGTTCCTTCAATGCATCAATATTATCCTTCGTATCGGCCACATTCTTTAGAACAATCTTTTTGTATTCCTCTATCAAGTTCTCGATTCGTTCTTCTCTTTCTTTCCATTCTGAAGTGAAATCAAGCTTGTTATCCTTCAGCTTGCTTGTCGGTGCACTGCTCATATCAAGATTGTGCACCGCCTGTTCTGCATTGCTTAGTTTGCTGATTGCATTTGCATGGTTTAGTTTAATCGTAGCCATATCACAACATCCTTCTAATTTCAGATATTTTGCCTTTGACATCCTCAACCATTTCTTCTCCGCGGTCCAATAGTTTGTTTGCTTCAGAAACAAGGACCCCGATACCATGGAGACTGGCTTTTTCTATTTCCAGGAAGTTGATTTTATTTTCGATTGAGCTTTGGTAATATTCATATTCCCTGTTCCCAATATCACTCATCGTCTGATACACATCTTCCCGCTTTCCGTCAAACTCATCTGCTCTTTTGCCAACCCAGTTTTTGTCTAAATCAGGCTTTTTCAGCTGTCTGATTTCTTCGAGCATTGCATCCTGCTCATTCGCCACTTTATTTTTAGCTGATCTTAACCTTTTAATTTTTCGTTCAATATTATCTATTTTGCCGCTTACATCGCCGCCTAGGTTTGCGAGTATACTAGAAAGACTCATAATTATTGCCCCTTTCTTTCCCCTTGTTTTGCTGTCCGATAGAAAACAGTTAAAACGATGCCAAGCAAAGTGATGCAGACAGCAATCAAAATGCCTAAAAATAAGGATAAAGAGGAGGTGGTATCAGTCAATGTTTCTTCTGATACTCCCGCTTGCCTTATTTCATCATCACCTGCAAACAATCCAAGCTGTTCTGCATTCTGTTCAATCTTATTTGTGGCTGCTTTTTGGAATAGCTTCTCTTTGACATCATCAGCAGAAAAGGTCTTTTTGCCGTCAAATATGAGCTGCTTTTGTTCTTCTGGAATTTCAGACTTACTTGATGAGGAAGCATCCTCATCAAGCAAGTCTGTATTTTTGTCAGTTGATTTACCTTCATAATCATTTGGTGCCAATTCATCAATATTTGTATTTGTCTCTGCATATGCTTTTTTCACAGCTTCATTGTAAAAATAAACATTTATTCCCATAAAACAAATAACCAGATATATAATCCATTTACATCGTTTCATTAGCTCCCACCTCATGCTCTAAGCTGCTGGAGGAACCTTTAAATCGTTCAATCAGCACCTGCAGAACGATAAGAAGAAGCAGTGCAAACACCAGGATGATAGCAGCCGGAGCAAATAATGATTCAGTGCTGTACTGAATGGAAATATATACATTGCTCATCGGATCAGTAAATTTAAAGTTAGGTGTGCTCAATGCCAGCAATGGTGTGACATACAAAGCAACCATACCTGCTGTTACAAACAGACCGGCAAGGCGGTGCAGTGAAAATGCTACAGTAATTATGCCTGAGCTTACCATTAGCAATAAGATAGTGAACACCGTCCATTCCATTGTGGCCTGCTCTGCCAGCTGATATATTTTCAGACCGTAAAGGCTGATGATAAAGCCGACAAGGGTGTTGACGAGCAGGAATAGTGCTGCTCTTACCCAATATGGCAGGCTGTTGAAATAGTAGGTTGTATAACCGATTAACAGACTGCTTAATAAAACGATAAACAGCACAACTACCGGCGGCACTGTGTTTGTTTCAACCTTTTCAGAAGTTCCTGCAGTCAGCTGCAGCGGACTTGAAAGGAAGTCATAAACAACACCATTCGATTGATCGTCAACAAAAGCATTGCCAAGCACGGAGAAGACGTCATCTCTTATTAGCTGTGTTGACTTAACATTTGTTGACCATTTATTGTTCAGCACATCTGCATCTGTCTGAACAGCAGAAACCTCTTGATGTAAATCATTGGTGTAATCAATAATGGTATCCTGACTTTCGCTTGCTTCCTTGAGCCCATTGTGGAAGGAGCTCATTTGCTCTTGAATAAGCTTGTAGCTCGTTGCAACTCCAGTTCCCTTTGCTTCGGCACTTAAATTGCCAGCCTCGTTTTGAACCGGCTGCTGAATTTGCTCCATTAGTTTGCTCGCATCCTCTTGCATGGAAGTAAAGCTGTCTAAAAGAATGCTTTGATTTTCATCCATTGTTTTCTTGTAATCTGCCATAAACAAAGTAAATCTATCGTTTAATGCAGTTAAACCGTCACGCATTGTTGGTGTTTCCTGCTCCAGCTGATTCCAATAGCTGGCTTCTTCATCTGTTACTTGGAAGATAGCTTGAATTTGTTTAAGGAAATCTTCATTTGCCATAACTTCTTCTTTTGCTGGATTCTGACCGAGCATGCTTGACAATGTGCCTTCATACTCGTTTAAGAACGCATAGTAATAAAGGAGATCTACCACTTTGCCTGTCTCCATATCTTTATCAAACCAGCTCTCAAGCTCCTGTTTACGCTCTCCGGAAAGAGCTTCAGATGATAATATAGACTGTTCCTTTTCTTCAATCACATCCAATATTGCGGTCATATTATCAGCGTATTGGGAAAGCTGGTCTCTCAGCTCGTCATTTACCTCTGTTAAATCCTCTGCGTACTCTATTAATCTTTCTTTTTGATTCGTCAGCTCTTCGAGTTGTTTATTTAAGTCTTCATTCTTCGTTTCCAGCTCTGTTAAGCTTGTTGCGTTATTGGTGAGCTGATTTGTTAGTTCGGCAATTTGTGAAAGCAGTCCTTTAACATAACCTTGCTGGTTATCACCGCTTGTCTTTAGACTTTCGCTCACTTTCAGCACACGCTCATTAATAGCCTTCAGCTGTTCAACAGCCTTTGCCACTTCTTCGCTAGAGGTGCTGCCTGCCATGCTTGCCAATTGTTCCTCAAGGCTTTGCAAAGCAGCATGGATATCTTCTAATTCCTTTTGTTCACTACCTGCTTCATTCGAACCTCCAGGCTGTTGCTCCTGTTCTTCACCTGTTTGCTCGTTTCCGTTCGTTCCGTCTTGCTCAATTGTGGCAGATGAGTTTTCACCGCTGTCATCAGCTGGCTTATCACTATCTGCTCCCTCTTCTTCTGTGCCTTCATCAGGCTCTGTTCCTGGATCTTCTGTAACATCATCGTCCGTCATTTCCTCTGGCACTTCCGGGTTTTCCGGCGGAGCCTCTGGCAGCAGCACTTCTTCTCCATCTGATAAACCTTGTTTTGCAGCTACTATTTTAGTCTGCAAGGAGTTAAGTGTTTTCGTATCAACTAACTGCTGATAATAGTCTAAAAGATTGCTTTGATATTGATTATAGGAAAGCAGCTGGCTTCCGACTGTATCAACTCGCTCTTGCTTTGTTTCTAGAAGCAGGCTTTCATTTGTCTGCAGAGAAGTGTTCAAGTCGGCCATTTGCTGCAATACTGTTTGTTCATTCTCATTTAACAAGTTTTGTGTCTGCAAATACGGCGACTTTTGGTTTTCTGTCGCTGTGCTAATATTGGCAACCGCATCCTCTTGAATGCTTGCAAGAAGCTTTTGTTGCTCCTGTTGATATTGTTCATATGCTTTCACATTATCAACAAAACCTGTTAAGTCCTCTGAAAAGGAATCAGCTGAAGCTGCCTGATCTGTCCCTTGATCAGCAACTTGCCCGAAGGAGTTCTTAATATTGTTTAGCATCGTTTGCTGTTCTTTTATCTGATCTGTTAAATCCTTTGAGCTCGGCTTATAAAAGGCAAGCATCGTAGTTTGGAAATCAAGCTCCTTTTGCAGGATTTGGTCGAATTCCTTCTTAACAGAATTCATGTCTGTCGCGACATAGCTCCAATATAAAGAAGATACGCGCTGATTTGTCCGCTTTGTTGCTTTTTCAATTTCCAGCTTTACCTTCTCTGTATTGACAGCATTTAATTGTGCTTGCAACTTATAATCAAATGTCACCTTGGCTGGGTTCTCACTCTCATAATCCATTACTTTCTTCGAAAAGTCTGATGGAATATAAATGACAGCATCATATTTATTGTTGCGCAGCCCGCTTTCGCCGGCGCTTCTGCCAACAACACTCCAGTTATATGCAGAGTCTTTTGCCAAAATACTTGCAGCACTTTCGCCTAAACGAATTTCTTGCTCCCCTTGTACGCCAACATCTTCGTTTACAATAGCAATTGATTTTGTTGCGTTCTCCTTCTCTTTAAGGGGATTTTCCCCAATTGCCTTAAAAAACAGCAATGGGGAACCAATAATGACAACTAATGCGATAATTATCTTCCATATAGGAAAGCCCTTCACTATAGGCTCACCTTCCTTTCCACTAACATCAACGGAATCTGGATTCTCTTTTCTTTACCATTTTCCACATAATAGCCGAACCCTGGCTGCACTTCCTGCTCTTGTCTGTCATAAGCGAGGGTAAATAAGGTCTGCTCTGACTTCTTCATTAAGACAAGTGCCTGGCGGACTTGCTTCAACTCTAATGTCAGTGGGTCATAGCCTTTGGTCAGCTCATTGTTTGTTCCAGATACAACGATATGGAAACCAAGATGGCTGTAATTCTTCATAAGTCGAACAATATTTTCTTGAATGCGGTTATCGACTTGCTGTAAAAACCTTCCGTATCCATCAATAAACATATAGATATGCGGGTGCTTCTCTGGCATCCTGCCGCTTTGCACAGCCTCTGCATAATCTGATTCCCTCTGCTTTAAAATGTTCTCAACATTGTCTATCCAAGCAGCAATCATTTCCTTGTTATCGATAAAGCTGACCTCATCCTTATCTCCAACATGTGACAGGCTTCTGTCAATAGAATCAAAGATGGCAGGCTTTTCGGTCGTCTGATTAAGCGCCTCATTTAAAATAAGCTGCATGGCATTTGTTTTGCCTTTTTGCGCTTGACCTAAAATTAAGCAATGATTGGTCTTGGCAAAGTTTATGCTGACAGGCTCGACAAGCTCCTCTTCCAATCCAATTGGAATTAAGCCTTGCTGCTGCTCCTTTACATACAAGTAGAACTGTTTATTATTCAGTTCAGAAGGCAGCATTGGCACTGCTTTCGGCTTATCACATTCCATATACTTCTGTTTTAAAGCATCAATGTCTTCTTTCAGCAATCGCAGCTGCTCATATTCATCCATTCCGATGTTTGGCAGAACAACTTGAGAGAAAAAGGCAGAATCCTTTTTAATAATTGCTCGGCCTGGAATCGGTTCAGGCTCAAACGGCACCCTGCCTAATATGGAATAAGCTTCCGTGTTGTCCATCAAATAATGGACAATTTTCGTTCTAAGATTGTTCATTAATGTCTGACGAATAGAATTAACTCTCGTTGCACTGAAAATCATATAGATGCCCAGCGATTGTCCATCCCTTGCAAATTGATTCATCTGGGTCTCAAAGTCATGCATTTCATCTTTCACAACATCATAGTTATCAATGACAATAAACCATAATGGCAGCGGATCTGCCGAAAGAGTGTTGTACATCTTAATGGAGCTTACCTCCATTTGTTGGAACAGTCTCTTTCGCTTCGCCATCTCACTTTTAATAATGGCAACGAATTTATTCGTTTTGCGCTGCTCATCCATCAAGAAATAATCTGCCGAATGCGGGAGCTGCCTTAATGGCAGCAAACCGCCGTTACCGAAATCAAGCAAATAGAAATGGGCTTCTTCCGGGCTTGCATCGGCAGCAATTCCCATCAGCAAGGTAATCATTGTCTGTGTTTTTCCATAGCCTGAAGATCCGAAGACTCCGACATTGCCATCCTCCATCCATTCATATGTATATGAAGACTGACTTTGTTTCTCAGGCTCATCAACCATTGCCAACAAGACCTTCTTCGCTTCTTTCTCTTGGGCGATATCTGGTCTGTAGATGCGCGGTGATAAAGGCGGCAGCCATGGACTAGCGATTTTGATAAGACCTAATTTTTGATGAACTGCTTCAATCTCTTCAACAATTGCTTCCATCTCTGTTACCGAATCTTTTCCTGTTGTATCCTGTGAGGAAAGCTCCGATAAAGGCACTAGTCCTAAATCTGTAACAAGAGCAACCTCATCCTCATTAAGTGAGGCTTCATCGTTATAGGCTGCTCCGCTCCATGCAGATTGGAACAGCTCGTATACCTCGTTATTGCCAACCTGCAAATAGCCTCTTCCTGTCACTGTAATACCGGCAGCATCTCCGTTTTTCAAGATTTCTCTGCTGTCCTCAGCATTTTGCACTTTTAAGGCAATGCGGAAGCGGGCATTACTCCAGATTTGCGCGTCAATAATGCCGCCTGGCTTTTGTGTTGCGAGAATAAGATGGACACCAAGGCTTCGTCCAATTCTGGCAGCACTGACCAGTTCTTGAATGAATTCAGGCTGTTCGCTCTTTAATTCTGCAAACTCGTCAGAAATAAGGAAGAGATGCGGCAGCGGTTCAGCAATCTTATTTTGTTTATGCAGACGAGTATAATCATTAATATGATTCACCTCATATTGGTCAAACAGACGCTGGCGCCGCTTGAGCTCACTCTTGATAGAAGCAAGTGCGCGCTGGCTGAAGTTTTTGCTTCCTTCAATATTGGTGATAGTGCCAAGCAGATGGGGCATATTCTTAAATGGCTGAGCCATTCCCCCACCTTTATAGTCAATCAGCAGGAAGGCAACCTCATGGGGATGGAAGTGCACAGCTAATGACAAGATGTATGTCTGCAAGAATTCACTTTTACCAGACCCAGTAGTTCCTGCTAATAATCCATGCGGACCGTGTGCTTTTTCATGAAGGTTCAATCTGACAAGATCTGTTTTCCCTTTAAGACCGATTGGTACTGCTAGCGATTTTGCTGATTGGTTATTATGCCAGTACTCCTCGATTGGTATATCTTTAACATCTTTAAATTGCAGCATTTCTAAGAAGGATACACTCTCTGGAATAGAGTTTGTCACACCGACCTGATGGTTCAGCGTCCTTAGCATCCTCGCAAAATACTCATTATTTTCATACTGATGGGTATCAAGGCTGAACGGAATTTCGACTGCCTTTTTATCCTGCATCAGGATATCTCCTTGAGAGGTGTTAATATAGCGGACAAGCGTATGGATATTATCAGAAAAGCTTTCCTTTGCTTCTGAAGCAAAGATGACAGAGATGCCAAGCTGCTTGTGCTCACCCTCTAAATATTCTAGGATGACATGCTCTGATATAAGCTGCTGGTTAGCAATGATAAAAATATAGTGCGGGGAGAATAACAGCTTTTCTTTATCCTCCTCTAAGTCTCTTTCCCGAATCATTTCATATATCGAGCTCAGAAGCTGGTCTCTCGTGCTTTCGTTATAAATCATGCCCTTTGCATGGGAATTAGGCAGCTGAAAATGAGGCAGCCATTTCATCCACTCCCATGTGCTGTATTCCTTTTCATCAAAAATAAAGATGAAGCGGACATCATGATAGCTGTGGAAGAATGCCAGTTGACCAATCAGTTGGTGAAGCTCCCTTTTAAGTACTGCTTCCTTTCCGATTAATCCAATTGCACCCTTTGACAGATCGACAGTGATTGGTAGCGGCTCAAGTTCCTGATAGGTTTTCTCAAGACGCTTTGACGCTTCCATGAGCTCATCCATTTCCCTGTTGGACATATCCTGTGAGCTTACATCGATTTTGTAGCTGGCCGGCACTTTACCTGTTCCAATGCGGAACTGCAGGAAATCCTGACTTGTTAATGTTCGCTCCCATATTCTGTCTGATACTTCTGAGACCATATATTTCATTCGTTCAAAGGATGGAAAATGATAGTGAAGCACTTCACGCTGCTTTTCAGACAGCAGATGAAGCTCTTCCCGTTTCTCTTCCAAATAATTAGAATAAATACGCCGTCTTCTTAGCTCCCATTCCTTGCGGTTTGCTTTATCTTTAAAATACTGGAAGGTAGATGTAAATAAAGTAGTTGCAAACATCACAAGAGAAACGACGATAAATATTCCTCTAGGAATGAACAGCGCTACAATTCCCATTACGATAAGCATCATTAATGGCGGCAGGATAATCAGCCATAGTGGGCGCTTCGTATGCTGTGCCTCTTGTCCTGGAAATGTGAGTTGAACTTTCTCCTTTGGAAGCTCATATACCATCCTCGGTGTTCGTCTGTATAAAGGATAACGTTTTTTCATTTCAGACTGATGAGGTTTAATTGCCTCCAACTCTGTGCCAAATTCCTTTGCACTCGTAACAGCAAGTAGGTCTTCCTCCAAATATGTAATTTCCATACCATTCCAGAAGAGGATATCGCCTAATTCCAATTCACTGTCTGCAGCCAGCAAATGGCCATTAAGATATAAGTTGGCTTCCCCTTTCTTTACAGACGGTTTGTCATATAAATCGAGCATAAAGCCTGCTGACAACTCGTCCTGTTTCTCTAGCAGCCAGTATTCCGACGCGCTCTTTCCTTCATCTCCATTCGCTGCAAAACGGATTTCCTTACGATTACCAATATAATAGGTGGTTTCAGGTAGATTCCTTGTTAGAAACAACTTAATAAATAAAGTCCCTGTATTTACAGAATGCTGCATTTGTTCCTCTAACTGGACTGTTTCCTTGCCAACCTGACAGAAGGCATTCCCATTTTTGTCGACTGTTACTGTTAACTGGCTTATTATGTTTGCTGCGGTTAAAGTAATATCATCATCAACTGCTGTTCCGATGGTTAGCTCGTCATCCTTTTTCAGATGAGCCTTTTCGTATGTATCATCATGAAATACAAATAATGTGTACATCTTGTTATCTCCTCTTTAATCGCTGACGTAATGACGATAAACGATTAAGTTTCACTGTCTTCTTCTTGCTGGTATTCCTTAATCTCCCGATCAATTTCATCGATTTTTTGCTGACGTTCCTCGCTGTCCATCGATTCATCTGCAGAAATATTTTCCCGGTAATTAATAAGGGCAAAGACAATAAGATCTGTCTCCTCTAGAAATCTTGCCGTTTTCAGTGCTTCTTCCCCTTCTCCTCTGCCAATCTGGATCCAATAATCTAAATACTTAGTATCAGATTGCAGGGTGACGGTATTGCGGACAAATTGTTTTTGCTCATCTGTCAGGTTTTCATTTGAAATATAAGCTGTTGCCAATTCATATTTAGCAACCTTAGGCAAGTCATCGATTTTATAAGGCTGAAGTGTATTAATTACGTCACTGTAGGAACTGGTTAGAAATTGTTCTTGTGCAAGTATAATCTTGGACTGCTTCGGCTGCAGAAAAAAGATAGAATAAAAGGAATATATAATGGCTGGTACAAGCAGAACACTCACAGCAATCAAACTATTACGGAACCATTTCCATTTCTTTTTTGTCACTTCTATATACAGAGATGCAAACTCCCTATCCTTCCTTATAAACTCGTCGATTACTGTTAACAGCTCTTCAACAGACTCGGCCTCAAGCACCCTTTTGCTGTCTTCACTCAGCTCCAAAGTCTTCTCATATTGCAGGTATTGCTCAAATGAACGGGAGACATCGACCCAAGAAGCAGCCAGCGCCTTCAGCTCTTGCCACAGCTCAACCTCATCTCTTTCGTAAGGAGGCAGACTTTCTTTCACTCCATAATGCAGGAAATAAGGGGTCAAGCCTTGATCCACCACAATGTTCTCGGGACTGATGAAAAGATGCAGCCTTGAGATGCGATGATCTTTTACTTTATGAATCAATTGATAGATTATTTTTAATCTGTCCTTGTGCGAAAGCCCTTGAATAGAGGTACCATATTGATAGGAGCTGGGAATATCAATCTGTATTTGAAGAGCATCCTCCTCTACATTAATTTCTTTAGGAAGCTGACTTTCTATATCCTTAAGAATTAACACTTCACTCTTATCATCCATCTTTATCTTTTCAATTTGAAAGATAAACGTAATACGATTTTTGTCTTTTTTGATTATCGCATCCAACTTTTTTTCTAAGTATGTACGTTCAGCTTGAGGCATCTTCTATACCACCCTCATAAAATTTCAATAATATCTCCCGTAGTAATTCCTGCATCTGTTAGCCGTTGATTTCCCGGGAATACCTTTTGTTTATTTTTCACACGCACCCAATAACCTGATCGTGGAAGAGTTTCTATATCAGAAACCTGCCATGATAAATCAATTAGCTTTTTTATTGTGTAATAGTCAGATAAGCGTAAGTCGATTTTGTTTCGATTGTATTTCTGCAAATCGACCGTTACTTCTATATACATTATTTTCCACCTCAAAACGTAAAGGAGCGCTCCATAAAAAAAGCGCTCCTCCTAGGGTTTAGTTCATTTATTAAAATACACACGGCTTTTAAAAAGCCACATCCGCTATTTCGTCACCCATCATGATGCAAATCATGAAGAAGCTCTAACGATATTAAGTTCAGACACTTAGCCGCGAATTTGGTTAGCGATTTGAGCATCAGCATCCTCAAGCGCTTTAGCTGTGCTGTTCAATTGTGAGGAGATATCCTCTAGCAATTGCTGCATTTTAAGGAATGAAGGGCGAAGTGATTGGTATTGCTCACTGAACGCTTGGCTTGATTGACCTTCCCAAATGCTTTCCAATTCTTGGATCATTTGATCCAAACGAGTGACTTGTTCACCAACTTGACTTCCCTCGTTTGCATAACGGTTTGACATGCTAATAAGCTCTTCAGGGGTTACTCGAATGATTCCTGCCATGTTTCCTCTCTCCTTTTTCAAAAAAATTTTAGCTATCATTCTTTATAACTATGTAGCTAATGGAAAACAAACATCTATATATTAATTACCACATTTTAATATCCAAATAAAGGATAAAACGAACTTTTGACCATAAATGCATTTATTTTCCTATGAATATTATAGTAAATAGGACATATTCTCCCTTTTTTCAACACTAAAATCTAGTAATATAGTTCTTTTTTGTTTTTCTACAAAAAGAGGAGTGTCAACAATGACACTCCTCTCACATTCGTTGTTCCTGATTATGATAAAACTTTATCTTCTTTAAAGAATTGCGGCAAATGCTCTTTATGTGCTTCAAGCATTTCATTCAGAATTTCTTTCGCCACTTTATCAGAAGGCAATAACGGGTTGATTGTCATCGCAAGCAATGCTGTATTGTAGTCGCCTGTTACCGCTGCTTCTGCTGCCACTCTTTCAAAGGACTTAATTTGCTGTACTAAGCCTCTGACAGGTACAGGAAGGTCACCAATAGAGATTGGTTTAGGGCCGTCTTTTGTGATAACACTGCTGATTTCTACAGCTGATTCATCAGGAATGCTGGCAATTGCACCGTTATTAATTGTATTAACAGGCTGGATATCGCGCTTATCGTTGTACATGGAGTCGATCAAGCTGCAGGCTGCATCGCTGTAGTATGCACCTCCGCGTTTTTCAAGCTGTGGCGGTTTAATAGAAAGATTTTCATCTTTGTATAATTCAAACAGCTCTTTTTCCAGCTTTTGTACAACTTCTGCTCTTGTTCCTTGCTCTGCTGCTTCCTCATGCTCATGCTCAAGCATTTGTGCTTGCTTGTAGTAGTAACGGTGGTAGCCGCATGGGATTGCTCCCAACGCTTTAATGAAGTCTGGATCCCAGTCAATTGCTGCAATATTACGCATTGTCGCACTTGCATGCTTGCCTGAAGTCATTTCTTCCAGCACTTCTTTTGTAACTTCTTTTCCGTCAAGATACACATGCAGGCCGTATACCATGTGGTTAAGTCCTGCAAAATCAACGCGAACTCGCTCAGGTTCTACTTCCAACAGCTTGGCTACACTCATTTGGATAGAAATCGGCACGTTACAAAGACCGACGATTTTTCTCCAATTGCTGTGACGAAGCACTGCTTCTGTTACCATTCCTGCAGGGTTCGTGAAGTTGATCAGCCAAGCATTTGGACAAAGCTCTTCCATATCTTTAACAATGTCAAGGATGACAGGGATTGTGCGTAAGCCTTTGAAAAGGCCGCCAGGACCGTTTGTCTCTTGTCCAATTACATTGTATTTCAAAGGAATTCTTTCGTCCTTCGCTCTTGCTGCAAGCAAGCCGACACGAAATTGAGTTGTAACGAAATCGGCATCTTTTAAGGCTTCTCTGCGGTCAAGAGTCAAATGAACCTCTATTGGTAAACCAGCCTTTTTCACCATACGCTTCGCTAAATTACCTACGATTTCTAATTTTTCTTGTCCTTCAGGAATATCAACAAGCCATAGCTCACGAACCGGCAGTGAATCATATCTTTTAATGAATCCTTCAACAAGCTCAGGTGTGTAGCTGGAACCTCCGCCAATCGTTACAATTTTAATTCCGTTGCTCATATAGAAACGCCCCTTTTCTTATTTTTAGGTGTGTAACCCTTTTCAATTTTAGTTGATGTTATAATAAGATTATCTAAGTTGGAGTAAATCTATTTAATGGATGTGTTTAACATGTTTACAAATGAGCAGATTCAATCTTTTTCCGATCTTGAATATGAGCTTTACAATTACATTATGAAGAATTCTCGGGAAGTAACCTATATGAGAATACGAGAACTCGCAAATGAAACGCATGTCTCCACAACCACCATACTTCGTTTTTGCAAAAAGCTTGGTTTTGACGGCTTTACTGAATTCAAGGTGCAGCTGAAAAATCATCTTGCAGAGGAAGAAACATATCGGCTTAACAATACATATACAACTGTTTCCGATTTCGTAGAAAGAACGCTTTCAGCAAACTATGAATCTAAAATTAAAGAAATAGCCGAAGTTATCGCTAAAGCAAAAATCGTTATTTTTATCGGTGCAGGAACCTCTGGCGTCATTGCAGAATATGGTGCAAGGTTCTTCTCCGGTCTCAAGAAATTTTCTCTTCATATTAAAGATCCGTATTTCCCAATTTACAGTCACTACATAACTGACAGTGTCACAATCGTGCTGTCTGTGTCAGGCGAATCTAAGTCAACAATGGAAAAGCTGGACCGCCTTAAGCAGGACGGCAGCATCATTGTAAGTTTGACAAATCATTCTGACAGCTCACTGGCCAAAATGTCTGATTACAACCTGGCGTATTATATAACGACAGAATATTTGGGAAATGTCAATTTAACGACTCAAATACCAGTCATGTTTTTAATTGAACGGTTAGGAAAAGAGACTTTCGACTATATGCAATCCTCCTTAATCAACAGGGATGAAGGGAAATAGCATTGCTCCCTTTTGCTTTACATCTATAAGTTACAATGCACGCTCATGATAGTAAATACATCTTCCAGATTTAGTACTTAGTCACACCGAATGGAACTTGTTACTTTATAGGAACAACCTGTTACATAAAAAAAGCAATGATAAGCACTCATTTATATGCTTCCATTGCTTTTTCTTGTTTTTCTTTTATATAACAACTGATTTATCACTTCTGAGAACATCAATCCGATTGCAATCGACCCTGATAAGAGAAACGCTTTGGCAGCAAGGCTGACTGCGTTATAATAGTCATTCTCCACAAAGTGTCGCATGGCATTATAAGCCATTCCACCAGGTACAAGGGGAATGATCCCAGCTACTGTAAAAATAATAACCGGTGTTTTATACCATCTTGCAAATACTTGACTCATCACTGCAACAAGAAATGCACCAATGATCGTCGCAGGAACTTCATCTATATTTACATAGACCGCGCCCCAATATGCGACCCAGCCACACATGCCGACAAACCCGCATCTCACAAGCAAATGTTGTGGTGTGTGAAAAATCATCGCAAAGGCAAATGATGCAATAAAGCTTGTAACTGCTTGTTCTAATAATTCCCACATAATATAAATTTCTCCTTAAAATACTACAAACACAACAGCAATTCCAGATCCAATCGCAAAAGCTGTCAAAAAGGCCTCAGCTCCTTTAGAGATGCCTGAAACTAAATGACCTGCCATTAAATCTCTGACTGCATTAGTTATCAGCAACCCTGGAACAAGGGGCATAACCGAACCGATAATGATTTTGTCTGTTTCTGCACCAAAACCTATATAAACAGCTCCAAAAGCAATCAATCCAACGAGCACCGATGCCAGGAATTCTGCAAAAAACTTAATTTGCACCACTCGATGGAAATAAACAGAACATAAAAACCCTGCTCCGCCTGCAATCACAGCCGCTAAGAAATCCTTCCAGATTCCTTGGAACATTATTAAGAAACAGCCGCTTGCTATTGCCGCAGCAACAAACTGCACCCAAACTGTATAGGTTGGGCCTTCTTTATCAATCTCTTTCAATAGATGATATGCCTCTTGCAAAGAGATATAGCCGGAGCTGATTTTTCGCGATATATCATTTACCTTCAGAACCTTTTCCAGATTTGTTGTTCTGTCAATAATCCGAATCAGCTTTGTCTTTGTCGGCTCACGCCCTTCTAAAGAAAAGATAATACCAGTAGGTGTAACAAAGCTGTCTGAATCCTCCACTCCATACGCTTTGGCTATGCGGGTCATCGTGTCTTCCACCCGATATGTTTCTGCTCCATTTTTGAGCATAATTCTTCCAGCAAGCAAGCAAACCTCAATTATTTCATACGTTTTTTCTTTGGATATATAGTCCATGCCAACTCTCCAATATATAAACATTCTTAGCTGTTAAAAGAAATTACCATTATCAGTTTAAAGGACATGTTCACCTATAATCAATAGAAGAAGTACAACTCCTGTTTGCAAACATAACAAAAAGTCCTTTAAAAAAGGACTTTCACTTGGGAATGTAAATATTATGAAGGGGACAATTTTCGAAGTGGATGAATTTTCTCATTTTGTTTTCAGTCTTTTTGAATGCCAAACCGCGCATTGATTTGGCCGCGTAACATTTGTTTTTTTATTTTGCGCTCTTCTTCTTCACGGGTTTTTTTAATTATTTCCTGACGTATTTCATGGGTTCTTACTCCTTCTTCCCGCTTGTTGGCAATTTCAATTAAGCGCTCTACATCTGAAAATGAATACTTCCGGTTCCCCCGTTCAGGTCTTTCCGGGAAAATAAGCTTTCGTTGTTCATAATAGCGAATTTGCCTTTCTGTTAACCCAGTCAGCTCACTAACAACACCAATCGTGATAACTTTCCTTTTTTTGTAGGATGGCTCATGATCCATATTATCATCTCACCTCATGAAGTAATAATTTCTCTCATTAACTGTAATTATAATACGAGTATTCAGATTTTTATCGTATCCTGTTATAAAATCTAACGCAAAATTCAAAAAATAGGTAAGAATACCTGACAATATAGCTGTTTTTTGCATAAAATTCTTTTAAAATATTTATGTATAGTTGGTCATCAGGAGAGAACGTAAAATTTTTTACTGAAAGGAGCTATTTGCAATGATCAGCAAAGAAGCAATCGAATTAGCAAAAAAAATTGTCGAGATTGACCTTCTTCGTGATGAGGTATGGGAAGACTTCGCAGCAGTTGCTGGCGATAACGCCCATGATATTCTTCGTATTATCCAAAATAGTTAAAATAGATACAATCCATCGCAAGCAGCTTCCTTATACTTTTAGCTTGTGGTGGATTTTTGCATTTTCGCCATTAACCTACCCTTTTAATGTTAGGAAATCTAACGTTATTTTAATGGATGGAAGCAACAACTGCAAGTAAATGTCAAAATTTTTTTAATTTTTTTATTTTTAAGAGGAGGATTATAGATGAGCAACTTATTTTGGATTACAGAATACTTAGAGGAAACAAAGGCCAAGTGGAGCACAATAAGCGATTATATCTGGGATCATCCTGAAACAAGGTTTGAGGAGTTCGCCTCCGCTTCTTATTTGAAGACAGCTATTCAAGGGGAAGGATTTACAATTCACGAAAAGATCGGCGGCATGGAGACCGCCTTTATGGCCGAATTTGGTTCAGGCACGCCAGTTTTCGCTTTCCTTGGTGAATTTGATGCTTTATCAGGCTTAAGTCAGGCAGATGGAACCGCGAGGGAATGTCCTCTTATTCCAAACGGCAATGGCCACGGCTGCGGTCATAACCTTCTAGGCACAGGAGCCATGGCTGCTGCTGTTGGATTGAAAAATTATGTGGCCGAAAACAATATTCCTTGCACCATTCGTTATTATGGCTGCCCTGGAGAAGAAGGCGGTTCAGGCAAAACATTCATGGTCAGAGCGGGAGCATTTGATGATGTTGATTGTGCATTAACATGGCATCCAAATGACATTACCTTTGTAATGAACACCAGCTCCTTAGCGAATATTCAAGTTTACTTCCGTTTCAAAGGCAAAAGCGCACATGCTGCTGGCTCTCCTCACTTAGGAAGAAGTGCGCTTGACGCAGTAGAGCTGATGAATATTGGATCTAATTATATGAGAGAACATATAATTGACCAGGCTCGTATTCATTATGCCATCACTAACTCAGGCGGTTTGTCCCCAAATGTTGTACAAGGCTTTGCAGAGGTCCTTTATTTAATCCGCGCTCCTAAAACAGATACGGTGATAGATTTATTTGAACGAGTGAAAGATGTCGCAAAGGGAGCTGCCTTAATGACTGGCACAGAAATGGAGGTTGTTATAGATAAGGCCTGCTCCAACTATATCCCGAACAACACGCTTAATTTAGTGATGCAAGAAGCAATGCTTGAAGTCGGGCCGACAAAATTCACTGCTGCCGAAAAGCAGTTTGCGACAGAGATTCAAGCCACCCTTACTGATGAGATGCTAACAGAAGCATATAAACCTTTAAGTATGAACAGAGGGGATAGTCCCTTGTTCGAGGATGTCCTTGCTTACGAACAATCAATGTCACTCATGCCAGGCTCTACTGATGTTTCCGATGTCAGCTGGGTTACACCAACAGCTCAATGCAATGTTACAACTTGCGCAATCGGAACTCCCTTTCATACTTGGCAGTTAACAGCACAAGGAAAATCAAGCAGCGCTCATAAAGGAACCTTACAGGTTGCAAAAATCCTTTTCCTTACTGCAGCTAAACTGCTTAAAGATCCGGAACTACTTATAGAAGCGAAAAAGGAGCTGCAGCAAACAGTTGGAGAAAAAGGCTATGTCTGCCCTATCCCTGATGAGGTACAGCCAGCTGCTGCGAGATAGTTACAAATATTGCCTGAGCCTCTTTCGTAGGTTTTAGGCAATATCTTTTTAAAACTGCAGCTGCAACAGTACTTTTTCGCCGGCAGTCGACTTATAATAAAGAGGACTAGCTAGTACCTTTCTTAACAAAGTCTGGAGCTGAAAAAATTTGAATATCCTCTTAAAGCGCCTTGCCCAATCTAAAGGCGAACTCAGCGAATTAGAAAAACAAGTATTGGACTATATAATTGCAAACCCAGCGCTTGTAGCTGAATCGAGCTTGGACCATTTATCAAAAGCTTTATTCATATCAACTGCTACAATAAGCAGAACATGTAAACGCTTAGGATTCAGCGGATTTCAAGACTTAAAATACAGCTTAAACAAAGATAGCGAACAAGAATTATATAAAGAAGCTGTACATCCTCCGAGCTTTTTGACAGCACATATGGACAGAGTCAAACAGGAAATGGAATGGACTTTGGAACATATTAATGAGCTTGATATTCATAAGGCAGCAAGCTTCATTCATGAAAGTAATTTTATTGAGTTCTTTGGAGTCGGAGCATCCTTGCCAACTTGCATTGATGCGGCCAGAAAACTAACCTTTGCAGGGATAATCTGCAACGCAAGAGAAGACTGGGATGAGTTAAGATGTGTCGCTAACGGGTTGTCCAATAAGGATTTAGCTATATTGGTTTCATACAGCGGAGAAACCGCTCATATTCTTGATTATGCTGCAATTCTAAAGGAAAGAGCAGTAAAAACAATTGCTATTGTCGGAAGGAAAAGCAGCCGGCTGAAGGATTTAGCAGATATTACTTTTCAAGCCCGAATTCAAAACTGTTATCTCGGAGATCTTGATATGAGTTCAAGATTTCCATTAAGTATTTTATTAGATTTTATCATCCTGACTGCATTAGAATCAGGTAAAACAGGACAGAAGGCTTCTAGGGCGTGAACCTAGCGGCTTTTTTTATGGAAAACCCGCTGTACAAAAATTGTATACCCTTACATTTATCCCAAAACCAATTGTTCTTCTTGTCATAGACAGTTACTCTAGACACAAACATCCATGTTTTAGAAAGGAGTAAGTGATTATGAATAATGCAAAATCACGCTTTTGGGAGTTTTTCCAAGGGCTCGGAAAGACATTCATGCTTCCAGTAGCTCTGCTTGCCTTTATGGGTCTTATGCTAGGAATCGGCAGCTCCTTCACAAGCCCGTCTACAATTGAAGCTCTGCCTTTTTTAGACAACCGCTTCCTGCAAACGATATTTAGGTTTATGTCTACCATCGGAGGCTTCGCTTTCACCTATCTGCCTGTTCTCTTTGCAATTGCAATCCCACTCGGATTGGCACGTTATGAAAAAGGAGTTGCTGCTTTTTCAGGATTTGTAGGCTTTGTCATTATGCATTTATCTATCAATTTTTATTTAACAGAAACAAGCCAGCTTGCAGCAGCGGAAAAACTTCGCGAAGCAGGTCAAGGCATGGTAATGGGTATTCAAACAATTGAGATGGGCGTTCTCGGCGGAATTATTGTCGGTGTAATTGTCCATTTACTGCATAGCCGTTTCTATAATATTCAGCTTCCAGATGCTTTTGCCTTCTTCGGGGGAGCAAGATTTGTGCCCATCATCACCTCTCTTACGTTAGCTGTTGTCGGCATACTTATTCCAATCATTTGGCCAATATTCGCCATTGCTATCACTGGAATTGGCCAGCTAATTCAAAAATCTGGAGCATTTGGTCCGTTCATATTCGGAGCAGGAGAACGTTTATTGCTCCCATTCGGACTGCATCATATTCTTGTCGCCATGATTCGATTTACAGAAGCAGGGGGCATCCAAGTTGTTGATGGGCAAACAGTAGCTGGAGCATTAAACATATTCTATGCTCAGCTGCAAAGCGGCTCTCCAATCAGTCCTTCCGCTACTGCTTTTTTGTCTCAAGGAAAAATGCCAACCTTCATGTTTGGATTACCGGCAGTCGCACTGGCAATTTATCATACAGCCCTTCCTGATAGACGAAGCAAGATTAAAGGTTTATTGATATCTGGTGTCATTGCTACATTTGTAACTGGTATAACAGAACCGATTGAGTTCCTGTTTCTATTTCTTGCACCTGCCCTTTACGGCATTCATGTTCTATTAACAGGGTTAGGGTTTATGACGATGCATTTGCTTGGTGTCGTAATCGGGAATACAGACGGCGGTATCCTTGACTTCATTATTTTTGGAGTTCTGCAAGGAACGTATACGAAATGGTATCTCGTTCTAATAGTTGGCGCTGTTTGGTTTGCTGTTTACTACTTCATCTTCCGATATGCCATTATTAAGTTCAATTTAAAAACACCTGGCCGTGAGGATGAAGCAGTGACGACTGGGAATGAGGAGTTAACTTATCAGAAAAAAGGCAAGTATGATGCGAAAAGAATACTGTCAGCATTAGGCGGAAAAGAAAATCTTCAGTCACTCGACAATTGTATTACTAGACTGCGCCTTGTAATCAATGATATGAGCAAAATTGATGAGAAGGAATTAAAGGACTGCGGAGCACTCGGCGTGGTAAAGCTCGATAATCATAATTTACAGGTTATTATCGGCACACAAGTAGCATCTTTAAAAAATGCATTAGAAATAGAAATGGAGTAGTACCGTTTATGACATATTCCTTTGATCGGATAACAAAAAGAACTGGTACGTACTGTACACAGTGGGATTATATTGAAGACAGATTCGGAGAAGCAGACCTGTTGCCCTTCTCCATCTCTGATACAGACTTCCAAACACCGCAAGAAGTAAGCAAAGCTTTAAGCAGACGGCTGGAGCACGGCATTTTCGGCTACACAAGATGGAATCACCAGGAATTTAAAGAAGCTGTTCAAAAATGGTATCGAGAACGCTTTTCTGCAGAGCCGCAACAAGATTGGATTGTTTACAGCCCAAGTGTTATTTATACAATCGCGAAACTAATTCATGTTTTAACAGATGATGAAGATCATGTTGTTATACAGACTCCAGCATATGATGCTTTTTTTAAGATGATTACAGATAATAACAGGCAGATTTCTGCAAATCCACTAGTTGTAAAAGACGGGAAATATCACATTGATTTTGCTGACTTAGAAAACAGGCTTGCCCACAATAAAGCGAAAGTGCTTTTGCTGTGCAGCCCACATAACCCGACAGGCAGAGTTTGGACAGAAAATGAGCTTGAACAAATCATTAATCTTTGCAGGAAATATCATGTTTTTATTATCAGCGATGAAATTCATATGGATATTGTGCTGCAGCCTAATAAGCATACTCCCATCATCAGCAAAGCAACAGCGCTTGAAAATGTATGCATATGTACCTCTGCCAGCAAAACATTCAATATTCCAGGACTTATTGGTTCGTATGCCATTATCCCAAATGAGCATATAAGAGATGAATTTTTGCTAACATTAAAAAATCGTGATGGCCTTTCCTCCACAAGCATATTAGGATTGACTGCAACGATAGAGGCCTATCAGTCTTGCGGCAGTTGGGTGGATCAACTGAATGACTATATTAAAAATAACATGCTGTTTATACAGGCATATTTAGAAAAGCAGCAATTAGGAGCGACGCTGCAAATTCCAGAAGCAACTTACTTAGCATGGATTAATATCGAAAACATGCCATATACCCCAAAACAAGTTCAGCACGCCCTTATCCATGAAGGTAAAGTGGCTATCATGGCCGGAGATACCTACGGAGCTGAAGGAAGGAGCTTCTTGAGGCTGAATGCTGGCTGTCCGCAATCAAAGCTTGCAGATGGCTTAGCACGTTTCACACAAGCTATTAACTTTTTAAAGAAAAGCTAAAAAAACCGGAGAGCAGCCCTCTCCGGTTTTTTCATTAAATGCTGATATCTCTTTTTTGGAAAAAGAAAAATGTGATAAACATAAAGATAAGGTAGTAAATTCCAAGAATTCCTAATGACATCGGCATCGTGATATTTTCTAAGATTTTATCCTGCACTACGAATACAGTCTGATCTAAGTGCGGGAAAATTAACGCTTTTGTCCATGTGTACTTTTCTGAAAAACCAACAATTAATGCTCCTGCAGTCGAAGAAAAGAATAGTACAAATACACCAATTCCAACTGCAATTGCTTGGTTCTTAAACAATGTAGACAGCATAAATGCCAGCGTAAGGACCATGATAAGCCCTGGCAAATAGTATAGAAGGCTTTGGAAGAAATATGCTCCACCAGCTACAGCTTCCATTTCAAAAGTAGTAGGATTTTGCACCGACAATTTTCCACTAAAGTCATCAATACCAAAGAAGGCAATGCTCACTAAATAGCCTATTCCAATTAGTACCGCAATCAAAAACGCAGAATAAATAAGAAGCGCAATATATTTTGACAGCAGGATTGCCCATCTTCTATGAGGACGAATCAGCAGCTGCTTAATTGTGCCATCGGAAAACTCAGACGATATATTCCCCGCACAAACAATTACTACAAAAAGAGTAATAAGAGACTTCAATGCAATTCCATAATAATCCAAATATGACCAGCTTGTCGTATAGGGATTCACATTGTCATTTAAATTGCCATTAAAACTGTCGATTTCGGCTTGGATATCCTCCTTTGCCTTTGTCGTATAATCATCTTCTGGAATATCCTCATAGCCTGGAGCTTTTTCCATTTCCTTCTCCAGCTGGTCTATTTCCGTTTGAACCTGCACCTTCCAATCATCTTCTGTTTGCTGTGTGCTAGTTTTCAACTCAAGTACAGCAGTTCCAACTAATGCAATAATAAGTATAATGGCAAAAATCCAGCTCATCTTCTTTTCAAATATCTTTATCAGTTCATTCTGGACTAACCCAATCATCGTACTGCTTCCTCTCCTTTTTTATTCGTGATTTCTAGGAATCTGTCTTCTAATGTCGCTTTCGCCGCATTTATTCCGTACACAGAAATTCCCTTTTCCACAAATAGTTTGTTCACAGCCGGAATGGAAGACCTCGACAGTTTTACTGTTAACAGTTCCTTTTTAAGCGAAACCTCCTCAAAAGCTACTGCGCTGCTTTTCAGCAGTTCTAGAGCATTATTAGCCTCATCTATTTCAAAGGTCACTTCTCTTAGCTCATCTACTCCCTCAGCGACTGTTTCATCCATAGAGGAGATGTGGATCAGCTTACCTTTTTCAATGATTGCAAAGCGATGACACATGAGCTGCATTTCCGAAAGCAAATGTGATGATACGAGCACAGATATCCCTGTTGCTGCCAGTTCATGAAGATAGTCACGGAACTCTCTTATTCCTTGTGGATCAAGACCGTTTGTTGGTTCATCCAGAATTAGGATCGCAGGATTATGCAGAAGGGCTTGTGCAACGCCAAGACGCTGTCTCATTCCTAAGGAATATGTTTTTACCTTTTGGTGGATAGCATTATCCAGTCCTACAAGCTTAACGACTTCTGCAATTCTGCTTTCCGAAATTTCTTCTTTTGCCATTCTGGCATAATGGCGCAAATTCTTATAGCCGCTCATATATTTATAGAATTCAGGGTTTTCAACAATGGCCCCTAAGCTGCTCATCGCCTCAGCGAAGGAAGCGTCTAGATTATGTCCGTTAATGACAACCTCGCCTTCTGTTCTGTTAATCAAGCTGACTATCATTCTAATGATAGTTGTTTTTCCCGCACCATTCGGGCCAAGCAGTCCGAAAATCTCTCCCTTTTCCACCGCAAAACTGACCTTATCTACAATCGTTTTGCTTCTGATTTTCTTTGTGAGATTTTTTACCTCTAATGCATATTGAGACATGTTAAACTCCTCTCTTTTTTTAAGATCCTATGTACCCCACCTTATCTGTCATATACTATTACGAGTTTGCCTTTTAATAAGTTTCATTTATTTGGAAAAAATTTATATACTTGTAAGCAAACTCCATAAAAAAACCAGGTTCCAGTAAAACGGAAACCTGGCTGTTAATCTATTGTTAAACTGCAGTAGTGGGAATGGAATTGATTACTTCTTGAACAGGCACATACTCCAGCCCAAGATCCTTCGCTACAGGAGCATATGTTATATGTCCATTAAAGGTATTAACACCTTGCTTGATTGCGTAGTTGTTCTGGATTGCATTGACCGCTCCTTGATTGGCAATTTGCAGCGCATATGGGACCGTGACGTTAGTTAGAGCAATTGTAGATGTTCTCGGCACCGCACCTGGCATATTAGCAACAGCATAGTGAACGACACCATGCTTTACATATGTCGGATTATCATGTGTGGTAATATGGTCTACTGTCTCAAAGATTCCGCCTTGATCGATTGCCACATCGACAATCACAGAGCCTGGAGCCATCTTCTTAACCATTTCTTCCGTCACAAGCTTCGGCGCTTTAGCACCAGGGATAAGAACAGCCCCGATTACTAAATCGGACTCTGCTACAGCTGCTTCAATATTTGCCGGGTTAGACATAACTGTGTTTAGGCTTGACCCAAATTGATTATCCAATTCTCTTAATCTTTCCGGATTCAAGTCCAACAACGTTACATTTGCCCCAAGACCAACTGCAACTTTCGCAGCGTTCGCGCCGACAATACCACCTCCGATGATTGTCACATTACCGCGCTTCACACCAGGCACCCCTGCAAGCAGGATCCCTTTGCCGCCATGGGGCTGCTCAAGAAACTGGGCACCAATCTGAACAGCCATTCTGCCTGCAACCTCACTCATCGGTGTAAGCAGCGGCAGTTTGCCATTCACTTCAATCGTTTCATAAGCAATGCCTGTTACTCCCTTTTCTGTCAAGGCTGCAGCCAATTCCTTTTCTGCAGCTAAGTGCAGGTACGTAAACAAGATGAGCCCTTTGCGGAAGTAGCCATACTCTGATTGCAGCGGTTCCTTTACTTTCATAATCATCTCTGCAGAATTCCATACCTCTTTTGCATTTTCAGCAATCTTCGCCCCAGCCGCTGCATACTCAGCATCTGTAAAACCGCTGCCTGCACCAGCATTTGTCTCGACTAAGATTTCATGATTGCTATTTTTTAAGTAAGCAACTCCAGATGGAGTAATTGCAACCCTGTTTTCGTTGTTTTTTATCTCTTTCGGAATACCAATAATCAATCCAATCCACCCCTTGTCAGTTTTCCTTACTTTAATTGTTAGTTATCTTATAATTATAATAGGACGGATTGTGAAATTAATCTTTGGTAAAAAGGATAAAAGTAAAGATGAGCCTTTGTGAAAATTCACAAAACTCAAAAACAAGGGTTTAATTCTGTCGCCAGCGCAGCAGCTTCAAATCGAGATACAGCATGAATTTTTGAGAAGGGACGGACAGGTCAACTTCCATTATTTCAGTAATCCGCTTTAATCGATAGGTTAATGTATTAGTATGTATATGAAGCCGTGCTGCTGTTTTTTGCATGCTTTCACTCTCATCCAAAAAGGCTTCCAAGGTAACTAAAAGCTCTGTATTATGACTCTTATCATATTCTCTTAATCTTTTAATCGCTATATTGTCGAACCCATCCTGAACTCGTTTTTCCAACAGGACGTCCATAAATTGATAAATTCCTAATTCCTGATAAGCAGAAAAAGACTCTGCCTCTTCTGGGAACTTCTCCTTAACCTCCACGACTTTTTTCGCTTCCTTAAAGCATTTCTTTACATGGTTCCATTCAGAATATATGCTGCCATATCCGCCGTACACGCCTTCTATATGAAATTTTTCCGCTAAGCTTTTGGGGAAATTTTCAATGAACTGCTTAAATACTGCAGCAGGGCTGATTTGTCTGTCTACTGTGCTTGCTAGCAAAATCAGCTCATGATCATCCATCGTATAGAGAATGATTTTGATATCATCCATTACTTTAAGCAAATATATGATTTGCTTTTCCATATCCTTGCTGATAATTTCTTTAAAGTTAAAAACCATAATCGTATATTTATTGCTTGTGTAATTTAGCTCTAACAGCTTTTGATTAGCCTCATGGTCGCTCACATGACCAGTAAGAAGCTTCCAAAAGAATTCCTGATCATCATGGGTTGACGGTCTTTTGCTTTTCCCAAACCGCGATAACAGATGCTTCGCGACGGCAGCAGCGTTCTGTAATATTTCCATTTGACTGTCTGTAAGAGGCTGATCCCATTCAATAGCCCAAATATACCCAATGACTTCATCCCCTCGCCATATAGAAACAGCCACTCTGCTTCCAAGACCAATCTCTTTTTTTCCTTCGATTCTGATTGGCTTTTTGCTTTGGAGGAGACTTGGGATAACTCCGTCTTTCCATAAGCGGTTTATTACTTTCTCAGGAACCCGTCTGCTTATAATGGTAGAAATTCTGACAGGATCGGTTTCCTCCCCATGACTGCTGTATACAAGCACACGATGATGTGTATCTTCAAGCGTTATCGAGCATCCGAGCAATTCACTGACATGGTCTACAAAACTTTCAAGAGAATCGTACATCTCCCGCCGGAAAGGATTTATTGGCTGATTAGGCATTGATTTGCTCCCTTCTTCCTTTGGAATGGTTATTTAGCTTTTCTACTATTCTATATGGATTAGGTTATGTACAACAACACTATAATTATAGTTAGCTTCAAATCGAGCGTACCAACTGGAGCCTGCTGCATGAAAAAATGAGCCGAGATCCTGGCTCATTTTCTGTATACTATCTCAAAGCAACTCCATATTTTCTGGCAATTTTACTTCAGACAGAATTCTCGTCTCCTCCTGTCTTTCCTCATAATAGGAGCTGCCGTTTTTCAGTCTAGAGTCTAAATAGGCAGGATGTGTCATCACTTCCACCGTTTTGCCATCTTCCACTCTATCTTGGAGCTTTTCAAAATAATCCTCTGTAACTCCCTCACCGTAAAAATCAGCAATTAAAATATCTGTAACTGTTTTTATATCTGTAAAATGGGGACCAGCAATCCGGACTGGAACATCATATTTTTCTGACAGCCTTTTAATAACAGGATAAAACTCTTTGATACCATGGACATGATGATGGCTGTCAAAATGCGACGGTTTCAGGTCTGCAGCCAAAAACCTTTCTATTTGCGCCGTCCATTCCCGCTCCAAGTCCTCATGTGAAATTTCCTCTGGATGCTCATATACCTCCTTTTGCTTCTTAAAAAAACCATCATCACCAATAAGGCTTGAAGCACTAGTCAGCGGTTTTCCCAATGTGAGGACAAGATGGACTCCCACCTTTAAAGAAGGTGTAGCTTTAGCAATCTCAAGGGCATGCTCCGTTCCTGCTGCATTCATCATCATTGTTGCGGAATTGACAATCCCGTTTAAGTGAGTATCAAGAATCCCGTAGTTAACACCTCTGGAAAAACCGAAATCATCCGCATTTACAAGCAATTTAATCATGCTAGTTCCCCTTTGCTCTCATTTATTTTTTAATCATCTACTTTATATATTTTGGCATAAAACCCACCGGAGTGAAAGCGCTTTTATTCGGCAACTTACTCACATAATAAGCCAGGCCCATTACAGACCTGGCTTTGCTTATTAATACTACTTTGACAACTTCTCCACAAATTGCATATCAATTAGCTCTTCGTATTTATAGCCTTCTTTATATACACCGGTTTTCTCCACAACATCCATCGGCTTTGCCAATGCTTCTTCAGAAATGAAGCCATCCTTGCTCCATAGCTGATCTGCATAGGCCCGGTCAAGAGAAGCCTTTAAGCTTTCGTCAGACGTAGTCGGAAATTCTTTTTTCAAAGCTTCCATAGCCAAATCATGGTCTTCATCAACCGTCTTCAGTCCTTTAAGCATTGCTTTGACAAAGCTTTCGACCACTTCCGGCTCATTCTCAATCGTTGATTTTTTGACACTGATTACAGAATAAGGATAGTCTCCTAAACTAGGAAAGCTATAGAACGGTTCATTCCAGACTCCTTTATTAATGCCTTCTGTTATTTGCGGTTCTCCGCCATTGGCAATATCGGCCTGCCCAGATTCAACAAGGGAGACAACTGCGCTTGCATCAGCAGGCTCCTCAAGCTTCACATCTTTATCCGGGTCTAAACCAAGCTCGAGCAGCAGCCATCTTGTCAAAAGATTTGGGCTGCCGCCATACCGGCCGGCGGCAATTGTTTTTCCTTCCAAATAACTTGCCAGTTCCGCTTCATTTGTACTGTCTATTGGTTCATCAGAGCTGCCCATTAAATACACATTAGCTCGATTGACGACATTCACGACTCCTTGAATCGGATCAGAGCTGCCTGGATTCGCCATTTGGTTTGAATCAGGTCCGGCAATATTGCCCCAAGCATCTCCACTCACAAGGGATGTGACGTGGGCTCCTCCTGTAGCAGTAATGACTTCCACTTCCAGTCCCTCTTCCTCAAAATACCCCTCCTGTATGGCTAAATAAAGAGGCAGATAACCAATTAAATGAACAGGTTCGGCTATGACAATCTTCTTCAAGCCTTCCTCTGTCCCGCCACCAGAATCTTTTGAAGCACAGCCTGCAAGCAGCATCATAAGGCCTAATAAAGCAATCAGCAGCAGTTTGCCTTTCCGCACCATAAATCCCCCTTTTTTCTAAGTTGCGATTAGCCATCTCCCGGGAAAACACATCTTATTAAAGTTGCTGATAATTGTTCTAATAAAGGATGGTCATCGGTAAAATATATGGGAGGCAGCATTGTCTATATTCATGAATCTTACCTCCTGGCTCCAATTATTACGGAGCATTCCTGCCCTTTAACAGTATTTTCTCCACCCAGACCGTCGCGAAATACATTAGAATCGACAGTAAGGACAAGACAACAACTCCTACCCAGACGAGATTGATATTCATAATTTGTCCTGCATAAAGAATCATTCTGCCAATTCCTTGTCTGGAGCTGATAAATTCTCCGACAATTGTTCCTGCCAAGGCAAGGGCAATATTTATTTTTAATGAGCTCACAATCCATGGCATGCTTGTTGGAATAACAACCTTTGTGAATACGTGCCAGCGCTTTGCGCCAAGCGAATACATGAGCTTCTCTAAATCCTTATCAACTGCTTTCACACCGCTGTATGCAGCTAGTGCTGTGACGATAACCGTCATCATGAAGGCAAGCACCACTTTAGAGCTGAAGCCAATCCCAAAGAGAATAACTAGCACTGGTGCAAGAGCAAGCTTTGGAACCGCGTTAAATGCAATTAAATATGGCTCTGAAATGCGCGAGTAATAGTAGGACCACCAAAAGGATAAACCAAGCAGTGCACCAATAAAGGTTCCAAGAATAAAGCCGAGTACAGTCGATCCGCTTGTATAAATTAAATCATCGAGCAATGTTCCTTCTGTAAATGCTGTATATGCCGTACTCCATATAGTTGACGGACTGCTCCAATAATAAGAGTCAATAATCTGCCATCTAGCAAACAGTTCCCAAAACACAATCAGTAAAACTCCTAAAGCCCATTGTCCGTATAAGGTAATGCGTGATCTTCTTTTTGCTGCTTTCTCTTCATCTTCTATATACGGAAGGGGATTTTGATTCTGCTGCGCCAACGAAGACTCCTCCTTTCCTTTATTTTTCTGTTTTCAGCGTTTGCAGTACATGCTCTTTTAAATCAATAAATTCAGTGCTTAATAAGGTTTGGGCACTTCTCGGTCTTGCTAGAGGGACAGTGACCTTCTCCTTAATTGTTCCTGGCCTAGAAGACATGATATAAATATCATCAGACAGGAAAATCGCTTCATCAATGTCATGTGTAATGAAAAGAATGGTCTTTTTAAAATCCGTCCATATTTGCAAAAGCCATTCCTGCATTAATAGTCTTGTTTGCGCATCAAGAGCACCAAACGGTTCATCTAATAAAATGATGTCCTGGTCATACAGCAGTGTCCTGAGCAAAGCTGCTCTTTGCCTCATTCCCCCGGAGAGTTCATCGGGAAAGTGATTTTCGAAACCGCCTAATCCGTACTTTTCTAATAGGGGAGCCGCCTGGCTGATTGCTTCTTTTTTAGAAACACCTTTTATCTCCAATCCTAAAATGACATTATGCATGATCGACCTCCAAGGCAGCAGCAAATCCTTCTGCAGCATATAGCCTACATAGCCGTTCTTGCCGACAATATCTTTACCGTCAAGCAGCACCTCCCCTGTGGAAGGTTTGATTAACCCAGCAATGATATTAAATAGAGTTGATTTTCCACAGCCGCTTGGACCTATGATGCTGACAAATCTTCCTTCTGGAACTTGCAAGCTTGCATCTTTTAAAGCATAGAAGTCTTTACTGTCCTTCCTGAAAATCTTGCTGCTGTTTTTAACCTCTAACTTATACACTTTTAAACCTCCTGTCTTAAAACACTTTTCATCCAACTCCTGGCCTTAATGTATAATTATTCTAGGCGATATCATTATGTGCGCAAAAATCAATGGGCATTTTATTTATCACAAGACTGACAACAAGCTGACTGCATTTATTTGCTATACTATATGTAAATATTTATTAGAGAGGAACGTCGAAATGGAAAAAAATGCTTTAGTGATCGGCGCAACAGGGCTTGTCGGAAGGGAGCTTGTACAGCTGCTTGCAAGAGAGAACAAGTACAGCACAATAACCGTACTGACAAGAAGGAAAAGCTTTGATCATCCTTTAATAAAGGAAGTAGTCGCAGATTTCAGCAAGCTGTCCGCATACAAACAAGAGTTTGCAGTTGATGATGTTTTTTGCTGTATAGGAACAACAATAAAAAAGGCAGGTAGCCAGGCAGAAATGACAAAAATTGATTTGGAATATCCTGTGGAAATTGCTAAGCTCGCATTTGGGATGGGAGCAAAACAGCTGCTTGCAATCAGTGCAATTGGAGCTGATTCAAGCTCTAAAATATTCTATAGCAGACTCAAGGGAGAATTCGAAGAGCATCTTCAAGAAATCGGTTTTCCATCTCTGACAATTGTAAGACCTTCCCTTCTCCTTGGTGCAAGAGGTGAGTTTCGTCTTGGAGAAAAGCTGAGCTCTTACTTGCTGCCGCCTCTGCACTTTATGTTCGTTGGCCGTTTGAGGAAGTATCGGGGCATTAAAGCGCAAACTGTTGCAGCTGCAATGAGCAAGCTTGCTGCAGAAAACAAAAGCGGTGTGCATATACTTGAATCAGATGAAATTGAAAGACGCGCTTAATGCTACTTATATATTAACTTTGATTGGAGTCCTGTTATATGCTTCAAAGCATGAATGCTTTTCTTAGTAAATGGATGCCTTTGCTTACACCAGTTAGTGTGGTAATAGGGGTGCTTTTAGCCTCTTTTTTGCATCATTTATCCTTTCTCGTTCCATGGATTTTTGCTGCCATGACATTCACAGGGAGCCTTAACTCCAACTTTAAATCAATGAAGCATACTGTCACTCATCCATTATCCTTATTACTGACATTGGGCGCCCTGCATATTATCACCCCCATTTGGGCGTTTGCAATTGGTCACCTATTCTTTCATAATGACCCGTACACCATTACCGGCCTTATACTTGCCACAGTAATTCCAACAGGTATTACGAGCGTTATATGGGTTTCCATCTATAAAGGAAATGTCCCCCTCACGTTGGCAATTATTTTGGCAGACACCTTGCTGTCTCCATTCTTAGTGCCATTGAGCATGAGCATTTTTGTCGGAGAATCGGTTCAGTTAGATATTTGGGGCATGATGAGGGGACTTCTTGGAATGATTGTACTTCCATCCATCGCAGGGATGGCTGTTAACCAGTTTTATTCCAAGGAAAAGGCGTTAACTTGGAATAAGACACTTGCTCCTTTTTCAAAGCTTGGTTTGGCAGCTGTTGTAGCAATAAACAGCTCCGTTGTTGCTCCTTATCTCCGCAATATTGACATGAAATTCATCTACATTGCTCTAACGATGTTTTTTGTGGCGTTATCTGGATACTTTTTTTCATGGATGCTTGGTGTTCTCACAAAGCGTCATAAGGATGAGACGATTGCGATGATTTATACAGGAGGAATGAGGAACATCAGCGCTGGTGCTGTTATTGCGGTCAGCTTTTTCCCGCCCCAAACAGCTGTGCCTGTTGTCATCGGCATGCTTTTCCAGCAAATACTCGCTGCCACTTATGGCCAAGCGATTCGAACGGTTTATCAGAAGCCTTCATTGATAAAAGTTGCTGGCAAGAAAATCTCCTAACAAAAAAACACGAGCATATCTCGTGTTTTTTGTTAGGTCACGTATTTTGCCTGCTGTCTTTCAAAAAAACAGCACACATTTCCACCATTTCACAGGCCATAATCTTCAAGGTTTCTGTTGTCAGCATTTGATCCTCCGCATGCATCAAGATTAACGAAAAAGGCAGCTCCTCCCCACTTGCTTCTCTTTGAACAAAGGAGGCGTGAACTTTATGTATCTTGTTGTAGGAGCGTTCCCCTGCCTTAATAATCTCTTTCGCTTCGTCTATTTTCCCCTCCCTCGCAGTGCGGATTGCCTCCACATAGCTGCTCCGTGCCTCACCTGAATACGTTATAATTTGAAAAGCCGCCGCCTGCATTTCCTCTAGTAACTTCATTTTTTCCCTCCGACAGCTTTATTTTTGGTTTAATTGCAATGCATGATCGAGAATCTTTTCCCCGTCTGCTGTTCCATACAGTCTGACATCAATAACATCAACTGGTATTCCATACGGCTTGGCAGTATTGACTGCCGCCTGTTTCATAAAGCGTACTTGTGGTCCAAGGAGAATAGCAATAATCCCCTCACTTGAAGTGGCTAATTCATCCTCAATAGCTCCCTCTGGTATGGCATAAACATCGATGTCCTCTCCTCTTGCTTGAATTGCTGCTTTCATTTTAGAGACAACAATGGAAGTGGACATGCCTGCTGCACATGCTAAGATAATTTTCTTCATATTAAATTCCTGCCCTTCTATTTTATTTCACCAAATCATCATCTGCGGCTTCTAAAGTCCGATTGGCTATAATGGATTGATACCATCTAGCAGACTTTTTCATCTGTCTGTTCCTGTTATCATCCAGATTAATTTCTACTAATCCATAGCGGTTTTTGAAGGCATTCATCGGTGAAACATTATCAGTAAACGCCCAAAGCATATACCCTTTGCAATTAGAGCCTTCGGCCACCGCCTTCAACAGCCATTTCATATGCTCGGCAATAAATTCAATTCTGTAGTCGTCTTGAATACTGCCTTCGTCATTCTTATAGCGCCACTCCTGCTCAACACCCATGCCATTTTCAGCGATAAACCATTCTATGTTGCCATACTCCTCTTTCATCCTCATAGCCATATCGTACATAATTTTCGGATAGATCTCCCAACCGCGGAAAGGATTCATCTTCTTGCCAGGCATATCAAACATCTCATAATAATAAGAAGGATGAAATGGCGTGCTTTCATTCCAAGCTGTCGTTCTTGCCTTAACACGATGAGGGTAATACAAATTAATGCCTACATAATCAACTGTGTTCTGCTTGATAGTTTCTAAGTCTGCCTGTGTATACTCAAAGGCGATGCTATGTCTGGCCATCAAGTCAAAAAGCTCTTGCGGATATTCGCCTTTAATGGAAGGGTCCAAAAATATTCGGTTAAAGAACAAATCATAGATGTTAGCTGCTTCTTGGTCATGTGGAGCAGATGAGCGCGCATATGTCACTTCTGGGTTTAAAATAACCCCCATCTTCGCTCCAGTCTTTTCCTTGAGCCCTTTCTGTTTAAAAAGCTCCACTACTTTAGCTGTTGCCAAAGCCTTATGAAAGTTCCACTGCATCCATTTTTTTGTATTCTGCTCAAAAGGATAACGAATGGCATCTAAGTAAACCCTTGTCTGAACAACAATCGGCTCATTGAAGGTGAACCAGTGCTTCACCTTATGTCCATAACGGTCCAGCACTTTATCAGCATACTTTACAAAAAGCTCGACCACATGCATGGAGTCCCAGCCTCCATATTTCTCAAACAAGTAGGCAGGCACTTCATAATGCTCCAAGCATATCATCGGCTCCACTTGTTTTTCTAAGAGCTCATCAATCACCTTATCGATATAGGCTGCATACTCTTCATCCACTATTGCTTCCTCATAATCTAGTAAGAAGCGGGACCAATTAATGGAGGTGCGATAATGGGTTAGCCCGATTTCTGCCATTATCCCGATGTCTTCCTTGTATCTGTTATAAAAATCAGTTGCTACTCCTGGTCCGTACCCGTTATGCCAGACGTTCTTGTTATTTTTGTACCAAAGATCTAAATACGAGTCTTGAGATTCCTTTTTTCCTGACCAGCCCTCTGTCTGCCAGGCAGATGCTGCAGCACCGATGATAAAATCATCAGGTATTTTCACCATTAATTTATCCGACATTATTTACCTCCCGATTTTTCAAGCGTTTCCCATATGCCTGAAAGATACATACTTCCTAAAGCCCTGTCATAAAGTCCGTAGCCAGGTTTTCCGGTTTCCCCCCAAATCATCCGGCCGTGATCAGGTCTTACATAACCTGTAAAGCCATTGTCATGGAGCGCCTTCATAATAGCAGCCATATCGAGACTTCCGCATGTTGAGAAATGTGCTGATTCCTCAAAATCACCGTTTGCGAGTATCTTAATATTGCGCAAATGAACAAAAGGAACTCGGTTAAGCTGCGTATATTTTGCTGCCAGCTTAACGATGTCATTATCTTTTGTACAACCTAACGAGCCTGAGCATAAAGTGATTCCATTTGCTTCACTTTCATATAAGTTTAAAAAGCGATCAAGATTATGTTCATTTGTAATAATGCGGGGCAGTCCAAATATACTCCACGGCGGATCATCTGGATGGATGGCCATCTTGATTCCGTGCTTCTCTGCTGCCGGAATCACTCTAGCTAAAAAGTACTCCAGATTATTCCACAAGCCTTCTTCTCCCAACTCCTGATATTGCCTGATTAACTCTTGCAGTTCTTCTCTCGTATAAGAAGTATCCCAGCCTGGGAGGGACAGATCGTTGTGCACAGGATCCATCCTCTTTAGCTGTTCTTGATAATAAACTAATGCAGTAGACCCATCCTCCAGCTCCTTATCAAGCTGTGTTCTCGTCCAGTCGAAGACAGGCATAAAGTTATAACAGATCACTTTAATACCAATTTTTGCCAACCTCTCCATTGTGAGGATATAATTATCAATATACGTATCTCTGTTTAGAAGACCTAATTTAATATCTTCATGAACAGGCACGCTTTCCACTACCTTGAAATCTAGTCCTGCTGCGCTTATCTCTCTATAGAGCTCCTGAATGCTTTCCTCCGGCCAAGCTTCACCTGGAGGAACATCATAAACAGCGCTGACTATCCCATTCATGTTAGGGATTTGCTTAATATATTCAAGGGGAATAGAGTCTTGTTTTCCATACCATCTGAAAGACATCTTCATCTTTAAATCACCTTCCTTGTATCATCACTTTCTTCTCCAGTTTGCTGGGACACTTTATTAGCCATTAAGACGAACGGCAGGTAGATGAATATAGAAGCAGCAATACATATCAGCTGTGTGATGACTGCTCCCATACTGCCGGCAGTAGACAGCCAAGCATTAATAATCGGCGGTGTCGTCCAAGGAACCATAACGACTGCTTTTCCTGCAAAGCCTGTTGCAGTTGCGATATACCCGATTGTTCCTGTTACTAATGGTGTGATAACGAATGGAATCGCCATAATTGGATTGAGCATGACCGGAAGTCCGAAGATAACAGGTTCGTTAATATTAAAAATCCCTGGACCGAAAGACAATTTAGCAATACTTCGCATTTCTTCTCTTTTTGAAACAATAAAGATTGCTATTAAGAGACCAATTGTTACTCCTGAACCACCAATGCTCATATATACATCCCAGAATGGCATTGTAATAATATTTGGAATTTCCTTTCCTTCTTGGAAGGCAGTCATATTGACTGTTATGGACGCAAGCAAGAGCGGCTCCCGAATCGGCTTAATCATTTGGTTACCATGAATTCCAATCACCCAGAAGAACTGCGCGACAAACATAAGAATCAAAATTCCCGGTAAGCCCTGCATAACACTTTCAAGCGGTCTCTGTACAACATTGTAGATGGCTTCATATAAATATATGCCAGTTACTTTATAGAAGATGAATCCGAATGTTGCGACAATTGTCACCGTCAAGATCGATGGAATCAATGCTGAAAAAGAGGTGGCTACATTGTAAGGTACACTGTCTGGCATCTTGATTTTCAATTTCTCTACATTCGCAAGCTTGCTGTAGATCTCAACAGAAACAATAGCAATAATCATTCCTAAGAATAAGCTTTTCGGATCGGAGAATTGCCTTGCCAATACATCTGTGACTAGCTGGTTTTGTTCATTTACAAGCAGTTCTATCGTTGTCGGCACAACTGAAATATAAGACATAAGAGCGAGAATCCCTGGAAACAGTGATTTATGACCATTTATCCGTCCCAGCTCAATCCCAATTAAAAAGACAGCTCCGATTGTCAGGAAGTTAAGCGTAGCATATTGAATGGCTGTCATAATCGGCTTATAGTCTGCGAGGAAGGCAAACATTTCAAAATGCGCCAAGCCGCTTTCTGTTCCGAGAATCATATTTGCTACAAGCACAGCAAAAGCTCCTGTGATAATGACTGGCATTAACGTAACAAATGCTTTTTTGATTGCCATAATATATTTCTGATTGGTGATTTTGTAGGCGACATTGCCTAATACATCTGCCGCCTTATCTTTAAAGCTCATCTTAAAACCTCCGTTTCTTTTATAAAAAAATGGAATTACATCAATAATTTTATAGAGTGAAATGCTTCTTGTGCTCTTGTTTATCAGTTTATATAAAAAGCGCTTTCATTTACATGCATTCTTTTTCCAACTTTACGAGGAAAAGAGTGCCTCAAGATTGTATAACAAAAAAGAACAGCATAACGCTGTCCTTTTTCATAACCGTTTATTCCTCCACCGAAAGCAGGATACTCACAAACTCTTCATAAGAACTAACCTTTACAAGCCTTTCTACGAGAGCTGCATTTCCTGATATTTTCACTAAAAGCTGGTACATCTTCTGTAAATCCTTTTTATACTCTTTTTGGACGCTCAGCAAGCAAATGAACTGAACACGGCTGTCGCCCCACTGCACTGGCCTTTTTAATGTACACACAGCCCAAATTGTCTTTTTAGTGACAGGTCTGATTGGATGGGGAATGGCAACCATTGTTCCAAATCCTGTTGGAGCTATTTGTTCCCGTTCCTCTACCAGTTCCTGAAAGTTATCAGGGATATCCTCCAGTCTTTCCATATTCGTACAAAGAAAGCGAAGCACTTCCTCCTTTGATTTTAAATCTTGCTGAAAAAAGGTAAGCTCTGGTCTTATATATTTCAAGACACTGCCGATATTCTCAATTACTAAGTTTTCCAATCTGGCAATATCTTCATCTCTTAAAATAGTATTTACATCAATAATAGGAACGGTTAATCTCTTCTGAATTGGGATGGTGCTGATAATAAAATCAAGGGACCCTAGATCATACTTATGCATGTCGAAAACATTAGCTGTTCCAACTATTTGCAGCTTGCTGCCAAAGGTAGCCTGCAGCTTATGGTATAAAAGCTGGGCGCTTGCAACCCCAGTAGCACAAACAATCAGGCAGCGCTTCGCCTTCCCCTTTGCTTTTTTCCGTTCCATCGCAGCTCCTATATGCAAGGCGATATAGCCAATCTCATCCTGATTTATCTCCATGCCAGTTTCCTGCTTAAGCTTCTCTGCCATGGAAATGGCTGCATCAAAGGCAACTGGATAGTTTTTGATGATTTCCTTCAACATCGGATTGCGGATGCTAAGGCCAAATTTATAGCGGTTAATAGCCGGCTTTAAATGAAGACACAGCCCGTATATCAATTCTTCATCGGTGGATATTCCTAGCTGCATAACCTGTTCTGCCTCGTTAAGCAGTTTTTTGGAAAGTTCTAGTATATCCTTTTCAATCATGTCCAATATATTAATCTCTGCTGCTGGCTGATAAGAAATAATCTTCGTTCCTAATAAATGAACAGCTATATAAGCAACTTCAGCCTCTGGAAATGCTGTACCTAATGATGTCTGCAGATCCTTCACAATCAACTTGGCAACACTATATTCCTTTTCCGCCATGATAGCTTCCAATTCCTTTTCGGGCATAGAAACATAATTATCATCGAGTATTCGTTTGCAGGCGATAGCAATATGTGTGATTAAATTAGATTTCCCGATATCGGAAAGTAAAATCGAAGCTTCTTTCGTATGCTTGAGCAGAATCTCCTCTATCTTTTCAAGTTCATGTGCTGGCAAAACTTGATATGGTTGATGATCTGAATGGAAAACAAACTCTGCCATGCATATGCGCATTTTCGCTTCGGATCCGACTATTTTCAGCCCGTAATTCGGACGTTTTTCCAAGTCCAAATTGAAACGGCGAAGAATTTTTTTTACTTCCTTCAGCCCGTTTTTAATAGACGTTTCACTTATATACAGCTCTTTTACAAAATGTTCAATCTTAATGTAATCCTCTGAAAGAAGCAGGCGTCTCAGCATATATTCCATTCTTTCTGACGGATCTGCCGGGATTGTATCATCCTCATTTCCTGCAACGGCACGCTGCAAAAAAGACCGGAAATATTTATAATCATCAATGATGAGCTCATAGCCTTTTCCTCTTTTTAAAGCAATATACGCACCATTTGCCTGCAGCTTATCTGTAAGTATCTTCACATCACTTCTTATCGTCCGTGATGTGACCTGCAATGCTGAAGCAAGCTCCGCACCCGTTAGTGCCTCTTCTGCCTGCATCAATAAATGCAACAGTTTCTGTTGACGTAATGAAAGCATTTCAAATTACACCCCTTCATCAACTGCATTTCCAATTATTTATCAGCTATATGTTTCCTTAATAACATCATAGCCGAAGAAGGACTGTTGTGAAAGCGCTATCTGATTTCCTTTTGTATTTTATGTGCAAGCAGCCCTCCCATTTTAAAGCCAGCAATCAACTAATTCTTGATAATCCTTTTTTCTCATACCTGACACATAAGGATGCCCTTTTACATAAAACCGCAATGGTTTAGACGTCCATACTCCTTTATTCGGGATGCCAACCCTTGCTGATACTGCAATGCTAGCCGGCGTCTTTCCGAGGCGAGCATCAATCGAAAGAGCAGATTCATTAAGCATCTTTCCATTTAGCTCCTTAGTAATTTCCATTGCCTTCGTCAGTTTTCCAGGTCCGTTGCTTATGGAAACTCCAGTAACCTTTCTGTTATTTTCCATTCTCGCCATTCCATCTGCAGGCTCCAACGCACGAATAAGGACTGCCTGCGGGTCTCCTTCTTCCTTTGTGACGATATTGAGCATGGCATGTGTATGCATCGTATAAATATAGATTGTCCCACCTGTTTGATACATCGATTCAACTTTTTGAGTCCGCTTGCCGTCATAAGTATGACATGCCATATCTTCAACTCCAATATAAGCTTCCGTTTCCACTATATAGCCTGAATAAATACCATCTGGTGTTTGGTGAACGAGCAGCTTACCTAACAGCTGTCTGGCAATTTCCTCTGTAGTTGTGTTTATATAATCAATCATTTAGGTCACCTGCGCTTTTTATTTTTATTTTCTCATAAAACACAAAAAAAGCTTAGGGGATACCTAAGCTTTCCTGCATTTATTTATACATGTGCCGGCACACTATTCTCAGCTTGTTTTGCAACTGCTGCCAAGCCTGCCTGGTTCAATGTATTCCAAGGCTTGTTGAAATGCGGCTGGAAGAAGAAGTCAACAAATGCTAATTCATCTATTGTCATTTTTGTTTGGATGCAGACAGATAAAGTATTCATCATTTGTGTCATATCTGCTTTAGAGATAATTTGTGCGCCGATAATTTCTCTAGTCTCTTGATGGTAAAGAACTTTCAAACGTACTTGTTCAAATGTCGGCATGAATTCTGGACGGTCATTTTCAATAACCGTTACTTCCTCATAAGGAATTTTATTTGCTGTTGCTGTCAGCTCTGTAAGACCTGTTGATGCCATGCTCAATCCGAACAGATGCAAGCCAGAAGTTCCTTGTGTTCCTAAATATTTCACTTTTTGCCCGGCGATATTATAACCTGCTAATGTTCCCATGCGCACAGCGTTTGTTGCTAGCGGGATATACACTTTATCACCTGTTGGGTTGTAATTTACCGCACAGCTGTCGCCTGCAGCATAGATGTCAGGATTGCTTGTTTGCATATACTCATTAATTTTAATTGCGCCATTTGGCAGAAGGTCAACCTTATCTTTCAGCAAGCCTGTATTCGGTCTGAAGCCTACGCACAGAATAACGAGATCTGTTTCATATTCTCCTTTTGTTGTGATGACCTTTGTTACATTTCCTGCTTCATTTCCTTCAAATTTAGTAACAGTTTGCTGCAATGCAAGCTCAATATCTTTTCCTTGAAGCTCGGCTTCGATAATATCTGTAAACTCTTTATCCAAATATTTATTCAGGATACGGTCTTCACTATCAATAAGCGTTACCTTTTTGCCGTTTTGTTCAAAAGCTTCTACAAGCTCTACTCCGATATAGCCGGCGCCGATTACAGTAACATGGTTAACATCTTTTGTTTTTGCAATAATTTCATTTGCTTGGTTGAAGTTTTTAGACAAAAGAATATTTCCAAGTTTAATACCTTCAATAGGTGGAATAATTGGCCAAGAACCTGTTGTCATTACTAATTTATCATAAGAATCTGTGCGAGTTTCGCCACTGTTCAAGTCCTTCACAAGTACTGTTTTATTATCTGTATTAATCTCCAGCACTTCATGCTCCATATGCATATTAGCACCTAATGCTTTAAGCTCCTCTGGAGAAGAATAGAATAATTGATTTGCGTCCTTCGCAACACCGCCGACATATAAGGCGATTCCACAAGATAAAAATGATACGTTATTATTTTTTTCATAAACAGTAATATCTATATTTTTATTTACATTAGCTAACGTTTTAACTGCCGCTGTACCAGCGTGTGTACATCCAATTACAATAACTTTCATAATTTTGAAGCTCCTTTGTAAGAGAATTTTTTGTAAAAGTTGTGAACTATTTCACATTATTAGTGAAAAAAATCACAAATTATGTGATGTCATTCACAATTTGTTCATACCTTTATTATACATACATTTTTTTCGCATGCAAGGGTTTTGTGATTAATTTCACAAATAATTATTTCACGTGTTATTTTTGCCAAAAAAGCTTGGGAACATGCAGTGCTTTTCCCAAGCTTTATGTCTATATCATTATTCAGCTAGTAATTCTCCATTTTCCATTAACAAAAGATCATCCAAAAATACCTGCGGCTGCATGACAACACAATCTATATGTACTCCTGCAAAGACAGTTCCTCCGAATGTCATATTGCTGCCAAAGGCTATATGTATAGTGCCATAAACTTTTTCATCTTCTAACACGACACCAGTAACTCTTGCTTTCTCGTTTGTGCCAATGCCAAATTCACCGAGCAATCTTCCCTCGCCGGTCCCCAGCATTTCCAGCAGCTCTTGTCCCTGATCTCCCTCTGCTTCCACGAGCCTTCCCTCGTGAATAGTGAGAATAATTGGTGATGTCAGAAGACCAATACCTGCAATAGAGCCGTCTACTGTGATTTTACCATGTGCTGATCCTTCAACAGGTGCAATATAAGCTTCACCTGAAGGCAAATTGCCTGATTCTCCTTTATTCACATACATTCCTGTGCTCGGTATTCCACTTCTTCCTTTTATATCAAAAGTTAAGGAGCAGCCAGCCTTGACTATTGTCACAGTGCTTTTGTCTGTCAGTAATTTTGTTATTTTTTCTGTTATTGTCTTAATTTTGCTATAGTCTGCAGCAATGGCACCTTCCAAAAACATGTCCTCTGTTATGCCAGGCATTGTAGCAATTCTTGATCCCGCTGCTGCAGCAGCTTTTCTTGCTTGTGTATGTGTTAAGGAATGCTTTGTAGCACATATGACTGCATCTGCCTGTAGCATTGCTGCTGCTACAGCTAAAGGCGGCTCTTCACCAGAATGATTTCTTTCTCCCATTATCATCAGCATCGCTTCTGCGCCAAGCTCTTTACCTGCAAGATACAAGCATTCTCCTATCTCCTTCTTCTCATCATCAGCTATAACAAGAAATGAATCCTGCTCTTTCAAATCCAAACAATTAACGAGCAGTCCTTTACTAACTTCGATAATTTTCTCTTTCATTTTCCTCCCTCTTTCCTTATATCATTTCGGAAACAAGCTTGGCGATCAATGCATTAGACAGTATGACAGGCTTGCCGGTAATCTTTTCTGCTTCTCGTCTTAAATTTTCTGTGTAGCCCATGCAGTCAAGTAAAATAAGATCTGCTTCTTCCTTCAGCATTGCAGCTGCTTTGTGGAATTCAGTTAGGTCATTTTCATAAGGAGTTGCCACTTGAAACACTGGGTTCATTCCAAACGGTGAATACTTAGGAAAGGAAGTTTCCTTTTGCTGCTCAAGAGGAACAATCACACCAAGCTTGCGTTTCCCTGTCAGTCCATGTATTGTAGGCGGAATGATATGATCTGGTTCAATTAGATAGGCTTTTTTCGTCGTTAATCCAGGAAAGACACCTGTACATAAAAGCAAAATTTGCGTTATTCCTATTCTTTCTAAGTAATTAATTTTATCCTGTAAAATCGGCTTTATCTTCTCTCTTGACATGATGACAGATTCGCCGTTTGTAAGCCTTGATGTCAGCACATATTCCCCTTTTTCTGGATAAAAATCAGCTTCTATTTGCTCTTTAGTAAGACCATCCAATACTCCCACCTGGACTAATTCGGCTGTTTCCTTAATATGCTTTTGGATAATAGGAGCAACATCCATTCTTGGCGCCTGACCAATTGTGATCATACCTAGTTTTTTCATGATTAGTCTCCCCTCTAATAAAATGAGAGGAAGCAAACTTCCTCTTTAAGTTAGTATTTAAACAGCAGCTGTTTTGCCCATCGTCTGTAAAATCTGCATTGAACCATACAATTCTGTGATACGGCTGAATTCAGACGCGCTGTAGAATTCACAAGTTCCGTTCGTTGTCTCTATTGCCACTTCAATTGCAAAGCGGACAGCATCTGCTATATCTGTTTCATGGCTTGCGCCTGTACCGCACCCTGGGACAATGGATTGAGCGGTGATTGCCAAGCCTACAACAGGGGCACTTGTTGCAACAGCAGGCTGAAGAATCGAGTTTATATGATACAGATCGTTCCCATAAGGAGTTATATCTTGCGAGGTTACTGGAAATGTAACAGGAAATTTCCCAGTGGTCATTTCTTTTATCCGCAGCAAGTCCTCACTAACCCGCAGTATGTAGCCCTCTTTAACTGTTGGTGAAATGGCGATGCCTTTATGATTAATCACGCGATTTCCTTTAGTTGTATCAATAGACAGAATACAATCCATTTCAGGAACAACTTCATGTTTGTTCATCGTCAAGATATCGACTGGTGAATCCATGAAGTCCACTGGCTCATGAGGTCTTGTCGGCGCATTTGGACAAATATGTGTTGTGATAATAACGTCTCCTACAAGGGTGTCGCCCTTTGCCTGCATCTCAGCTAATTTAAGTGCAGCAGCAATCGCAGCGACAGCACCATCAGCATCTGATACAAGGCCAATTCTGCTTGGCCGTGCTCCTATTCCCCCTAATCTTCCAATGATACCAACAGTCGGAGCACTTCCTCCCGCAAGTTTGCCGTCAGAACCTGGTATTGTCACCTTAATAAAATCCGTGCTGCCTTTTTCGCCTTTGACAGTTTCAACTTTTACCTCTATGTTAGGATACTCCTTAAATAGCTCAGCAGCTGTCTCTCCCGTTACATAAGCATTATCCAGTAAATCAATTGCCTTCAGTGTTTGTTTAAGCGCCATTGTAATCCCTCCAGTAATTTTTATAGATAATTAATAATTTGCTTGCCGATTATTTTTTCGATTGGACACATTAATGAATGATTTCTCATTGTGCTGCTTAAAATCAGTTTTTCCTTTGGAACAATAATCACAGCTAAGTTCTGCCCTTTTTCCACCTCTGCCGTAACAACCGGCCGGCCAGTTTTAGCATCAAGTGTCATAATTAAATCTGGAAATGTTCCGTAGCGGATTCCATCCTTTTCAATCGTCATATATTCATTCCAAAAGCTCATGCTCCAATCCTTATTTATCGTCACCGTGCCAACATCAAAGCCGCCTGTTGTTTCCAGCACAAAATCAGTAACTGTCCCTTCGGCGATGACCTTTCCGCCAAGCAAAGCGACTACGCTGTCAATAGCGGCTTCTCCTTTGTGAGAGCAAAGCGCTTCTCCCACTTGGATTGCCTGCTGAATCGCACCGCTTGCTCCATGTTTCTTTGCATAAGCAACTGGAACTGGATTGCGGGCTACAGCCACTAAACCGCCTGCTTCCACTGACAGTTGCCGCACAGTACTAGCTGCTATATCTAAAGAGCTTGAGATGGAGAGTTCCAGGAAGCGCTCGCCTCTTCCGCCGACAGCAGCCTGATGAGAAATAAATCCGGCTTGTTCAGATAAATTAAGAGATCCCATTATTCCTGTCGGGTGAGCTCTTCCGTTACAAGGAATGTCCACAACAGGCAAACCAGTTACGGCTGATTGAAACCAGCCATTAACAGTTGTGCTCGCGCCATTTTCATTTGTGATAATTCCGCGAATTGGCTCGTTCATTGCTTGTGAAAGTAAATCAATAGCCTTGATATAATGCATCGGTTTCACATATTGTTCCTTTGCTGCAGGTGCCCCGACAAGGGAAACAGTCACAAGCAGGTCCTCATCTTCCATTTCCTCTGCTGTCTTTAAAATCGGATGACCGATTTCAAGGGCAAGCCGGCCGATTTGAAGTCCGTCTGCAATTTTGCCCCCTCCACCTCCGCCAAGGACTGCTCCTCCATAAACGGCATGCTCTACTGTATACTCATCTAATTTAATAGCCAATTTATATTCCTCACTTCCCTAATTTGAATACGGAATTAAAGAAGCTGTACAAGGCATCACCAGCTATAAATCCGGCTGCCAATATGCTCATTGGTGTTTCTGCTTCTTTTCCTTTTTTCTTGACCCACAGCAGTCGAATAATAATACCTGCAAGAACAGCGATACCGGCATAAGGTGTCAATATAAGCAATCCTGTTGCAAACATGATGCCGATTTGGCGGGTCGGTCCGCCAATTAATTGGAGCAATGCTCCTGGTATTGCCCATATTAAGAGCTGTTTTGCAACGTCTGTCGATGTGCCTGCTTGAATGGTAGAAACATAAACAGCATCGATTGGCGGTACAAGATTGTTAGCAAAGTAGCCTTTATATGTGAACAAAACAGTCAATAAAGCAATCCCAAAAGCCAGAAGTGACGTCATATATTGCTGCTTTCTTCCGTCCACCTCATACTCAGGATTCTCTCCTTTTCCACGCAGGATATAGCCTGTTTTGAAGTCATAGCCAAGGTCGGCGAATGCTGGACCTGTGGCTGCACTAAACCCGGCAAGAAGAGCTAAGGCAAGCGGTGGAAAACCGATCATCATCCCTAACAATAGGGTAATGAAGGCTACAGCAAATGCTGGGAACCAGCCAGAATGCATGGCGGCAATCCCGACAATAAGCTCATGTACGAATGCAGCAAAGGCAGCAAACAAGAGAAAAGCAAGGAGCATGCCTAATGACATCTGTGTCATGAGACCTCCAACAAGGGCCAGAATTAATGCAATGACGAGGTAGGCAAGAAAGCCAAAACCTAACGTTTTCTGAGCTGTTTTAATAGGAGTAGTAAAAGTCTCGGCCTCTGGCTTGTCTACTGCGGCAGCAATCTCTTTTCTTCCATTTCTGCTTTCCTTGCCTTCTTTTCTGAAAATCAATATAGAAACTTGCACAAGCGCTACAATACCGGCGCCAATCATAATGCCATGGGGAATATATAATGCATTCACATCGACGCCAAACACTGGGATAGAATATTGGCGGAACAGCAAGCCAATCCCAAATACGGACAGCGCCCAAATATTTCCGATAAACGCTACACCAAAAGCGGACATTGGAATATGCAGTATGGAGCCGACTATGCCAATTACGGCGCCGACTCCAAGCAGACCAGCCCGTTTCCCCCCTTTATCACCTGCAACAATTGCTTGTGCTGTGGCAACACCCGGCGCCCAAGTTCCTGATGCTGGGAAAAGCTTTGAATCAAACAGTTTATACAGAATCGCAGCATCTACAAACATTGCCAGCGCTGCGCCTATTAACATCGGTATAATAAGATCAGGAGCACCTATTAAAAAAGGTATACCGATTGGAATCAACAAACTGTTGGCTGCCCCAAAGGTTGCGGAGGAGATAGATGTTTGAATAAGGTTTTGCCGATGCACTGACTTGTATCTCGACAGGATTGTTACTGGTATTCTAGCTATCAGCATAGCGACAAGAGCACCGATAATCGATGTATTAGGCGTTACTCCAAGTGAGACGATAATCTGCATCCCAATAATGGCTCCGAATACTGCTGTGATAGTTGTTAAAATTAACGAAAATGGCTCAAACAGCCGTGGATGCTTTTTTTCTTCTTTGAATTGTTTCATTTAATGGCCCTCCATTACAAAGTTGTAAGTTGATTTTTACTATATTATCTAGAGAAGGACGCCTAATCCACCTTGACCACTTCTATTAAAGGAGGAGTTCACTATATATGCGGAAATTAAGCCCTCCGCCTCTACTGCATCGATAATCGGAATATTCATATCCTTCCGCAACATATCTGCAAGACCAATGGTTGTGAAGCCAGTACAAGCAAAGACGATTGTTTCTGCTCCCTGCTCCAGCAGGGTTAGGACTGCTTGTCTCCCCTTCTCCTTCCCCTCTGGTTTCATTAGATCCGTTGTATTCGCAACACCCTCCGGCACCAAGTAGGCTACTAGCTTTTCACCGAGGATTTCTTCCATCACAATCGGAGGCTTCTCTGTTATACCGATGATTCCTACAGGCTTTCCTATTGCCAGTGCAGTCAAAGCAGCCGCACTGCCTGCACCGATGACAGGAATCGAAACAGCCTCACGCAGCTCCTTTATACCTGGATCTGCTGCACAGCTTATTACAATCAGCTCTGCGCCTTCTTCCTCCATTTCGATTCCTAATGCCACTATCTTCGGCACCGCTGCTAATTCTGTGGCAGCATCATGAATACCTTGTGGCTGATCTGGAATACATCTGTTTATGACAGGAATTCCATATAAAGAATTGATTTTATTTCCATGGCTGTTAACTACTTCAGGATCCTTTGCGGTGAAAACCCGGATAACTCCAATCATAATTTCCTCCTATTGATTTAATTTTCTGAAATTTATTAATGTGTCTATCTTACCGATTATATAAATTGCAAACAATGTCCCGAAAATACAAAAAATAAAAAAGCCCATTGTGCTCTGAGCACAATGAGCAGGAATTTCACCTAGAAATTCGAAATAAATGGAAATATATACAAAGATAGCATGAAAACTTTTCATAGAAAGATTCTAGTTTTAATCCAGACATTTCCTTTACCTTATCTATTCGGTATTTGACAGAGTTTCGGTGGATAAATAATTGTTCACCTGTTTCTAACAAACTGCCATTTGTTGATAAGTAATAAAATAATGTCTTCACAAGCTCACTGCCCGTCTCTCTGTCATATGATAATAGTTTGCCAATCTTTCTTTCGATGACAGCATCAAAATTAATATATTCTGTGCTGTCTAACAGCAATTTAAATAGCTCCACATCATCAAAGTTATGAAGCTGCTGATCGTTATTTAAGCTTCTCCCTATCTTGACTGCGTTTCTTGCCTCTTGGTAGCTCAAATGAATATCCCATAGCAAGGAATAGCCACCTATTCCTACTTGAAGTCCTTTATATCTCTTTGTAAACGGCTCTAGCTGCTTAGACCAGTGCTCAGGCCTCCAAAGTGAATTTGAACTGCTCGACTGGATTATTACAAGCCTATTTCCTTGGAAGAGACTGTATATTTTAATACCTTGTAACCCTTCCAGCTCTTTTAAAGAAGTCTGCAGCTGAACTAGCATGCCTGCATCTTCCTCTAACAGCCCTTGCAGTTCAAAGACAACCACCTGCCACATAGCATCTGGATTTAGCCCAAACTGTCTGCTTTTTGTGACTACCTCATCCTGCGGTAAGTAAATTCCTGCTATAAGCTCCTCCATAAAGCTTCCTCTTAGTCTATTTTCAGTATCAACGGCTGTTTTTCTTCTCATCAGTTCTAATGAGAACACAAGTCTGGCCTGCTCTACACATACCATTTCCATTTCATCAAGGGATTCTTTTTGAAGTATAAATGTTCCCACATGCTCCTTATCTACTGTAATATCCCAGTAGCTCATATTTGCAGATGTTTCGCTTGTAATAGAGTTGGAAGAAACAATCATATTGCCATGCTTGTCGAGCAGAGAGATTGGCGCATTCAGCATTTGCGAGACATTATCGGCAACCACTTGGATTCCGCTGTTTTCTAAAACTAATGTTGTCAGCTTTTTATAAATTTCCTCCGATCTTCTGAGCAATGAAGCCTGCTTGTTCAGAATCTGTTCCATGACAGCATTAGTAATATCAATATAGGGAATTCCTGGCGGAAGCTGAATGATGGGCAGCTGATGCTGATTGCTTAAATCAATCATTTCCTGCGGCATTTCATGTAAATATCTTTCTGGCTTTATAGCAAGTGCAGCAGCATTTGCCTTTGCAAGCATTTCGACAACCTTTGGCAGCTTTGAGAGATCATCTCTTAAAGAATAAGCTGTGGTCAACAGCAGTTCTCCTTCCCTTAACCAACCGTCAATATCAGGCACTTCCATAATATCGATAAATTGAACAACACGGCAGAGCCCCTCCTTTCCACTTATTACACTTGCTTCCCTTAAAACTGGAAGCATTAACAACTCTTCTAATGTAATGCCAGATGGATTCATGCGTTGCTTCACCCCTATGAAAAAAAGGGCCTTCGTTTCATCCGAAAGCCCTTTTTTTAATTTATTATTGTACCTTCATTGCTAAGTCGCCTGTTTTTGCCCAGCCGACTCTTAAAACAACATAGTATAAAGGCAGTGTAATGGCTATTGGAAGAACAACTCCTAATGCCATATATGTTAAGAATCCGCTCGCACCTTGTGTTGCCAAAATGCTGATTGGAGCAATTAAAGAATTCAAGCCAAGTCCTGCTAATTCATAAGTTGCTGTAAAGCCAAAGCCTAATGTAGCGATTGGTGCACAAATAACGGCTGCTACAAATGGCGGAATGATCAGCAACGGATTTTTCACAATGTTCGGGAACTGCACCTTTGGTGTGATGATCGACTGTGCCAAGAAGCCACCCATATCGTTTTGACGTAGAGACATTGCCGTAAATCCAACAAATTGAACGGTACAGCCAATAAGTGCAGCAGCACTTGAAACTGGATCCATCTGCAAGGCAATTGCCAGGGCTGCCGACGAAGCCGGTGTCATTAACAAAATACTCCAAACTAATGAAATAACCATTGATGCAACTAATGGTGAACCTTGCACAGAAGAAGTAATTTCAGCACTGATCCACTCTAATAGCGGTGTTGTAACATAAGCCAAGCCAACACCCGCAAATCCACCAACTAGAATAGCACCTGCTGGAATAGCAATCATATCCAAAATAGTTTTGCCGACAATTTTTTTACCAACAATTGTTGCCACTACTGCAGCAAGAACGGCACTGATTGGCTGCCCTGTAACAAGGACCATGCCTGACTCTGTGGCATGCAGTGCATTCCCTCCAATTGTACTGCAGACCATCGCGCTAAAAATCACTAATGTATTACCGCCAAGCTGATAGGCAATTCCCGCCCCGAAGGCAGGTGCCAATAGCACTTTAGCTACAGAGCCGATGTGGGTAAGAGTATCCCACCCTAGCGCTTTTCCGATTGATTCAAGCAGCAAGCCAAGTCCTAATGTAACCAACACGGCATTTGACATTCCTGCTGATGCTTTATATAAACCATCCATAAAAGTTTTTTTATTCATCTCTCTCTACTCCCTTGTTTTAATTTTCTCCAATAAAAAAGCCTGTCCGCAGATTCCGGATAGGCACCATTCGTACATCACGTTTAGCGCCCTTGTTTGATACAACAAAAACTGGACTAAACGATTCCCTATAATAGTAATGGGGGGTTCATTTAATCCTACGTGCTGAGTATGAGAATAATAATGAGTGATGAAGTTAAGATTGCATTTGCTTTCATGATATTCTCCTCCTAAAACAAGTTATTGTGAAGCAATAATATCACCAATATTCTGAAAATGTAAATAATTATTTTATTTCTGAATATATTAAAGCGTTCTCATTTTTAACCAATATGGAAGATTTCCAGCTCATTTTTTTCTATATTGTTGTTTTTTAAGATATTTTTTTTGCTATACGCAGGAATAACGCTATATTTATTTCACAATTGCAGTTTTTTAAAAATAAAAAAAGAATAGGGAATTTACCCTATTCTTTCTAAGCAATGTCTGTATTCTTCGTTTCTCTTCCAAAAAAGAATACAGCTGCTGCTCCTACAAGGACTGCAATACAGAAAATCGTAAATATACCGGCGATTGAAATATTTTGTGCTACAAGATATGGAACTAGCAATGGGCCGAGTACTCCCCCAATTCGCCCAAAGGAAGCTGCCATTCCCGCTCCTGTTCCGCGGACATTTGTCTTATATTGCTCAGGTGTGTAGGCATATAATGCTCCCCATGCTCCAAGATTAAAGAAGGAAAGCAATATTCCAGAAGTCATCAGCAAGGCTGTGCTTTCTGCTGTTCCGAACATATAAGCACTGATTGCCGTACCGATTAGGAACACAACGAGTACAAACTTTCTGCCTACCTTTTCAATTAAGTATGCTGCAAGTGCATATCCTGGAAGCTGTGCTAATGTCATAATCAGAACATATTCGAAGCTTTTAATTAAGCTGAAGCCTTTAAGCACCATCACACTTGGCAGCCAAAGGAACATCCCATAATAGGAAAAGACAACACAAAACCACAGTACCCACAGCATTGCTGTGTTTTTAGCATTATCTTTTGACCAGACTGTTTTGATGCTTTCCCAAGCTGTCAGCCTTTTTGTTTGCTCTACCTTCAAGTATTTCGGTGAGTCAGGCAGCTTCAACCTTAAATATAAAGCATAAATTGCAGGCAGAACACTGATCAACAGTGCAATTCTCCAGCCATTATCAAAGTTCGGAATAATAAAATAGGAGATGACTGCTGCAATCAGCCAGCCAAATGCCCAAAAGCTTTCTAGCAGAACAACAACTCGCCCCCGTTTTTCATTAGGAACACTTTCTGAGACAAGTGTTGATGCCACAGGGAGCTCTCCTCCCAATCCCATACCAATTAAGAACCGCAGGATAAGGAACATCCAAAGCGAGGTTGTAAATGCAGATATTCCGCTGCCGATAGAGAACAGTAATAGCGTTATAATAAAGACATTTTTTCTGCCGACTCTATCTGCCATAATGCCGAACAAGAATGCACCTACTGCCATTCCGATGGAATTAATGCTTCCTATCCATCCCATCTCTTTAACGGACAAACCCCAGTCTACTTGCAGAGCAGCAATGATGAACGATAACATACCGACATCCATTGCGTCGAACAGCCAGCCAAGGCCTGCTATTCCCAGCAGCTTTTTATTTGATATTTCTTTTTTCATACAATCCTCCTACAACTTTTCTATAGTTTTTCCATCTATAAGCGATTTATGATAACCAAGTATTATATTAACACGTGTCTTGACAGTAATCATTACATTTTTATTGACTAACACAAAAATCAGTTTGTAAATATCAGAATATTTAAGAAAAATAGCTAAAAAACATAATGAAAACGCATTATTTCTTGAATAAGAACAAACCTATTACTCTATGCAAAACAGTGTAAAATTTTCCAGAAAAAATTGATGTTTTCCTCTTTACTTTCTAATAAATAAGCATAAAATGGTTCTTATATTTGCCAATAATCTTTAAATGTAAAGGGGATATAAAGTTTGAACGTTACATCTAATAAAATGCAGGAACAGTCACTTTTTAACATTTCTTGGCCTCTGTTTATCGAACTTGCATTGCATATGGGGATGGGGGTTATCGCCACACTTATGCTCAGCCATTATTCAGACAATGCAGCTTCAGGGGTCGGAGTGGCTAACCAGTTACTCGGGATATTCATCCTTGTTTTCAACGTCACTTCCATCGCAGCCATGATTTTAATCGGGCAAAGACTAGGAGCTAATCAATTAAGTCAGGCAAGACAATTCGCCAGATCAGCAGTCGGCCTCAACGTCTGGTTCGGAGTGATTGTTGCTATCCTCGTTTTAGTCTTCGGTGAGCCTTTGTTACGATTATTTGATATACAAGGAGAAGTTTTAAATTACGGGCTTATTTTTATCCGCATCTGTGGTGCTTCCCTCTTCTTAGAATCTCTTTCACTTGCACTAAGCGCAGTATTGCGCAGCCACGGTTTTACGAAAGAATCAATGATTGTCAGTATTATGATGAATGTCATCAGTGTTATAGGATATGCAATGAGCATATTTGGATTATTCGGTTTGCCAATTACAGGAGTAGTTGGGGTGTCATGGACGATTGTAATTGCACGTGCATTTGCCGTTGTGGTTTTGCTCTATATCGTTTACCGCAGAATCGCTTTGACATTTAAAGTACAGGATATTATTAAGGTCAATAAACAGGATGTTAGGGAAATGCTCTATATCGGCATTCCTTCCGCAGGTGAAAACTTGTCTTATCAGTTTTCCCAGTTAGTAATTACAGCAATTGTTGCTTCTTTAGGTGATGCTTCCTTGGCAGCAAGAGTGTATATAACCAATATTTCCATGCTTTGTTACTTGTTCACTGTCGCTATTGCAGAAGGAACACAGCTTCTTGTAGCAAGATATATTGGCGGAAAGCAATATGACCGTGCATTGAAACGGGGCATAAAAACATTAAGAATTGCTATGGTAGCATCCCTTACAGCTGCTGTTGCTATGGCAATGATTGGTTCGCCAATATTAGAGCTGTTTACAGATGATTATCAGATCATAGCTATCGGTCTGCCAATCTTATGGGCTGTCGTATTTACCGAGCCGGGAAGAGCTATGAATATTGTACTTATGAGCTCCTTAAAGTCTGCCGGAGACGTTCGTTTCCCTGTCATCATCGGCATGGTCTCTATGTGGGGAATTGCCGTTACGCTAAGCTATACTCTTGGTATAACCTTCGGCTTAGGATTACTCGGCGTTTGGCTTGCCCAAGGTATGGATGAGTGGTTCAGAGGAATCTTCGCCTGCAAACGCTGGCTGTCAAGGCCATGGGAGCGAGTTCGAGTTAAAAACACTGCCAAAGGCCATATTTAACATAAAAAACACCGCTTCTTACACTAAGAAGCGGTGTTTTTCTTTGAGCTCTCTTCTAGGCAGCCTTTTCCCTGTTTAAGAATTTCAGCCTCCTCGTTAAAGCTGGCATATAAAGAATTAAAAGGATGGAGCGGAACAGACTGAAAACAATGAAGGAAAGCCATAATCCGTGATTACCCCAGAAGAGCGTTGACGGGAAGAGGATGAGTAAAAATACTGCAACAGAGCCAAGCATACTATTTCTAACCAGCCCAGCTTCTGAGGCACCTGCAAAAATTCCATAAAAGACTAATCCTATGCTTGAGGCAAGGGGGAAAAGCACAAGCCATACATCATACTGCTTTGCAATGGCAACAACCTCTTCTACTACTGTAAATAACGGGATGACCGCATCCTTGCTCAGCAAAAATGTCAGACTGATTGCAGCCGAAAAGGCAAATGACCAGAAATACGATTTCTTGACGGTTGCCTTATACAGCTGGCTGTTCTTTTGCCCTACTGCTTTTCCCGTCAAAATGCTGGCAGCATTGGCAAGCCCATCATAAAAATAAGCCATTATGTAATGTATTTGAATGAGGATAGCATTAGCAGCTAAAATTTCTTCACCATACACAGCACCTTTGGCAGTAAATATATTAAAGACTGCCAGCAGACAAACCGTTCTGATAAACAAATCACGGTTAACTAGCATCATTTTTTGCAATGGCTCCCGGTCATAAAGATGACCAAGCAGTTCCTTCCTGTTCAGGCTGTTCTTCATTTTGCCGCTGCGAATTAAAAGTATGATACCTAATAGGAACGCAAATACTTCTGCACATAATGCGGCAATGGCAACACCTGCCACTCCAAAATTAAAAAACAGGACAAGTACAACTGCCAAAACGATATTAAGAATGTTCATCAGTAATTGAATGAGCACCGTTGCTTTAATTTGCTCCATTCCTAATAACCAGCCTAAAACAGCGTAGTTCATTAATGCAAAAGGCGCTGCCCAAATTCTAATATGGAAGTATAATGAGCTTACTTCCTTTACATTTCCTTGAATTCCTAAAAATGCAACAGACAGCTTAAAAATCGGCTCTTGAAGTAAGATAATTGCTATACCGACAATAAGAGCAATGCAGACAGGCCGAAAAAAGGCCATTGAGCTTTGCACATCATCCCCTGCACCTAACGCTTGGGAGGCAAATCCTGATGTGCTGACCCTAAGGAAACCAAACAGCCAATAAATGGTGTTAAAAATAACGGTGCCCACAGCGACTCCGCCAATATATGCTGGATCTGGCAGCTGTCCGACAACAGCCGTATCAACAGCACCAAGCAATGGAACAGTTATCGTCGCAAAGATTAACGGCAATGCCAGTGATAAAAAATATCGATGTGTCACAACACTGCTCCTTCCTAGCCTTTTTTTTCAATATTATATCACTCTAGTTTTTCCCTATTGAAATATTTTTTCAAGTTATGCCAGAATAATCAAAAAACTGATAAACTATTATTAGTCCAACTAATTAGGAGAGATGAACATGTTTAAAGTAGGAATTATCGGTTTAGGAGCAATTGGGCAGCGGCTTATCAAAAGCTTTACAGAGCATCCAGAGATGGAAATTACCGCTGTTTGTGATCCAATAGAGGAGCTGCTAAACAGCACTGTTGCTGCAATTGGAAAGGCAAAAGGCTTTACTGATTATAAAGAAATGCTTAAAAACGCAGATATAGACTTAGTTTATGTCGCAGTTCCGCCTAAATTCCACCATCAAATCGTTACAGATTGTGTGCTTGAGCAAAAGCATATACTTTGCGAAAAACCTTTAGCTAATTCTGTAGAGGAAGCGGAGAGCTTATATAAACAAGCGGCTGATGCGGGCATTATCCATGCAATGAACTTTCCCCTTAATTACAGCTCTGGCAATGCAACATTTGCTTCTTATATTAAAGAAGGCTATATCGGCAAATTGCGCCGCCTAGAGCTAAAAATGCATTTCCCCCAATGGCCGCGAGCATGGCAGCAAAATAATTGGGTTGGAAGCAGAGAACAAGGCGGATTTGTGCTGGAGGTTGGCGTCCATTGGATTCAACAAATCCAAAAGATTTTCGGACCCGTTCAATTGGTCCATCGCAACGTTTCCTTTCCGGAAGACGAAAATCTTTCAGAAAACAGCATTCTCGCTGTCCTCGAGCTGGAAGACGGAACACCTGTCTTTATTAACGGAATGAGCCAAACAGCAGGAAAAGAAGTGGTGAAATTTACTGCATATGGCACAGAAGGAACACTCGCGCTGGAGGATTGGTCTGAGCTCTATGGAGCAAAGCAGGGATGCGACTTTGAAAAGCTTGATGAAAGCACACCAGTTTCCTCACTAATGAACGAATTGGTTAATGCTCTTCATCATAAGGAGGCAGATCTGCCAGACTTTTATGATGGGTATCAAGCTCAAGTTGTACTTGAAAGTTTGCGAAACTAAAACAGCAAAAAGCAGCTGAAGCTCAGCTGCTTTTTATTGTTTATGCTCTGAATTTTTTCAAAGATACTTTGCCCATATTTGCTTTTGCAAAGATGATAGTCAATACGAATGGAACGACGATTGCAACAACCATTGCGATTGCAAATGCTACCATATGCTGCGGCTGGATGGACAGAATGCCTGGAAGTCCGCCGACACCAATGGAATTCGCCATAACATGGGAACCAACTGAAATCACACCTGCAATCATAGAGCCAATCATAGCTGCTAAGAATGGGAAGCCGTATTTCAAGTTAATACCGAACATTGCCGGTTCTGTAACTCCTAAATAACAAGAGATAGTTGCTGGAATAGAGACTTGCTTTTCTCTTTCATCCTTGCGGTTAATATAGATCATTGCCAATACAGCAGAACCTTGAGCGATGTTTGATAAAGCAATCATTGGCCACAGGTTTGTGCCGTTAAATTCACTCATAAGCTGCAAGTCAATTGCATTGGTCATATGATGCAAGCCTGTAATAACAAGCGGCGCATATGCAAAGCCAAATACTGCAGCAAACAGCCAGCCTAATGAAGATGTTAAACCTGAGTAAACAACATCTGAAATAAATGAACCGATTTGCCAGCCGATAGGGCCCAACACAGTATGTGCAATAAGAACTGTCGGAACTAATGCTAAAAATGGCACAACAATCATGCTGATTGCATTAGGTATGACTTTGCGCAAACGCAGCTCCAAGAAGGAGAACAGCAGTCCTGCAAATATTGCCGGTAGCACTTGTGCTTGATAACCAATCTTGTCAACATGAGCAAAGCCAAAATCCCAGAATGGAATTTCTTGTGTACTTGCCACAGCGTAAGCATTAAGCAGCTGTGGTGAAACAAGTGTAATACCTAGTACAATTCCCAATATTTGCGTCGCACCCATTTTCCGAGTAACTGCCCATGTTATACCAACTGGGAGGAAGTGAAATATCGCTTCGCCAATTAACCAAAGAAAATCGTTTGTTCCTGCCCAAAATTGGGATACTTCCACCAATGTTTTTGTACCACCATCAACCATTTTGATTTCACCGATGATGTTTCGGAATCCTAAAATTAACCCCCCAACAACGATTGCTGGAATTAACGGTGTAAAGATATCTGCCAAGTGTGCAATCATTCGTTGCAGGAAATTCATATTTTGCTTCGCTGCTTGCTTTGCATCATCCTTTGACGTATCACTTACACCTGCAATGCTAATAAAGTCATTATAAAAAGACGATACTTCATTTCCGATAATAACCTGGAATTGTCCTGCTTGAGTAAAAGTACCTTTAACTAAGCCGATTTCCTCTACCTTTTTAACATCTGCCTTTGATGGTTCTTTTAATACAAATCTCATTCTTGTCGCGCAATGAGTAACAACAGAAATGTTATCGCTTCCACCGACATGTTCAAGGAGCTGTTTCGCTGGTTCTGTATACTTGCTCATAGTTCTTCCTCCTTTTTTCCGTAAACAAAAGTTGTTTCTATCTATACTAATATGATTGCGATTACATAAACATGTATATACAAGTAAACTGTTTACGCTTTCAATTATATGTTGTATATACATGTTGTGTCAATTCTTTTTTCATTAGATTTTATTTCCATTTTTATAGTGATAAACGGCAGAATATTCCTTAATATACCCATGTATCGGAACACTAAAATTTGATCTGGATTTTCTTCAATAAATAAAAGGATAAGGAGCAAAAAGCCCTTACCCTTCTGTTTAAAAAATTAAAATGAAAACTGCGCTGCCTACAAGCAAGCTGGCATAGTAATAATCCTTTTTTGTAACGATTGTCTTTTTGTAATAGCTTCTGTCTCTGTCACCTGTAAAACCTCTTACCTCCATTGCAAGGGCCATTCGTTCTGACTTTCGAACAGCATTTGTAAGGAGTGGAACTGCATATCTTTTAAATGTTTGCCAGCTGCCATTATGCCTGCAGCCTCTTATTCGGTGCGCTTCCTTTAAGTGGGCAAGCTCCTTTTGGAACAATGGTATGCAACGAAAGCCTGCCATAAATCCGTATGCCCATTTTGGCGGAACTTTAAGCTGATGTACAAGACTCATCATAAATGGATGGATACATGTGGTAGAGGTGAAAAGCAACCCTATAGTCACGAATGCTAGCATTCTCGTTGCAATGGTAAGGCCATTGCTTGCACTTTCCGCTGTTATTCTAAACCATGCCCATTGCCATATTTCAGTTTCTCCTTTTCCAAACGCTGCAAGCATCCAAAAGGTTAGTACAAAAAAAACAAAGTAAGGAGGCATCACTTTCAGTAAATACTTCATTGTCCAGCCCCCACCTATCATGCCTAGAAATAAAAATGCCGTCCATATTAATAATGTTTTACCTGGTTCGCTTATCATCATCAGCAAAAACATAACAGCAAGATGGGCTATCAGCTTTACACTTGGATTAATATGAGACAGATAAGACTGATTGCCCTCCATTAGGTAACTCCTCCTTTACTGCTTCTATGTAGGCATAGTGCAAAGGCGGGATGATTGCCGTTTCGTTTAGCTGCTGAGGATTGGAAAATAACAGGAAAGGATGGCCGTCAAATGCAAGAGCACCCTCCTTAAAAAACAGGACTCTGTCAGAATATTGGTCAACAAGATTCATATCATGGGTTGCCATTACAATCGTTGTTCCTTGCTCCTGCCGGTTCTTCAGCATTTTTAACAGCTTCTCTGTTGTTCTTTTATCTTGTCCAAAGGTAGGTTCGTCAAGGAAAAGAATATCCTGATTTAGCAACAGCATTGTTGCAACACTCAACCTTCTTTTTTGACCAAAGCTTAAGTTGAATGGATTAACGTCCTTATGCTGTAAAAGACCAAACTCCTCCAGAAGCGCCAAAGTTTTTGTTTCAATCATCTCTTTATGCCACTTCTGCTGTTCTCCTGAAAAGGCAGTTTCCTCATAAACAGTTTGAGTGATGAACTGCCACTCTGGATTTTGGAAGACAAAGCCAATATGCTGATAAAGCTGACTCTCCTTCCAATTTTTTAACTCCAGTTCTTTAAAGAGGATATTGCCCTTGTTTCTTCTTTTCAATTTAGCCAGCACCTTCAACAGGCTGCTTTTTCCGCTTCCGTTCTTTCCAATAATCGAGATCCACTCGCCTTTTCCAAACCGGAAGTTTAGATTATGAAGAATTTCCTTGCTCTCATAGGAAACAGATAGATTTTGCACCTCCAAAAGGGTGCTCCGCTCTACTTGGACTTTGTTTGCTTTTCTTTGCCGATATCTTTCCTTTAATTGTTTGCTTAATGGATGGTGACTGTCATTAATGATCTCATCCCAATCATATGGATACAATTCTGGGCTCCAGATCCCAGCTTCCTCTATTACACTTTCAAATTCACATAAAGCGCTGTTAGGATCGGCATCACCCATTACCTTCCCCTCTTTATTTAACAAAATAATACGGTCTGCCCATTCGATACAGCCATCCAACACATGCTCTACCATAATCAACGTCTGTTTTTTTCGTTCTGAGATTTGCTTTAAGACGGCGAATATTTCTCTTCTGCTAACAGGGTCGAGCTGGGCGGTAGGCTCATCTAAAAATAACACTTCTGGTTCCATTGCTAGAACACAAGCTAAGGCAAGGCGCTGCTTCATCCCACCTGACAATGCATCAATCCTTGTATCAAGCTCAACCTCAAGTCCGACTATCTTCAGCAGCTCCTTGATCTTAGCTGTCATCTCTTCCTTGGGGACCCTTTTATTCTCGAGACTAAAGGCTATTTCATCATCCACATGCTGCATACAGAACTGCGTATCAGGATCTTGAAACAGAATCCCGACACGGTTCTTTCTAGTCACTTCCCCCTTCATTTTTGCTTCTTGGTGTTCTGGAATGATGCCTGCGAGGACAGCAAGCAATGTTGACTTCCCGCAACCACTTGGCCCAACAATTAAGACTGTTTCACCAGGGTGGAACTGTAAGGTAATATTTTTAAGAACAGGCTGATTTTGACCATAAAACTGAACAGATAGATTTTTACATCCTAATAATGAACTCATCATTATCTTCCTTTGAAGCTTTTTGTTTATTTATTGAAAACTGGTCAAGCGCACCTGTTGCAAATAAGGAATCGACGATAACTTTAGCAAGCAGTCCACCAAGCAGCATGCCGCTAATAACTTGAATGATTAATGTAAGCAGCAATGTACCTGATGTATAATAGCCAAATCCATTGGCGATGATGCTGTACAGCATACTCCCTACTGCTGCAAATGCACCGGAGAGCATCAATACGGAAACATGGTATTTTCGGTAGCGGAACAGTGCAAAAGCGGCCTCTGCACCAAGCCCTTGAAAGACACCAATCAGCAATGCTGATAATCCAAAGTGGCTGCCAGTAAGAAGCTCAACGGCGGCAGCTGCAACCTCTGAGATGAAAGCTGCTCCAGGTTTCTGAATGATATATGCGACAATCGGGCTTGCTATCACCCATATTCCAAACATAAAGTTAGAACCAACTGGGCCAACTAGTGCAGAAATCGGCAAGTAAAGACTAGACCAGCCTAAATATAACACCCCGCACGCAACGGACAGGACAACCATCAGCACTACCTCTTTAATCTTCCAGTTCACTATGCTTTTACCTCCATTTTCACAGGCCAGTCCTCAAGCGTATAAGCCATCTCCCAAAACTTATATTCCATATGGCAGCTTATTAAGAAGTACTCTAGCAACTTTTGCTTATAGTGTTCATTCAGGCTTTCTGCTAATTCATCAAGACGTTCGCAAAAGGTGCTTGTAATTCCCATTGAACCACCACCGTAGAAGACGATCCAATCATAGAAGGGATGGCTTCGGTCTGGCTTCACCTCTTCAAGCAGCCTCTTGCCTATCTCTGCATATGTCCACGGACATGGCAGCAGTACCGCGAGAATATCTGCAATTCCTCCTGTTTGGGCAACCGTGAGCATATGGCGAATATAATGGTGCGCACTTGGAGAAAGGGGGAAACCTTGCAACTGTTCATACGTAACTCCAGCCACTTCACAAAAATTATTATGAGGGTGGATTTCACTATGGAGCACAAAGGAAATCTGCTCATTGAACATTTGCATATCCTCCCTATTTTCACATTTAGAAATAGCTGTTCCATAAATCTGCATGAAGGAATTCAAGTATTCAAAATCCTGCTTTACATAATGAATTAGCTGTTCCTTTTTCAAATCTCCATTGGCAATACCTCTGACAAAGGGATGTTCAAAAATAGCCTCGAAAATTGGATCTGCTTCTTGACGCAACTGCTTAGAAAAACTCATCACTATTCTCCTCCTTTTTGTTTAATAGGAAAATAAGAGTGAACTTGAATATAAAAAGGCCACTCCAAAAATGGAGCGGCCTATAAAAGTCAAATAAAAATAACCGAATAGATACCAACTCCACTTTCCTACGCTAGTACGAACTAGATCAGGTTCAAAGGGTCCAAGAACTTCTTGTCTCAGCCTCGATTGGCTCCCCTAGTGGATTTTCCTATTAATTTACCTATACTTTACATAAACAGCTAAATACTGTCAATAAAATATTCGAAAAAATCAGAACTCCCTTCTTTTCTCCTTTCATAAAAAAGCATATAAAAAAACAGCATTTGGATAAAACTATAGACATTGTTTTCATTTCGAAATCTCATGAAAATGTTACAAACAGGTGAACATCAAACAGCATAGTAAGCGTTTTACACTTCACTTTCACAAAATAGACAAAAATTATGTGATATATTTCACAAAGTATGTTTTATAATGACATTGTAAATTAAATCTTTTATTTAAGAGGAGCTGAAAAAACATGACACCTTGGAACCAAGTCTATGATCCAATGAATAACTTATGGATCTCAGCTATCATCGCTGCAATACCGATACTATTTTTCATCCTCATGTTGACTTTATTTAAGTTAAAGGGATATATCGCAGGAGCATTGAGTATTATCGCTGCAGGAATTGTGGCTGTTCTCATATATAAAATGCCTTTTGTTTTAGCACTTATGTCAGCATTATACGGTGCACTTGCAGGAATTTGGCCAGTTGCTTCCATCGTCTTTGCCGCCATCTTCCTTTACAAGATTACTGTCAAAACTGGTAAGTTTGCCATTATCGAAAATAGCATATCCTTTATTACATCAGATCAACGCTTGCAGGTTTTGATTGTAGCCTTCTCATTTGGAGCCTTCCTAGAAGGAGCAGCTGGTTTTGGCGCACCTGTCGCGATAACCGCTGCCATATTAGTAGGGCTGGGCTTCAGTCCAATTTATGCGGCAAGTCTTTGCTTGATTGCCAACATTGCAGGCGGTGCATATGGAGCAATGGGAATACCTGTAACCGTTCCATCACTCCTCACAGGACTGGATGGACTTTCAGTCGGCAGGTATACCGCCATCATTATTCCGATTCTCGCCCTATTCGTTGCATTTTTGCTCGTGTTTATCATCGACGGCTGGAAAGGTATTAGACAAACATACCCGGCAGTGCTCGTATCTGGTTTGTCCTTCGCCATTACTCAAGCTTTGGTGCTGTACTTTATCGGAGCAGAGTTAGCCAATATATTTGCAGCCATCGTCAGCCTTGTGACACTAGCTCTCTTTCTGCAAAAATGGCAGCCTAAGGAGATTTACCGTGTTAATCAGAAGGAAAAAGCTGATAGTACGGTGAAGTACTCATTATCTACTATTGCCTATGCTTGGCTGCCATTTATCTTTTTAACTATTATTGTTACTTTGTTCAACTTATCTTTTTTCAAGAACTTATTTATTTCAGGCGGGCCATTGGAAAAATTAGTGCTTCAGCTGCCAATTCCATTCCTGAATAACAATGTGATAAAACTGGCACCAATTGTGCCAGAAGCAACCCCATATGCAGCGATCTTTAAACTGGATTTGTTTTCATCTACAACAACAGCAATTGTCATTACAATCATTGTTGCGAGCATATTGTTTAAATGCCGAAAAAAACTGCTTATGGAAACAACGAAAGAAACAGCAAAAGAGCTGTTAGCACCTGTACTGACTATTTGCAGTGTGCTTGGATTTGCCTATATATGCACCTATTCTGGCATGTCTTCTACACTCGGTCTTGCCTTTGCATCAACAGGGGATATCTTCCCATTATTTGCACCATTATTAGGTTGGTTAGGTGTTTTCCTTACAGGGTCTGTTGTTAACAGTGGTTCCTTATTTGCACCACTGCAAGCTGTCACAGCCACTCAAATTGGCATTGCACCTGAAACACTGGTTGCAGTCAATGTCATTGGCGGCACAATGGCCAAAATGATATCTCCACAATCAATCGCTGTAGCAGCAGCGGCAGTAGGATTGGCAGGCAGAGACAGCGACTTGTTTAAAGTAACCATTAAATACAGCATTTGTCTGCTAGTGTTAGTTGGATTAGTCAGTTGGATACTATTTTAAAATATTAATCATCTAAAGGAGAGAGTTACTTATGAAAAAGCAAAATATCAATCGTGTCGTTTTAATTGGAACTGGTGCAGTCGGATGCAGCTATGCTTATTCTTTCATCAATCAAGGTGTTGCCGAAGAGCTAGTACTGATTGATGTGAATGAAAAAAGAGCCGAAGGAGAGGCAATGGACTTAAATCACGGAATTCCTTTTGCACCTACTCCAGTGAAGGTATGGAGCGGTCAATATGCAGATTGCGGAGAGGCAGATTTAGTTGTCATCACTGCAGGCTTGCCTCAAAAACCAGGTGAAACACGTCTTGATTTAGTAGCAAAAAATACAGCGATTTTCAAAACGATTGTCCGAAATGTAATGGACAGCGGCTTTAACGGCATTTTCCTTATTGCCACAAACCCTGTTGATATTCTGACATATGTAACATGGCAAGAATCTGGTTTGCCTAAAGAGAGGGTAATCGGTTCTGGAACAACTTTAGATACAGCTAGATTCCGCTATATGCTTGGTGAATACTTTAATGTTGATACTAGAAACGTCCATGCTGCTATCATTGGGGAACATGGTGATACAGAACTGCCAGTCTGGAGCCGCACAACAATAGGATTGGAAGAAATCGAGACACTTATCGCTAAAAACAGCAAGTACAGCCAAAAGGATCTTGATGATATCTTCGTCAATGTCCGAGATGCGGCATACCATATTATTGAGAGAAAAGGCGCAACCTATTATGGAATCGGAATGTCTCTTGTTCGCATCACAAAAGCTATATTAGGAAATGAAAATTCTATCCTGCCTGTATCTGTTTACTTAGATGGACAATACGGTCATAAAGATGTTTATATCGGTGTTCCTGCTGTAATTAATGTGAATGGAATTCGTGAGGTGCTTGAAATTCCGTTAAACACAGAGGAACAAAAACAATTCGACCATTCTGTAAAAGTTTTGAAAGAAACAATGTCTACGGTAATCTAACAAACAGAGTCCCTGATGCTAATTTGCATCAGGGTTCTAGTTTTGTTTAATAGTTTTCCAAATATTTGACCATGCTAGTGCTATAGATAGATTCAAGCATCCTTTTTTGTGAAAAGTTGGAAAAATTATTGTTTGTTTCCAGTTAATCTGCTAATGTCTAGAAGAAAGCATTACTATAAAATGAAGACTAACACGGAGGTACAGCCAGTGATAAAATTTATTTTCATAAAAGCATTGGTCATGTTCCTCCTTCTTATAACCATCCTTTTTATCTGCAGGAGAATTCTCGCAAATAATATGCTTAAGAAGCATAGAATTCAATCACAAAATGGGATTGATCAGGAACTGACAATTAATATTGGCGGAATAGAACAATACTTATATATAAGAGGACAGCATACTGGCAATCCAGTTATTCTTTTTCTTCATGGTGGACCAGGCATTTCGATGACTCCTGTGCTGCATACGTATCAATATGAATGGGAGCAGGATTATACCATTGTAAATTGGGATCAGCGAAATACAGGCAGGACGTATTTTCTGAACAAAAAGAATGCAGCTGATGTCCTTGCTACATTATCCGCCGACCGGCTTGTTGAGGATATTCATGAAATCACCCTCTATTTGGCAAAGCGCTTTAACCAGCAAAGCATCATAATAATGGGACACTCATGGGGTACGATTATCGGCAGCATGTTTGTCCAGCGCTACCCTGAACTGACAAAAGCTTATATCAGCATCTCTCAAATCGTTCATTTAAATGAAGGTGCTGCACTTATGGCAGCTGAAATACGAAAGAAAGCTCTTGTACAAGGGGAATCAAAGGATGCTGAGATTTTGGACCGTTTGCAAAAAGGCTTGCATGACAGTCTTAAAGCAACCGAAGCTGCAGTTCTAAAAATGTATAAGGTTGCAAAGAAGTATATTTCTTACGTAGAGGATTCTTTTATTTTCATAAAGGCTGGAATAGTTTCGCCTTACTTTTCTCTTAGGCATTTAACCTATTTTCTCAAGATGGAAAAGCTTCAAGCTCCCTTATCGAAATATGCAATGAGATACGATTTGCGGAAGCTTCCTTCGAACTACCATGTACCTGTCATTTACATGGTTGGTGAATATGATCTTCATTTTAATTACTTATTGGAGAAATATTATCCTCTCATGGAGGCACCATACAAAAAACTCATCACCATTCCAAATGCAGGACATAATGTCATGATGGATAATCCCGACCACTTTAACAGCGCTTTTCAGCAATCTTTACAGGAACTAAAACAAAAAACTTCGCTTAGCCATTAACCCTTCGAACCCTAAAGGCGGTTTTGAAGGGTTTTTTAGATGCAGTAAAAGTGATTGTGACTGTTATTTCTGTCTGTCTTATTCATCAAAATAATCTCTTTCCCACTCCTCTAAAGGAATGTGCTGATATCGTTTCAATTCAAGCTTGTTCGCACTTATAAACTCTACACCCTCACTTTCCAAAAGCTGCTTTTGCATAGCACTTCCTTCCTCCTGTTTTATCACTATCTCACCTTTCGCGTTGACGACCCGGTGCCAAGGAAGATTGTGCTTTCTGCTAGAAGTGTGCAGAATTCTTACGACCTGTCTTGCACCTCTCGGGCTCCCTGCTGCTTTTGCTATTTGGCCATATGTCATGATCTTTCCATATGGAATAGCTTGAATGATTTCAATTACCTTCTCTGTAAATGGTGTCATAATTTTAGCCTTTGCCTTTATTTTTTTACATTAACACTTCCATTCTAAGTAAAAACTCTGAAATCAGGAAATGCTATGCAGGAATTAACCTTTATATGATTAGATTAAATGAAGAGAGGGGAAAAACGCAATGAAACTGCAAGCTGGAAACTATTATTGGCCGACTACATTTCCAGAAGCACCTGTCTATCCTTCATTAGAGGAGGACATTAACTGTGATGTGCTGATTGTTGGCGGCGGTAGCTCTGGTGCCCAATGTGCCCACTACTTAAAGGATACAGGCTTGAATGTTGCTGTAGTGGACAAAAGGAGGATTGGAGAAGGCAGCACTTCAACAAACACGGCTCTGATTCAATACCTTGGCGATAAAATGCTGTTTGAGCTTGTAAACAGCTTTGGTGAGGAGCTGGCAATCAGACATTTAAAGCTATGTGAAGAAGCAATCAATGATATTGAAAAGGCAGCAGCCATACTTGATATTGCCTCTGATTTCAAGCGGCGAGACAGCCTTTATTATGCGAGCTACCCAGAGGATGTTGTAAAGCTTGATAAAGAGTATGCTTATCTTACAAAGCACGGTTTTCAGGCTGATTTGCTTTCAGAAGAGGAGATAAAAGAGAAATATGGATTCAGCAAGTACAAAGCCCTTTATACATATAATGACGGCGAGCTGAACCCTTTCAAGTTCAATCACGCCCTCTTAGACGGCGCTGCCAAAAAGAAAGTCTCTATTTACGAAAACACAAGAATAAATGGCAAGAAGCTAGAAAAGGACCAAGCCGTTCTGTATACAGATAAAGGTCACTCGATTACAGCTAAACATGTAATTTTTGCTGCAGGCTACGAAAACCTAGAATTTAAACAAGAAAAAAACAGTGTACTGTCAAGCTCCTATGCTGTCATTACTAATCCGGTTGAAGATTTCTCCAGCTGGCATAAGCGCACATTGATATGGGAGACTGCCCGTCCTTACATTTATATGCGTACAACTTCAGATAACCGCATTATTATTGGCGGTTTGGATGAAAACACTGCTATTGCCGAAGAGCGGGATGCAAAAATTATCGGCCGAAAAGACAAGCTTATAAAGGAATGCAATAAATTATTCCCTGATCTAGCTCTTCAAGCAGATTACTATTTAGGTGCCTTTTATGGAGGGACACATGATGGGCTTCCGCTAATAGGGGAATACGAGGAATTTCCTAACTGCTACTTTTTAATGGCTTATGGAGATAACGGTCTTGTTTACAGCATGGCCTTAGCGAAAATTCTTCGTGAAGTTATCACTACAGGCAGTCATCCAGACCTTGCAATATACATGAGGTAAAAATGAATAAAAGGCACATTAAAGAATAAGTGACTCCCTTTAGTGCGCCTTTACCCCTGATTATGTTATGTTCCTTGCTTGCCTTTTAAAGGGCCCCACCATGATTCATTAGCCAAATACCAATCAACTGTTTCTTTAATGCCGGTCTCAAAAGAATACATTGGTTTCCAGCCTAATTCTTTCTCCAGCTTTTCCGGATTGACAGCATATCGATAATCATGACCAGGCCGATCCTTTACATATAGCAGCCTTTTTTCTGGCAGCTTTAATTCTTTCATGATTAACTGCGCTATTTCATTATTGGTCTTTTCTGTTCTTGCGCCGATATTATAAACTTCCCCTTTTTTTCCTTTGCGCAGAACAAGGTCAATTGCAGCACAATGGTCTTTAACATGAATCCAATCGCGGATATTTTTTCCATCCCCATAAACAGGAAGCCTCTCCCCATTCACACCATTTGTAATCAAAAGCGGAATGAGCTTTTCAGGAAACTGATATGGCCCATAATTATTAGAGCATCTTGTTATATTTACATCTAAACCATACGTTTTGTAATAGGAGCGAACAAGCATATCGCTTGCTGCTTTACTTGCCGCATATGGACTGTTTGGAGCAATGGAGCTGCCTTCTGTAAAATAGCCAGATTCGCCAAGACTTCCATAAACCTCATCTGTAGAAATATGCACAAACCGGCCAACTCCCTTTATCTTTGCTGCCTCCAGCAAAACTAGCGTCCCTTGCACATTTGTTTCCACGAAAGCACCCGGATTAATAATGCTTCTGTCTACATGCGATTCTGCAGCAAAATGGACAATTCCATCAATACTATAAACATCAAGCAAATGATTAACAAGCTCTCGATTCGTAATGCTGCCATGAACAAACTTATGGCGAGGATTTCCCTTTAAATCCGCCAAGCTGTTTAAATTACCTGCATACGTCAGCAAGTAGAGATTAACAATAATCATATTTGGATATGTATCAAGCATATGACGGACAAAATTACTGCCAATAAAGCCGGCTCCGCCTGTTACAAGCAAATTCACAATGATTCCTCCCATCGGAAATTGTTATACTTCCATTGAGTCATCTATAGAAACTCTTATATTATTGAAATCAAGCATTCCCTAACAACTTTTAATTCTGAGGGTTCTCATTTATATAATACATGGTGATTGGCTGTTTTGACGAAATCCAAGAGTCTTATTATTTCTTGTATCATATGGTGGACATCTTAAAATCAACTGCTTTTTCCAGTGGTTATTCTTTCAATTTCACTGTAAAAGGTTCAAGCTTGATTGAATTAAAATACATAGAAAAATTAATACCAAGAACTGTTTCCTCTAGTTTAAAGTTTTCTATTTTTTCCTCTCCCTTTAAATTAAAGACAGACTGGAAGTGAAGCTTGTCTCTATCTAATACCTTCAGTTTATTTCTTGAAATAGAATGCCCTTCTGGAGGGAAAGGATTGTCTTCATCAATGTCTTTCACATGCTTCTCATCAACCAATGTCAACTCAGATTCTAAGTTAGTTATTAAGTCTGACCTAGATGCTTTATCTATAGTTCCTGTTATATTGTAGTCTAATATCAGCTTGTCTTTTTCTTGTTTAACACTGTTTACATGAAGTGCTAAATCTGTCCTTTTACTCGCTAACACAAACCCTGATTCACTTAAATTCTGATATAATGTGTCTTCATATATATTAAGATATGGATAAAAGGTTATAGACTTTGCCTCTTTATCCATACTATGTATTTCGGAAGCGAAAGTCTCAATGGAGTCATCAGGAGAATCATCAATTATCTGCGAATCGATACCAGAAAATAATTCATTTCCCTTATCATCCATCGCCTTCGACAAAAACACCACATCATTTTCATTAGGATTTGCTATGCTGTAAATTAATGTAGGATATTCAGCCCCTTCTAGTATTCTCTTTGTTTCTATGTAACTGCCGTTCTCGAAGGTCTCTTTATAAGCAAAATCGATTTCTGCGAACTTTTTTTGTTCAACAGGGACAGAAAACTTCCAATCTCCTTCAACACCATTAATATTATGAATAGTTATTGGCAGTTCTATATTCTCCTTAATATCTTCGTATGGATAGTTCATTGTCCAATGAAATTCAAAACCGTCCTTAATTTGAATAAAATCGCTAGTATGTCCATCGAGCCACGGGTCTGCATCCCCTTTGTAACCCTCAAAATTCATATCAAAACTTATTTCATCCGGTTCATTTGCTGGCCATTTGCCTTTTTTGTAGACTTCTCCCACAATTGTCACTTGAAAACCGTCAAAATAAGCACTCGTTACCTTTAATGTCACACCATTTTTGGTAATAGTTTCATTCAGGTTTGTGACCATATCCTTCTCTGCCAGCTTCATGCCAAGCTTATCGTCAAACTTTTTATACAGCTCTCCTAATATTGGCGTTTTCGCCAGTACTTGATTGGCTGTAGGGCTTACGAAACCTGAACCGATGATGATTGTGGCTGCTGCAGCTGTGAGTGCTCCAATAATTATTCGTTTTTTCCGGCGTGGTTTTTCAGCTTGTTTAATTCCTTGAGAAATTGCTTGAAAAACTTCTTCTTTCGGCACCTCGACGGAGTCTACTTCCTTTATCCACTTCTGTCTATCCATGGATCATCTCCTCCTTTAAGCATTTTCTTAACGCCTGTTTTCCTCTGCTTAAGTTTGTCTTGACCGTTCCTTCCGGCAGCTCCATTACTTCACTGATCATTTTGATTGAATAATCATGATAATAAAAAAGAATAAGAGTTGTTCGGAAACTTTCTTTAAGCTCTTTTATTGCATCCATGAGCTCATATGCCGGCCCTGTGCTAGGTGACGCTTGCTTTGAGAGTATTTCCTCTGTCAGTGGAATAACATCTTTTCTTTGTCTATAATGATTCATGGCACAATGAATCACTATTTTTGTCAGCCATGTCAGGAAATACTCTGGATTCTTTACTGTTTTTATTGATTTAAACGCTTGATATGCTGTCTCTTGAACAATATCTAAGCTATCTTCCTTATTATCTACATACAAATAGGCAGTCCTGTATAACCGTTCATAATGTTTCTGAAGCAACAGCTCTAAAGCCTTGCTGTTTCCTTTTATCGCTTTTTTTATAAGCACTATTTCGTTATCCTTCAATCTTCATCTTCCCCTTTCCCTTATTAGTGAAAAAAGTGAGCGAAAAAGTTTCATTTTTTTGTTTTCTCCATAAAAAAAGCCGCCTTACTAAAGGCAGCTTACCAAAACCATCAATGTCCGCCAAGATAGGCTTGCTTTAAATCATCACTTTCTAACAGCTCGGCGGCTGTCCCTGACAGCACAACCTTGCCTGTTTCGATGACATAGCCTCTGTTTGCAATGGACAGAGCCATATTGGCGTTTTGTTCGACTAATAATATGGTAGTTCCTGTTGCATTTATTTCCTGAATAACTTTAAATATTGTTTTTACAAACAGCGGCGCTAAGCCCATGGAAGGTTCATCAAGCAAAAGCAGCCTTGGCCTTGCCATGATAGCTCTTCCCATTGCTAGCATCTGCTGTTCTCCGCCGGAAAGTGTTCCTGACAGCTGTTTCTTCCGTTCCAGTAATCTCGGAAACACTTCATATACTTTTTCCAAATCTTTTTTTATCTCATTTTTATCATTGCGCAAGTAAGCACCCAATTCAAGATTTTCTTCCACTGTCATGTTGGAGAAAACTCTGCGTCCTTCTGGTACGTGGGAAATACCGGCTTTAACAATCGTTTGAGCTGCTTTTCCTGAAATAGACTTGCCTAAGTACTCAATGCTTCCTTTCTTTGGCTTAAGCAGCCCTGACAATGTTTTTAGGAGCGTGCTTTTTCCTGCACCATTCGCACCAATAAGTGTGACGATTTCTCCTTCATTCACCTCGAGGCTGACTCCCTTTAATGCTTGTATATTGCCATAATAGACATTAATGTCTTCTACTTTCAGCATTATTCTGCAACCTCCTCGCCTAAATATGCTTCAATTACCTTTGGATGATTGCGGATTACATCAGGAGTACCCTCTGCTATCAGCTGTCCATGATCCAAAACATAGATGCGCTCACAGATTCCCATGACTAGAGGCATATCATGCTCAATCAACAGAATCGTCAAATCGAATTGTTTTCTAATAAATGCAATCAACTCCATGAGCTCATGTGTTTCTTGCGGGTTCATCCCTGCTGCAGGCTCATCAAGCAATAGCAGCTTAGGACCTGCTGCAAGCGCTCTGGCAATTTCGAGCCGGCGCTGCTGGCCGTATGGCAGGTTTTTTGCTTTTTCGTCTTTATAGCGGTCAAGCTGAAAAATCTTTAAAAATTCAATCGATTTTTCTTCCATTTCCTTTTCACCTGCAAAGTGGGAAGGCAGGCGGAGTATGCTGCTCAACATCGAATGCTTAGCTAAAGAATGATAGGCTACCTTTACATTGTCCAGAACAGTTAATTCATTAAACAAACGGATATTCTGGAAGGTTCTGCTGATACCGCGCCGTGTTACCTGGTATGGCTTCAAGCCCTTCAGCCTTTTTCCGTCAAAGAAAATCTCTCCTTCTGTAGGTGCATAGACACCTGTCAGCATATTGAATGTTGTAGTTTTCCCTGCGCCATTCGGACCGATAAGACCAATCAATTCACCGCGGTTAAGCTCTATATTAATTTCTGAAACGGCCTTTAATCCGCCGAATTGAATGCCTGCACCCTTCACTTGCAAAAGCACATCATTGTTTGCCATTCGAACCGCCTCCTTTCCGCTTAAATAAATCAGTGATCTCCAATGTGCCCATTAAACCTTTAGGACGATATAGCATAACAATAACGAGAACTAAGCTGTAGATAATCATCCGTGTTGATGGATAATCCTGCAGATAGGTGGAGATGATGGTCAAGAAAACAGCTGCAATCACAGAACCAGACAAGCTTCCCAATCCACCTAAAACAACATAAATTAAGATGTCAAAAGACTTCAAGAAACCGAAGTTAGTAGGGTTAATAATATAGAAATTATGTGCCTGCAGTGCGCCTGCAACCCCAGCAAACAAGGAGCCAATTGCAAATGCTGCGACTTTATAATAAGTTGTGTTGATTCCCATTGCGTCTGCAGCAATTTCATTTTCTCTAATAGAAATGGCTGCACGTCCATGCCGAGAGTTCGTAAAGTTAACAATAACTAACACTGTAATAAACAAGCAGATGAATGCAGATGTCCAAGTGGTCATATGGGAAACCTGCATCCCTGCAGCTCCGCCAACATAATCAATGTTCAAGAAAAAGATACGAATAATTTCTGCAAAGCCTAATGTAGCAATTGCTAAATAGTCTCCCCTTAGTCTTAATGTCGGGATTCCGACCAATAAGCCAGCCAGAGCTGCGACTACACCGCCTGCGATAATTGCGACAGGAAAAGGAAACTGTAATTTCATCGTTACAATCGCAGATACATAAGCACCGACAGCAAGGAAACCTGCATGTCCAATTGAAAACTGGCCTGTTATCCCAATAACTAAATGCAAGCTGACTGCCAGCATAATATTGATCGCAATCAAGATAATCATGTTGCTGTATAAAGAATCAATTATTCCATAAGTTATTAAATATTGGATAACACTGTAGGCAATAATGGAAAGCACCAAAAACACCCAGAAACTTTTTGATTTTTTCATTGTCTTCACCTACACTTTCTCTTTCGTATTCTTACCTAAAATACCAGCTGGTCTAAAGATAAGTATCAGAATTAAGATGATGAATGCAGCAGCATCTCTCCAAAGTGAGAAGCCGAGTGCACTTACTATTGTCTCAACAAGACCTAAAATAAGTCCGCCCACCATTGCTCCAGGAATAATGCCAATACCCCCAAGTACGGCAGCAACGAAAGCCTTCAACCCTGGAATTACACCCATTAATGGCTCGATTTTTGTATAATAAGCACCGAAAATAACACCTGCAGCCCCAGCGAGAGCCGATCCGATAGCAAATGTAGCTGAGATTGTTCTATCTACATTAATCCCCATTAACCTCGCAGCATCCATGTCATGAGAAACTGCGCGCATTGCTTTTCCTGTTTTCGTCTTATGGACAATGAATTGCAGAATAAGCATCAACGTTACAGAAGTTCCTAGAATTAATAGCGACTTGCTGCTGATTTGCGCACCGAAAATTTCAAATGTTTTTGTTGGCAGTACATTCGGGTAGGCAACTAAGCCTGCTCCTCTAAAGTAAATAAATACATATTCAATTAATAACGAAACCCCGATAGCAGTAATAAGGGCCGCTATCCTAGTAGCATTTCGCAGTCTTTTATAAGCAATTCTTTCAATAATTACACCAAAAATAGCACATGCTACCATGGAAACAATCAATGCAGGGAAGAACCCCAATCCCCAGCCTGTAATGGAATAAAAGCCTATAAAGGCGCCGACCATAAAGACATCCCCGTGGGCAAAGTTGATAAGTTTAATAATTCCGTAAACCATTGTATAACCTAATGCGATAAGTGCGTAAATGCTGCCAAGGGAGATGCCGTTGACAAGCTGCTGTATCCATTCCATTTTTTCTCACTCCTTCTTCCAAAACTAACCTTTTTTTCTCCTAAAATATAAAATAGGGAGGATGCTCCCCCCCATTTTTTGAACTATTAAGGATTAACCTTTGAGTTAAAGACTTGTTTTCCATCCTTATATTCAAGCACTGTTGCAGATTTGATTGGGTTATGATTCTCATCAATGGAGACTACACCAGTGATTAAGGATAAATCTTTTGTTTCAGCTAATGCGTCTTTCACTTTCTCTGAATCTGTGCTTCCAGCCCTTTCAATTGCATCTTTCAACAAGTATACAGAGTCATAGCCAAGTGCATTGAACGCGTCAGGGCTCTTGCTGTATTTATCATTAAATGCTTTAACGAATTTTTGAATGTTTTCATCTGGATCTTCAGAAGAATAATGGTTTGTGATATACGTATTGTTCAAGTTTTCTGCACCAGCAAGTTCGATAAGCTTTGGTGAATCCCAGCCGTCTGCTCCCATAAATGGTACAGTGATACCCATTTCACGAGCTTGCTTGATGATAAGTCCAACTTCCTCGTAATAGCCTGGAATAAATACGAATTCTGGATTTTCTGACTTAATTCTTGTCAATGTAGAGCTAAAGTCAGTATCTTTTGCTACATAAGCTTCTTCAGACACAATCTTTCCACCATTTGCTTCAAATGTTTCTTTAAATGCTGCCGCTAAACCTTTCGCATAATCACTGGCACTGTCAGCAAAAATTGCTGCATTTTTAATATTCAGTTTTTCTGTTGCGAAGTTTGCCGCAACATTTCCTTGGAAAGGATCGATGAAGGATGTTCTAAAAGCATATTCGTTTACAGAGCCATCATCATTTACTGTAACGTTTGGTGCTGTTCCTGATGGAGTTAGCAATACCGTTTGTTTATCATTGGCAATCTGAACTTGTGCTACTGTATCACCGCTTGTTGCTGCACCGATGATTGCCGATACTTTATCTTGTTCAATTAATTTAAGGGCTCCGTTTGTTGCTTCTGTAAGATCTGATTTATTATCAACCTTTACAGGGACAATTTTTTTGCCGTCAATTCCGCCGTCTGCATTGATTTCTTCAATTGCTAAATCAATTCCACTTTCTAATGATTGTCCATATGATGCAACCTGACCTGATAATTCTAAATTGATTCCGAATTTTATTTCATCACTGCTTGCACCGCTGTCACCTTTTGGACTGCATCCAGCCAAGATTCCTGCCGCTAAAGCAGACGTTGCTAACAAATAACTAAGCTTCTTCTTCATGTTTGAATTCCCCTTTTGTTTAAGTATTCCGAAAATAATATCTCCAAAGCTATTTCTCTATCTCTTTGAAACATAATTGCTATTCTAGTACGCCGCTGTCTTTATTTTTAATATAATTATTAATTAGTTTAATAACTCTGAAAATTTAAGACAGTTTTGTTTAGAATTAGCGCTGCTTTCCTATTTATCGGCACTCTCTCGTTATTTATTAGAACCAAATTATTCATATCCACTAATAGTTTTTTGAAAAATGGAACTAATGTGATTATTATATTAACCTCAAATTATTGTAGAAAGCAATACCTTGATTTTGCCATTTTGATGTTATATCTTTTCACAAAACAAGTTATTTACAACCTAATTCCCTTCTACCAAAGTAGATATTTGCATATAGTTTTATTATTAAATTAAAATTTGTCACATAATCTAACACTTATATTTATTAGTATAATTACATTGATATTTAAAATAACTGCATATTTCCCTATTATTAAGCATTCAGTCTATTCTATTGCTTTTAACAGCTAAAAAAGACTATTCTTCGCAAACCTTAATTTGTCATTTAACATGACATATTTTATGAACAACGGTGTTCAAAATTTTCGTAAATTTTTAAAAAAAATTTTTCAAAAAAACTCATTTTTAATGAAAGATAGGGAAAAGAAGAAGTAAGAATGCGGTAGAAAGGAGAATACCAATGAAAATATTTCCCATTATGCTGACTGCCAGCTGCCTTTTACTCACAGGCTGCAGTACAAAGGAACAAGCAAATAGTACGGAGAATACGAAGGTTTCTGCTAGCAGCAATCAAGTGCAAGCAGAACAAACTGCTAACAACACAGATGCCGCCACGGAGCTTACTAATAGAGAAGTATTAACAGATATCAGAAACGAGTTGAAAATAAAAGATGCTTTGCTGCCAGAAAGCTTTCCTGTTGAGGATGGCAATTATCTTGGAGCACATATTGAGGAAAACACACAGGTTGGCTACAGCATCCGCTTTTACGAGTCTGTAGCCGAAGATTCAAATCAAGCTGGTGAGCCATTAGCAGAGTTCACAGCAACTACAGATGAGGATGCTCCTGCGTTCCCCGCTTTTGATGAAGAGAATATCCCTGAGGATATGTCTGTCGATTTAGGCTACGGCATCAACGGTATACTCGAAGGAGCAGCAGGAAGTACTTATCTTCAATGGAAGGAAGGCAGATGGGTTCTACAGATTAAAGCGGTGTCTGCTGATAATCGCGATTTACAGGTAGACGGCAAAAAGATGGTAAAATACTTAGAGGAACACGCTCTGCCTGCTCCTCATGATGAAGGCATGGTAGAGGTAAGCTATCCAAAAGGTGAAAATAATGCTGAGATTCGGATAATATGGGAGGATGACTCCACTTTATACACTCTTGCAACAACAGGGGATCCTGTTGATGCATTGAAGATGGCTGTTTCGGTTAAATAGCAAAAAAATCCGCTGCTAGTACAGCGGATTTTTTTATATCTTCACTTTCATTTGTGTGCAATCGTCACATTGCATCATATTTTTGACGATGTCTTTGTTTCGTTCTTTAAAGACTTCATTATGAGAAGAAACCATCGCACTAGTGTTGGCGTCTGGCTGAATGAACAGCTTTGCCTTATTTACCGCATTGGCTGCATCTTGAAAAGCACCTGCAATCAGGTGAACCTTTCCATCATGCTTCAGAATGTCTCCGGCAGCATACAATCCTTCAACAGATGTTTCACTGTTGGCATTGCCGGCAATATAAAAATCATCCAACATTTTGATTTCCAGATCACTGTTCTTTAATAATGAGGAATCCATTTCATAGCCATGGTTAATGACAACCTCGTCAACATCAAGCAAACCGACTTCGTCTGTCTGATTATTTGTGACTTCTACCGAATCAATCGTATCATGACCATCCTTTGCGATAAGCTTTGTAATCGATGTGTGGAAAAGACATTCTACCTTACTTTCCATAAGCTGTGTAGCTTTAGCTTCATGTCCTTTAAAGCTGTCTTTTCTGCAAGTTATATATACCTTTTTAGCGATTGGCTCTAATTCAAGGGCCCAATCTATTGCTGAATTGCCTCCGCCTGAAATAATGACTGTTTTATCTCTGAATTGCATGAGAGATTTAACTGTATAATTCAAGTTGGAAACCTCAAATCTTTCAGCACCTTCAATTTTTATTTTTTGTGGAGTAAGTATTCCGCTGCCGACAGCAACAATAACCGTTTTTGAATAATGCTGCTCACCATTAGCTGACTCTAATATAAAACATCCCTCAGCATTTTTGCTTATAGATGTAATTTTTGTATTTAATGCGACTTCCGGATTAAACGTAAGCCCTTGTTGTACTATCTGTTCTCTTAGCTTTTCTCCTGGAAGCGGTGTAACGCCGCCTACATCCCAGATCATCTTTTCAGGATAAAGATGAAGTTTGCCTCCAAGATGGGGCAAAAATTCAATAATTTTTGTCTTCATTTCTCTTAAACCACTATAAAAAGCAGAGTAAAGTCCTGCTGGTCCACCACCAATAATCGTCACATCGAATATTTCCGTATTTTCCATATTACTTCACTCCTATGGTTTGGAATTAAATTGATTCTCATTCTCATTTAGTATCATAACCCGTTTTTAAAATTTTTACAATGGATTATTGACAGAAATATGAAACGATAATAAGATTTACTTGTTCAAAATGATTATCATTCTCATTTATTTAATAATAGAAAATCATAGGAGGATAATGATGGGGCGACTATATACCGAGGATATAAGCATCAGCTATGGCGAACGGCTAATAGTTAAAAACCTTGATGTTGTTATACCAGATGGAAAAATCACGACAATTATTGGATCTAATGGCTGTGGAAAATCAACATTATTAAAAGCAATGACGCGGATTATCCCGCACCAGTCTGGTTCTGTCCTGTTGGATGGCAAGCACATAAGCAAAATACATACGAAACAGCTTGCAAAGGAAATGGCTATACTTCCTCAAACACCGGAAAGTGTTGCAGGATTAACAGTAGGGGAGCTAGTGTCATACGGGCGTTTCCCTCATCAGAAAGGATTCGGAAAACTATCACAGCATGATATCGAGGCCATTGATTGGGCGTTAGAGTCGACCAATACAAAGGAATTCAAGGACAGATCTGTAGATGCCTTGTCAGGCGGTCAAAGACAGCGTGCATGGATTGCAATGGCACTTGCCCAAGAAACAGATATTATCTTTCTTGATGAACCGACAACTTATTTAGATATGGCACATCAATTAGAAGTGCTCGAATTGCTCCAGAAGCTTAATGAAGAACAAGGCAGAACAATCGTGATGGTTCTTCATGACTTAAACCAAGCCGCGAGATTTGCTGACTATATTATAGCAATGAAAGACGGTGAGGTAGTTAAAGCTGGCAGCCCGCAGGAAATCCTTACAAAAGATATTTTACGAAAAGTTTTTCAAATTGATGCGGAAATAGGGGAAGACCCTCGCACGAAAAAGCCGATATGCTTAACATACCACCTCATAAAAGGAGACAAGAAACATGAAGAAGTCGTTATTGCCAATGATTCTAATCTTATTGCTAGTTATTAGTGCCTGTGGAAATAAGGCATCAGAAACGAACGGCAATACAGAAGATACAGACAAAAAATCTGGAACTATTACTTACCAGTCTGAAAATGGACCTGTTGAAGTACCTGCAGATCCACAGCGCGTTGTCGTATTATCCACCTTCACTGGTAACGTTATGGCACTTGGAGTAAACGTAGTCGGTGTTGATTCCTGGTCAAAGCAAAACCCAAGATTTGATTCAGAGTTGAAAGACGTAGAAGAAGTAACAGATGAAAATCTCGAGAAAATAATTGAATTAAAGCCAGATTTAATCATCGGATTATCAACTATTAAAAATGTAGACAAGTTAAATGAAATCGCTCCAACTGTCACATTTACGTATGGCAAGGCAGACTATTTAACACAGCATCTTGAAATTGGAAAGCTTCTTAATAAAGAAAAAGAAGCACAAGTTTGGGTTGATGACTTTAAACAGCGTGCAGATGCAGCTGGTAAAGAAATCAAAGCAAAAATAGGGGAAGATGCAACAGTAACTGTCATCGAAAACTTTAATAAGCAAATGTATGTATTCGGCAACAACTGGGGTCGCGGAACTGAAATACTCTATCAAGCAATGAAGCTGAACATGCCCGAAAAGGTGAAAGAAATGGCACTTGCAGACGGATACTATGCATTATCTTCAGAAGTGCTGCCTGAGTATGTAGGAGATTACTTGATTATCAGTGAATATGCAGATCAAGATAACTCTTATCAAGAAACAGAAGCATACAAAAATATACCAGCAGTAAAAAATAACCATGTATTTAAAGCAAATGCAAATGAATTCTACTTTAATGATCCTGTGACGCTTGATTATCAACTGGAATTCTTTAAAGAGCATTTTCTAGGCAACTAACTACTAGGATTGCATGCTGTGCACGTTTGTGCGCAGCATGTTTTTATACAAATCTAAACAGAAAAGATGATATAAAATGACTAATTCTATTTCGTTTGTATGGAAATTATTAATAGGTATCTCTCTTTTGATTGCTGCATTTATCATCTCCATGATCTTCGGAGCTGCCGATACATCATTAAAGGACTTATGGCTCGCCATCACTTCTGAACACCAAAATCAAAACAGCAATATACTGCGGGAAATCCGTCTTCCTAGAGAGGTTGCTGCAATTGCAGTGGGATCTGCTTTAGCCGTTTCTGGTGCTATCATGCAAGGCATAACAAAAAACCCGCTTGCTGATCCTGGTTTGCTAGGATTGACTGCAGGTGCAAATTTCGCCTTAGCTTTATCTTTAGCACTTATCCCGTCATTAAACTATTTTAGTATAATGTTAATCTGTTTTGTTGGTGCCGCTATTGGCATGGTTTTAGTAGTTGGAATCGGGATGATGCGAAAAGGAGGAAACTCTCCGCTTAAGCTTGTGTTGGCAGGATCAGCTGTAACAGCATTCCTTACTGCCATCGCTGAAGGAATCAGCCTGTTTTTTCACATCAATAAAAATGTGTCGATGTGGACTTCTGGTGGTCTGATTGGCACATCATGGGGACAGCTTAAGATTATTCTTCCTGCCATCCTTATTGGCATCGCTGTTGCCTTCTTTTTATCCAGGCAGCTTACTATCTTAAGCTTAAGTGAAGATGTAGCAGTCGGGCTTGGGCAAAAGACAGCCTTGGTTAAGGGACTGCTTTTTATTGTTATTATTATTCTGGCAGGAGCCGCTGTCGCACTTGTTGGAAATATGGCGTTTATTGGGCTGATGGTTCCACATATGGTCCGCTGGGCTGCAGGAACAGATTATCGCTTTCTTCTCCCAATTACAGCCATTGCAGGTGGAATATTTATGCTGATGGCTGACACTGTTGCAAGGACAATGAATGCTCCATATGAAACACCTGTAGCAGCAATAATCAGTATTTTAGGTTTGCCTTTCTTTTTATTCATCGTTAAAAAAGGAGGAAGTAAATTCGCATGATATCCTCTGCACTGCTGAAAAAACAAAAACTAGTTATCACCGTGCTTGCAGCACTCATATTTTTGACTATTGGAATCTCCTTGAGTATCGGGTACGCCTCCTTCGGTCTGTCACGGCTTCTGCCGACACTGTTTGGAAATGGCACATTCTCAGAGGAATTTATTCTATATTCTGTTCGCTTGCCAAGAATTATTGTTACCTTGCTTGCAGGGGTTGCCCTCTCTCTTTCTGGAGCAATTCTGCAGGGCATCACAAGAAATGATTTAGCAGATCCAGGCATTATTGGCATTAACGCAGGCGCCGGTGTTGCTGTTGCAATCTTTTTCCTGTTTTTCCCGATTGACGCTGGATCATTTGTTTATATGATTCCAGTTTGTGCATTTGCCGGTGCTGTTGCGTCCGCCCTGCTTATCTATTTCTTTTCATACGATAAAGGCCTCGGTTTCCAGCCAACTCGCCTTGTACTAGTTGGGGTAGGCTTTTCTATGGCTTTATCAGGAATCATGGTTGTGCTGATTTCTTCTGCTGAAAGAGAAAAAGTAGAGTTCATTTCAAAATGGCTGGCAGGCAATGTTTGGGGAACAGACTGGCCGTATATTTTGGCTATGCTTCCTTGGCTGATTGTATTTATTCCTTTTACTTTATACAAAGCGAATAAGCTCGATGTTCTGACCTTCAGCGAGCCTGTTGCTGTCGGTATTGGCGCATCGGTTCAGAAGGAGAGAATAGTTCTGGCAATAGCTGCGGTCGCTCTGGCTGCTGCTGCTGTTTCCGCAACAGGAAGCATCTCCTTTATAGGATTAATGGGACCTCATATTGCGAAAGCATTAGTCGGCCCAAGGCATAAAATGTATTTACCTGTTGCACTGCTGATCGGGGGGCTTTTCCTTCTGGCTGCGGACACAATTGGCAAAAACATACTTGATCCTGACGGAGTCCCAGCTGGAATCATGGCTGCCATTATTGGCGCGCCTTACTTCATGTATTTGCTGTTCAAGAAAAAATAAGTATATCAATATAATAAAATATTTTCCTTGACTATTTAGATTTTTCCAATTAATCTAGTATACAGATATTTCAAAAACAAAAATAAAAATTTCATTTCTTATCGAGAGAGGTGGAGGGACTGGCCCTTTGATGCCTCAGCAACAGATTCTGCTTAGAATACTGTGCTAATTCCAGAAGCGCAACGCTTGAAGATAAGAAGAGCCAATGTGAATGTTCGCCTCTTCTTATTTACAAGAAGAGGCTTTTTGTGTGTTTTAGGCTTATCTTCTTTCATTCCAAATAAAATAACGAAAGCAGGAGTTAATCATGACAAAAATAGTAAACCAAGGTCCATTCAGAGCAGATCACGTTGGCAGCTTATTGCGGCCTGAAAGCTTGCATAAAGCTAGAAAAGAATTTAAAGAAGGCATTATTACAAAAGATGAGCTTCGAGCTGTGGAAACAGCAGAGATTAAGAGAATTGTTGATAAACAAATCGAGATTGGCTTAAAAGCCGTGACAGACGGAGAATTTAGACGCACATGGTGGCATCTTGACTTCCTTGAGCATTTGGATGGAATCGAAGGCTATGTGCCAGAAAGCGGTTATAAATTTGATGGCGTGGAAACAGAAAAATATAATATCCGCAATAACGGCAAGATTGCTTTCAATCCAAATCACCCATTCATTGAAGATTTTAAAGTGTTTAAAGACATCGTCGGAGATCGCGCTGTTGCGAAACAAACCATCCCTAGTCCGAACCAGCTTTTTTACAGCACTATTAGAAATGAAGCTATTTATCCAAACTTAGAAGACTTCACAAAAGACGTAATCCAAACTTACCGTGACGCTATTAAAGCTTTCTATGATGCTGGTGTGCGTTATTTACAATTAGACGATGTTTATATTGCAAGACTTTCTTCGCCAGAGCATACCTTTAATGACGGAGAGTACAGCAGGGAGCATTGGATTGAGTTAGCATTGTATGTCATTAACAGCATATTGGAAGATAAACCAGAGGATCTTGTTGTTACAACCCACTTGTGTAGAGGAAACTACCAATCAACTTGGGCTTTCGAAGGAAGCTATTCTTTAATTGCACCGACTTTGCTTGCAAAAGAGAAGGTTGATGGCTTCTTCCTTGAATATGATGATGAACGCTCAGGTGACTTCAAACCGCTTGAACATATTCCTCATGAAGGAGCAAAGGTTGTTTTAGGAGTTGTGACATCTAAGTTTGGCGAATTAGAAAAGAAAGAAACATTAAAAGCCCGCATTCTTGATGCGGCAAATCACCTGCCTTTAGAGCAGCTATGCTTAAGTCCACAGTGCGGCTTTGCGTCGACACACCACGGCAATAAACTGACAGAAGAGCAGCAGTGGGAAAAGCTGCGGTTAGTAGTCGAAGTTGCCGAGGAATTATGGGAAGCTAAAGAACCAGTAACTAAATAATAAAACGGGCACTTTATTTGTCTTCCTGCTTGTTTATATCAATATTCCCATAAAAAAGGAAAGGGCAATTTGCTGCCCTTTCCTATTCTTACGGATTTTTTACAAGCGGGAACTGAATTTTAACTATCGTTCCTTCCCCTTTTTTGCTTTCAATGTTGATTTTTCCGTTATACTTTTCGACAATATTGAAGCATATCATCATTCCCAAACCGGTTCCTTTGCTTTTCAAGGAATAAAACGGTGTCCCTAATGATTGGACTTCCTCCTCTGACATACCGCAGCCATGGTCTGTCACTTTTATTTCCACCATATCCTTTTGCAGCTCTGTTTCAATAAAGATTGGCTCACCATACGGCGATGCCTCCATTGCGTTCTTCAACAGATTGATCATCAACTGTTTAAATTCAATGGTGTTCACTAAAATATAACAATCCTTCTGTACATCACGGAGAAATATATTATTATCCCTGAGAATTCCATATGATTTTACTAGATCAGTAACACTTTGAAGCAAGTAGTCTACTTCAACCTTCTCCAGCTTAATATCATTATCGGGTTTTGCCAGCATCAGAAATTGAGAAAGAACATGCTCTGCTGTGTTCAGCTCATCAATCATCAGGCTATAGTTCCGTTTGGAGCCTTCATCCATTTTCTCCTCTTGCTGATAGAGCTGCAGGAAACCTTTTACTACTGTTAATGGGTTCCTGATTTCATGGGCTACAGCTGCTGCTAACTGACCTGTAGTTTTCAGCCGTTCTGATTGCTGAAGCTGTTTGTAATACAATTGCTGTTTTTTTATTCGTTCATATGTTAAAAGAAAAATACAATATAATAGCGCTTGGCTTCCTAGGAAGTTAATAACATTGCCTGGAACATTTATTCCTAGCAGCCCAAATGTCTCTGCCTTGTCCATAAACAGAATGTAACCATATCCAAGCAAGTAAAGGCATATATTCATTACCATTGAAAATATGAAAAGCTGTTTATCAAAAAATAAAATGGAGATTGCCGGGATGAAACATACAAAAATAAAGGAAGACCATGTATCTGGATATACATAAAATATCGTATAAAAATAGGCCGTTCCAACGATGATGATTAAAAAATTAAGCCACCAGCCAGAAATCTTCGGATACAGCAGCAACAGCACAGATAATATGACCACTTCTACTGCATTTAAGTAATTCCCAAAGCGCAGTCCCGCTGTCTCCATGAATAAACTTGCTACCATTCCTGTCACCATGAACAGGATGATAACAGCTATAACCCCGTAATAAACCTTTACATTAAAATCCTTATATGAATTCATGTTTTATGCACCTTTTATTTAATTTCCATACATCTTTAGTCTACCAAACTGGCAAGCGCTTGAATACGTTTTTCCAGTTATTTGTTATGGTTTTTATCTGCTTCCAACTACCTTTTTTAATACTTCATTACTTTTATACACACATGCGTTAAAGTATTAAAAATTTTTATTGACGCCCACCCATATATTGCATATAATTACCACAAAATACAAGGGAATGGAGATTATGGGGATGAAAGAGTTTTTCAACAAATTATTAACTGGAATCAGTATTGGCATTGTCGTCTCATTAATACCAAATGCACTTTTAGGGGAAATTTTAAAGCTTCTGATACCTTATATACCATCCCTTCAACATGTTTATGACATCACCGTATTTGTGATGAGCCTGCTGCCTGTGCTTATTGGTGTAATGGTCGGAATATCCTTTAAGCTCACCTCCATCCAAACAGCGAGTGTCGGCATTGCCGCGATGGTCGGGAGCGGTGTTATTCAAAAAACGGCTGATGGGCTATTTACCTTAAACGGAATTGGGGTCGTCATCAACACAGGATTAACTGCCGCTTTAACCGTATTATTTGTCCAATTAGTAGGAGACCGCCTGAAGGCATATTCTATTCTACTCTTGCCTACCTTGAGTATATTAGTGCCAGGCATGGCTGGATATCTTATCTTGCCTTACATAAAAAACACAACAGGAATTATTGGTGTAGGGGTTCAGCATGTTACTACCCTTCAACCAGTACTGATGGGAGCCATCATCTCTGTCATTTTCTGCATTATCATTTTGTCTCCCGTTTCAACCGTCGGCCTTGCGACTGTTATTTCATTATCCGGGATCGGGTCAGGTGCAGCGAACCTTGGAATTGTTGCAGCAGGCATCGGCTTGGCAATTGCAAGCTATAAAGCTAACGCACTCGGAACAGCGTTGGCACATGTGCTCGGCTCACCAAAGATTCAGATGAGGAACTTCTTTATGAAGCCTAAGATATTGTTTCCAATGCTGATAACCGCTGCTGTGCTAGGTGCATTAGCAGGATTCTTAAATATACAGGGCACTCCTTACAGTGCAGGCTTTGGGCTTTCAGGACTTGTAGGTCCGCTAAATTATATGCATTTGGCTGACGGAGGGTGGACATATAAGAATATTACCATTATGATTTCCGTATTCTTTATCGTTCCAGTCATACTCAACCTTGCCTTAATTTATATCTTTGCCAGAAAACTTAAAGTTATCAAAGCAGATGATTATAAGCTTCATTTCGACTAATAAAAAAAGCCGTTAAGGAATTTCCTTAACGGCTTTTTACTATTTTTTTTGCTTATCGCGTTACAGCAATGATTCCTTGCTCGTCATCCAGCACTAATTTAATTCCGATATAAGGATCAATATTTAAATACTCATCCATCCATAGGCGCAATGCTTCAATGATATTTTGAGCAATCAGCACTTGCTTTCGGTCATGAACATAGGATTCAGCAGAAAAGCCGTAATCATCATCGTACATAAGCTCCACTTCTACTTCATCCGGACGGACTTGCTTCTTTCTTGAAATATAAACGCAAATTGCATTTATAATATCCTGCTCTGGAATGATTAGTTTCTCCAATTATTAGCTTCCTCTCTTTTTTTCTTTTTGAAATAAACAAAGATTTTTCTGATGACGCTAATTAGAATTACGATAGCCAAAACATTAATGATTAGACCTAAAATAGACCCAAGTACACCCATATTGGCAAAAAGGCCGCCAAACAGCAATCCTGCAAGTCCACCAATCATTAAGCCTCTCATCAAGCCGCCTGAAAAGAATCCTCTGTTGTTTGATTTAGAAGTTGTTGTTGTTGAATTATTGTTCTGCTTCTTTTGAAAGAAGGAGTTCGTATTTGTGTTTGTATTGCTGTTATTATTGTTAAAGCTTCGTTTTCCAGATTTATAAGATTTCGCTTCAACCGTTGTTGTCTGTTCATGGAACACTGCATTTCCGACAGGTGAAAAGATAAGTCCAAGTGTTAATACTGCTGTTAAGAGTTTCTTCATCATTATTTGTTTCCTCCACTTTTCTATTTGTTTTTGTTATGACTCGCAATATATACAGTGATTATCTACCGCTTATATTACTATTCCCCCTTTTTTTAAAAACAAAAAACCTTTACCGGATTGGTAAAGGTTTGAAAATAGTCATATTTATCCCTTTACCGTTAATGGCAAAGGTCTCGCAAACAACATTCAAGTTGCCAGTTTGGCCGGTGGCATGTAAATTGCCACGTATTGACGACGTAACTGTTAGCTACTCCCCTTTGGAGTATTCAAATGTTCATGAGCTATTAGCTCTATGATGATTCTATTTTACTAAAAAGATGGGCTACAGTCAACACTTTCGGTAGTAAAGCGAAATAACTAAAAAAAGAGTGAAAATTTAGATATTTTATCCATACAATAAACATACAAAAATGATACCATTATTTCATAACGCAACTATGTAATAAAACCTAACATGAAATTATATTATTTACTATATTTATACATGAAAAAGTAAGGAAGGGATGAGGATACATGAGCTTAGAGGCACTAAATGAACGAGTAAAAACGGATTTATCTTATATAAATTTTGGCGGACCAGATTGGATGAAGCCCCGTTCTCATAAGAATGGTCATGTTTATGACACAGTCATCATCGGCGGTGGACAATCAGGATTAGGAATTGCATTTGGTCTGCTGCGGGAACGGATCAGTAATATTCTCGTCCTAGACGAAAACCCTGAAGGCTATGAAGGTCCTTGGGATACGTACGCAAGAATGATTACATTGCGCACACCGAAAAATTTAACATCCATTGACCTTGGCATCCCTTCCTTAACCTTCCGGGCATGGTGGGAGGCTCAGGCAGGAGTGGAGGGCTGGGAACAGCTTGATAAAATCCCCCGGGGAGATTGGATGGATTATTTACGCTGGTATCGCAGAATCTTAAATCTACCTGTTATTAATGACACAAAGCTCCAACTCATTGAACCGCTTGGTGAGGGATTGCATTGCCTCCATGTTTGCAAACAAGGGAATGTTCAGGAAAAGCTGCTGGCGCGAAAAGTCATCCTTGCAACTGGAATTCAAGGCGGCGGTGAGTGGCATGTACCTTCCTTCTTATCAGAATCTTTGCCAAAAAGTCTTTATGCCCATACTTCTGAGTCCATTGATTTTACTGAACTAAAAGGGAAAAAGCTGGCTGTATTAGGAGGAGGAGCATCTGCTTTTGATAATGCCAATTACGCGCTCCAGAAAGGTGCCAGCGAGGTACATGTATTTGTCCGCAGAAAAGAGCTGCCTCGCATTAATCCAATCCGGCAAATGGAAGTTTCAGGGATGATTGAGCGTTACCCTGCCTTTTCCGACGCAGAGAAATATGCAGGAATGGCACATTTCTTTAAGCTCAACCAGCCGCCTACAAATGACATCTTCGAGCGGGCTAGCAATTGGCCAGGATTTCATCTTCATTTAGGGTCCCCGTGGCTTGAAGTTAAAGAGGAGCAAGGTGCAGCTGTTGTAACTACACCTCAAAGTAAGGCGAAGTTTGATTTCCTTATTATCAGCACTGGCCTGATAACTGATCCAGCGCTTCGCCCTGAGCTTAAATTAGTGGAAAAGCATATTACACGCTGGAAAGATTATTACCAAGCACCTAAAGATATTGCTAACCCGACTATTGATGCCCATCCATATTTAAGTAATGGTTTCTCCTTCATAAGTAAGGATAAAGCTGGAGAAGCGCTCCTTTACGGTTTGTTTGCCTTTAATTATTCGGCGCTTATCAGCTGTGGTTTGTCTGCTTCTGCCCTGTCCGGCATGCGCTACGGAATCCCAAGAATCGTTTCGGCTGTAGCAGATGAGCTGTTTCTTGATGATCGAAAGCAAAAGCTACATGATTTTCTCTCCTATGATGTAGAGGAGTTTGCAGGGGTTTGGCCTAAAAAAGAATCAGAGCAGCATCTACATTAAATTAAAAAGGAAGCCAAAGGCAAATTTGCCTTTGGCTGTTTTTTATCTGATGAAAAAGCACTCATTGCATATTTTATGTTTAAACCGGTGCGGCAGTTCTTTCCCGCAAGTTTCACATACATTTCTGCGTATTTTAACGCCAGATTTTAATTGTTCATGAATCAAATCACTTATTTCTTCACGAACTCTTTCCCAATAATAGGCTTCTGTCGCTTTGCCTATCTTATATAAAAAGAGAAGATGCAGGCCAACAGATTTGTATGAAAGTTCAAGTTCTTCTAAGCTTGATTTATTTATAATAGGATCAGGCAAATCGTTGTTTTCCACTATGGAAATCATTTTGCTTTTCCACTGTGCCCGCAAAACAGGCTCATTCGCAGAGAATGGAAGACGCAAAAACCCGAATAGATCATCTAAGGACAGCCTCGCCTCAACCAATGTGTCCTTAATCATATCATATAAGAGCATTTCATCAGCTAATGTTGCTTTTCTTGTACCTTCTGGATTTTTGAAGTTCTCCCATAGATAAAAAAACAAGCTTAAGCTGTTGGAATATTTTTGGAACCTCTTCAAAACAGCAGAAGTCGGCGCAATTGTGAAGCCAGTGATATCCTCATCCTTTTTCTCAAGCAGCACCTTCATCATTCTCGGCTCACTTGCGAATGCTACTCTGCCCACCTCATACAAACCTCTGCGTCCTGCTCTCCCTGCAATTTGTTTTACCTCTTGGGATGTGAGTATCCTTCGTTTAGTTCCATCGAATTTATCATTTTCCAGGAAAACAATCCGTTTGATCGGTAAGTTCAACCCCATTCCAATCGCATCCGTACAAACAATAACAGATGTTTCTCCATCAATAAATCGGTGCATCTGTTTTTTTCTCGTTTCTGGCGGCATACTGCCGTATATCATGCTCGTCTGCCGTCCCATCTTTTGAATTTGTGAAGCAGTCTCTAAAACGCCTCTTCTTGAAAAGCAGACAAGTGCATCACCTTTTCTCGTGTCGCTCAGCTTAAATGGCGAGGACTCTACCTTCAATGGGGTATCTCTTTCATATTCCTTCACTTCCACATCTGAATCTCCAAGCAAATCCAAAATCATCGTTTTTGCATGAAAGCTGCAAATAATATGTACTTCCTTTGCATTTGCTTTCGTGATTGCCTTATACCATGAGAAACCTCTGTCTTTGTCAGCAATCATCTGGGCTTCATCAATGACAACTACTTCATAAAAGTCCTTTTCACGAAACATCTCGACGGTACAGGAAAGATGCTTTCCTTCCTTCGCAAGTTTTTCTTCCTCTCCAGTTATTAACGAACAAGGGACGCCATCGTCATTCAGCCTTTCATATATTTCCAATGCTAATAAGCGTAATGGCGCAAGATACAGACCGCTTGCTGCTTCCTTCATTTTTTGGATAGCACGAAAGGTTTTTCCCGTATTTGTCTCACCCACATGGAGTTTATACTGAATATCCCGGCCAGTCGGAGGACTATATTCCATTCCAAAAATATCTTCAAGCATCTTTTTTTCTTTTTCTTTGCGCTTTCTTTTTTCTTCGCGCTCTTCCCGTTCGCGCCGCTCTCTCCACTCCTTATCTTTTATATAAATATCCCTATGGATTTCTAAATCAAAAGGAATATCAATCAGCTTCGTTAAATCTGCCAGCCTTTCTTCAAGAAGATCGGCGAAGAAGTCTGAAGCAATATCTTCAAATAATTCACTGGCTATTTCCCGTAAATAGGAAAGCGGAACTGGTTTCTCCGAGTACTTAAGATACTCGTCAAGCAGATGTTTAGGAAGATGCTGTTTCAGCCAATTTGGTCCAAAATCACCTAAATAAGCAATGATCATGTCCTCATAAGCCGCTGTTCTGTCCTCTACAAAATAAAACTGGTTATATGGCATGTCTAGTTCATTGTATAAATAATCTTCAAACATAATATCATCTGAAGACAGAATAATGCCATTCCCTTCTATTTCCACTTCTAAGTGACAGCCAATCAAGTAGCGAACATATAAATACAATTCCTCATAATGCTCTCCAAGCTCCTGTTCTATATAATAGGCAAATTTCCTGTTCAGCTTGCGGTTTTTTTCCTGTATTTCTTGCGTTGTTTTCCATTCAAGATATTTTTCCCGTACACTCGTATAAAGGGCTTCCCATTCAAGTTCCTTTCCTGCGTACAGCGTATCCAGCCATTCTTCAAACTTATAGGTTTTCGGTTCTCTTATTTCCTGTCTGAATAATTGCTTGATTACTTTCTTCGTTAAGCCCTCCGTCTCTATTCCCTTTTCCTCTAAATACTCTTTCTTTTCTCTGCCGGATGCCTCACTTCCAGTCATGTTAATCCACGTGTTAAGCCATATTTGGTGGATAAACTCTCCTCTTTCCCGCAAATATTGCTCATAGGAAGGCATTTTCTCTTTATCCTGCAGATATCTCTCTATATCCTCAATAATCAGCTTCTTTGTTTTCTCTACTGATTTGTCGTAATATCCTTCTAGTAGTTCACTCATTTAAACAACCTCTTCACATAAGTCTTTCCATTAGTCTCTTTCATTTAGGAAAATCAATTCAAAAAAGACCATTTTAATGGTCTTTCCCTTCCTCTTAGTTAATGACAAGCATATCCGATTCATCAAACTCCCAGTCTGACCCATATGCAACTTCCCAATAATAACCGTCCAAGTCCTTGAAATACCCGCTGTAGCCTCCCCAAGTTGTTGCTTGTGGCATTTTTGCTATTTCGGCACCAAGCTCAGCAAGCTTTGTGAAAATAGCATCCACTTCTTCAACAGATTTTGCATTATAAGCAAGCGTAAATCCGGGAAATCCTCCAGTCTCTACTATTGATGGCGGATTTTCTTCATTAATATCTTTAGCAAGCAGCTCAAGAGGATACAGCTCTAATTTAGAGCCTTGGTTTTTAAAAAACACAATGACTGGTTCTTCATCTGAACCGACGACAGATGCTTGAAACCCTATTGATTTATAGAATGCCAGTGAGTCTGCAATTTTTCTTACACCAAGTGCGATTAAATTGATTCTGTTCATATGTTTCCTCCTGTCATTTTTTCCTTGCTATATTATTTCGCTATGTCAGCAACATATCCCTTTGTTTACATCTCTTAAAAAAAGCACACTCCTGAAAAAGGAATGTGCCAATTTGGGTTATTTCGTTAAGCTTTCCACAACATCGTCAATGATTTGTGTGTTAGCAATAGAGCCCGAGTATAACCAGCTAGTATCAGGACTAAACTCGTAAACATTTCCGTTCTTCACTGCTGGGATATTAGACCATAGCGGATCTTTCAACGTTTCAGCAGCTTCGCCGTCACTGTTAATTAGGAATAAGTGATCAGCATCAAGCTCAGCAAGCTTTTCAAGTGAAACCGAAGACCAGTTGCCAGTTGCTGTTTTAGAAATTTCTTTAACTACTTCCGGTACTGCTAAACCTAAGTCACCGTACAATACTGCACCGCTTGATACATTTTCACCAACCATAAACAGCTGTCCGCCCACAAGCCAGATTGCTGCTGCTGATTCGCCTTTGGCAGCCTCTTGAATGCTTGCTTTTGCTTCTTCTGCTTTTTTATCATAATCAGCTAAAACCTTTTTAGCTTCGTCTTCTTTACCTAGCACTTCTCCAACTGTTTCCAGTCTTTTTCTCCAATCATTGTTGTTTTCTTCAGAAACAACATATGTTGGCGCAATGTTTGTATATTGCTCGTATTTAGCACCTTCTACAGTAGCAGCTGATGTCATCAGCAGCAAATCTGGATTGAAGCTAGCAACAGCTTCGTAAGGAAGCTCTGAGTCAACTGTCGGCACATCCTTCAAGGAGTCTTGCAGATAATCCTGTACGCCTGCTCCATCTTGGATAGACCATTGTGCTGCAGGTGTTACACCTAGTGCAACAAGCTCATCTTCTAAATAAGAGCCAATTACTGCTTTTGGTTCAGCCGGAACAGTCACTTCATGTCCCATAGCATCTGTTAATGTGCGGTCTTTTGCTTCTTCCGCAGTATCTGTTCCTGTATCTTTATCTGAATCGCTTTCATTACCGCATGCAGCTAATATAGTAAATACTAATAATAAACTAGCAAATAAAAGCGATTTAACCATTTTATTGGACATCTATGTACCCTCCTGAGTGTTTATACAATCATTATAAGTGATAACAATTATCATTTTCAATAGACTATGTATTTTTTTATCATTTTCTAGTAAAATTTATTAAAGAAAACGACAAATTTTTTAACAGTCAATTGAAGATTATTATTATTTTGCACTAATTACATATTTTTATAAAAAGGAATTATGAAATCTGGTCGGAAAGTTGGTCCTTTTATGCAAAAAAATAAAACGGGTGTACAAAAAGATATTTACAGACCAAAAACAGCAACAGCTGTCATCTTTTTCGGTCTCGCCCTCTTGCTGGCATCGATGGGCTTATCCATCATATATGGTGCAGCTGATATCAGTATATCAACAGTGTGGCAAAGTATTTTCCATTATGACCCTCAGTCTACTCAGCATCAAATTATTCATCGTCTCCGCTGGCCGAGGGCGGTTGCGGCTGCTTTAATCGGAGCAGCTTTGGCAGTTTCCGGAGCTATTATGCAAGGGATGACAAGAAATGCCCTTGCCTCCCCTTCCGTTATGGGAGTTACAGCTGGAGCAGGCTTTATGATTGCAATTAGTTTTGCCTTTCTGCCATCCGCTTCAAATCTAGTGCTTATGCTGCTTGCATTTTTAGGTGCAGGCTTAGGCACATTGTTAGTTTTTTCAATAGGCGCTTTATCCAAAAGAGGACTTACTCCAATTAAACTGGCGCTTGCTGGCTCAGCAGTAACAGCGCTTCTCAGTTCCATCTCAACAGGTATTGCCCTGTTCTTTGATATTGCCAAGGATATAAGCTTCTGGTATGCAGGCGGAGTTGCCGGTGTTCAGTGGATAAGCATTAAGCTGCTTCTTCCTGCTGTCATTGTCGGTCTGGTTATTGCCCTGTTTATCAGCAGGTCAATTACTGTTTTAAGCCTAGGCGAAGATGTTGCCGCAGGTCTCGGGCAGCGGACAGGTTTAGTCAAGTTTCTTGGCACTATCGCCGTATTAGTTTTAACTGGTGCTGCAGTTGCAGTCGGCGGAACAATCGGTTTTGTCGGTCTCGTGATACCGCATATTGTCCGCTTTATAGTTGGTCCTGATTACCGGTTAATCATTCCATGCTCGGCAGTAGTCGGCGCCCTTCTTTTAGTTATATCCGATGTTGGTGCGCGTGTCATAAACCCGCCGTTTGAAACGCCGTTAGGAGCCATCACCGTATTAATTGGGGTTCCATTCTTTCTTTATTTAGCTCGCCGAGAAGGGAGGGGGTTATAATGTCTCAGACAAAATGGACCACAAAGCGCTTTACTGTTACAGTTATAAGCTTAATTGCTGCGATTATTGTTGTTTTCCTTCTGAGCTTAAACTTGGGCATTATAAAAATATCGCCATCTGAGGTGCTGCAAGCCTTTTTAGGACAAGGCTCACCGCAAAGTGCGAACATTTTGTTCAACTTTAGACTGCCGCGAATGGTTATAGCCATTTTGATAGGTATAGGCATGGCTATTGCTGGATCTATCCTGCAAAGCGTCTCACGCAATGCCCTTGCAGACCCAGGTATCATTGGCATCAATGCCGGTGCTGGTTTTGCGGTTATTCTCTATATTTTCTTCTTCCAAGGATCTTTTGGCACTGCATCTGTTTTCATTATGCCTTTTTCTGCTTTGCTTGGGGCATTGCTTGCTGCTGGTCTTATCTATATGATTGCTTGGAAGGATGGCGTTTCGCCGGTAAGACTTGTGCTTGTTGGAATTGGTATTAATTCTGCATTTGGCGCGTTAATTATTATCTTCCAATTAATGATGGACCCTCGGGACTTTACACAAGCAACTATTTGGATTACAGGAAGCATCTGGAGCGCAAGCTGGGATTATGTCTTTGCAGTGCTCCCTTGGATTTGCCTGTTTGTACCTTTAGCTCTGTATAAGTCCCATAAGCTGAATTTATTACAGCTTGGTGAAAACACTGCTGCAGGGCTTGGAGTAGCAATTGAACGTGAAAGAGGCATCCTTCTCTTTATTTCAGTAGCTCTTGCAGGAGCTTGCGTATCTGTCGGCGGAGGAATCTCTTTTCTAGGTTTGATTGCCCCTCACTTGGCAAGACGAATAATCGGTCCTAGACATCAGACACTCCTCCCTGTTGCCGCATTAATAGGTGCCTTATTGCTTTTGACTGCTGACACAATTGGCAAAAACTTAATGGCACCGACTGAAATACCAGTAGGTCTTGTTGTCTCCTGCCTTGGCGCACCGTATTTTATTTACCTTCTTATAAAAGATTAAATCAAAAAAGGAAAAGGCATTCACCGCCTTTTCCTTTTCTATATTTATTCTAATTCTGCCTTTTTATCTGAAATATGATTGTCGTAAAATACTGCAAGCGTTGTGCTGATATATGGTGCAAGCCACAGAAAACCAATGCCAAGTGTTAGGATAGACAGCAATCCCCAGCCAATAAAACTTAAATATAGAAGGAAATACTTCCACTTAAAGCCGACCATTCGTTTACGGCTTTCTGTTATTGCTTCAAATACGGAATACTCAGGATGATCCTTTAGTAAATAGTATGTTTGGGAATAAGACAATGATTTGATAATACCAGGTATGAATAATAGCAAAAACCAAAGAAATAAGAATATGCTTTGCATAATGGATGTACCAATTATTTTCAAGCCTAACCCAAGGTCTTTATATGGAAGGAATATATCTGCTACTTTAGGCAGTTTTCCTCGCACTAAGTCCAAAAAGTACCAAAGTACGGCAATTGATAACGGAACGAGCAGCACCGAGATGAGAGTGCTCACAATAGTTGCTCCTAATGGCGTTGCATCCTGCAGCACCCAAGCCTCAAACCCGCCGCTTAATGGCACCTCAAAAACTAAAGGAACAAAAGCGCTAATAATAAAAACAATAAAAGTTACCAGTACTGCCGGTCCCCAATTCCCTCTTAGAGCATGTAAAGCTTCTTTTTTAATAGTTCCTATTTTCATGTATTTATCTCCTCCTAAAAGACAAAGTGCAGCAATATTTTACATTATTGTATATAAATTTCCCGGGAAATTTACACCCTTCGTCAATTTATGACAAAGGCAAACTACAATCATTTAGGTGTACCCCCATACATTGTATTCAAAAGAAACCAAGCTAGAACAAATTATCAGCTACATAATTATCAAAAAACTTTGACATACTGTTAAAAATGAGTTAAAGTACCATAGGGACGAACAATTTTAATTAAACATACTAAAATATTCGTATTTAGGAGTGTAAACTATGGATAACGTATTTGATTACGAAGATATACAGTTAATTCCCGCAAAATGTATCGTGGATAGCCGTTCAGAATGTGATACATCTGTAACATTGGGTGGACATACTTTTAGATTGCCAGTTGTTCCTGCAAATATGCAGACAATAATAGATGAAAAGGTTGCTGAATATTTAGCGGAAAATGGATATTTCTATATTATGCACCGCTTCCAGCCTGAAACTAGAAAGGCATTTATCCAGGATATGCAACAAAAAGGATATATTGCATCAATTAGTGTAGGAGTTAAAGAAGAGGAATATGGGTTTGTTGAAGAACTTGCTTCCAAGAACCTAGTTCCTGAATTTATAACAATAGATATTGCTCATGGTCATTCTAATGCTGTAATCAGAATGATTAAGCATATTAAACAGCATTTGCCTGCAAGCTTTGTTATTGCTGGTAATGTTGGTACACCAGAAGCTGTCAGAGAGCTGGAGAATGCAGGAGCTGATGCAACTAAGGTTGGTATCGGACCTGGTAAAGTATGTATTACAAAAATTAAAACAGGCTTTGGAACTGGCGGCTGGCAACTAGCAGCACTTCGCTGGTGTGCAAAGGCTGCGAGCAAACCAATTATCGCTGACGGCGGTATCCGCACACATGGGGATATTGCGAAATCCGTTCGATTTGGTGCTTCCATGGTCATGATTGGTTCCCTTTTTGCTGGTCATGAGGAATCTCCTGGAGAAACGTTTGAAAAAGACGGAAAGCTTTTCAAAGAGTATTTTGGATCTGCTTCTGAATTCCAAAAAGGCGAAAAGAAAAACGTTGAAGGCAAAAAAATGTATGTAGAGCATAAAGGTTCCCTGCAGGATACATTAATTGAAATGGAGCAAGACTTGCAGTCTTCTATTTCTTATGCTGGCGGAAAGAAACTGGATGCCATCCGCAATGTTGATTATGTTATTGTAAAAAACTCCATCTTTAACGGAGACAAAGTTTATTAATAAAGAGAGCAAGCTGTCGTTAAGACGCTTGCTCTTTTAATTTACAAAAGTTTCACATGAAACATTCCTCGCCGCTTTTCGACAGGCATTAGCATCCTTCTCCCCCTTGCACATCACAACACTTCCAATTATTACAATCACCTAAAATTTAGTATGCAACGCCAAGGAAATCTTATAAGATGAAGAAAGGAAAAGCTACTTATCAGTATTGCTTTCACAAGTTTATCAAGGAGTTACATTATGGAAAGACAAAATACAATTCCTTTATTAAGTTTTACTTTTACTCTGCTTATTACTGTTATCTATTATATCTGGTTGTATTTATTTCAGGAAAATCAATCTGTACTGACATGGGGAGCAAACATTCTCTGTGTGTTAGGCAGCTGTGCCGCATCCTTATGGCTTTTACATGCTGCCAAAAGAAGCGAACAGCCTGTAAAAACGTTTTGGTATTTGCTGTTCATCGGAAATATGAGCTATATGCTTTCAGAGGTTTCTTGGTTTTTCCAAGAAAACATTCTTAAGCAGGAAATTCCATTTCCAAGCTTTTTGGATGTTCTTTATTTTATACAGGTTCTTGCCTTCTTTGGCGCATTTTTATATCATCTATCACTAGTCAAAAGAAAATTGCAGGTTGCCCGGTTTTTATTTGATGTTGCTATTTTAATGACTGTTGCATTTACTTTCAGCTGGCATTTTATCATTAGCCCTATTATTAATTCAGCACAAATGTCACATTTTGCTTTAGCAATAACACTAGCATACCCGATCGGTGATTTAGCTGTTTTAGCTGGAGTCATTCTCGTACTGTTCGGTCCAAAGTCGTTTCTTTCCGGTCAGAGCATTTTTTTTATTTTGACAGGATTAATAATTTATATTTTGGCAGACAGCTGGTATTTCTATTTACAATATCATGATAGCTATCAATCTGGGGATTTTGTTGATCCATTATTCTTGTTAGGTACACTGCTTGTCGGATTTACTGGCAATTTATATAGAAATGCTCCGCAGAAAAAGATAGAAGTACGAAAAAGTAATTTCATGCAGCGGGATGTTCTTCGCACAGCCATGCCATATGTTAATGTCATCATCTTGTTTATTTTTATGATTACAAATTCAGAAGGCATGGACGCATTAACAATTGGGACAAGCGTTTCCATTCTGCTTGTTCTATTAAGACAAATCCTGATTATCACGGAAAACAGACGGCTTGTTAACAGCCTTTATGAACAAACAGAAAAGGCTGAATTAAATAAACAGCATTATCAATCTCTTTTTGATTACCATCCAGATGCTGCCTTTTCTATGGACTTAGATGGAAACTTTGTGAGCGTGAATAATGCTGGGACAAGAATGCTTGGAATGGCAAATGAAAATATTAAAGGCTTGGCTAGCACAACATTCTTAATGTCGAAGGAAGACGAAATTCTAAAACATTATGAAAAGGTGCGAAAAGGCATTCCTCAAGTTTATGAAGTTGCCATCAATAGCCAATATGGTCATGGTTATTACAGCATCACTAATATTCCCATTGTCGTAAAAAATAAGATTGTCGGTATCTTTGGCATCGGCAGAGATATTACTGCATTCAAAAAAAACGAGGCAAAAATTCAGTTTCTTGCTTTTCATGATCCATTGACAGGCTTGGCAAATAGAGCAAGATTTGAGTCCTATCTCCTTGAGGCAATCGAAAAAGCACAGGAAAGGAAGGAACAGCTTGCAGTCATATTTGTCGACTTAGATAAGTTCAAAAGCATCAATGATACTTTAGGGCATGATATTGGCGATAAACTCTTACTCTCTGTAGCAAGCAGAATTAAGAACAGTCTTCCCCTGGCAGATCTGGCAGCTAGACAAGGCGGCGATGAATTTACTATTGTCCTAAAAGAAACAACTAAAGAGAGTGCAGAGCAATACGTTAAGGAGCTGCTAAAATCATTAAAGCTCCCTCATGATATCAACGGCCACCAGCTCATAAGTACACCAAGCATTGGGGTCGCCCTCTACCCTGATCATGGCACGACTTCTGTTGAATTAATGAAAAAAGCAGACACAGCAATGTATCAAGTAAAAGAGAACGGCAAAGGCTGTTATTTATTTTATTCTGATGCAGCAAAAGCTTATACGAGAAAACTGTTATTAGAAAAGGATATGCCTTATGCTTTGGAGAACAAGGAGTTTTTCCTTCATTATCAACCATTAATGGATTTATCTGCAGGAAAAATTACTGGCACAGAGGCGCTCATCCGCTGGAAGCACCCACAGCTTGGTCTGTTGCTGCCAGGTGAATTTATCCCAATCGCTGAAGAGTCAGGCTTTATACACAAACTCGGTGCATGGGTGTTAATGGAGGCTTGCAAACAAGCAAAAAAATGGCATGATAAAGGCTACTATTTAAAAATGGGAGTTAACCTTTCTCCGAAACAATTTTATCAGGAAAATCTTTTGACCGATGTAGAACAAGCATTAGCTATCTCTAAATTAGATTCCTCCTTTTTAGATTTAGAGATCACAGAACAAACTGCTATTAATAATTTACAAGCAGTTCTACCTAAACTACATGCATTAAAAGCATTAGGTGTAACTATCTCTATTGATGATTTTGGGACAGGCTATTCCTCCCTTTCCTATCTAGCTGAGTTTCCAATTAATACAGTGAAAATTGCAAAAGAGTTCATAAATAAGCTCGAGGAAAATAAATCTAAGGAAACCATTATCTCTTCCATTGTTGATCTTGCACAAAACTTAAACTTAGATGTACTTGCAGAAGGTGTAGAAGAAGTAAATCAAGCATTGCTTCTGAAATCAATTAATTGCCATGCAATGCAAGGCTATCTTTTCGGAAGACCTTGTGGAAGCAGTGAAATGGAAGATTTGCTAAACAGGCAGCCTGATTTATCTATAAGTGACTGATTCACCAGAGGACTGGGAATTAAGTATGTAAAGCGAATGGCTGGAGCGCAATGAAACGAACTAATTTTAAAGCCATATTCTATTTAGTCACAAGCTTCATTTTTTAAATTTAGCTGTAATTTTATTATTCGTATTTCGATAGGCTATATTTTATTTTGTCTCAAGCCTTTTTTGTTATAGTTCTATTTGTTTTATACTTAAAAGCAAAGTAACTAATTACTTGGAGGACGATGAAGATGAGGGTTGGAGTAATTGGATTAGGTGATATTGCTAAGAAGGCTTATCTGCCTGTTCTGACAGAACGAGAAAATATAGAATTAGTACTCTGCACTAGGAATGAAGCTGTACTCCAAAAGCTTGCTGAAAAATATCGAATTCAGGATAGAGTGCAAACAGTTGAGGAGCTGCTATTAAAAAACATAGAAGCTGCTTTTATCTCCACAATAACAGAGGCTCATTTCCAAACAGCCGAACTATTGCTTCAGCACGGAATCCATCTGTATATAGACAAACCAGTGTCTTTACATCTGCATGAAACAGAGAGAATAGTCGAGCTTGCACATAAATATGGACTAATTGCCATGGTCGGCTTTAATCGCCGATTTATTCCTATGGTGGCAAGCTTAAAGGAAAAAGGCAAAGCTAATTTAATATTAATGCAAAAAAACCGCTTTGCATTGCCCGATATCCCAAGAAAAGTGGTGGTAGAAGACTTCATCCATGTTGTTGATACCTTGCGCTTTTTAATGGATGAAGAAGTCATTGCAGTTAATGTCGAGAGCTCTAAGACTGATGAAACCCTCAACCAGCTCATCGTTCAGCTTATCGGCAAAAACTGCATTGCCATCGGAATCATGAATCGAAATGGTGGAGTAACAGAGGAAATAATCGAGTATCATACTGGTCTTCACAAATATGTTGTTAGCAGTCTTGTTGAAACCGTTCATTATCATCATAAACAAATGAATGTGACGAAATTTGGCGATTGGGAGCCTACATTATTTAAACGGGGTTTTTACCAAATTACCGATCATTTTCTTGACTGTGTAGCAAATGAACAGATACCTGATCCGTCGATAGAGGATTCTCTTATAACACATCTTATTTGCGAGCAAATTGTTCAACGCATTAATAATTAAAAGCAGACAGCTGCCAGCTGTCTGCTTTTAATTATTTTGTTTTTATTTTACTTGTTTGCGGCGGCTCTTCCATCCAGCCATATTTAATCATAAGCTTTGCACCTTCATGGGCATATTCAAATACATCCTTCATGACAATTGAAAACTTGACAGGCAGGTCATTTCTTAAGCTAAAGGCAGTTCCAAGTGAATTCCCACCTAAGGAAAAACTGCAAAATAAGCTGATACAATACATCATAATTTTATCTGAAAAAGGCGCTACCGTAGATGTTGTCACATTCCCTCCTGAAAGCCCAGGAAGCTGGGTGTCATTCTTTAAGATAATATCTCCCAGGCTTGTGGCAATTTCCTTGGCAAGCTCCCCTCCTTTAGCAAAGTACTGACTAGTCTCTTTTTCCTTCGCGCACTGGGAAAAACCGTTGATTACCTGCATTCCAATCAAGTTTGTTTCAACTGCATGGTACATATGGGAAATTTCCACTGTATTTAACGATCTTTTTTCATTAAACAAATTGCTTCCACTTAAATAACTCTTTTCATTTACAAATTCGACCCCTTCTTCGACAGCTACATATGGGGCGCGCGGAAGCAGACCTTTTTCAAGCAAGTAAGATGTGCACCGGTCATAGTACTTTTGTGTTATTATCGTCATCTCTCTAAACAGCTGCATGATGTCACTCCGATAAGCCATCGTCAGATTGAGTGTATGCATGCCCATGCTGATTTCTTTTATGAGTCTGATAAACATAATGTCGAACCCATTATCGAACAGCTTTGGGGCTTCAGGGTTCACATCTTCACTGTTAAACCCTACCGGTACAGGCAGCTTTTCTTTTTCGTAAATTTTTCTTATTTTTTCACAATACGGTTTTGTTTCCTTATATAAATCAGTCATTATATCTTTTGCCTTTGGATCCTCTGCTTTATTAATGAGATATTCCAGCATACTGATAATCATTGTTTTTTGTTGATATGTCATCCAAAGTACGCCAATTTCTGATGACGTAATCGAAGGGTTATTTTGCAATTCCATTCCTCCATTATTTAGTTTCCGCCTGCTGTACTCATTCTTAATTACTATCATTGTTTGCTGTTGAGCTAAAAAAATACATAAACTAGTTAATTTGGCTATTGAATCATTTTGATACTTTTTTATAAAATAGTCATAATAAAGCGTTTTCATCATTAAAATTGTGTATATGGTTTTAAACAGCATTTCCGAGTAAGTCCAAGACTTGAGAGGAAGGATGATTTATCCTATGAAAATGGAAGCGTTTCCACCTGTTGAAGGCAATTATAATCTTGAAAACTATGATGTGATGTATGAACAATTTCAATGGCAACAAGCAGAAGAGCATTTTTCATGGCATACAACAGGAAAAGTCAACTTGGCTTATGAAGCGGTCGACCGACACGCAGAAGGTTCAAAAAAGGATAAACCAGCCCTTTGCTACCTCAGCAGCACACGAAATGAGACATACACATTTGGCGACTTAAAGCAGCTGACCAATAAGGCTGGCAATGTTTTAAGAGATAAAGCAAATGTAAAAAAGGGTGACCGTGTTTTCATCTTTATGCCCCGCTCACCAGAGCTTTATTTCGCCTTATTAGGAGCAATTAAAATCGGTGCAATTGTCGGCCCTTTATTTGAGGCATTCATGGAAGATGCAGTTAAAGACCGCCTTTATGACAGCTCTGCGAAAGTCCTCATCACAACCCCAGAGTTAATTGAAAGGGTGCCTGTCAAAGACCTTCCTGCCTTAGAAACGATTTTTCTCGTTGGAGAAAATTTGGAGGAGCAGAATAATTATCTTGATTACCAAAAGTATTTCCAGGAAGCATCAGATCAACTTGATATTGAGTGGGTGGACCGCGAGGATGGCTTAATACTTCACTACACTTCTGGTTCGACAGGTAAACCTAAAGGTATATTGCATGTCCATAATGCAATGATTCAGCACTATCAGACAGCAAAATGGGTGTTAGATTTACAGGAGGATGATATCTACTGGTGCACAGCTGACCCGGGCTGGGTAACAGGTACATCATATGGTATTTTTGGTCCTTGGCTAACTGGGACAACAAATATTGTGGTTGGCGGCCGCTTCAGTCCTGAGGGCTGGTATAAAACCATTGAAACTTTTGGTGTAACAGTTTGGTACAGTGCACCTACTTCCTTTCGCATGCTGATGGCTGCAGGTGAACCTAGCCATGATCTTTCCTCCTTAAGGCATGTCTTAAGCGTGGGAGAACCATTAAATCCAGAAGTAATCCGCTGGGGGGCAACAGCCTTCAAGCAAAGAATTCATGATACTTGGTGGATGACGGAAACTGGAGCACAGCTTATATGTAATTACCCATGCCTAGAAATAAAGCTAGGGTCAATGGGGAAGCCGCTTCCTGGCATAGAAGCAGCTATTCTTGATGATGAAGGCAACATCCTCCCTCCAAATCAGATGGGCAACTTGGCAATAAAAAAGGGATGGCCTTCCCTTATGCACACAGTTTGGAACAACCAGGAAAAGTACGACAGCTATTTCCCTGTCTCCGATTGGTATATCTCAGGCGACAGTGCTTACGTAGATGAAGATGGCTACTACTGGTTCCAAGGTCGTGTGGATGATGTCATCATGACTGCTGGAGAAAGGGTCGGGCCATTTGAAGTTGAAAGCAAGCTGATTGAATATCCTGCTGTCGCTGAAGCGGGTGTTATCGGTAAGCCTGACCCTATTAGAGGAGAAATCATTAAAGCCTTTGTTGCCCTTACCGATGGATATACAGAGTCAGATCAGCTAAAAGAGGAAATACGGCAGTTTGTAAAAACCGGTTTAGCAGCACATGCAGCACCAAGAGAGATTGAATTTTGCCAAAAGATTCCTAAAACAAGAAGCGGCAAAATAATGCGCCGCGTCTTGAAAGCTTGGGAGCTTGGTTTGCCTACTGGTGATTTATCAACATTGGATGATTAATAAAAAGCACCCCAATTGTCTGCAATTGGGGTGCGATTTTTGATTCTTAGGCTTCTTTTAATGTGCGCTTCAAGAATTCCTTTGTGCGCTCTTGAGTTGGGTTCAGGAAGATTTGCTCAGGAGTTCCCTGCTCTGCAATAACCCCTTTGTCCATAAATACGATACGGTCAGATACCTCTCTTGCAAACTCCATCTCATGTGTTACGATCAGCATTGTAAGTCCTGACTCAGCAAGCTCCTTCATTACTTTCAATACTTCTCCAACCATTTCTGGGTCAAGCGCTGAAGTAGGTTCATCAAAAAGCAGAACATCTGGCTCCATTGACAACGCTCTAGCAATAGCAACACGCTGTTTCTGTCCGCCTGACAGCTGTTTTGGTTTGGCATTTATATAGCGATCCATACCAACGACCTTCAAATACTTCATCGCTATCTTCTCTGCTTCCGCCTTTGAACGCTTCAACACCTTGATTTGACCTACCACACAATTGCTTAAAACATTATGGTTATTAAAGAGATTGAATTGCTGGAACACCATTCCTAATCTTCTTCGATAAGCAAATATATCATGTTTATCATCAAGGATATTCTCTCCATTAAAGATGATTTGACCACCGCTTGGCTTTTCTAAAATGTTGATACAGCGAAGAAGGGTCGATTTTCCGGAACCTGAAGAGCCAATAATGCTGACAACTTCTCCTTTGTTTACTGAGAAGTCAATGTCCTTTAACACTTCATGGCTGCCAAAGGCTTTGCTTAAATGCTGAATATCTATGACTTTTTCCATTGTCTCTCCTCCTTCTTTATTGCTTCATTCCTGGCTGTGCATCCAATTCCTCGCCAAGCATTTTGTAGTTATCTGGTCCTTCTAATTTTCTTTCGAAGTAAAGCAATATTCTCGTAACAATAAATGTCATCACAAAGTAGATGATACATGCTACAAAGAATGATTCAAAATATCTAAAGTTATTGCCTGCAACAGATTTTGTCATGAAAAACAGTTCGGAAACGGAAATAACGTTTAGTACAGACGTATCTTTAATATTAATGACGAACTGGTTACCTGTTGCCGGCAGGATGTTGCGGACTACTTGCGGCAAGACAACATTCATCATTGTTTGGAAATGATTCATGCCGACTGCTTGAGCTGCCTCAAACTGTCCCTTCTCAACAGACACGATTCCACCGCGGACGATTTCTGCCATATATGCTCCCGTATTAATGGATACAACAATTACCGCTGCAAACATTACATTCATATCGATGTTGAAAGCTAATGCAGAACCATAGTAAATGACCATTGCTTGTACAATCATAGGCGTTCCGCGGAAAATCTCAATATATATAGAAAGTATGATATTAATAACTTTTAGAATAAATTTTTTAAAGCCGCGCTCCGGCACAGGTATTGTGCGGACAATTCCAGCGACTAAACCGATAACTGCCCCAATAATTGTACCTATTAATGCGATGTAAAGCGTCATGCCTGCACCGCGAAGAAACATTGGCCAGTTTTCGGAAATAATTTTTACTATCCATTCAAAACTCATCGTTTTCCTCCATTATTCATCATAAAACCGACTGCACAAAAAGACAGCCGGTCTTATGTTATCATTATTTTGCTGCAGGTTGGTTTACAATTGCATCATCCATGATTTTCGTACGGTCTTCTTCTGAGATGCCTTTTAATATTTCATTGATTTTATCTTTAAGATCACTGTCTTTTTTAAGCCCTACAGCAATGGCTGTATCATCTTCTGATGTTTCAAAGCCATCTTTAAATTCAACCATTGCAAAGTTATCATTTGCATTGGAAGCACTAACTGCCTCTGGACGCTCTGATACATATCCATCAATTACACCTGACTCAAGAGCAACACGCATTGACGGGAAGTTATCCATTGCCGTCTGTTTAGAAACACCTTTAATTTGGTCAATAACAGAGTAATGGAAAGTATTCAGCTGTGCTGTCACTTTGGCGCCTTTAAAGTCTTGGATAGATGTTGCGCCATCATATTTACCACCTTTTTTAACAACCATCACCAAGTTGGACTTGTAATAGTTATCTGTAAAGTCAATTGTTTGTTTACGCTCTTCGGTAGGAGACATACCTGCAATAATTGCATCAATTTTACCTGAAGTAAGTGCTGGAACAAGTCCATCCCACTCCGTTTTGACAATTACTAGTTTTTTGCCTAAACCATCAGCGATTTTTTTCGCAACTTCTACATCATAGCCGCCCGCATATTCTGAAGTGCCGTCTATTTTGACTGCTCCGTTGGAATCATCGTTTTGTGTCCAGTTGAATGGTGCATAGCCTGCTTCTAGTCCTACTTTAAATGTATCTGCATCATCCCCGGATCCGGACCCATTGCTTGTCCCGCACCCAGCTAAGAGAATAATAGCTGAAAGCAACAATAAAAATAAAAATGGTGCTTTTTTCTTCATTTGTTTTCCCTCCACATGGTCTGTTAGGCGCCTAAACAAAAAGCGACCTGAGATACACTCAGGTCGCAATATTATAGTTGCCCTAAAGTCCTCTCTTTGTTTCCAATTGAGATAGCACAACTCAATAAACTGGGAGTTTATTGAGACAGTCCTGCAGCTATTAACTGCAGACCCAGCAAGCAATACCTGAGATCTATTGCTCACTTCGGCGATATTTCCTTCTCTTTAGCATCATTGCATTCTCAAGCTCCGCTTAAAGACTGTTAAATATCGCGCCTCTACCTCACTGAAAAAAAGTGAGGTCTAATTCATTCAGTTATATCTTTTAGGCTACATGATGCTGCTAAATCTGTCAACCTCGTTTTCCCGTGAATATATTGGAAATTCTGTGACAGAACGCGTTTTCTGCCTTTTTTACTATATCCATTTCTGTTTGATTTATACATCTAAAGACCTACTTTATACACCAGAGCCAATCGAAGAAACAACCGAAAAGACAATTGCCCTTATAGCTGCAATCTTTCGCTTCTGCTGTTGTCTGGCCAACTACATAAATCTTATTATTTAGATAGCCGCTAAGCACAAGTTCTACATCCCCTGATTCCCAGTCAAAATCCTCTCGATCAAATTTGAACTGGCCTTTTTCTGCCTGCAATATTAGGCCTTTGCTGTCTAATTTAGGAGCAATTCCATTCAGTCTAATCGATGATACATCAAACTTTAAGGATTGATATTTTTTCGGCAAAGTTGCCTTCACCGTAAAGGTACCTTTATTCCCTTTAATCACTTTTGGCAACACTTCAAGTGATATAGGGACATAAACTTTAATTGTCTCTTCCTTTACAGTTGTCAGCCCAGCACCGTTTGTCAAACTTACACTTATCTTATATTCGCCAGGCTCGTTAAGTTGAACGGCATCACCTTTTTTATACGTTTTCCCATTAATAACAGCAATTTCAGTCGTTATTCCTGATAGATCATCACTGGCATCATAATCCAGTACAAATTTTGTGCCAAGTTCATAAAGAGATTGTTTATGGATTGTAAGGTCTGGTGCTGACTTGTCTATCTTGACTTCTGCTGTTTGCACTTCTTCATTATTGCCAGCAGCATCGACAGAGTAATAGGAGATTTCATTTGTTCCTTCTTTCTCCACTGTAAAGGCTGTTCCCTCCGCATACTCTGAGCCGTTGATAGAGTAGTATGTTCTTACAACTCCACTCATTTCATCTTTTGCAGTTAATGTGACTGCTACCTCTTTATTTGCCCAACCATCTTTAATATTGGCTTCAGTGGCTGGAGCTGACTTGTCTATCTTTACTTGTGCTGTTTTTACTTCCTCTTTATTGCCTGCAGCGTCGACAGAATAATAGGAGATTTCATTTGTTCCTTCTTTCTCCACTGTAAAGTCTGTTCCCTCCGCATACTCTGAGCCGCTGATAGAGTAGTATGTTTTTACAACTCCACTCATCTCATCTTTTGCAGTTAATGTGACTGCCACCTCTTTATTTGCCCAACCATCTTTAATATTGGCTTCAGTAGCTGGTGCTGACTTGTCTATCTTTACTTGTGCTGTTTTTACTTCCTCTTTATTACCTGCAGTGTCGACAGAATAATAGGAGATTTCATTTGTTCCTTCTTTCTCCACTGTAAAGTCTGTTCCCTCCGCATACTCTGAGCCGTTGATAGAGTAGTATGTTTTTACAACTCCACTCATCTCATCTTTTGCAGTTAATGTGACTGCCACCTCTTTATTTGCCCAACCGTCTTTTATATTGGCTTCAGTAGCTGGTGCTGACTTATCTATTTTTACTTGTGCTGTTTTTACTTCTTCTTTATTGCCTGCAACGTCGACAGAATAATAGGAGATTTCATTTGTTCCTTCTTTCTCTACCGAAAAGCTTGTTCCCTCAACATAATCAGAGCCATTGATTGAATAGTATGTTTTATCAACACCGCTCAATGAGTCTGAGCTTGTCAGCTGCACATCTACTATTTGTGCATATGCAGGCATTTCACTAATTGTAGTTACAGGTGCCGTCTTATCCAGTTTAATATAGACAGTTTTCACTTCTTCCATATTTCCTGCTTTATCCAATGAATTAAAGCTAAGCTTATTAACGCCTTCTTGGTCGATATAGACTGATGTACCTGCCTGAATAATGCCCTCATTTAAGGAGTAATAAGTATTCGCTACTCCAGTTTCATCATCTTCAGCTTCTAAAAGGACAGAAAAATTTTCATTAATCCAATGAGCAGGTGCATTGCTCTTTGTCTCAGGTGCCTGTGTATCTACAATAAGCTTTGCGATAACCGTCTCTGAAGGTTTAGACTCTCCAAAGGAATTGCTATATGAAGTGACATAATATTCATGATTAGCAAGAGTCAGGTTTTTCAGTTCGTACGATAAATTATTCAAGTTCTCAACAAGCAAAACTGGCTTGCCGTTTATAATTTCGTAAATATTATAGCCATTAGCATATGTGACAAAGTCCCAAGTAATTCTCGCACTTGTCTCACTCAGCAATGTTAGTGATGCCTTTGGTGCTTCCATTACTGGATAGACAATTGTCTGAACGAACGATTCAGACGGTAAAGACTCACCGAAACGATTGCTGTATGCTGTCACTTCAAAAGTGTGCGTATCTTCTGAGAGATTATAAACTTTATACGTAAGCGCCGTTCCGCTGTATAAAAGCTTTCTTTCCCCCTCTATCACTTCATATACTTTATAGCTATTAGCCCAATCCGCTGCTTTCCATGAGAGAGTGATATTGTTTGCATTAAAGACACTGCCGCTGACCACTGGTACTTGCACAGTCGGCCATGTTAAATTGAACGTAAGCGTACTCTCCTCTGGTGAATCTCCAAAACGGTCGCTGTACGATTGCACAATAAATGTATAGTCATCTTCAGCCATATCTTTATATGTTACTGATGTTCCTGTAACTGTGCTTTGCAACACTTTCTCACCATCAATAACTTGGTAGATTTTATAATTTTTTGCATAGGCAGATGCATTCCATTTCAGAACAATGTCATTGCCGTTTGCGATTGTTTTCGTTAAATTTTCTGGAGCCTGCATAATCGGCCACACTACATTAAATGTAAGTGTGCTTCCTTCTGGTGATTCCCCGAAGCGGTCACTGTATGAATATACAACATACTCATAATCGCCCTCTGGCATGTCTGTGAAGGACGCAGATGTACCTGTTGTCTTTTTGACTAAGGTTTTCTCCCCTTCAGCTATTTGGTATATCCGGTATTCTTTTGCAGAAGTAACACTATTCCATCTTAAAGTAATATCATTTCCATTGCTGATCGTTTTTGTTAGATTCCCTGGTGCCTGCATAATCGGCCAAGTTAGGTTAAATTCCGCTGTACTTCCTTCTGCTGACTCTCCAAAACGATCGCTGAAGGAATGAATAATATATAGATACTCCCCTTCAGGCATATTGGAAAATACAGCACTTGTGCCTGTTACTGTGCGTACAAGTTCTTTCTCGCCATCTTTGTATTGATAAATATTATAGCCCTTTGCATAAGTAACAGCATTCCACTTCAATGTAATATCATTTCCGTTAGTAACAGTTTTCGTCACGTTTTGGGGCTGTGCCATTTCTGGATAGTTGAGTGTATCCTTTGCTTCTCCGCCAACAGGTGACTCTCCAAACAGGTTGGAGTAGGCTTTTATAACATAATGGAAATCCCCTTCTGATACATTAGTGAGGGTTACACTTGTGCCTGTTACTGTGCGTTCTAACGTCTCTTCTCCGTCCAATAATTTATAAATCTTATATCCATTTGCATATTGAACCGATTTCCATTTCAGAGTAAGATCATTTCCATTTGCAATAGTATAAGTGACATCCTCAGGAGCTGCGAGTACCTGTCCGCTAAGCGTCACCTCAAGTACTTTTCCTTCTTCTGATTCACCAAAACGAGATGAATAGGAATAAACTTCATACTTATATGTTCCTGGCTGAATATTAGAATAGGTTACACTTGTTCCGTTCACATTGCTCTTCAATACTTTCTCGCCATTTATGAGCTGATAGACTCGATAGCTAGAGGCATATTCTGCTTGATTCCAGCTGAGTGTGAAGGCAGAAGGATTTAATATTGTCTGCGCTAATTCTGATGGTGGCGCAAGCTTCGGATAAATAACCGGAATGCTGAGCACTGCTGCTTTTTCTGACTCACCAAAGCGGCTGTTGTAAGCATATACCTCAAACGAATTGTCTCCTTCAGGCAAATTCGTAATTGTTGCTGTTGTGTTGGAAACCGTTGCTTTTAATGTTCTCTTCCCATCAATGACCTGATAGACTTTATAGCTGGCTGCATTTTCAACCTGCTTCCAAGTCAGCACAGCGTCATTTCCATTTTTCAGTTCATAAGAAAGCTCCTCAGGTGCCGCAAGCTTCACTTCATCTAGCTGTATCGACACTAATGTTCCGTTTTCTGATTCACCAAATCTTGTACTGTTTGTATGGACCTCAAACTGATAGCTTCCCGCTGCTAGATTCGTATAGGTAACAGTTGTTCCTGTCACAGTGCTTTTTACTATTTTTTCTCCGTCTATGATTTGATAAATTTTATAATTAGTTGCATTCTCTGCTGCAGACCAATTTAAAACAATATCGTTCCCATTTTGGACTTTATAAGTTAGTCCTTCCGGAGGATTCACCGCTACTGTTTCTATGCTGAATGATAGTTTTGAGGCTGTTTCAGACTCACCAAATCTATCACTGTATGAATATATTTCGTATTCGTGACTGCCACCGGCAAGCTTTGATAATGTTGCTGTTGTGCCCTTTACCGTTGTCTTTAATATTTTTTCACCATCTACTATTTCATAGATTTTATAAGCATTAGCATATGGAACTGTATTCCAGCTAAAGACAACATCATTTGTATTTTGTATTTTATAGGCAGCATTTTCGGGACCTGTCATAACGATAGAACTCACTTCTACCTCTGCTTGACTGCCCTCAATCGATTCCCCAAATCGGTCACTGAATGCAAAAACTTTATAAATATAATTTCCCGCTGGCAAATTTGTAAAAGAAGCACTTGTACCAGCAACAGTCTTCAGCAGTTCAAGCTGACCGTCCTTTACTTCATAAATTTTATAACTTGTTGCATAATCTGATGCTTGCCATTTTAGGTTAACATCTGTTCCATTTGTGATAGTAAATGTCAGATTTTCTGGTTCCTTTAACACAGGATGAACCAACTCAACACTCACCGGCTCACTTTCTGGAGATTCTCCATAAAGGGAATTATAAGCTGACACAGAGTAAGAGTATGCTCCTTCTTCTGCCTTTTCAATTGTATATGACCTTGCTGTCGTTGATGTCAGCAAAGATTTCTGTCCAGATTTTGTTATATAAATATTATACTTTTCTGCATAAGTTGCTGCTTGCCAAGAAAGCACAATATCATTCCCATTTTTCACTGTTGACACAATGTTTGTCGGAGTCTGCATATCTGGATATATTATTTCTGTACTCACTGGTGCAGAAGGCCCTGACTCGCCATCATTCGTTACTGTGGCAACAACGTACCTGTATGCTCCCTCAGGAAGATCGTTTACGCTGTAATTTACTGATGAAGTCGTGCCAAGCATTGTTAACTGACCGTCTTTAATTTCATAAACTTTATATCCAGTTGCACCGTATACTGCACTCCATGTCAATTTCCCATCATCTGGTGAAGATGATTGATAAGCAAGATTGCTCGGAGGCAAGATGGTTTCATTTGCGGCTGCCTTTATTGCTCCAACTGGAAAAGCCAACTGGTATACAAGGAGCGTTAACAATAAAAAAGACTTTAAAAATATAGATTTTCCCCTCATCCGATATTCCTACCCTTCTTGTAAAAAAGGACAATAAAAAAAGACCCGCAGAAGGTCCATAGAAAAATGCCAACTATGACTTCTTGTGGTAACCGGCTGCCATCATATCACTTTTGAACAAATGATATGTATTAGGCCCATAGCTTTGCGTCTCACAGTTTCCCATGATTTGCCCTTTTCACTTTTAATTTTTTATTACTAAAATGTTAAAAAAGTTTGTTAACCAGTACTTTTTTACCACCTCTTCACCTAAATAGTATAATAGGACTATTAAATAATACAAGAAAATTTTTCAGCAGATTAAAAGAAATAAAAAGCCTGGAACTATAAAGTCCCAAGCCAGCGGTTATTGCATAATAAATTCTTCCATATATTTCTTCAGTTTATTAGATGTAGCCGTCAAATTCTCGATTTCTGACATAAATTCTGTAACAAGAGCTGCTTCCTCATGAGAGGATTTCGCTATATCAGTAAAGTCATCCTGCATTTGTTCAATTGATTCTTTGATCTTGTTTAATGTCTCTTCAATGTTGACAGTTGCATTTTTTGAATCGATAGCAAGACGTCTCACTTCTGTTGCTACAACACCAAACCCTGCACCAGCGCTGCCTACTCTTGCAGCCTCAATTGCTGCATTAAGTCCAAGTAGATTTGTCTGTTCACTGATTCCTTTAATCATTCCAGTAACACCAGTAATTTGTGTGGACTGCTCTACTGTTTCCTTTGTATTCTCGGAGATTTGTTCAGCTGTTGCTGATAATTCTTCTGAATGAGCAGCAATCTGCTGAACTTTCCCTAATAAGGAATCAGCAATAGTATCCATGTCCGTGACTATTTGCTTAAACATTTCTTGCTTCTTCGTGCTGATTGCGGCATTTACCGCTGCGACAACTGTACCATTATCATCTTTAATTGGAAAAGAAATGCTGTCAAAAGGAATACCAAACTCAGCTTCTGGTACTTTCACTATTGTAGTACCTGACTTGTTCACCATTGCATAATTTAAATATGACGGTGGCAAGGAATCCCCTGGTTTGTGATGAAAGTTTAAATCAGAACTCGGAGAGTAGTATAAGTATTTTTCATGATCAAAAACAGTAATCATTACTTCTTCTTTCATAATAATTTTCCAGTATGGTATAGAAGCTATAAATGCCTGTACGTTATCCAATTATATAAAACCCCTTTATTTAAACAAATTCTATGTATTATATCGGTAAATTTACCCAATAATAAAGCAGATTTGTTTATTTATAAAAAGTTTTTATGCATAATTAACTATGAAAGGGGATTTTTACATATGACAAATTACACAGATAAAGCAGTAATAATTACAGGCGGAGGCAGCGGCATCGGCCGTGAAACAGCACTTCTACTTGCTGCAAAAGGAGCTCGTATCGCCGTAGTCGACATCTCAGAGCAAGGCGGTAACGAGACTGTAGACCTTGTTAAAAATTTAGGTGCAGAAGCAATCTTCATTAAAGCAAATGTTGGAGCACGTGAGGATGTAAAAAACTATGTTGATAAAACAGTAGAGGCATTCGGCACAATTGATATGTTCTTTAACAATGCTGGAATTGAAGGAACTGTTACACCTTTAGCAGATTATCCAGAGGATATGTTTGAGCGAGTTGTGGACATAAACTTAAAAGGTGCTTTTTACGGCATGAAATACGTTCTGCAAGTCATGCTTAAAAATGGCGGCGGTTCTATCGTTAATACTGCATCAAATGCAGGCCTAGTTGGCTCTCCAGGTGTTAGTCCATATGCAGCAACTAAGCATGGCGTTATCGGATTAACTAAAACAGCAACTGGCGAATATGCAGCACAAGGCATTCGTGTCAACGCAATTGCTCCTGGTCCAACAGCAACTGGCATGATGGAGCGCTTTACACAAGGATCTGAGGAAGCAAAAGCAGCTGTTGAATCCGGAATTCCTGCTGGAAGATACGGAACTGCTAAGGAAGTTGCTTCCCTAGTTGTATTCTTGCTAGGCGATGAGGCAAACATTATCAATGGGGCTGTTTATCCAATCGACGGCGGTTTAACTGCACTATAATGAATGAAAGGAAGGGTAGCTCCTTCCTTTTTTGGTGTGTAAAATATTTTTAAATTTATTCTGAAAATTCAGTTGACAAATACCCCTTTTCCATTTAAATTAATATACAAGATTAGCAAACAGTTAATCTATTTAAAGTGAATAGCAAAAAATCTTATCTAGAGAGGTGGAGGGACTGGCCCTTTGAAGCCTCAGCAACAGGTTACTTTAACACTGTGCTAATTCCAGAAAGCAATGCTTGAAGATAAGGAGAGACATGAGTTCATTCAAACCCTCTTCTTATGATAAGAAGAGGGTTTTTTACTAGCTAATTTTTATTATGCAGTTTCCTTATCTGATAGAGTTCAACCGTTATAAAAAATACGAATCATAAAAGAAAGAGGGTAATTATATGTCAAATAAAACAATCCCATTCCGTGCAGATCATGTTGGTAGCTTACTTCGTCCGGAAACACTTCTTCAAGCAAGAGCAGATTTCCAGGATGGCAAAATTACAGCTGAAGCATTGTATGAAATTGAAACAAACGAAATTAAACGAATTGTTGATAAGCAAATTGAAGCTGGACTAGACGTTGTTACAGATGGTGAATTCCGACGCAGGTTCTGGCATACAGACTTCCTAGAGCAGCTTAATGGAGTTGAAGGCTTTATTCCTGATAAAGGATATCCTTTCAGCAGAGGGGAAACGGAGCGTTATACTATTCGTAACAAAGGGAAAATCTCCTTCAATCCAGATCATACTCAAATTAAGGATTTCGTTCTTTTCAATGAGATTGTTGGCGGACGTGCGGTGGCAAAACAAACTATTCCTAGTCCGAACCAGCTTTTTAACATTGGTATCCGCGATCAGGAAACTTATCCTACTATTGAGGAATTTGCAAAGGATGTTATTCAGACATATAAAGATGCCATTCAAGCCTTCTATAATGCAGGTGTCCGCTATCTTCAGCTTGATGATGTCTACATAGCAGGACTTTCTTCCCCAGATATTCCTTTCAATGATGGTGAATATTCACGGGAAACGCTTATTGAACTTGCTCTTCATGTTATCAATGAGGTATTAGAAGGAAAACCTGAGGATTTAGCTGTAACTACTCATTTATGCCGCGGAAACTATCGCTCTGACCATGCTTTTGCGGGCAGCTATGATATTATTGCCCCAACCTTGCTTGCTAAGGAAAAGGTTGACGGCTTCTTCTTGGAGTATGATGATGAGCGTTCTGGAACATTCCAGCCTTTAAGCCATATCCCTAAAGAAGGCCCGAAAGTCGTGCTAGGGCTTGTTACTTCAAAAACAGGAGAGCTAGAGGACAAAGAGGCCATTAAAGCCCGCATTAAAGAAGCATCGCAATATATCCCGCATGATCAGCTGTGCTTAAGCCCGCAATGTGGATTTGCATCAACTCATCACGGTAATGAGCTGACAGAAGAACAGCAATGGGAAAAGCTGAAGTTTATCGCTCAAATCGCTAAGGAAGTTTGGGAAGATAAAGAAGAGAATTTAACTGCTGCTGCAAATACAGACAGAGCATAAAAATATATATAATAAAAAAACAGGTCTCTGTTTTAGAGACCTGTTTTTATCTAACTTATGCTGTTTTTTTGAAAGTAGCATAATACTTATCTTTTTGTTTTGAATCAAAACGACCTTCCCATTTGGACATGACAACCGCTGCTAAAGAGTTACCTACTACGTTTACAACAGTGCGGGCCATATCAAGAAGTCTGTCAATACCTGCAATAAATGCTAAACCTTCTAATGGAATGCCGACAGTCCCTAACGTTGCCAGCAAGACAACAAAGGAAACGCCTGGTACACCAGCAATACCTTTTGATGTGACCATCAAAACGAGCACTAATGTAATTTGCTCTGTTATGCTCAATTCAATCCCGTACATTTGGGCAATGAACAAGGCAGCCAATGCTTGGTATAAAGTAGATCCATCCAGATTAAAGGAATAGCCTGTCGGTACTACAAATGATACAATATCTTTTGGACATCCGAATTTTTCCATCTTCTCAATAACCTTTGGCAAAACACTTTCTGAGCTTGATGTTGAATAAGCCAGAAGCATTTCATCCTTTAATACTTTCATAAGATGGAAAATGTTAATACCAACTAATTTTGCGATTCCGCCCAGTACAACGATGATGAAGAATATCATTGTCGCATATACTAAAATCATTAATTTTCCAAGCGGGAGCAGTGATTCAACACCGAACTTGGATACAGTAACACCAATTAATGCAAATACTCCAAATGGAGCAAATTTCATGATAAAGTTTGTTACCCAGAACATCGCATCTGCTACACCTTCGAAGAAGGCAAGCACAGGTTTACCTTTATCTCCGATTGCAGCAACACCTAAGCCGAATACAACGGAGAAGAAAATAACCGCAAGCATATCAGCTTCTGCCATCGCTTGGAAAATATTACTTGGAACAATGCTGACAAGGATATCCAGCATACCATGGCTTTGCACTTCCTCCGTCGTCTCCACATACTGGTCGATATTTCCTTTTGAAAGGGAAGACATATCAATACCATTACCTGGTTGGAAGATATTTGCAGCAAGCAAACCTACGATAATAGCAATTGTTGTAACAACCTCAAAGTAAATTAAGGATTTTCCGCCAAGCTTACCTAGTTTTTTGAGATCACCAGTGCCGGCAACTCCTATTACTAATGTAGAGATAATGATAGGTACAACAATCATTTTGATCATGTTAAGGAAGACAGTTCCGATTGGCTGTAAATATTTCTCTACACCAGGATTTCCGTAAAAAACTGCCCCAACAATGATCCCCAGCACCAGACCAACAAGAATCTGGTAGGCTAAAGTAAATTTAAACTTTTTCTTCATTAATTTTCACCTCTTTTGTGTTAACCTTAACGAAAACAGTCAGGATACTACACATTATAAAGGCTACTTATAAAATCCGACAAAATCCTAAATTAATCGTAAATTTAATCTATCTAAATTTTTAAAATTATTAAATATTCTAGTGAGTTTTATTATATTTTTCCAAAGTTTCTAAGTACAGCACTTGAAGGAATTTCTTTATGTTAACCTTCACTTTTGCTGAATCGCCTTTTCCTTCTTGAATATGAATCATATGATTTCGTATTTCCTGAAAATCAAAATAGCGGGGAGCATAATACTCAAACTCTGGATTCGTATAATCAATGGCGCCAAGTGATGCCAAATTATTAATAGCCGTTAAAATGGTTCTGCGGATACGCTGCTCAATCGCCTTTGTTTCTTTCTTAACCTCAATGCCGGCTGCATTTCTTGCAGCAATCTTTTCATATAATTCCTTTAAAGGCGGCAGCTGCGGTGAATGTCCTCTTTCATTTACCAAATATTCAATGATAGAAACGATATCATCACTGCCTGCTTCTCCAATAATGCCCATATAGTTCAAAATAGATAAAACGATTTGGTTAACGCTTTGCGGCTTTTGCAAGGATGTGTTCGCAAGGCCAATATTCGCTAAAGACTCCTGTATTGTTAGCAGAGATTCCTTTAGCTTGCACTGCTCAACTAATTTCTTCAATATACTTTGCACTTCAATTTTGTTGATTGGCTTATGTATGAAAAATTCTACTCCCTTTTTGTATGCCTCACCAACCATTTCTTTGTTTACAACTTGGGATATCATGACAAACTGTCCTTCAAAACCTTCTCTTTTAAGTTGATCTATTGTTTCTATTCCGTCCATTTCCGGCATCAGCAAGTCTATTAAAACAACATCTGGATGCATGGTCATAATAGCAGTCAAGCATTCCTTTCCATTATCAGCCTCACCGATTGCCACACCGAGATCTTCCTCTTCAATAATATTCTTTAGCATGGTTCTGCTCGCCTTGTCATCGTCAACAATATAATAACGCAGAAATATCAGCTCACTTTCTTAAACATTGCGTTGGAATAGAAACCCGAAAAACCGCGCCATTTTCCGGTGCTTCTACTTGTATTTGTCCATTCAGTTTTTGGACTATTTCTTTAACATGGGATAAACCGATTCCTGTAGCAGCTACTCCCTTTTCATTGAATTTTGTTGTATAACCTGGTTCAAAAAGAATAGGGATATCCTCTTTTTTTATGCCTATTCCTGTATCCTCAATAACGAAGCAGGTTTGTCCTTCTGCTTCATATAAGTGAATTTTAATAACACCTTTGCCTTCAATTGATTCAACGGCATTTGCTGCAAGATTATTTAAAAGCGCAAGCAAAGGGATATGCTTATCTGTTTCATAGTCTGAAGACAGCTTAAGCTGAAAGCTTATTGCTTTCTTTAAAAATTCCCCGTATTTTTCATTTGCCAAAATAACTAGCCGCAATAACTCGGAAAGGGTAAGACTCGTTTCCTTTTTCTGAGAAGTAACTTTCGAGATTCCTGCCAATACTCGCTGGGAGTCTTTTTTGACCTCATGGATTTCCTGGGCAATTTTCAATGCTTGAATACTTAATGACAGCTCTTCCTTCTTCTTTAATTTCTGGTAAAGTTCATAGCTTGATGCAGTTATCTTTTCAATATGATTCATTGATTTCTGCAAGTATAATGCTTCTGCATATAACTCTGAACCGACACCCAGCATTTCCTCTACTCGCTTTTTTTGTTCAGAAACAGTGATGGACGCAATTAACCCCGCAACAAAATAACTTCTGAATAAAGCTACTCCACTCATGAGTGCCCAGCTCCAAAAATCGACATTGATATTTGTTTCCATCTCATGACGAAGAAGCTGTTCAGCGCCATTACCTAGAAATTCAAAAAGAAAGGCCCATGCCCCCAAATGGAAGGGCATTGTTTTATATCTTTCCACTTTTATAAGATGAAAGCCAAAAGCATAGGTGAAATAAAAAAGAAAAGCAGGAATATGGCTAATTATGCTGTGGAAAAATAGCTCATCTCGAAAAACAACATCTTCCAATGTCCTAATAATTACAACTGTTAATCCTGTAATTGCCCCCGCCTTCAAAATGTTTTTAGGCAACCATATTAAAATAAGCATAAAAAAAGTAATACTGCCTAAACCGAAACGAAATGCTTCTCCTTGGAAAGGGACAACTTTTACTTCACTTGCTATTGTAGTAAAAATCGCGATAAGTGCCACTACTGCCCAATTAGATGGGGGTTTGCTGAAAAGTTTAGTTCCAAACATGGATATCTCCTAAAATATATCTAATTTATCTTTGAAAATGTTAATTATAGCATTCTCCAATATCTTTGCTGTTATTGCTATTATGGAATTTTTTTACGTCTCTGATTATGAAGGAGACATCCGTGTAACACTAAGAATATGAACCATAAGGAAGTGTAATTAATGGATTTTTACCAAGGGAAAGAAACACTAACTGCTATTGAATGGATACTCCGCGCCATTATTGCATTTATATTCTTAGTGATAATTGGAAGAATCTTAGGGCAGCGTACTATATCCCAATTACGGCTGATGGATTTTGTCATTGCATTGATGATTGGAAATATAGTTGCCCATCCTCTTTCAGATGAAAAACTAGGACTTAAAGGTTCCATGCTGACAACGCTCGTTCTTGCTGTCCTTTATCTCGGCGGAACAAAATTAATACTGAAATGGCAATGGTTTCAAAAAATAATCAACAAAGAGCCCATTGTAATTGTTCAAAATGGAGAAATCGTCTATAAAGGGTTGAAAAAAGCAAGAATCTCCATTGATGTCCTTCTTGAAGAACTGCGTGGAAAGCAAGTGGAAAACATAAAAAAAGTAGCATTAGCAGTCTGGGAGCCTAACGGAAATATGTCCGTGTTTCTTGAACCGTTATACGTACCTCTTACCCAAGCTTCTCTCCAAATGACAACAGCTTCTTTTGACCTGCCTAAAACGATTATACGGGATGGTCACATTTGTGAAAAGGAACTGGAAATACACGGAAAGAACGAAGAATGGCTGACGGACAATTTAAAAAGCTTATATCAAGCAGAGGTGAAAGACATCCTGCTTGCTACCATTGATAATAAGGATAACTTAACCATCTTCTTCTATAGATAAAGGCCAGCTTATACTGCCTTTATCTATCTTTATTTGCTCGCCTTATCCCTTCGGTACAGGTCACGGCTTTTAAATCCTGCACCTAATATGACCTTCATCTCTTCCCGTCTCTTCTCCTTTGTTGTCTCCTGCTTTGCACTATAAACATAGCGGGCCCAATCCTTTTTGTATCCAGGTGTAAGAGATTGATAAAACGCAAGCAGATTTGGATCATCCTTTAAGTCTTTTTCAATTTGTGCCATATCCTCTATATAATCATCCACACATTGACTCGCCTTTGTTGATGGTTTATTTTTTATTTTAGAGTCTTCCTTAAGGCCAACGACAGTAAATGTTTCATCCATGCCAACCATCCGACTGAATTTAATATTGCTGCTGCCGATAAATCCATCCGCATCCGCTCCAAGTCCGCCCAATATTTCATCACGATGAATATAGGTTGAGTAAAGCTTATTGCCCTTTTTTGGATAGGCAAAGAACAAGTAGCCGCCTTTGTTAAGATAGCTGTTCTTTACAACTTCCAAAGCAAGCTGTTTCATGGAATCCATATTAAATACGAAGGCAAATATCAAGTCGTAAGATTCCTCAGGCACCAGCTCTGTCCCATAATTTTTAAGCTCGTCCAAATACGCGCTATCTTGAGGCATATGCAGCACTGCTTTTTTTTCGTATTTATGTAAGTTAAGTTTATCTGTAATCGATTTAGCCACTGCTTTCTACACTCCTTACTTATGGGAATAACTACAATTAAACAAAAGAAGTGATGCTGCCCTCATTATAGGCAGCATCACTTCATATATGCAAGGCATTACAGATGTTTAAGTGCCGCAGTAAGTCTGGTACGGTGCTTTCAGCGCAGGCAGCTCTGCATACTCAGCCTGCTCTGGAGTATGCGCATATGGTTTGGTAATGACAGCCGCAAGCTTCTCCATAACTGTGTAATCACCACGCTCAACCGCTGCCTCTAACGCTTCCTCCACCCGGTGATTTCTAGGAATAACAGCCGGATTACTTTTTCGCATCAGCTCATCTGATTGAGCCTTTGTTTCCTCCTGCCTGTTGAGCCTTTCCTGCCAGCGCTTATGCCACTGCTCGTATTCCTCGCTTACCAGCAATGCAGAATCATCCTTTTTAGAAAAGGTAAGTGTCAGGAATGTATTTGTGTAATCTGCTTGATATTTCTCCATTAAATCAAGAAGACTGTTAACTAAAGCTTCGTCTTCCTTCTCCTCATTAAAGATTCCAAGCTTTGCCCTCATCCCAGCAAGCCAATTCTCTTTATACATATCCATATAGCCTGATATTTTTTGCTGCGCCATCTCAAGTGCAACAGCATCATCTTCATGAAGGAGCGGCAACAGACTTTCTGCTAACCGGGCTAAGTTCCAGCCGCCAATTACCGGCTGGTTTCCATAAGCATAGCGGCCCTCCACATCAATCGAGCTGAATACGGTGTTAGGATTATAAACATCCATAAACGCACAAGGTCCATAATCAATCGTTTCGCCGCTGATTGTCATGTTGTCTGTATTCATGACACCATGTATGAAACCGACAAGCTGCCATTGAGAGATAAGCTTAGCCTGCCTCTTAATCACTTCCTCAAGCAAAGCCAGATATCGGTTCTCTTCTTGTTCCAGCTCAGGGTAATGTCGTTTAATTGCATAATCAGCAAGAGAACGAATATCGTCTACAGTTCCCCACTGAGCAGCAAATTGGAAGGTCCCAACACGAAGATGGCTTGCTGCCGTTCTCGTTAAAATGGCACCAGGCAGCCTTGTTTCACGAAGGATGCGCTCACCTGTTTTCGTTACCGCCAGACTTCTCGTTGTCGGGATTTCAAGCGCATGCATTGCTTCGCTGATAATATACTCCCGAAGCATTGGTCCGACTGCTGCACGACCATCCCCACCGCGGGAATACGGTGTCCGGCCTGAGCCTTTCAGCTGAATATCAATCCTCTCTCCAGCTGGAGTAATCTGCTCTCCCAAAAGGATGGCACGACCATCTCCAAGTCTGTTAAAATAGCCGAATTGATGACCTGCATAAGCTTGAGCCAGTGGATCTGCTCCGTCAGGACTGACATTTCCGGCGAAAACCTCTGCGCCCTCTTGTTTTTGAAGCTCTTGAACATTTAATCCTAAATCTGCTGCTAGTCTTTCATTGAAAAAGATAACCTTGGGAGCTGCTACTGGGGTCGGCTTTGTTCTAGTAAAAAACATTTCTGGCAGTTGAGCATAGCTATTATCTAAGTTCCATCCAGCTTCATTGCTTTTTGTCATGATATCTCCTTTTTAACGAAGTAATATTCTTTACTAATGTTTACATCCATACACTTATTATACTGTTAGCTAGGAGTGTTAGCTTTGATTCTGGCTTATTAATTGAAATAACTTACACGGATGCTTTATTCCTATAATTCACCCACCAAAGAGGCCGCCTTTTGGCAGCCCCCTTTTTTATGTTAGTTCGCGAAGAAATCCTTTAAAGGCTGGAAATCGTCTGTTAGCTGAACACGATTCGGCTCTGCCTGCATAAGCTGCTCAACCAGCTTTTCCAGCTCACTAATATTCTGTGTATCTGTATATTCAATGAAGTTTAGCCCATGAAGCCAGTCTGTATAGGAATGCTTTGCTTTGCCGTAACTATTACCGAATACTAAGCATGGGGTTTTGGTAATGATGGAAAAAATCATCGCATGTAATCGGTCTGTTATTACTATTTTGCTCGAACCGATTTTCTCGAGTGTTTTCAGAAAATACTTCTCTCGTTCATCATAATCAATCATATCTACTTCTGAGAGCACAGTATCTGTTCGCTCCACAGGACCCTTTTTTTCTGCCCATGCCATCAATTCAGTAATAAAATTCTCATCGGTCACTTTTTCCTTATCTGCCCTTAATATAAACAATACTCCATCTCTGTCCAGCTCTTTCGGCACGATATCAAGGGAAAGAACCATATCTGGTGTATAAATAACATTCGAATCAAATGTTTCTTTAACAACATCAAGAGTTTGTGACTCTCTTGCCGCAATCGTTAAATTTCGGTTTTGATGATAGGCATCTTGGGATTTTTTCTTTTCCTCATTACCTGCCTCGTTGTCTTCAAAATAAACAGATTGTGGAAGGGAAATGGTTTTATAGTCCTTAAATACTTCAAATACCTTCCGTCTGTCTTCTTCAATTTCCAAATACAGACTGCCGAGATTTCCTCCGCCTGTAAAGCAAACTATATCATCTTCCTTGATTATCTCTTTGACTAGCTCTATCCCTTCTTCTGTTGCATAATCCATAATTTCAATATACTCATAATAAGGGAAATGATTTTTTATAAACTTTTCCTCCGCATAAGCAATCGCCTGATCACCAATGTTTGTATAGCTTGGTGAACCGAATAAGAACACCTTTCTTTTGTCATTTAACAAAGCTTGCGGATCAACATTCGGTGCAATTCCCTTTACTAATTTTCCTGTTAAAGTTTCTGTATTCATTGTTGCTACCTCCAATCAAACAAGTTGCTCATAGAAGCTCTTTACCCTTTAAGGGAGGAAATATGCATTTTTTTAAGAGGTGTGCTTTACTCGTTTTGATAATATATTAGTAAAATGTATCTATTTCCGACTAATTTTATTTACTTTCAAAAAAAGGAATGTTTATAATTACAACTGGTTATTTAAATAGCTTTTTGATTATGGGTATTAATGTGATTAGATTAAGGCTTATTAGGGAAAAGAATGGTGAATGGATTGCTTTTCTCAACTGGCGGAACATATTTTAGAAGAATAATGTTCTCCGGTCTATTAGTCGTATAATCTTGACCATTTGTCCATATACTAAGCTATCAGATCATTCTATAACGATAAACATATATTGGAAGAAGGTAGAGGCATGGCTCATAATATCGCAATGGTAAATATCGGGCTTTTAATTATTCGCCTTGTAGTTGGCTTGACCTTTGTCGGGCATGGTGCCCAGAAGCTGTTTGGCTGGTTTGGCGGTACTGGCATCACTGGAACTGGAAACTGGCTGAAGACGATTGGTCTTGAAAAAGGGGCGAGAGTTTGGGCAACCTTGGCAGGATTGTTCGAGCTTATCGGCGGACTCCTGTTTGCTTCAGGTGCTCTTACATGGCTCGGAGCAGCAATGATTGTCATCGTTATGATTGATGCCATAATCGCTGTTCATGGCAAAAATGGCTACTGGATGACGGAAGGTGGATTTGAATACAATTTCGTCTTAATTGCAGTCGCTATTGGTGTAGCTTTAACTGGACCTGGTGACTACGTTTTATTCTATCAACCATAATACATAAAAAAGCTGGCAGCCGCCAGCTTTTTATTTATTACTCAATATGTTGAAGCCCCTTCTGTAAATCAAGCATTTCGTTGCGCAGCTGAGCAAAGCCTGCAACAACAGGAAGTTGCTTTTGTGCCGGCACCATATTATTCTCAATAGACACTGCCATTGTTTCCATGACATAAAGCCATTGAGCGAGCTCCTTCTCAGGAAAATCCTCTTTCTGCTCAGACTTTAAATATACAATTAAATAATGGCTAATCTGCTTTATAGAGAAAATGACAGGCCATAATGCTTCCAGCCTACTTTTGTTTATAAACACTTCCCCTAATGCCGACTGGTAAACTGTCATTAAGTTTGTAAGATTTGTCTGCATTTTACTTCTCTCTTTGCTGTTTGCATATTCAAGCCCGCTGTTTTCAGCAAACAGTGCCACCAGTAATTGATTTTGGCTTCTGATTGTTTTGGCAATAAAGTGATTCAATAAATTTGAAGCTGATTTCCTGCCAATCAGCAGTGCCCCAGCAAGACCAATAAGACTTCCGATTAAAATATCAGTGGCTCTTACAACTGCAAAATAGGAGTAATCAAACATTTGAGAAGAATATTCTGCCATAGTCAGAGCTGAAGCTGTAAAGAATATGGCAGCTAATCCATAATTACGAACAATAAACAGTTCTGTTAAAAAGGTCAGACAGAGGATAAGAAGAGCAACTATATAGCCATTATGGACCGTCAAGAGAATACTTCCTGCAATAAACAGACCAAGGACTGTTCCAATCATTCTTTGGACTGCGCGATGAAATGTCGCAATTATTGTTGGACCTGACATGACTGCTGCACAGGACAGTGGAATCCAATAAGCTCTTTCAAAAGGAAAAGCATAAGCAATAAGCGCTGCTATCATCAAGACTGCTCCATATTTTATGGAGGATAGAAATACAATAGAGTTCTTATCAAAGGCTCCTAAAAGTACTGTCCTTAAAGGTGGTTTCACTAGCTTTACGTCATGCTGTAACTTTTCAACTGTTCGATTAAGGATACTATTGGCCTCATTAATTTTATGTACTAATTCCTCGAACTCTTGATTCCTATAATCAGGAAAATCTAAATTATTGCTGCTTCTCCCAGAACCTATCATTGCACAGATAGACTGCACCGCTGCACTAAATTCAGGTGGAATTTTAGTTTGTGTAGATATACTGGCAAGATGGGAATAAATTGCGTTGGCATGCTCATTTAATAGAAATAATTGATTCCACAATAATGTCGCCGTCTTAGAAGAATAACCAGCAAACAGGACGGATTCCGCCTCGCTCAAAGCAGTAACAGCTTTATGCTTGGCATTATTAATACCACTTGTGCCGACAGTTTCCATTAATTCTGCAAGTGCACTATAAACTTTTTTCACCGCCTTTATTTCAGGGTCATGAGGCTGAAAGAACCAGCCAAACATTGCAATAGCCCACGATAAAGCACCTCCTAAAAATACAAAGCCTGCACGCATTAGAGCTAAAGACGGATCTACAGGCATGCCAGTTGCCATCGCAAAGCAAAGTACAAAAAACAGCGCAGATGGTCCGGTTATTTTCAGTGCACCAAAAATAAAGACAGAAACGGCACCGATTATTCCCAGCATTAGCACAGACAAAGCTTGATATGGTGCTAATATGGTACCGATAAACACGGAAAATGTGATTCCTAACAGGGCAAAAAAAATTTTTTTTGCTCGCTGGACATATGGAATATCAAATACATATAAATAGGTGAATCCCCCTATTCCTGCTAGTAAACCATATTCAAAGCTGCCGAAAAGGACACCAATGAATACAGGCAAAGAAGCGGCCAAGCCGGCACAAAAAGCCTTCAGCCATGGAAATGGGTTTTTGCTCACCTTAAAGGATTGTTTAAAAACTGCAAACACCTTCTGAAAATAGATTTTAGAAGAAACTTTTTCATCAGAATTATTCATTTTTGCAAAACTCCTTTGTGTAAAAATACATATAGAAAGGATTATTAGAGGATTAAAGAGGTTATATTTAGTGTATCATAATGAGCGGCGAGCATATGGGTGAAAGCTTTGCGTCATGAGCTTAGTATTCCTTTTAACAGGAACGATATTCCAAAATAATAAGGAAAGACCACTTCAAAATGAAGAGGTCTTTCCTTATTTTATGCCTTTAATTTCGCTAGTTCTTTTGAAACTTCCTCATCACTGACATTTGTGAAGCTTGTTGCAGCAAAGCTGTTAAGCGGAGCTTTTGTAAAGCCTCCTGCTTGTACTTCCGCTTCCATAAACAGGATTTTCTCCTCCGCTCTTGTAATGCCTCTAACTACATTGTCTGCGTTAAAGGAACTTGACACCTGTTGAATTTGCTTAATTGATTTTGCCACATTTGCACGGGATGCCAGCAGAATCTTTTTATGCTGAAGCTCATTATATGTTACTTGCAGTTCATTGTACTTGTCTTTGAGGATAATTGTTTGCTCCTTTATTGCTTCTAGCTGCTGCTCATACACACTAAGCTGGTGCTCATGGTTGATTTTTTCCTGTACAGCAAGCCTCGCAATCCCTTCCTCTCCCTTTTCAAGAGCAAGCTTAGCTTGATGTGTTCGTTTTTCTATTAACTCTTTCGTTTGTCCAATTAGTGCTGCTTGTTTATTTTCTACGAATATTTGGCGGGATAGTGCTGCTTGCGCCTTGCCAAGCTCCTGCTCCATTTCCCTCGTATATTCATTTAACATTGCTATTGGATCTTCCATATTATCCAGCAATCCGTTAATATCAGCACTTGCAATTGTTTTTATTCTTTTAAAAATACCCATTTTATAGTCTCTCCTTTGAGTTTGTGTTATTTTTTTCCCATTCATCTAAGATAGAAGCATTATTAACGTTCACTGACGGTTTAGGTGTACTCATAGCTGATGTATTAATGAAGTGCTCAACAGATGATGATTGTGATTTCTTTTTGAAAAGTTTAATCACAAATGTGATCACTGCAGCTGCTATGATTACGAAGAATAAAATGCCCAGCCAAGAAAAACTCGGTTCATGGTGGAAACCACCCATCATTTGGCCATGACCAAACCCGCCTTGTCTCATGCCTCCGCCGAATCCATAACCGTGTGCAAGTGCGGCGGCCCCTCCAATCAGATTTTTGATGATGCTAATTGCCAATAGGATGGAGGCAATTAACACACCCCAGAAAATACTTTTTTTAACTCTAGCATTCATTGTTTTCTTTCCACCTTTCCTGTTGATAGTTTGTAGTTTAATAGTCTTTGGTGAAAAGTCGGTGAAAGCAAAAAAGAATGTAAAAGTTTTTTCCGTTGATAGACAGGAGCAACGAGCTACTATTTAAAAATAATTATTTTTACCGATATATTACATGTAAATAATTCCTAATAGTTCGGACACATTTTATTTTCACAGGGGTGGTATACATGAATATTTTTGCAAAAAAACAAAAAGCAAGCAGTTTAAGAGAGGCTGCTGAGCAGGAACGGGACAATGTTTTAATAGATATAAAAAAAGAAGCTAATCTTCTTAAGCAGCTGGAAGTAATTAATCTCACATTAGACGATTTAGCAGTAGCAAGAGTACTGCAGCCCTTCATTCGAGAAAATATTGAGGCCATCTATAATCCTATTTATCATCATGCTAATCCAGGCATACGCAAGGTAGTGGACATGACATCAATCGGTGTAGACTTGGCTGGATGTCAAGAATATGTAATTGGCTTTTTTGATGGAATCATAGATGACCAATTCGCAGAACGAAGAATGAACATCTCAAAATATTATTTAGCGGTAGGTGTAGAGGCTCGTTGGTATCTTTGTACAAATGCTGTCTTTGTTAGCACCATTCTTGACCTTTTAAAGGAAGTTTATAAAGATGATGTAGACAGCCTTATCTTAGCTGCTAATGTCACTACAAAAATTTATAATCTGGAGCTGCAGCTGTGCCTTTCTTATCTACAAGAGCTGCAAAACGAAGCTTCTGCGAAGAAGGAAATGGAAGCAAAGCAGCAAGTAAAAGAAACAATTGGGTCTATTACAGAGGAGCTTGCAGCAATGTCAGAGGAAGTTGGCGCATCTGTTGCCGATGTGGTTGTCCGCTCTGAAAACATGAAAACAGAACTGGATGAAGGCTTGAAATCCTCTATCATTACATCCGAATCTTCTATAAAAGGAAGAAAGCAGCTCGATCAAGTTATAGAAGAAACGGTGGCATTGAAAGATAGTGTCAATGAAATAAAGACTAGTGTAGGTTCACTTGAAGCTAACTCAAGGGAAATTGGTGATATCGTGGCCGTAATTACATCCATTGCAGAGCAAACAAATCTTCTTGCTCTAAATGCTGCCATAGAAGCTGCAAGAGCTGGGGAACATGGAAAAGGATTTTCTGTCGTAGCAGCAGAGGTAAGAAAACTTGCTGAGCAGACTAAATTATCTTCAAGCAATATTACTAATTTAGTTCTTTCTACTACAAAGCAGATTGAAGATGTGGTGAAACAAATAAATGAAGTAAACTCTAAAACCTTATCAGCCAATCAGAATGTTCAAGAGACAGTGAACAGCTTTGATGAAATTCTGTCAGCAAGCATCGTAAGCACCGAAAAAAATGAGCAAAACAATAAAGAAATGAGTAATTTCTCTAATATTTTAAAAGAAATTGGCGAAGCCGGCTCTAAAGTAGCTGAACTGGCAGATGATTTAAACCAGACAATGCAAGGGTATTAATCTATATAAACAAAAGGAATAAATCAGCAGACGAATAATTGACTTTTATTCGTCTTTTCCCTTTCTCTAAGCTTGTGCGTCATTCAGCTTCTCAAATATCTTTAACATCTGTAATCGTTCTTCTTCTGTCAGTTTTTCAAACAAGTTTCGGCGGAGCATTTGCCCTTCTTGGTGGGCTTTAACTACTATCTCACTGCCTTTATCTGTAATTCCTAAATAAATGATTCGGCGATCCGTTTCATCTACAATTCTTATGGCCAATCCTTTGTGCACTAGTTTTTCTGATAAATGTGTCAAGGTGGGCGGAGTCAAACCTAGAGCCTTCGCAATATCAGATGGACGGCTATTTCCCTTTTTCTCCAGATGGCTGAGAACAAGAATATGGGATATGCCAAGATCCTCATTAAACATTTTATTCCACTGAATGATTAAATTATTGGTAACCTTGTCCATGTTATGAATAATCTCGAAAATAGTTTGTTCTTCCATCAATCATATCCCTGCTTTCGATAAGTGTAAAAGCTCCTGAATTTATTCAGGAGCTCTCTTATCATACATTACTACTGAGCTGAGAATCCACCGTCAATCACTAATTCTGCACCTGTAATGTAATCCGAGTCGTCTGAGGCAAAGAACAATGCGGCTTTCGCGATATCGTTAGGCTGTCCCAGCCGTTGAAGAGGTGTTGCCTGGATTAATCGGTCAAGCAATTCTCTAGAAGTGCTCAAGGACTGTGTCATTGGTGTTTCAATGATGCCCGGAAAAAGTGCATTTACACGTACACCATCATGTCCAAAGGTTGTAGTCGCTGCTTTAGAGAAAGCACGAACTGCCCCTTTAGATGCAGAATAATGATTAAAGCCTTGACCAATTTGAGCTGTATAGGATGAGATATTGATAATAGAACCTTTCTTTTGAGCTGCCATGTATGGAGCAACATGCTTAATCCCTGCAAAAGGACCATATCCATTAATGGAAAGCATTTTATGCCAGTCTTCAAAATTAATATCCTTATACATTTTTTCAGAAGAAATACCCGCATTATTTACGAGAATATCAATCTTTCCAAACTTGGTTATCACTTCTTTCACCAACGCTTGCCAATTTTCATCGGAAGCTACATTTAATTTCAGCCCATACACATTTTCCTTTTGGCTTACCTTTTCTAGTGCTGCCTCATTAATATCTGCAGCAATTACCACCGCACCTTCTTGCTGGAATAAATCGACCATGCATTCACCAATGCCTGATGCTCCACCAGTGATGATTGCTACTTTATTTTCTAATCTTCCCATCTTTATATACACTCCTAACTGTCATTTGTTTTTTATTTAGACATCTAAATATTATTTCTAATCTTCTTTAACAGCGGAGATTAACTGCCTCCGTATTATTATTTAGATATCTAAATAATAGACATCTAAATAATAACAGAATGACTTTTCTTCAGCAATTAATTTAAACTAGCCAAATAAAATGAAGAGAGCCTGCTTAAATGAATGCAGGCTCTCCTCTAAATTAAGCAGAAAGGTATTTATCTCCTCTTAAACTTGGAGTCTTCCAAATTTCCACCCACTTCTTAATGGCTGCCACTACAATTATAATTCCGAGAATAAGCATAATAATCGACAAAACACCGTTGACGACATTATAACCAGCCGCTTCTGGGTTCAAATAGACATTAGTAATCATCCAGTAGCCTGCCACATTTACTGTAGCAAAAAGATAAGCAAGCGGGATAAGACATGTAAGCATATAAGAGCGTTTATCAGCTATTTTCAAGATAACAGTAGCTCCAACAATTAAGCCAATTGATGCCATCAGCTGGTTAGACACACCAAATAATGCCCAAACAGAACCGATATCCCCTGAATACAATAAGTACCCCCAAGCTACACATGCTAATGCACTGGCAAAGATATTTCCAGGCATCCAATCGACCCTTTTCAGCGGCTTATAAACTTCACCGAAAAAGTCTTGAATTAAATAGCGGGCCACACGAGTACCAGCATCAATAGCGGTTAAAATGAATACCGCTTCAAACATAATAACGAATTGGAAAAAGTGCGGTGCTAAATTATCAAACCAAGGAATGCTGGTGAAAATATAGGTCATTCCGACAGCTAACGAAACAGCCCCTCCCGTTCTGCCTTCCAAATCCAGACCAATTTCCTGGCTCAATTCTGGCAAATGAACGGCAGACATTCCTAATGTTTTAAAAACCTCTGGTGTTGAGTTAATGGCAAAATAATCTCCTGGATGCAGGGAAACGGCTGCAATCAAAGCCATAATTGCTACTAAGCATTCAACAAGCATGCCGCCGAACCCGACTATTTTTATATCCTGCCAGCGATCAAGCATTTTCGGAGTCGTTCCAGAACCTACGAAGGCATGGAAACCGGATATGGCACCACAAGCAATGGTGATAGAAATAAACGGCCAAACAGGTCCTGCAATGATTGGACCGCCGCCGTGAATAAATTCAGTAAAGGCAGGCATTTGTACATCTGGATTTATAATGAACACACCGATAATTAAAGCGATAAAAACACCAATTTTCATAAAGCTGCTTAAATAATCCCTTGGAGCCAACAGCAGCCATACTGGCAGAGCAGCTGCAAAAAAAGCATAAATCGGCAGGATGATTGCCAATGTTTTTGAGTCAAATGTCAAGAACTCTCCTAATGCAGTCTCTTGGATAGAGGGACCGATAAAAACACCGATCATAAGGAGAATAAAGCCCACTGTGCTGGCCAGCTTTAAATTTCCTGTCTTTTTATAAAATAAACCAACACCCATCGCAATCGGAATAGTGATACCTACTGCGAATGTTCCCCACGGATTTCTCTCAAGAGCATGAAGGACAACCATTGAAAGACCTGCCATCGTAATTGTAATAATGAACAGCATGGCAAGTCCTGTACAGAAGCCGGCAACTGGACCTAGCTCCTCTTTGGCAACCTCGGACAAAGACTTTCCTTGCTTACGCATGGAGGCCATAAGCACAACTGCATCATGAACCGCTCCCCCGATAACTGCCCCAATTAACAGCCAAAGCAGTCCTGGCAAATAACCAAATTGAGCAGCCAAAATGGGACCAACAAGGGGGCCAGCGGCCGCAATTGCCGCAAAATGGTGCCCAAAGGTAACCCACTTATTTGTCGGCACATAATCCTTCCCATCATTGAGCTCATGAGCAGGAGTCTTTTTTCTTTCTTCCATTTCCTTTAGCTTCATTACCTTAACCGCCATGAAAGTACCATATAAACGATACGCAATCATTAAGAAACACATCGTCCCAATTACAATCGTAATTGCATTCATTTCATTTCAGCCTCCTTCAGTAATTATTGCTATTACATGTATATACTACCTTATAGTAAACGTTTTCATTTTTTATTTCAATATCGAGTATTGTCATATTTTAGGGATTAGGACAAACGGACTTAAGACTGCTAAGACAGAATAACTAATCAACAAAAAAAGACCCTTTTAAAGCGCCTTTTTTCAGAAACTCTTATTCTAACCATAGATTTTGCAGTGCTACTCGGTCTGCTGCAGTCAAGTTCAATTCCTTCTCAAAGTAAATGTCCATGTTTCCATAAGTATCCTCAATAACCGTAAATACTGCTTGTAAATATTCTTCTTTCGCCGCCATCATTACATCAAACAACAAGAGTTCTTCCTCTGTCAGCTGTCCAGACAGCTCTGCTTTGATTATTTCCTGGAATTCTCGCATGGTTTCGTTTGTAATTAAGTAATCCTCTATGATTGTTTCTTTAGGAACACCCAATGCTGATAAAATCAAAGCAGCTCCTACCCCAGTCCTGTCCTTGCCTGCTGCACAATGATGAACAATCCCTAGATTTTCAGGGTTTTGGATAACTTCGAACAATCTTTTGTAGGAAGAATTATTTAAGGTCATTTTTCCGTACATTTCAGCTAATCCAGTTATATTTATATTTTTAAATAATTCACTTTTTACTATATCCTCCATTGATTGAACAAGCCCCTGTACTTCTCCAGCAATTGCAGGAATTCTCTCGTTTATGATTCCCTCTATAACAGGATCTGGTTTGACGGAAGCTTCCCCATCATCACGATAATCAAATATATACTTTATTCCCAGTGTGCTGAAAATCTCTTTATCTCTTTCCGTCATTCCCGTCAATTCGGCTGAACGGTAAAACACTCCATATTTAACTGTTCTTCCATCCGTGGTTTTATATCCACCCATATCGCGAAAATTGCGGATTCCTTCAAATGGAATAATTCTGCTTTTTGGACTTGCTGTTACTCCTTGTTTCTCCATTTACAACTACACCCCTTCTTTTAGCTTAATTGGCTCGCTCCAACATCTCTTGCTCTTTTCCTTCATAAAGGTATTTAATCATTGCATCTGTTAATTCACTTGCCTCTCCATCAAAGATAATGGTGCCTGCTTTTACTGCTACAATTCTAGTTGCATATCTTTTGGCCACATCGACTTGATGGAGGTTTACTAAGCAGGCAATTCCTTGCTCCTTACAGTTTTTATAAATAGCGTCCATCACAACAGTTGATGATTTAGGATCTAGGGAAGCGATTGGCTCATCTGCCAAGATAAGCTCAGGATTTTGCGCCAAAGCACGGCATACGCCAACGCGCTGTTTTTGGCCACCTGACAGCTCGTCCGCCCGCTTGTAAATTTCAGCTTCTAATCCTACCTTTTCAAGGAGCATGATTGCCTCCCTTTTATCCGCTTCCTTATAGCGGTTAAAGACTCCTGCCAGTGAACCCATATATCCTAATCGGCCATGAAGAACATTTTCGAGGACACTTGATCGGTAAATCAGGTTATAATGTTGAAAAATCATGCCCATTTTTGATCTGATTTTTCTCAATTCATTTTTATTTACTTTTTCAATATGCTGATTAAGGAACTCAATCGTCCCTTCTGTCGGTTCAATTAAACGATTGATACTGCGCAGTAAAGTTGATTTTCCAGCACCGCTTGGTCCAATTACGGCTATAAATTCCCCTTTTTTCACCTCAAGATTAATATCTTTTAACGCTAATGTGCCGCCATTATATGTTTTTGCTAGATTCGTAATTTTAAGGATGGTTTCCATCATATTCCTCCTAATTAGACATGCGCTTGCGAATTTGAGTTGTCATAAATTCAAGCATAAACATTGTGATAAAGACCATTACTATTCCTAAGCTTAGACTGCTGAAATCATAGAAGGATATATATCCTTGAATTAATAGTCCTATACCGCCAGCACCAACCATTCCCAAAATAACAGATTCAGCTACATTCATTTCAAATCGAAAGGCTGTTATAGCCAGAAAGCTAGTGAGAAGTGTAGGAATTAAGCCTCTAAAAACAATATGCCACCATGTTGCCCCAACTGATTGCAGTGCTTCAATTGTTTCTTGGCCCACTTCTTCAATTTGAGCAGAAAAGGATTTCACTAAATAAGAGCAGGTTGGAAAAATAAGACCTAACACACCTGCCATCGTTCCAAACCCAATGCTGGCTACAGCAATTAAGACCCACACAGTTGCTGGGATAGCACGGATAACCATAAAGAGGAAACGGAGCAGCATTCCAAAGTATCTGTTCGGAGTAGTGTTTCTTGCTGCGAGAAATGCAAGTACAACTGCAAAGATAATACTAAGAACAAGACTTAAAAAGGCTGTTACTAAGGAAACTACCATTTCACTTGCCAGCTCAGGAAATTCGGCAAAAGACATTTGCAGCATCATGGACAGAACAGATGGAATTCTTGCTACTCCCTCTTGAAACTGGGAGAAGCTTATATCTATCTGAAAAACACAAACAATAAATAAGATACCGACTGTTGTGAAAAAGTATTGTTGCTGCCTCTTAGTCTGTTTATGTGCTATTGGTATTTTTTTCTTCGTTAGCATACTTTCTTTCATTACTAATGTATTAGGGATCGGCATTTGGCTTTTTGACATGTTAAATTAATCTCTCCCTTACCCGGTTTGTTACATACTCGACCATTAAAATCAGGATGACCATTATGGCAATGACGGTAGAGGTTTTGCCATATTGAAACAAATCCATCGTTTGCTTTAAGATGCTTCCCATTCCCCCTGCTCCTACCAGCCCAAGAATGGCGGAAGCGCGGATGTTAATTTCGAACATAAACAGCGTCCATGAATAAAAGCCCGGCAGGAACTGCGGAATAATTCCATGTTTAATCTTTTGGAAATAGGAAGCACCACAAGCATCAAGAGCCTCGATGCCTTCCTTGTTCAGCTCTTCAATCGATTCTGCATAGACACGGGATAAAAAGCTTGTCCCAAACAAGACTAGCGCAAACAGCCCTGGCATTGTTCCAACCCCAAATATTACTACCAAAATAGATGCCCATACTAAGAAGGGAATATTTCTTAAAAAGGCAATTATCCCTCTGAAAAACAGCCGAACAGCTGAATGCGGTGTCGTATTGTGCGCCATACAAAATCCAATGACAATGCCCAGTACGGAAGACAAACATGTTGTCACTACCGCAAAAATAAGTGTATCGACAACAGGACCAAGGTATGTGCTCAGATCACTAATATTCGGTGGAAAAAAATCTGTAAATAAAAACTGAAAAAATAAAGGGATGCTTTGGATAAGCTCAAATATATCCATTTCTACAAACCAAACGGAAAAAGCAATTAGGATGGCGAAGAATATAAGGGACAATGTCCCTTTCATTTTGCGCATTTCAGCTGTTTTCAGCGCAGGGTTATTGTGTGCTGGCATATCAGTTCCTCCTTAGCTTTCCAATAGTTGCTCAGGACTTAAGTTAAGCATTTCAGCTATATCACGCAATTGGTCATAATCACTATCAGATGCTTCCATAAACTTTGCATTTTCCGTACCCAAAATATTTTTAAAATACTGCGGATCATCGTAGCTCAATAAAAACTCTTTAATATTGTCTTTCATTTCTTGATCTAAGCCGCTTCTTACTGCAAATGGTGCTCCAACAGGAATTGCTTCAGACTCTGCAATAACACGGTAGGAACCTTTTTCAATTATTCCTTTTTCCTCAAGCATTGCCGGCATCATCGCAGAAACCCCGGCAGCATCATATTGGCCGCGCACAACACCTATAAGAGCCTTATCATGTCCTCCAGCGAATTGCACACTTTTAAAGAAACTTTTTTCCAGCTCTTCTACACCAATGCCCAGCTCTTTAACAATCGTTGATTTAGGAAGCAAATGCCCTGTTGTGGATACTGGATCAGCAAATCCAATTGTTTTGCCTTCCAAATCGGCAATTGTTTGAATGTCTGAATCTTTAGGAACAACAATAACAGATGGCGCCTGTCCTTCTAATTCTGGATTATTTAGATTAGCAATAAGCTCTGCATCTGCTCTTTCCTCCGCAACTATGTAGGAGAACGGACCAAACATAGCCATATCTGCTTTATTATTCTTCATCGCTTCGATTGCAGCATTATAGCTGTTGGCCTGATAAGCCTCCACTTTAACGCCAATTTTTTCAGAGAGTTCCTTTTCAAAATTACTGTATGTTTTTTGCATTTGTTCATCAGACTCCTGTGGCAGATAAGCAATAACAAACTTATCCTTTTTTGCAGAACCTGACGAACTGCTTGTCCCACAGCCAGCTAAAATCCCCGATATGATAAGCATGAACACTAAAAATGAAAGAAGTTTTTTCATCATTTCCTCCTGAAATTATCGAGTTTTTTCCTGTATGGCCACATCTTTATTTTTATAAGGACTAAGAACATCCCTTCAAACTACCGGAAAGAAAACCTCCTTTGAATGCAACTTGTATACAACTTGAATGCAATAATAGAATAACGCCTTAACGTAAAGTCCATATTAACGAACTATTAAGTTAATGTAAGTAAATCACTTAGCTTTTGTTTGTTGCGGTTGCATAAAGTATCAGGTAAGATTAGTGTGCAATCCTATTTTGAAAGGAAATGGAAATATGTCCTCCTTAGTTGACATCGCCTACAACAAAATCAGGGAAAACATTATGACTGGTATTTATATGCCTGGATCCCTTTTATCAGAAAATGAACTAGCTGAACTGCTGAACATGAGCCGGACACCTATTAGAAGTGCCATCTCCCGTTTAGAAACAGAAGGGTTCGTCTCCTCACTAAAAAACAGGGGCATTTTCGTAAAAGAAATATCTTTCAAAGAAATGTTAGATGTAATGGAAGTATTCCTATTTTTAGAAGAGTTTTCCGTGGATTCCGTTAAGGAAAAAGGCCTCACCTTTAATATAGAAGAATTAAAAACCCATTTAGATCAGCAACTTGAAGCGGAAGAAAGAGATGATTATCCTTCCTATGTGCACTCATCCATGATGTTCACACGAAGTATGATCACTTCAGCTAATAACCACAGAATGCTGCAAATCATGGATTCTGTTAAGGATAAGCTTATCCATTTCGGCATTATCAATTGGAAGCTGACACCTCATCAAAAACATTACTCTGCCAATCTACTAAACAAGGCTATTTATGAAGCGGTTTGTGCCGAGAATTATGCGGAGGTCAAGCGGTTATGTAAAGAGGCTTATGGGAGAAATCGGGAACGATTTATTCGATCTGGAATTCAGTAAAATCAGGAAACGGCCGTTGTTGCGGCTGTTTATTTTTATTTTGGAACAAACAAAAAGAAAAGCTATTCTAGCTTCTCTTGTACGGCACTTTTTAGTTTTACCCATTAACCTTCAGCTTTCTCTTTAATCGAATTGCTACCATTTCAAGCAGAATGGCAACGGCTAAAATAAATTACGTTATTGCTTCTATTTCTCTAATATCCAGATAGAAATTGCTGGCCATAAACATATCAAATCCAATACCACCTGCTCAGCTGCTAATGTAATGATGAAAAAATAATAAGCCCAGCTAAGCTTATTATTTTTTGTTGTAGTATTCTTAAAGAAGAAAATATAATTCATGTATTATATTGTTATAAAAGTAAAAGAAAATAATATCTACGATTTTAGAATTAAAGCAACTTACCTCTACTGTTACATATTCTTTAAATTCTCAATCCAACTGTTATAACAATCAAATAAGTTAGATTGAAAGAAGTCATAATGTCTTCTATTTAAAAATGCTTCGTATTTAATATCTAACAGAGCATTTTTCACTTCATTTGTTTGAAATTTTAAGTCGTTATTGTCAAATAACATATGATTTTCGGATATTATTGTTTCTATTTCTGCAATAAGATAAATGGCATTATCGATTATGGTATACCACTCATCATTTTTTGAAGTTGGACGTTCAGACATAACAAATTCTAGCTTAGGAAATAGTTCAGAATGTCTCAACTCTATAAGTTTAACAATTCGTTCTTTAACATTACTTTCAAATAGTTTATTTCCACACATGTTAATATTAATGAGGAATCTCTCGTTATCTATTTGATAGACAACAGCATTATTATTTAAATAGGAGCTTATTTTTTCTAAATCATACAAATTGGATCCATAACAAATTATATTGCCATGCTTACTTATTAATCTATTGCATTCGGAAATTACCGTTTCTACTGATTTACTAACGGAATCAACATTTATTAAAATAAATGAAAAATAGTTCTCAGCAAGAAAATCCATATTAAAATCTTCACCTATAAAAAGTGGAATTATATTCTCCAATGGATGTTCAACCGATTCTTTACTTTGAAAAACTTCGTAAAGTTTATTTTCACTTCCGAAAAAGGTAATTATTTCAGCATAGGTTTTGCTGAAAACACTTCCTCCGATAGTTAGTAACGATGATTTTTTGTTCGTACTTGATAAATTCTTAAATATTTGGGAAAGTATTAAAATAGTTTCTGCTTTAATAATACTTGATACATTAACACCATTTATTAATTCAATTAATTGATAGAAGATTTGAATTTGTTTTTCTACAGCTAAAGAAGATATATTTTGATATCTATCTTCAAAATCATAGACAATATCCCCCTCGAATAATAACTTATTGTTAGAAAGGGTTATTTTTCTATCAAAAAGGGTTATTTCTTTACTTTTTTCCATATATTATTTCCCCTACTGGCATATTTAAAAGGTTATCAAGCTTATATACCATTTTTTCATAATTAAAAAATCTATCTTGATACTCCTGAATATCAAAACAACCTCTTTCAAAGTAACTTTCATCATTGCAAACTTCTAAAAGAACATTTGATAATTGCATTATATTATTAATTTCAAAGCTTTTACCACACTGCCCCCAATTAGTTGCCTCATTCACAGCATCAATGTCACTACAAATAATATAACAGCCATTCCTCGCAGCCTCTACCCAAACGTTAGGTGTACCTCCTTCAAAAATTGATGTCAAAGCAAATATCTTAGCTTTTCTATATTCATCCTCAAGAACATCTTTATCTAGTATCTTTCCTGTAAAGATAATTCTCTCTTTTAAGAATGGATATCTTTTGAAAAAATTCTCAATAAATGGTTTAAAAGAACCCTCAATGTTTCCTATTAACTTTACTTTCCATTGTGGAAGAGAACTAGCTATTCGTCTAAAAGATTCCAATAAAATCTCATTTGCCTTTTGATTTGTTCCTATTCTTCCAACCGTCAAAATAGTATTTTCTTTTTCCAAGTAATCGATTGTTCTCCTTTTAATACCAGGAGTACCATTAGGTATATAATCAATTTTATATGGCCACTTTCTAGATAAATGCTGCTTTAACTTTTTAGATTCAACAGTTATTACATCACAATTACCAAGGAATGATTTATAATTACTATCCCGAAATGGAATTCTGTCTTCCCAGTAAATATTAGCATCTAATTTCAAGATAACCTTACCATCAGGTCGAAGACTTTTATAATGAGAAACCATCTTACTATGTGAAGGATATGCTCCAAAGCAAAACATAACATCTATCTTTTTATAATTCTCAGAAATGTAATCACAGCAAAATTCCACCCATTCGGTTATATCAATTGGGGTACCCAGTATTTCCATTTTCAAGCCCTCTAACCGTTCTAGGTAGGTATACTCTTCCTTTTTTGCTGTAACTATCACAGCATTGTAACCCAGATATTTGTGAAACATATAAGGTATAAGACAACAGTCTTTCATCAGCTGTTCATTACTATAATATATATAGGGTGAAAAGTTATAAATTCCTTTTAAATTATTCATTTAATGCCTTCCTTACTACTTAAATCTTATACTTTTTTAATATCCTATATTATATTACAAATAATACTAAGTAAATAGATGAACTGTATTACTCCTAAATTTTTTTTATCCTTTGACTAAATGAGTGCTAATCTTAAAGATTAAAGGCAGAAAAGTACTACTATTGTTGGGAAAGTATTTTACTAGTAGCCCAGAATAGCAACATACTGATTTTGCAGCGCAAATCTATTATTTGACCAGCCTAAAGTATTCAGCACATAACCTAAAGAATCGGCATTATATCTGCCTGCGACTTTTTGATAGGCTAATAGTTCATAAACATTATTTAAATCAAAATCTACAGGATACAAACCGCTTAAAGGATTTACAAAACCAGTGATAGGACTCTTCAATTTACCATTAGGATCATAAATTTCATTTAAATAATCTGCATCTCTTGTTGAGATATCGATTATATAATTTTGATTATTAAACTTGCTGAAAACCTTCACTTTATAATGATCTAAATACGTAACCTCGTACTGGTATTGTTCATTATAGACATTGAAATCAAATAACAGTTTTGCAGTATTCCCTGCCAAAGAATATATATAATGATACATAATTCCACCGCTGCCGCCGGTGGCAATACTTATAAAAATATCGTCGATGCCATCTCCAGTGAAATCTCCTAAAAATAACACAGGATTGTAGCCTGCATTTTCACGTAGGGAAACACTTATTACCTGGCCAGTTCTTCCATCTTGAACATGAAGCGTAATATTTTGAATAAATGGACTGTCTGCTGTCTTCGTTCCAGTTAAATAGACATTATCAGGCATTCCATCCCCATTAACATCACCACGTGCAAAGGAAACAAATTCCGGCTGATTAACCCCAGTCCTATAATAATGATACATACTATCCCTCTTTTCAGCTTGGCGATTCCTTATATATCCCGTTTTTACTTCGTTCCTACAGTCTATGGTGTTTGATGACAATAGAGTCTGTACGATAAAATATATCTCCTAAAATAACGAAACTAAAAGGAGGCAAATGTCTCCTTTTAGTTTCGTTTATTAATATTAAATTCACCTCTTCTATATAATGTATAGACGAATATAAAATGAGGTGAAATTGTGTACCATTTCAAACCTGTTTCTAATGAGGTTCGTTTAGCTCAAAAAACATTTAAAACCTATAAAAAGACGAAAAAGCTTATTTTAGGAGCGATTTTTGCTTGTATAGCAGCTGTTCTCCAATCTGCGGGCGGCTTTATTCCCGGAATAGGCTATCTTTTAAGCCCCCTTGCCACAGCACCTATTCTGTTATATTCGATGCTTTCTACTCCATTTGGAATTCTGGCTTATTTTCAAACAATTTTATTGCTATTCATCCTTCAGCCAACAGAACTGATTGTATTTCCTTTTACAACAGGATTATTAGGGCTTGGCATTGGGGCAGCCTATTACTTCTTTAAACACAGATTAAGTATTATTGCTGCTGGAACTTTGTCTTTAATGCTAGGCATAAGCACTCTGTTGTTTTTACTGCACTATCCTATTCTAGGGCCAGCCTTCTCAAACTCCCTTTCCTATCTTACTATTGGCCTTATTTTTTTCTGTTGCTTCCTTTACAGCTGGATATGGGTCGAAATTGCCTTAATTATTTTTAAACGATTAAAAGTGTTTGCTAGCTAGCTATATAAGGTTATGGAATTATTTCAAAAACAGTGCCTTGGTTATAATCAGCTACCTTCATAGACCCATATACTCCTAAATATAAGGTAGTTTGATTTAGATTTGATCCTAAGCTAACATAGTATGCTGACTGCGGCCCAAAGTCATAATTAATATCAATCACATGAAAATCATTTTGTTTCCCATCTGGTCTTGCACTTGTATATGCTAAAGCACCTCTTTTTCGTGCAGAGTTCTTCCGCATAACATCAGTAAAGATAACTCTTCCCGTTAAACTAGGAATTTCATTTCCTAAGTATGGCTGAACTCCAGTTAGTGCTGTTCCACTAAATTTATCCGGTCTAGGGTCTTGATGAAAGTAACTGGTTAAAGGCGGAAGTCGACCCCCTGAGAGTGTCACAGCTTCCTTATAAAAGCTCCATATTTGCTCCTTAGTTTCTGGGTTAATCGTACAATCTCTTATAATGGATGTAGGAAAATCTCCTTCCCAACCCCGCCAGCCAAAATTTATCAGTCCTTTTTGGCTTGATTTGATATTTCTATCATAAGCTTTAACAAGCTGAGTAACCGCTATTGGCTTATAATGGACAAATGCAAAAATAGACTCTACCAAATCTTGTCCGACATTTCCTGCATATTTAATAAACTGATGATAATAACTTTGAAATGAAATACCTGTTATATTTCGAACTCCTTTTGCCATAACAGCGAGCATCTCCTGAATGTCTGAAGGCAGTTCATGAAAACGACTAACGACAGGTTGATTATTGGTAGATGTATACTTATTTATATCCACTTCAATAATTTTACCGGCGATTTCCATATCATCTTGACTTAAATTATATGGGTCATAACCTGATCCACCATCCCCAGTTGTTAAAATAAGTTTGCCTGTTTCAGGTGAAAAGTTTAAGCTGTTGACACCATTATGATTTGAAAAAGGCCTTCTTAAGTTAAGCAGTGTCCGTCTTTTTTTAGGTTGGCCACTAGATTGTAAACCCCATTCTTCTACCTTATCTATATGGTCATACTGAGATTCTCGATTCGTCCACCTTAACTTTAAAGTTTCAGGCTTGCATGGGTCAGGTTTAAAATCTTCTAGTTGAACACCTGGCCCCTGTGTTCCAGCTGCAGAATAATGAAGGTAAAACAAACCGTTATACCTAAAATTAGGATGAAAAGCTAGCCCAAGCAATCCTCTTTCATCATATCCGCCACTAGTGCCTAATTGTATGATGAGCGGGCGAATATCTAAAAAAGTGTTAATCCTCCCGTTACCCACATAAAAGATTTCTCCTACCTGGGTTGCAATAAATAAACTTTCAACAGAATCACCTGGAAGTACAGCTGTTTTCATTACAGTGGGCAAATTTATCTTACTTACAATCGGGCGTAAACCAACTTTAACTTTTTTCAACTGCTTTGACCTCCCCCCATTTTCTTTTATAAGAATATGTTTTGAGCTGTTTTATAAGTACTAAATTAAGATGGGAGATTTTATGAGAAAAAGGATCGCACTTAGCTACCTCCCTAAACAAAAAAAATGAGTTCGATATATACCGAACTCATTTTAACCAACCTGTCTAATGAAACTAAGCAATAATAGAAGTTAAAATGTTTCATGTGAAACATTTCTGCTAGCTATTAAAGCGATAACCACTTCCCCAAATAGTCTCTATCGGCAACTCTGATAATTTCCCTTTTTTTAACTTTTCTCGAATACGCCCAACATGAACTACAACTGTAAATACATCACCATCTAAATCATCCATATACCAAACTTGCCTGAAAAGCTGCTCCTTTGTCCATACGCGGTTTGGATGCTCCATAAAGAACACAAGTAAATCAAATTCCTTCGTAGGAAAAATAAACTCCTGCCCTAAAATAAATACTTTACGTGCACCTTTATCGACTAGAATATCCTTCATTTCTAGAAAATCCTGTGAATATCCAGCACCTGTCAGCTGCTTAAACCGTTTTATATGGGCCTGTACACGTGCAACGAGCTCACTCGGGCTGAATGGTTTGGTCATATAATCATCTGCACCTAAGCCGAGTCCCCTTATTTTATCAATATCTTCCTTTTTCGCCGAAACAATCATAAGAGGAATATTTTTCTTTTCACGAATCCGCCGGCAGATTTCAAAACCATCCAAAGAAGGCAGCATCAAGTCAATAACAATTAAGTCAAAGGGTTCATTTAATGCCCGATTTACACCTTCTAAACCATCTACTACAATCTCAGCCTCCATTTGATGTATCTCTAAATAATCTCTTTGCAGCTCAGCAATACTAATATCATCTTCAATAATTAATACTCTTGGTGACAGCATGATAGACACCTCCCTTTAAGCCCTTGCCAATATTATTGTTACAGTTGTGCCTAATTGCAACTTACTTTGAATCTGCACTTTTCCATGGTGTTTATCGACGATTTGCTTAACGATAGCAAGCCCTAAGCCGCTGCCTCCTGTCGTCGTTGTACGCGCTGCTTCTCCACGGTAAAAATGGTTAAATACATAAGGAAGCTGAAAATCTTCAATTCCCTGTCCATTATCTGTGACATATACCTCAACATTATCAGCAGCTGCCAATGCTTCTATTGTTATAGATAATGGCTCTGCTAGCTTCTTAAACTTTAAGCTGTTTTCAAATAGATTATTAAATGCCCGATTCATTTGCATACGGTCAATAGAAACATATACCTCATCAGCCGCATTTATCTGGAACTTAACATCTTGGTTGTATAATTGAAACTCTTCTGCCATATGCACAAGAAAATCGGAAAGCTGAATACGTTCAAATTGGAAAGGAACTGCTTCTGCATCAAGCTTGGAGTACAGAAAGAGCTCTTCTATTAACTGATTCAAAGCAAGTGATTTAGAATGAATTGTTCTCAAATACTTTTCCTGCTTTTCAGGAGTATCAGCAACCCCCTCTCGCAAGCCTTCTATATAACCGATAATAGATGTAATCGGAGTTTTTAAATCATGAGATATACTCGCAATTAATTCTTTTCGATTATTTTCAAGACCTTGCTTTTCCTTTTTAGAGGCTAAAAGTGTTGCGCGCATACTCTCAAAATTTTCTTTCAGCTGCTGCACTTCCTTTGCAGTACTCTCCGGTAAGGCTGGTGTTTCAATTATTAAGTTTTCCTCGCGCAGCTCAGACATGAACTGTCCTAAACTTTCTAAAGGCTTAATAATAGTCCTGCGTAATAGCTGATTCAAAAACAGCACAGCTCCAAATGATGCAAGTAGGATAATGATAATAATAGCAATTCCCCATTTAGTAAAAAACTCTAATAGATTATTTTCCTTTTTTAACACGAGAATACTTCCCTTTGTCTGATCACTATAATAAAAATCAAACTTAATAAAACGATATAATCTTCCTGCGTTATCTATTGTTCCTTTTGTTTCAATATTATTTGCATCAAAAACTGGAAAATGAACAACTAGCGATTTTTCAACTAAGCCTTTGGAATAATACAAAATATCCTTATCATGGCGTATGACAACACCGAGTGACTTTTTCTCAATATCTTGGAAATTTCTTTGCACATCTTCTACTAAAAGCTGGTCTGGATCTGTTTTTGCAATATTGCGCAGCTCAACGTAAGCAAGCTCCTCTTCCGGACTCAAGGAGCGCTGCTTCGTAAAGGTTTGATACCATGTTTTCGGTGTCGGAACAGTACCTGTCGTTACATAAAACAAAATACATAGGATTGCGAGAATAGAGATACTCGCAATCACAATACCGCCAATATATGAAATTAAAAACCGATTTTTAATGGTCATCTTGATTCCCTTCTCCATTTATAAAGGAGATAGTCAATGCTTTCTTAAAAGCTAAAGGACGGTTTTGATTCTCCTTTATATGGTTCATGCTCTACAAAAATGGTAATGTCTTTTCCTTCAGCATCCTTCCCGACACGTTTATAAGTAAATCTATTTTCATTCAACTCAGTAAGCTCTAACGCTGCACCATATTTATTTTCACCGATTGAAACATGTGCACGGATTTTATTATCATTGGTTACATCAAAGTAACCAAAATCGCCGCGGCTTTCCCCTGTTTCCAGATTAAAAAATTCATATTGATTTGTATATTTATCAAACTTTGCTAAGCTGATAAAGTTTTCATTATACATAGTAACATCATTGCCTTCTTCATCAACAGCCTTTGTACCTTGCCATAACGTACTGCCAAGAATATTATCTCCATCTTCCTCTGTAACAATATCCCCTGTAGAAGCCGTTAAATTTTGCGCTGGTGTTGTGAAGGTTAGCTCATTTTCATCATACGGTATATGCTCAACAAAAACTTCTATATCATTGTTATCCGCATCTTTCCCCATGCGTTTATAAGTAAAGATATCCGCTTCCAATTCTGTTATATCAACAACTGCCTGATAATTCATTGTACTGGAAATAAGTATACGCTTTGCACCATCATTTGTCATAAAGAACGTGCCTTCATCACCGCGTGTCTCACCAGTTTCGGCATTAAAAAATTCATAATGTCCAGTCACTGAATCATACTTTGCTAAGCCAATAAAGTTAGCATTCTCCTTTGTAAGATCATTATTATCTTTATCATAAACACGAGTACCCTGCCAATTTGTGATGCCTAGTATATCGGCCATCTCTTGACCTTTTGTTTGTTGGACCACACTTTCCTGTTCTGTCTGCTGAGTCTTTGCAGAGTCTGATTTCGTTTCATTATTTGTTGTATCACTGCATGCCGTAAGAATAGTAATTGAGCTTAAAAAAGCTGCTGCTGCCAATTTAAATTTTTTCTCCATATTTATTCCTCTCCTTTATCATTTGCTTACCTTTATTTTAGAGACCAATACTAAACTCCTTATATCGCAAATATAAACAAAATATAAATTCATAAATTGTTCAATATTTCACAATTTTATGGTGGATTTCCGTGTTATGATGAACCCGTAATAAGGTTAAAGGAAACTAGTGATATTCTTAATCACTAAAGGAGTGAATCACATTTATGAAAGCAGTAGTAGTTAATCCAAAATCTAAAGCAAACATTGAGATTATTGAAAAGGAATTGCGACCGCTAAAATCTGGTGAAGCCTTGGTAGATGTTGAATACTGCGGAGTATGTCATACTGACCTGCACGTGGCTGCTGGTGATTTTGGTAATGTGGAAGGCAGGATCCTTGGACATGAAGGGATTGGAGTTGTATCAAAAATTGCAGATGACGTCACTAGCTTAAAGATTGGCGATAGAGTCAGTATTGCCTGGATGTTCCAAGCCTGCGGCAGATGTGAATACTGCACAACAGGCAGAGAAACATTTTGCCGCAACGTCCAAAACGCTGGCTACAGTGTCGATGGAGGGATGGCTGAACAGTGCATCGTAACAGCCGATTACGCAGTTAAAGTGCCTGAAGGACTAGACCCAGCACAAGCTAGCAGCATCACGTGCGCAGGTGTTACTACCTACAAAGCGATTAAAGTTTCCGACATAAAAGCTGGTCAGTGGATTGTAATATATGGCTGTGGCGGATTAGGAAATCTTGCTATCCAATATGCTAAACATGTATTTAACGCAAAAGTTATTGCAGTAGATATTAATGATGATAAATTAACATTAGCTAAAGAAATAGGAGCAGATATGACAATCAATCCTGTCACACAGGGGGATGCTGATAAAATCATTCAAGCACAACTCGGTGGAGCATATGCAGCAGTTGTAACAGCTGTTTCAAAAACAGCATTTAACTCTGCCGTCAACGGAGTCCGCGCCTGTGGTAAAGTTGTCGCAGTCGGCCTGCCATCAGAGACGATGGACTTAAATATTCCACGCCTTGTACTTGATGGGATAGAAGTAGTCGGATCATTAGTTGGCACACGCAGAGATTTAGAAGAAGCGTTCCAATTCGGAGCAGAAGGAAAAGTAGTTCCAATTGTGCAATCTCGCTGCTTAGAGGAAGTACAGGATGTCTTTGAGGAAATGGCGCATGGTAAGATTCAAGGACGGATGGTGATTGATTTTAAACAGTGCTAGTGTGATTTGCTAGTAGAAAGTAGTTTTTATGTTTAAGAAATGAATTTTGTCCTTTCCTAGGTTACTCTTAAAAAAGCTGGGGTCACAAGTAAGAATTGCAACCTCAGCTTTTTCCTGTTTTTCGCATATTTCTGTTTATTTTAATATTTCCTTGAAATTTATATTACCATTTGATTTAAATTTTTTAAAAAATCTTGGTAATAATTATCTAAGTAATGAAGATGAAAAACTTTCCAACCCAGAGTTGGATTTTTAGCTAAATAATATTTAGAATGGTCCATTTCAATATATCTTAGTCCATACTTTGAAATCACATAGTTATCTAGTATTTTCCAAATTTCATTATGATTATCAAGAGAAGGTAAGTACTGAATACTATCATTATCTAAAATACGATTACTAAACCTTGCTTTATTAATAATAATCTCACAATTAGGCACATTAGTTTTCATGAAATTCATAAAATTCACAAAAGCTGGTATCCAGATACTTAAATAATCCTTTGAATTCTTAACTAGTTTTAATACAAATTTATTTGGAAGTTCTTGATAAAAAGTGGTATTAAGAAATAACCAATCATTATGTGTCATAATTTTATCCTCTGAAAAAAGAACACCAAAAAAAACATCAGGGAAAAAATCCATAATTAAATAATCAGGCTGAGTTTTTACTAAATCATTTAAAAATGACCTATCGAAATCCTTCATTACAATATTTCTATTCCTAGAATCAAAATTACTTAAAGTAAGATCTAAGGTATTATCCTCGTACTTTACTTCTGGAGCTACAAGACTTATTAATGATGAGTGCTCAGAAGTTGCAACACATTCATAAATACTTTTATAATCTGGGTTTAATTTAGAATTAAAGTTGTCTCTAGTAATACAAGAACCATAACAGGCTATTTTTATCTTCATAACTTCTCCTCTAACACTCTTATTTAAGAAAAAAACGACACTTACAAATATTAAAATACTAAAATTAAAAATAGAACTTAGAAATAGTTTGATCATTACTATTTTAATTACATTCTATTATAGGTAAATTCTCCTTACATTTAGAGTATTCCAAAAAATATAAGTAAAAATATAGTTTCATTTTACCATAGGTGTGTTATAAGCCAATAATTCATTTCTACTATATTAACTCATTTTTTGCTTTAAATATTCACTTTGGTGAACATTAAAAAAATAAAGCTTCTAAATTAGAACACTTTACTTCAATAAACCCTATAAATTTAAATTTCAAAAAAGTTAACCTATCCAAAGTAATTTAGGTCAGATAATTGTTCGAACATTTATGATTTACCTGCCATGGAAAAAATCAAAAAGAAGAATCTCTACATAATCTTTACATTAAATCACGAATGAAGGAACACATACCAAATATAATGAAGAGGACTTACCTATATACAAAATGATTTATATTGAAAAATGATAAGGAGTGATTATATGGATACAAGTTCTCACATTTTTATGGGTTTTGGATTAGCTGCCCTTGCTCATATTGATCCTGTTATTGCTAATCAACCTGCCCTGTCACAAGCTGTTATGTTTGGAACAGTAATTGGTTCAAATGCTCCTGACTTTGACTTCATCTATCGTATGAAGGGCAAAGGAAGTTATATCCGAAATCACCGTTCCTTATCCCATTCTCTCCCAGCATTGCCATTATGGAGTCTCGCTGTTTCAGGTATTATTTATGCCTTTTTCCCGGAATCTTCCTTTCTTCATTTACTTTTATGGACATTTTTAGCTGTTATTTTGCATGTGCTTTTTGATTTATTCAATGTTCATGGAACTCAAGTTTTACTGCCCTTCTCGAAAAAATGGATTGCCTTTGACTCCATTCCATTAGTAGATCCTACTATCCTATTCGTACATTTGCTGGGCTTTTGCCTGTTGCCGTTTTATGAAATGGGCAAAGTGTTTTTAATTATTTATATCTTTATTATTCTATATCTTGCTGTTCGAACTCTGTCGACCGTTTTAATTAAGAGAACGTTGCATCTGCATTTTCATCACTCTATTCGAATTAAAATAATCCCACGTATTTCCTTGTTTCATTGGGACGTTATCATTGAGACGAAAGAAGACTTTTTATTAGGAGTTTACTCAAATGGCAGTCTTAAGGTCGATCACTCTCTTGTAAAGAAAATAGAATATCCAAAAATAGTCACAGACAGTAAAAGCCACCCGCTTATTTCCGATTTTCTTTCTAGTACCCAATATGCATACCCATTTGTTCTTAAAAGAAAGAATGGATATTTGGTCTATTGGAAGGATCTGCGTTTTCGTACCAATAAGTTTTTTCCCATTCTTGCCATCCTTTCTGTATCATCCGATCACAAGATTAGAGACTGTTTTATCGGTACACTGTACTCCTTGAAACAATATAAGCAAGTTATAAAACAATTAAAAAATAAAGCAATCTTAAAGAAGGGCTGATTCTATGGAAAAGACATTACTGATAATCTCCTCTGATATTACAGGACATGGGCATAAAAGCATCACAGAATCATTGTGTGAAAAAGTTCAATCTCATAATGATGTGAAAATTTTTGTAGTAGATGGATTTTCTCTCGGTAAACGCTTGCTTTTAAAAATTGGTCAATCCTATGGCCCTATCACAAGAAACTCTGAAAATCTTTGGAAAATGATTTGGAAACTATCTGCATTGAAGCCCCATCTAGTAGACAATTTTATTGAATCACTAATTAGAGATAATTTTCTAAAATTACTGGAAGATGTAAAACCAGACATGATTTTATCGGTTCATCCTAACTTTAATGGTTCTATCTTAAATATTTTAGAAAAGCAGGATATTCATATTCCTTTCTTTACTCTCATTGCTGATCTTGTGAATATTTTTCCTCTTTGGGCAGACAAAAGAGCACACTATATTATCAGCCCTACCTCTGAAGCTCAAAATAAATGCATTGAATTTGGGATTCCAGATGAGAAAATAAAGGTTTCCGGTTTTCCTGTCCGATCCCGATTTTTCCCTAAAAGTTATAATCATCGTAAATTTTATAAAAAAGGCCAATCTTTAACATGCTTAATTATGAGCGGTGGTGAAGGTGTTGGTAATATGAAGAAAATAGCTGAAAATTTACTGAACCATTTTGATTGTAACGTTAAAATAGTAGCTGGAAAAAATCTAAATCTAAAAACCAAGCTGGAAATGTCCCTTAAGGCCAAATATGGTGATCGAGTAGAGATTTATGGTTTCACGAAAAACATCCAAGATCTCATGCTTTCAGCAGATATTGCCTTTACTAGAGGAAGTCCTAACGTCATGTTTGAAGCAATAGCTACCAATACGCCACTTATTATTACGGGAGCATTGCCAGGTCAGGAAGAGGATAATCCAACCTTTGCAGAGAACTTTAATTTAGGCGTAGTCTGTAAAAAACCAAAGGAAATTAAATATACGTTAACAAGTTTACTTGAAAATAATGGTGAGAAACTAAATGAAATGATTGTTAGTCAACGCAATTTTATCAATACAAAAGCAGCAGAAGACATTCTGCAATTTATTCTAGAGGTTGGCGACCCTTACTATGAAGCAGCCAAAGAAAAACTATCTTAATGAATTAACAAAAAAGGTGCTTAATCAAGCACCTTTTTTACATTAACTTGCCTTTATCAGTTTATATGCATCATGATATTCTTAAAAACAAGCTCTGGACGTTCCTCTGTAATTAAATGTCCTGTCTTTTCATAGGTAATTAACTGTGCATCGGGTAAATCACTAACAAGGCGTTTTCCTACCCCCACTGGAACAACACGGTCTTCCTCGCCCCATATCAATAATGTTGGCACTTGTATATCATTCAGCTGTTTTGGCAGTAAATCTCCCTCACGATGTCGCAGGAGTCGGATTAAAGCCTTATAAAATCCCATATCATCCAGCGGTTTACCGAATTCTCGAATCATTTCATCATTGATTAATGTTTGGTCAAAAAAGACATTTTTCAAATGATGTATGACACCCCTTCTTTGAATATAATGATAAACAAGCTTCTCAAAGTAAGGTAAATATGAAGTGAAAACGAGCGGTTTTTTCGCCCGTTTCAAATATCCAGAACTACATAATAAAACTAATTTATTAACTTTCTCAGGAGCCATCATGGCCATATAAAGCGCTATTTGACCTCCCATCGAATGAGCAACAATATGAGCATTAGAGTATCCAAACTGTTCCATGCATTCTAACATTAGCTTCGCATAATTTTGAAAACTGTATATAAACGAAGTCGATTTCTCGCTTTTCCCAAATCCAGGGAGGTCAACAGCAACGACAGAATAATGCTCTTGCAATAAAGGTACAATGCGTCGAAACGTATAAGTTGAGGATGCAAAGCCGTGGATCAAAAGAATTGGTGGTTTATCATTCAATATGTATTCACAGTATAAGTTGATACCAGATACTTTAAGATAGGTTTGTTTTAATCCACTGACAGTCATTGTGTTCCACTCCTCCAGCTCCAATTGATTTTATTATTAATCAATTGGAGCTGGAGGATACAGGAAACATTATTTTTTCCAAATATATTCACCTGTTTTTAGTCTATAAAATCTAAAGGAGGTAGTGAGTTATCTAACTAACTCACTACCTCCTGCTCAATTGCCTCTCTATTTTCCAAATCTTTTACGATATCCGCATTTTCTGCAGAGTTCCTCTACTGCCACTCTTCGTGAAAAACCCTCTACAAGATTTTTTGCTCTATCCATTTCGATAATATCAGAAAATGAATTATCATTAATGTTACCAAGGTTAATAACTCCCTCACCATCTAAACAACAAGGAATAACCGTTCCGTTTGCTAAAATACCTGCTTGATTACGCATACCATAGCAAAAGCCCTTTCCATCATCTTCTTCCTCATGTAATGCAGGCCACTGAAACTCGTAATCTTGATTAATAAAGATGCGTTCCGCTAGTTTAACACCGCTCCCTGGTGTGACCTTCTCTTCAATTTTGAAGTCTAACTCAAATTCTTTCTCAATAATTTCAAGCAACTCTCTGTTTCGTTTTCTTTCCAAATTCGTCGTATTATCTTGAGTGAGATTCCATAATCTCAGGGAAACTATCATATCAGATTGGCTTGTAGCTTCTTTAATAAAGGAAAGAATACTTCTCACATACCCTTCCTTATCTTTAGAACCAATATGGCCATCAAAGCTATGGAGTGAGAAATTCATTTGTCTTAGCGCAGGCTTATTTAGTAATTTTTCTCTCTTTTTATTAATTAATGTTCCATTTGTTGTAATATTAACTTTAAACCCTTTTTCATGGCTTACGTCTAACAAATCGCCTATTTTAGGATGAAGCAGCGGCTCACCCTTTACGTGTAAATAAATATAGTCTGTGTGCGGTTTAATTTGGTCTAATCGCTTAGAAAAATCCTCCACAGAAATGAATTGCTTCTGTCGTTCTGTTGGCGGACAAAAGCTGCATGCAAGATTACATACACTTGTAATCTCTAAGTAAAACTTCTTGAATTTTTTCACCATTAATTCCTCACTTCTTTAACTACTCACATCTGTATGAACTATTATCTATCCCTATTAGAGCATATTTGTTCATAAATAGAAACATACTTATTCATGGAAACTAGCGTTATTATTTTTGTTATGTATAGATTCCATTATATATGGAATCACAATTATATTTTAGTTACTTTTAAAGGATGCATCCGAATAAATATAAGAACCGAGAGCAACACTAATCATAAAACTATTGTGTGAGGTATTAAATAAACATGAAACAGATCATCCTCTGGTCACTCTTGATAGTGCCTTGGCTTTCCTTGTTTTTTTTGAAAATGGATACTGTCCGCAGATACATGCCGGTCGCTCTTTTTATGACCGTTATTCATACCTTGGCCTATCAAGCGGCTCATCATTATGGATGGTGGAATGAGACAGGTTCTAGTCTGTTCGGATGGGATAAAATCATTCCGGTTCCTTGGGTATATGGAGCCTATTTAGTGATTGTTATCTGGGTATTTCATTTTACTTATGAGAAGTTTTGGATATATTTGATTGTTAATATCCTTTTGGACGGGGGATTTATGTACATAGTTTACCCAATATGGCAACGGCTAGGAATGGTTTCAAGTAAATCGAGTTTGCCTACAATAGCTGTTGTCGCTATGATGGTCGGTTTTTCGTTAATCATCTATTTGTTTCAACTGTGGCAGGACGGCGGGTTTAAACGGTCTAGAGCAAAACGTGTAGATGATTAAGAACTGACTTAGTGTCAGTAGGCTTGACCTCTAAAATTCTAAGGGGCTCAAGCCTTTTAATTTATCGAGATAACGTTACATACTATATACTGCGAACTTTTTAAGAAAAACTCCTTCTAAGATGCCCTCTTTTAAGAAAGTACCATAGGCAATACTAATGTTTAATTGTGGTACAATTCTCCAACTTAGATATAGGTGCTGGCACCGCTTATGCATCAAATAACCATAATCTCTCTCGCAAATCATCTAAAACCTCTTCAGGCAATTCCTTGACCTTGATATCTCTACCTAAAAAAAGCAACCAGTTTGTCCATTCAGTTAATTCCTCTGGATTTTTAACGTTAATAAAAACCTTTAGAATAGCTGCAGTTTGATAAGGATTCGTATAAGAAATGGATACCTTTAGTGGATGGTATTTTTTATATTGTGCAATCGCCTTTGGACCAAGTTCTAAGACAATGTTGTATACTTCCTGCTGTTTATGTAGTTTTTCTAAAATCTTTTTCTTACTTACTCTATTTTTTGTAGGATATGGTTCTACATTGGTGAGATTGTCGACAGGAATAATTCTCCTCTTTTCGTCTTTTAAATCAAAGCCTTCAATTATCCATAGACTTTTTTCACGGTACAGATGCAGGAGAAAAATTGGATAAGAGCTTATTTCCTTCTCCTCTTTAATGGTAATCAGTAAATAGCTATCCAAAAGTAGTGTTTGGATAAGTTTCTCCAATGTTGGATGTGGAAGATCTGATAAATCAAGAAGATCAGGATTATGAGGATTGGTTCCTTCAAACAGTAAAATTTGATTTAAAAGCACTAAATCATCTTGTTGATTTTCTGAAAGAAGGCCAAGTAACTTTTCAGCCAAAGACTGTCTGCTCTTAAGATATGGGAGCTGTTGATTTCTTGTTGCCATGAAGGCAATAAAAAGAGCTTTGATTTCACTATCGGTAAAGTGAACATTAGGCAAAACAGAGTTGTTCATTACATAATATCCTCCGTCCCTTCCAACCTCAGCAACAAGCGGCATTCCCATACTTTCAATTTCTTTGATATCTCTGGTAGCTGTTGAACGAGAGATATTAAATTCTTGCATGATTTCAGAAATTGTAAAATGGGCACGATTATTAATATAGCGCATAACAGTATTAATCCGTTCAACTTTTTTCATAAACGATCTCCTAAACAGTATCATTTTTTGACATGATTAAAGGTTATTATAAACACATCAAATGAAAACACAAGTCATTTGAAAAATTTCAAGAAGGAAGGTTTTGAATATGGCAGAGTATACTTTAGAAGAAAAAGAAAGCTTTACGGTTTTAGGTTTGGGAATTGAGCTAAAAAGCGATTATACAGACTATGCTGGTATAAATAAAGAAAAGTCAGATTTCTGGGAAGCTGTCAAACAAGATGGAAGACTTAACACTTTAAAAGCACTCGCTACAAATGACTATATTTTTGCTGTTAACGAGGCAGTGAATAACAAAATGATGCATTATGCCGGTGTCATGTCAGAGGCAACCTTACCAGAAGAGGAATCTAGAGTTATCCAATTTCCTAAAGGATTCTATTTAATTGTCAAAGGAGAAGCACTGACAGCTGAGGAGCTAAGCAATAAACTTACTGGGATTGCCTTTGGTCAAGTCTTACCAGAAGAACAGAATATCGCTTATGTTGGTGGACCAAACGCAAGTGTTGAGATGGAGCAGCGAAACGGTTTAATATATGGGGAAATGTGGATTCCGGTTGTTAAGAAATAAAAGCTAATAGCAAATGTGATTACAATTGACTTAGAGTGCTGTAATTTGTATTTGTTCAGTCAGGATATTCCTTCTAATAAGATTATCCTGACTGAACAAAAAATTAGCTTTTAATGTTTTATAAGCATTTTTAACTCTTTTTAGTTGAGAAGCTGTTAAGTGCTTCTCTTTTCCCGGTAACTATTTCTACCATACCATCATGATATTCTACTTGAACAAGCTTATGTGCCAGTTCATTACTTCGACCTAGCTAAGAAGCTAACACATTTAGTCCTGACATGATTATTTCTCATGTTTTACATACACTTGCTTGCGAACGAGAGAATCATTCACTTATGATAAGGTTCCCCCCGATTAATCCGAAATGCTCGATAAACCTGCTCCACCAATATCAAGCGCATAAGCTGATGGGGAAAAGTCATCTTACTGAAGGAAAGCTTGTCGTCTGCCCTTTTTAATACTTGGCTGCTCAAGCCTAGCGAACCACCAATAATGAAGGTTACTTTGCTTTTTCCATAGGTTGCGAGCTTATCCAATGTTTCGGCAAGCTCTTCGGAGGATTTTTGCTTACCTTCTATTGCTAATGCGATGACATGAGCGTCAGCCGGCACTTTTGCAAGTATCCTTTCCCCCTCTTTGTCCTTAACTTGAATCATCTCTGCCTCACTTAAAACCTCTGGGGCTTTTTCATCTGGCACTTCAATTATTTCTATTTTAGAATAACTTGAAAGTCGCTTTGTATATTCTTCTATTCCTTGTTTTAAATATTTTTCTTTTAATTTCCCAACAGTTATAATCGAGATATTCACAGTTATTCCTCACTTTACAAACAATATATCCACAGAAGTTATCCACATATCCACATTTTTAATCCACATATAGTATGGAATCACTTGTTCGCCACAATATATATTGCGTTATTTTTACAATATTCACAGGTTGTTGATAACTTTTTTTCTTCGTCTATTTTCTCTAAAGACGGGAATGTTTCATACTCGTTAACGATTGTATCTATTGCTATATCAACATGTTCCTCGCAGCTGTATATCATACTCATAAACTCCTTTGTTCTGTTCAGTTCATTTATTTCTTTTTTAGTCTGTGGATATTTTTGCTTTTTATAATCAAAACAAGTTATCCACACTCCATCTTACCATTCCTTGCTGAAACTGCAACTTCTTCAGGAAATAATTGTCCACAATTAATAATCAATACCTTTTTTAATAAAACAAAAAAGGAGGGACAATCTCCCCTCCTTTACATCTTATCTTCTGCTAATGTAAGTTCTGTTGTTTTCTCTTTACCTTCACGATAATATTTAATTTTAAGCTTATCGCCGACTTTTTTATCTGTATACAAATGCTTGCGAAGTTCTACTAAATCGGTAATCTCCTCACCATCCAGTTCAACAATAACATCCAATTCTTTTAAGCCTGCCTTTTCTGCAGGAGAATTAGGAGAGACTGATTTAATGGCAACACCTGTAGTTAAGTCTTTTGGCAGCTTAAGCGCCTCTTCTTGATAATACCCTGGTATATCGCTCACAGACTCAAGCTCAACTCCCATATAAGGGCGTTGTACTTCACCATTCTGCTCGAGGTCTTCTATTATGGGAATGGCAGAATTAATAGGGATAGCCAAACCTATTCCCTCTACAGAGGATTCAGAGATTTTCATACTGTTAATACCAATAAGCTGACCCTTAATATTAACTAGTGCTCCTCCACTGTTACCTGGATTGATTGCCGCATCGGTTTGAATAACCTCTGATTGCCAGTCAGCAACTCCATCATTATTGATATCAACTGGAATTGTCCTGTCGAGCCCAGAGACGATTCCTTGTGTAACCGAACCAGAAAAGGTTAGACCGAGGGGATTTCCGATAGCTATAACTGGTTCGCCTGACTTAAGCGCGTCTGAATTCCCGAACTCAGCAACCTTCGTAATTTCCTGTGAACTCACCTTAAGCACTGCCAAGTCAGTCCATATATCGCTACCGATAAGCTCAGCACTAATTTTTTTACCGTTTGCAAGGGTAACCTCAAGCTCTGAAGCTCCTTCTACAACATGGTTATTTGTTACGATATAAGCAGCATTTCCGCTTTTGCGATAAATAACTCCAGAACCTGTGCCTGCCTCGGATTCACTTGCATCTGCCCAAAAACCTGACTCTTGTAAATTTGTTATTCCGACAACTGCATCAGCAGCAATATCAACTGCTTTTGTAACATCTGTATCAACATCAACAGTTACACCTTGTGTGATTCCACTGTAATTTGTTCCGCTGTTTGAACCTTGCAGCATGGACAGTATTCCTAATTGGGATAAACGGGGAAGCAACAGGACAATGATTAATGCCCCAATAATTGCACCAACTAAGCCAGCAAAAAAGTAGCCTCTGCGTTTTCGCTGAGGTCTGCTCCGTTTATATTCTTCATAACGAAATTCCTCATCATTTGCCATCTTTAATACCGCCCTTCCTTCTTTAACAATGTTTTTCTTAGTATGTCCTTATTCTTTAAAGACAACGCTATCTTAGCAAAGCTGCACCTATAATTACCTTATTAATTTTTCCTATTTCTCGTAAAAACAAACTAAGTAATGAAGGAAGTTGTAGTCCATAACCATTTTATTAAGCTGAAATCTTGCTTATGACTTAAAAGCTGAACAAAAAAAGCAAGCAGAAATAATTCTGCTTGCTTTCATTTAGATGGCCATTAAGTTTGTCGGTTTTTTAGGATCTGTATCAAACAGGCCTAACTGATCTGATAACTCAATACCACGCTGTTCTAAAGTTTGTGTCACTGACATCCTTGCCAAATCTTTAATGTTATTATCCATGCTTAAATGTGCCAAATAAATGTGCTTGGTGCGGTCACCGATGACCTCACTCATTGCAATAGCAGCATCTTCATTGGAAACATGGCCAACATCACTCAATATCCTTCTTTTAATATTCCACGGATATCTTCCCATTCTGAGCATTTGTACATCATGATTGCTTTCAAAAACGTAGGAGTCAGCATTGCGGATAATCCCTTTCATGCGGTCACTCACATAGCCAGTGTCCGTTATAAGCACAAGCTTTTTATCTCCTTGATGAAAAATATAAAACATTGGCTCTGCCGCATCATGGGAAACGCCAAATGATTCAATGGAGACATCTCCAAATGTTTTGACTGTTTCCATATCAAATTGAAACTTCTGTTCAACCGGTATCTCCCCAATTAGAGGCTCCATTGCCCTCCACGTCTTTTCATTAGCGTAAATTGGCAGCTTATACTTTCTCGCTATAATGCCAACACCTTTAATATGATCACTATGCTCATGTGTAACGAATATACCAGACAGCTTGTCCATTTTTCGGTCGATGCCTTGGAACAGTGTTTCCATCTGCTTTCCGCTCAAGCCTGCATCAACTAAAAAAGCATGTTCCCCTGATTCTACATATATAGCATTGCCTGTACTCCCACTCGCGAGAACACTAAAATGCATGTTTTGTTCACTCCAATTTCGTCTCTTCCATCTCTGGCTTAATAATCTCCCCATTCAATGCATTGACATAAAGGTTTTTCTGTCCTTTGATCGTAATCTTCCAAGTTGGCGCCAGCAGCTGTACAGATGGCGCATTTTGCTGTGAATAATAGCCGAGCTCCACATTTGAGATATAAGTACCCATTTCTAAATAGGCATTCTTATAGAGGGCAAAAATGGCCTCTAACGGCTTTACGAGCATTTCCTTTTCATCGAATTCTTTAATGTCCTGCAGATAGGTTTGATTATAGGATACGATATTATTTTCTTCATTCACTAAAAAGGTCAATTCTCCTTTTAAATTGTGATATAAAGTCTTGCCATTATATTGCTGATAATAGGTAATCGTATTATCCTTCTTCTCCCAGAAAACATATTGATCACCATTTAAAATATTATTCTTAATAAAATCAGCCAATTCTTCTTTCTTAAATTCATCACTTAGCTTTATCGGTTTTTCTAATATAGACTGTAGCATAGTAGAATCTTGAACTCTAATACTTTGACCGCTTAGCCTGCTTTTTTCAAGCTCCTCAACATCCTCATCACTGAAAGTCATAGATTTTGCTGTTAAATACTGACCTTTTTCTACATTTGATGGAAACTTGTCTTCATCATACTTAATGCCATCAAGTGCCAATGTTTTTGCGATTGGTGTTTCTGGCTCTTCTGTCTCAAACTGTTCATTATCCTTTTTTAACTGTGTGTACTCATATATCAAATATATATCCAACAGTAAGAAGGCTACAATAAAAATAGTCTTAATTTTACTCCAATCCACTTTTTGTGCCCCCTGTCTTCACTTCCCCTAATTGACGCCATTGCCCATTATATAAGTAAAACCAGCTTGGCTCTAAATAAACATAGCTCGGGTTGGTTATGACCATATCATAGCCTGGCACAATAGCCTCCAGCTTATCAGGATCGAAGTTTTCCGAGGACTTAATTTCCTTTAACACAGAACTTCCTGAATCTAGCTTTTGAGTTGTTGTATCAATTGGTTTTGCTGTTATCGTCAGGTTGCTTGTAATGAATTGCTCTATCTTATTATTTTCCCAGCTAACCTTTATAGAAGAAAGGCCGTTCTTCAAGTTAAAGACTGGGAAGCCTGTTTCATTATAAATACGGAAATTAATCGTACTTTGATCATTATCATTGCCTACATATAAAAAGCTGTTAACCCAGCCTCCATGGCTATTCACAAAGTCAATGCTATTCTCGATGATTTGATTTGGACTAAGCTCATTTACGGTAATCCCAGATGTGCTTTTAAAATTAACAACATGTGTATCCTTTATTACTCTCAAGATACTAGTATCATCTGTATAAACTTCCTGATTTGTCTCAACGCTCTTTTGAGCTAAACTTGAATTAGTAAAAATAGCATTTTTAAGTCTAGATGAATCAACTGTCTCGCTCTTATATATATATCTATTTATTTCAGTTTCTTCTGTTGGCAAATAGATCAGCTTACTTCCTGCCTGATAGCTGAAATAAGCGTTGTAAGGTGTTTCTTCAGCAGTAATATTTTTCTGAAGGTCTTTAATGTTATTGATATAACTAACAGAAATATTGCTTTTATAAACCTTGTTTTCTTTCTCTGAAATAAAGTAAACCGTTCCTTCATCTTCATTCACAAGATTATAGGATACAAGAATCGTATCAAAATTAAAAAGATTGCTCTCTTCAATATGAAGTATATCCCTATATAGACTGAAAGGTGTCTGACCTGGGAAACGAATTTCCATACTATCTGTTTCTTGTTTAATAAAAGAAGGTATATCATTTATTTCTTCGGAAATATTCTCAAGACTTCCGTATTCGACCGTTTTTAACACTTCTAGAACTGAATTTATTTCGTCCATTGAAATTGTACCATAAGTTTCACCATCTACATGCTGGAAAATTCTATCGGGTCGAACAATATCAGCTACCTCTTTTTTGCTGCCGATTTTTTCAGGCTCCACAATATTATCAGTTGGAAGCTCTGTTGTGTTACCTTGATCTGTCCAAAGCAAATAATACATGAGCAGACTTAACATCACTAAAATTGTCAGTACTAAACTTTTTATATTTTCATAATTCATACCCAATCATCCTCTTCAGATTGAATATAAGGAAGTGTAAAGGAAATCTTCGTGCCTTTTCCTTCTTTACTTGATGCCCAAATTCTTCCCCCGTGTGCTTCAACCATTTCTTTCGCAATAGCTAAGCCAAGACCAGTTCCACCGAGCCTTCTTGTTCTCGCTTTGTCTACACGGTAAAAACGGTCAAAGATTTTGCTTATATTTTCCTTCGGTATGCCAACACCATTATCTGCTACACTCACAATGATTTGCTGCTCCTGTTCTTTTATAGAAAATGTAATTTTCCCACCTTCAGGAGAATACTTCATTGCATTTGAAATGATATTATCGAGCACTTGTGTTAATTTATCTTCATCAATTTCCACAAATGCTGCGTGTTTTGGCAGCTTCCGTTCAAAGACAACGTTTTGTTCCTTTGTCAATTCGAAACGATCAATGATTCTATTATAAAACACCATAAAATCAACTAGTTCTTTATTCAGCTTGTAATCTCTGCTGTCGAGCTTGGACAGCTGTAACAAATCATTTACAAGGCGAATCATTCGCTCTGTTTCGTTTTGAGTCACTTCCAGAAACTTTGGAGCAAGTCCATCATCCTGCCATGCACCCTCTGCCAATGCTTCCACATAGCTTCGCATCGTCGTTAATGGGGTCCTGAGCTCATGAGAAACATTCGCCACAAACTCTTTTCTTTCCATATCAATTTTCTCTTGTTCCGTAATATCATGAAGTACAGTAATTAAGCCATTTACAAAGCCTGTTTCTTTTTGAATGACAGAAAAATTCGCTCGAAGAATATATGGTTCATAATTTGTACTATAATCCAAAATAACAGATTCCCGTTCCTCAAGCAGTTCATCAAAAGTATATTTATCCTTTAAACCAAGCAACTGAATAATCGGTTCCGATAAGACTGTTTCACGTGAAACATCCAGCATTTTCGCAGCAGGTTCATTGATAAGAATAATTCTCCCTTTTCTGTCTGTGGCGATAACGCCATCAGTCATATAAGAAAGGACAGAGGACAACTTTCTTCTTTCACTTTCTGTAGATGCCTGAGATTCTTGGAGCTTTTTTGTCAAATTATTAAAAGTGATTGCCAGCTGTCCAATTTCATCAAATCCGTACACTTTAACCTTCTGTGAAAAGTTTCCCTTAGAAAGTGCAAAAGCATGTTTCTGCATATCAGAAATTGGTCTTGTAATTGTTCTTGCTAATAAAATCCCCAGTACTGCTGTGACAATTAAAGTGATAGCTGTCCCTTTTTGAAAGATACTGTTTATACTGTCCAGACTGTCATACACTTGCTGAATCTTACCTACAGTATAAATTACCCCAACAGTTTCGCCGCCCTGCTGCCTGATTGGCGTAATTAACACATATTCTTTTTTATTGGATGTAACTCTAATATAGGAAGTCGGTTGCGAAGAATTGGACATAGCCCTTCTAACTTTACTTTGCACCATTTTCTGTCCGACTAAATTTTGTTTTTCAGGATCTGAGGTACCAATAATAATGGAGTTATTATTTATTACCCTTATCTCCTGAATATCTGTTGCATTATTATGCTCGCTTAACAGTCTTCTCACATCTTCTTCAAGAGTAGTATCGGCATTTTCTACTGGCCGCTCTTTTACAAACTGTTCCTCCATATATATAGAAACTATATTTACCTTTTCCTGAATAGAGGTCTTAAAGTTTTCGATTAAAGTGGACTGCAGCTTTTGTACAAAGTATACACCGATAATCTGTATCGATATGAGTATGAGCAATACAATTATTATCATTAGCTTTACATGAATTGATCTAAAAAAACTAACTTTTTTCATTAATATCTATTACTCCTGTTCAGGATTACGCAAGTAATACCCTACCCCTCTTCTCGTTACAATCCAGGTTGGATGGCTTGGGTTATCCTCTATTTTTTCTCTCAATCTTCTCACCGTCACATCCACTGTACGAACATCACCGTAATAATCATAGCCCCAAACCGTTTGGAGCAAATGCTCTCTTGTCATTACTTGACCGATATGTTTTGCCAAATAATGAAGAAGCTCAAACTCACGATGTGTCAGCTCAATCATTTCCCCTCTTTTTGAAACAATATAAGCATCCGGGTGAATAATTAAGGAGCCAACTTCAATCTCATTTGATTCATTCTCTTCCTCTGCAGCAGCAGGAACCTGCTGATGACGTCTCAAGTTAGCTTTAACGCGAGCAATAAGCTCTCTCGTACTAAAAGGCTTCGTTACATAATCATCTGCGCCAAGCTCAAGACCAAGCACTTTGTCGATTTCAGAATCCTTTGCTGTAAGCATAATGATTGGCATCTCATACTTTTTGCGAATTTCACGGCAAACTTCCATTCCATCTCGCTGCGGAAGCATGATATCAAGCAAAACTAAATCGGGCTGCACTTCTTCTACCATTTCCAATGCAGCATTGCCATCATAAGCACAATGTACTTCAAAGCCTTCCTTCTTTAAATTAAATTGCAGAATATCAGCAATCGGTTTTTCATCATCTACTACAAGTATCTTTTTATTCATGCATTTCTATCTCCTTCATTGTTCTATCTATTCAAATTGTTGGTATTTCTACTATAGCTCTACTTTACCATTTTCATTTTATATATTCACTTTTTTTCTATTCTTCTATTCTTCCGCATTTTCATTGCATTTATTTAGACATTTCCTAAAACCTATTTGAAAAACCCTCCTAAATAGAGGGTTAAAAATTTCAATATAAAATGAAACCTTTTAGGACTCTCATCCGTTTAATAACATGTAGTTTCATTTTCCTTTATTTGTGGTTGAGAGGTATTTTTTTCGCTTGCCTCTCGCCTCTTTTTTTGTCTTCAAATACCCAATGCTTCCTCTAATTGCAGAATCCGCCTTATATCATTTTATCATAACTCCATTTATTATCTGCAAACGTTGCAAGAATGTAATAGAAATGTATTACTGTTGGAATAAAAAAAACAACCATGCAAAATGCATAGTTGTTTTTAAGGATGGCTCAGGACGGAATCGAACCGCCGACACAAGGATTTTCAGTCCTTTGCTCTACCGACTGAGCTACTGAGCCATATTTATATTTTCTATATAATATATGTAAAATATGCTTATTGCATATGAAACAAAAATGGCGGTCCCGACGGGAATCGAACCCGCGATCTCCTGCGTGACAGGCAGGCATGTTAACCGCTACACCACGGGACCAGCTAATCTATATATAAAATGACCCATACGGGATTCGAACCCGTGTTACCGCCGTGAAAGGGCGGTGTCTTAACCGCTTGACCAATGGGCCATATTAAAAAATGGTGAGTCATGCAGGATTCGAACCTGCGACCCTCTGATTAAAAGTCAGATGCTCTACCAACTGAGCTAATGACTCGCTTTTAAAAGTAAACTTGCAGACCGTTTATTTTGCTGCTTTATTCGCTTCATTTGCGACGCTTTTTATATTATCATGCATTTAGTATATATGGCAATACTTTTTTAAAAAAAAATTAAAAAAATATTTAGGAGCCGCTCTTAAAAGCGGCTCCTTCCTACTAAATCAGCTCTTTTAGCTTTGTCTCCATGGGCTATGAACCACATTTGTCTGACTTCTGTCTGGCCCTACTGAGAAAATAGATAATGGAATACCAGTAAGCTGCGCAACTCTTTCTAAGTAGTGGCGTGCATTTGCAGGTAATTCACTTAGTGATTTACAACCTGTAATGTCCTCTGTCCAGCCTGGAAGCTCTTCATAAACTGGTTCACATTGTGACAATACTTTTAGGCTTGCAGGGAACTCTTCCATAACTTCCCCTTTATATTTATATGCAACACAGATTTTCAATGTCTCAATGCCTGTAAGCACATCAATAGAGTTAAGAGAAAGATCTGTAATGCCGCTTACTCTGCGGGCATGGCGTACTACCACACTGTCAAACCAGCCGACACGGCGCGGTCTTCCAGTAGTTGTACCGTACTCACGGCCGACTTCTCTGATTTGGTGGCCAATTTCATTATCAAGCTCTGTAGGGAAAGGACCATCTCCAACCCTAGTAGTGTAAGCTTTAGAAACTCCGACAACGTGCTTAATCTTCGTTGGACCAACACCCGATCCGATTGTAACACCGCCGGCAACTGGATTAGAAGATGTAACGAACGGGTACGTACCTTGGTCAATATCAAGCATTACGCCTTGTGCCCCTTCAAACAACACTCTTCTTCCCTCATCCAATGAATCGTTTAGAACAACAGATGTATCACAAACATACTGTTTAATCAGCTGGCCGTATTCGTAATACTCATCCAGGATATCCTCCATTTTAAAGCCGTCTGTTTCATAGATGCGCTCAAGCAAACGGTTTTTCTCTACCAAGTTACGCTCAAGCTTCTCTTCGAAAATTTCTCTGTCCAAAAGGTCAGCAATTCGAATACCAATTCGAGCAGCTTTGTCCATATAAGCAGGACCAATTCCCTTTTTAGTTGTCCCAATCTTATTAGCGCCTTTGCTTTCCTCTTCCACTTCATCAAGCTTTAAGTGATATGGAAGAATAACATGAGCACGGTTGCTTATTCTCAAGTTATCCGTAGTTACGCCTTTATCATGCAAGTATTTCAATTCTGTAAGTAGCGCTTTTGGATCGACTACCATTCCATTGCCAATAACGCAAATTTTATCGCTATAAAAAATTCCAGACGGAATTAAGTGTAATTTATATGTTTCACCGTTAAATTTAATCGTATGACCTGCATTGTTCCCGCCTTGGTAACGAGCAATGACCTCTGCATTCTCTGACAAGAAGTCAGTAATCTTTCCTTTTCCTTCATCTCCCCATTGTGTTCCAACAACCACGACTGATGACATATTCCCAAAGCACCTCCAAAGGTTACTATAAATTATTTAGATTCATTACCAAACAATCTTATTTTACCAATTTACGCATACAAAAGTCAACAAAACCCGAACATTCAAAACTAGAAAATAAATATATGTTCGTAATCATTCTACTAATATAGGGTTTTTTCAATAGACTTTAATCTTAAAAAATTTGAGTTTAGTTCCTAATTTCGGGCATAAAAAAAGGCAGATTGGCTGTTTAAAGCCAATCTGCCTATATTTAAGCTCCCGGCGGCATTGATGGGTCATCAAACCGCCTTTCCAAGTTAACAAATTTATTATATTCCTTAACGAAGGCGAGCTGGACTGTTCCCGTTGGACCATTCCGCTGCTTTGCTATAATAATTTCAATAATATTTTTACTTTCCGATTCTTTGTCATAATAATCGTCACGATATAAGAAGGCTACTATATCAGCATCCTGCTCAATACTTCCTGATTCCCTTATATCAGACATCATCGGTCTCTTATCCTGTCTCTGCTCCACTCCGCGGGATAGCTGAGACAAAGCAATAACTGGCACTTGCAGTTCACGAGCAAGCTGTTTAAGAGAACGGGAGATTTCCGATACTTCCTGCTGTCTGTTCTCTCCAGAGCGCCCGCTTCCAAGGATGAGTTGCAAGTAATCGATTAGGATCATACCTAAACCATGCTCCTGCTTCAATCTGCGGCATTTAGAGCGAATATCAGTGATTTTTACACCTGGTGTATCATCAATGAATATACCGGCATTAGAGAGGCTTCCCATCGCCATAGTGAGCTTACCCCAATCTTCGTCTGTCAATGACCCTGTACGTAGGCGCTGTGCATCAATATTACCTTCTGCACACAGCATACGCATGACAAGCTGCTCTGCCCCCATCTCAAGACTGAATATCGCTACATTTTCCCCAGTTGTTGTAGCTACGTTTTGAGCGATATTCAAAGCAAATGCCGTCTTACCAACAGAAGGACGGGCACCGACAATGATTAAATCATTTCGCTGAAAACCGGCTGTCATTTTATCGAGCTCAGCAAACCCTGTAGCAATACCTGTTATATCCCCTTGACGGTTATGCATGACCTCAATATTATCATATGTCCGTACTAAAACATCCTTAATATTGTGGAATGCCCCAGCGTTCTTTCTTTGGGCAACCTCAAGAATGTTTTTTTCTGCCTCACTCAGCAATACCTCTACTTCATCTTCCCTCGCATAGCCGTCCTGTGCTATATCAGTGGCTGTCCGTATAAGTCTGCGCAGCAAGGATTTCTCCTCAACAATCTTCGCATAATACTCAATATTAGCTGCTGTAGGTACAGATGCTGCCAATTCACTTAAGTAGCTGACGCCACCAGTATCCTCAAGATTATTGCCTGCTGAAAGCTCTGCTGTAACGGTAATAAGGTCAACCGCTTTTCCTGCATCGTTCAGCTTTAGCATTGCTGTATAAATCTTCTGATGGGCACCTCTGTAAAAATCCTCTGGTATGAGAATTTCTGAAGCCATCGTCAAGCTTTGAGGTTCTAAAAAGATTGCCCCTAGTACAGCTTGTTCTGCTTCGATATTTTGTGGTGGAATTCTATCATGGAGCATTTCACTCATAAAATTTTAAAACCTCCTTATTTTAAGAGGATAATGTCAAATTAGTACATGCCAAAAGAAAAAATGTGATCAGTTTGCCTGTATCACATTTCTCTCAAATCTATTCTATTTTATCATGTTTAAGCTTAAAAGGAACTTCCAATATTAGCTTAATTCTTTTACATGCACATTTAGTGTAGCAGATACCTCTTGATGAAGCTTCACAGGAACCTTCGTTACCCCTAATGAACGAATAGCATCATTTAATTCTATTTTACGCTTATCGATTTTGATTTTATGCATTTTATTCAACTCATCAGCAATTTGTTTGCTAGTAATTGAACCAAATAGTCTGCCGCCTTCTCCTGATTTTGCCGTTAGCTCAACAGTAATTTGTTCCATTTTTTCTTTTAATACTTTTGCTTCTGCTAACTCATCAGCAGCTTGTTTTTCTTCTTTTTTCTTTTGAGCATTTAATGTGCTGACAGCTGCTGAGTTTGCTTCAACAGCAAGTCCTTGCTTTAATAGGAAGTTATGTGCATAACCGTCTGCCACATTTTTTACTTCGCCTTTTTTCCCTTTACCTTTAACGTCTTTTAAAAAGATTACTTTCATTCCTTTTTTCTCCCTTCAAAATACTCATCGATTGCCAGCTTCAGCCGCGCTTCTGCTTCTGCCATTGTCATGTTAGAAAGCTGTGTCGCAGCATTAGTTAAATGGCCGCCGCCTTTGAGGCTTTCCATTATAATCTGGACATTTATTTCCCCTAATGATCTTGCACTGATACCAATCTGTCCATCTCCTCTTGGCGAGATGACAAATGACGCATAAATGCCGTCCATCGTCAGTAAGGTGTCTGCTGTTTGCGCGATAAGGACATTATCACTATTTTCATTAGATTGAGCTTTAGCAATGGCAACGCCAGGTTTATAAAAAATTACATTTTCAATAATTTTTGCCTTTTTCACATAGTTACTGATATCTTCTTTTAAGAATTTCTGTACTAATACAGTATCAGCTCCCTGCCCCCGCAAGTAGGAAGCAGCATCAAAGGTTCTTGCCCCGGTTCTAAGCGTAAAGCTTTTTGTATCAACAATAATTCCTGCTAATAAAGCAGTTGCTTCAAGCATCTCAATTTTAGCTGTCTTTGGCTGATATTCCAGTAGCTCTGTGACAAGCTCAGCTGTTGATGATGCATATGGCTCCATATAAACGAGCAATGGATTATCAATGAACTCTTCTGCTCGCCTGTGATGGTCAATGACCACAACATCTTCAATCTTATGAATAAGCTTTTCCTCAATAACCAATGATGGTTTATGGGTATCTACGACAACGAGCAAACTTTCCTCTGTATCCATTTCCAGCGCTTGTTCTGGAGTGATGAAACGATCAAACAATGTTTCATGTTTTTTTATTTCTTCGAGCAGTCTTCTTACACCTAAATCAATTTCATTAGGATTTAAAATAATATAAGCTTCCTTTTTGTTCATCTGAGCTATCTTATGAATACCAATGGAAGCACCAATTGCATCCATATCAGGATGCTTATGACCCATGATGAAGACTTTATCACTTGCCGTTATCAATTCTTTTAAGGCATGGGATATGACTCTCGCTCTTACTCTTGTTCTCTTTTCAACAGGGTTTGTTTTTCCGCCATAGAATTTCACTTTTCCATTTGGCTGTTTGATAGCAACCTGATCTCCACCACGACCTAGTGCCAAATCTAGACTTGACTGCGCAATCGTTCCTAACTCAGGGAGTGAGGAAACTCCCGAACCAACGCCAATACTTAACGTTAGCTGCACATTTTGTTTAGAGGTTAACTCTCTCACTTCATCTAAGATTGTGAATTTATCTTTTTCAAGATGCTGCAGAATGTTTTCATTGAATACTGCAAAGAAGCGATCGGAAGATATCCGTTTCAATAAGACGCCATTGTCTGTTGCCCATTTGTTGAGAATAGAGGTAACACTGTTATTCAAACTGCTGCGAGTCTGATCGTCCATACCTTGTGTTAGATCATCATAATTGTCTAAAAAGATGATTGCAATTGCAGTTCTTTCATCCTCATACAACTTTTCAATTTCCGTTTGTTCTGTTACATCAAAAAAGTATAGGAGGCGCTCCTCTTTTTTATGGATAACACGAAACTTACGATTATGAAGCGTAATAATTTCTGTTTCAACCTCTTGCTTAATCAGAGGGATAACGGAAGGAGACACATCATATAATGATCTTCCGACTAAGCTGTCTTCTGTAAAACAGTAAGCTAAATATGGATTTGTCCACTCAATAAAGTACTCATCATTAATGAGCATAATCCCAATCGGCATTTCCATTAATGCTTCTTCTCCGACCTTTTTCACACGGTAGGAAAGGGTCGTAATATATTCTTCTGTTTCCTTTCTTTGTCGCAAATTCATCTGAATGATGAAATAAAAAGGGATAACAGAAAGGAGTAACCCCACCAAGGCAAAAAGCCAATTATAATAGGAGATGATACCAAGGAGGATCAGAGTAATGCCAATTAGACAAACTAATGGATAGCGAATTGATCCCTTTTCCAAAAAAGCAGGCAAAATTTATTCAACTCCTAATATAGTTAATTTAATATGTATACGGTTGTTTGTTCTTATTATTTACCGTATTTCGATATTTACGAAACAAGGGAATGTAATTTGCATCTTTTAGTATTTCCACTAACCCTTATATTCATAAACACGATTTTGCAGCCAATACATATAAAGAATATAGAGATACCCTCTATATCATTTTACTATTTTATAGAAGCTCATTCAAACATATAATTTGTATAGACTGTATTATATAAGGTATAAAAAAACACATTAGGATTTAACCCTAATGTGTTTTTTTATTATTCACCAGTTACGTATGGAAGTAAAGCCATAGTACGTGAACGTTTGATTGCAATAGTCAACTTACGTTGATATTTTGCACTTGTACCAGTTACACGACGAGGTAAGATTTTACCGCGCTCAGAGATGAATTTTTTAAGAAGATCTACATCTTTATAATCGATATGCGTAATGCCGTTAGCTGTAAAGTAGCATACTTTACGGCGTTTAGCACGTCCGCCTCTGCGTCCGCCCATTGCCATGTCAATTTCCCTCCTTTATAACTTATTTCCGATTATTAGAACGGTAAGTCATCATCTGAAATATCGATTTGACCGCTATTTGCAAATGGATCCTCGTCCATTCTCGTATAATCGTTATTTCTATTTTGGTTTTGAGGTCGCTGATTCTGATAATTATTAGAGCCTCCAAAAGGATTATCTTGTTCCCTTGGCGCACCATAATTCATGTTGTCATTTCTATTTCCAGAGCTGCTGTTTCTAGGTTCAAGAAATTGAACACTTTCCGCCTGCACTTCTGTTACATAGACACGTTTCCCATCTTGTCCCTCATAACTGCGCGTTTGAAGTCTGCCGTCAACGCCAGCTAAGCTTCCTTTCTTCAAGAAATTAGCTACGTTCTCTGCAGGTTTCCTCCAGACTACACAATTGATAAAGTCTGCTTCTCTTTCACCTTGTTGGTTCGTAAAAGTACGGTTGACCGCAAGAGTGAAAGTTGCAACAGCAGCTCCACTTGGTGTGTATCGCAGTTCAGGATCCTTCGTCAATCGGCCAACAAGAACAACACGGTTCATCATCAGTTTCAACTCCCTTCATCATGTTTCACGTGGAACATGAATTCATTCTATTTATTATTTAGCTTCTTCTTTAATAACAATATGACGGATAATATCCTCGCTAATTTTAGCTAGACGAGTGAACTCCTCAACTGCTACTGGTGCAGCGTTAACTTTCACTAGTTGGTAGTAGCCATCACGGAAATCATTGATTTCGTATGCAAGACGACGTTTACCCCACTCTTTCGCTTCAGTAACTTCCGCTCCATTATCAGCAAGAATACCGTTAAAACGCTCAACTAGAGCTTTTTTAGCTTCATCTTCAATATTTGGACGGATGATGTACATAATTTCGTACTTTTTCATCACTTTCACCTCCTTTTGGTCTAAACGGCCCGATTGGGCAAGGAGCAATATATACATTACTCACAAGATAAAATTATAGCATATTGAAAAACAATTTGCAATGAATACTAAAAAGAATTGCCACAGTTAATGTTTTAAGCAATACTTTACGCATATATTCTTTGATCTTCTCTGCTATTCATTATCACTTCTTCATATTCGCCAATCAAACCGTCAAGTATACTCTCCCAAGATTGGCTTAACGCATATTTCCTGGCTGCTGTACCAAACATATTTCTCATCATTGTTTGATTTAATAATTCAATGATAGCAGCAGTGAAATGTTCTGTGCTTTTTGCTTGGCAAATTCTTCCCGTTACACCATCCTCCACCATTTCCTTAACACCGCCTGAATTGGAGACGATAGCAGGTGTTCCTGAAGCTAAGGATTCCAGTACGACATTTCCAAATGTTTCAGTTGTGGAAGGAAATACAAATAAATCTGCACTTGCATACACCTGTGATAATTCCGCACCTTTTAAATAACCGGTTAAAGTCATATTTTTTCTTTCTGCAGCTTTGCGCTTCCATTCAGGCAAGCATGGTCCGTCTCCTGCCAGCAGCCAATGAACTCTATTATTCCAGCTTTCAGGGAGGGAATCCATTATCGCTGAAAGGGTGGCTAAATCTTTCTCTGGAGCAAATCTGCCAACATACAAAAGAATATATTCTTCTTGTATATTGTATTTTTCTCTAATGGGTTGGTTTACTGCAATAGGATGGAATTGAGAGCAATCTACCCCTCTTCCCCATATTGACAAGGAATGGAAGCCAAGCTCAGCCAGCTTTGATTTGGTCTCTTTTGAAGGTACAAAGGTTCTTTCTGTGGACTCATGAAACCATTTTAAGTACTTATGAAGAACAGGCAGCAGCCATGATGCTCGATAATACTCCAAATATTGGTCAAAATGAGTATGGTAGGAGGAAACAACTGGTATGTGAAGTTTTTTAGCACAAAACAGGCCGTAGAGCCCCATCATATACGGTGTTGCAATATGTATGATATCTGGGTTAAATTCTTGAACTTTAGCCTTAATCCGTTTAGGGTTTGCTAATGCGGTCCTACATTCAGGATATAAAAAAACTGGAATGCTAAAAAATTGATTAATATTTGGGTATGCTGGAGTATCCTCCACTTCCGGTGCAAAAATCTGATATTGAATCTGCCCTTTTTCCAGATGATCTGTTAATCTCTTTAAAGAGTTGGCTACTCCATTCACTTGCGGAAAATAGGTGTCTGTAAAAATTGCAATTTTCACTTGTGAATCCCCCTTTGGAACATGTATTATGATCCCTCTAAAGAAATGATAGCACCGGTTTGAAAGGGGCATGTAAAGGCACTGTAAAAGTATTTTCTTTATCACACTGTCGAAATAAGCTTATTATTCATAAGCTATTTTTCTGGACTTTTCCTACTTGCTAAACTCTTTTCCAAGTGCTTGTGTCGAATAAGCTAAAGAAAATGTAAAAAACCGCCCTCACTTGTATAAGGGCGGTTTTTCTCTCATATATATACAGCTATTAAACATTAAAGCGGAAGTGAATAATATCTCCGTCTTTAACTACGTAATCTTTTCCTTCTAGACGAACTTTACCTGCCTCTTTTGCCGCAACCATATTTCCACTTACCATTAAATCTTCATAAGAAACAGTCTCTGCTCTAATAAAGCCTCTTTCAAAGTCAGAATGGATGATACCAGCACATTGCGGAGCTTTCATTCCTTGAACAAATGTCCAAGCACGAACTTCTTGCACTCCAGCTGTAAAGTATGTTGCTAGACCAAGCAAGTGGTAAGCAGCTCTAATTAGCTGATCAAGACCAGATTCTTCAATGCCAAGCTCTTCAAGGAACATTGCTTTTTCTTCCCCTTCAAGCTCTGCAATTTCTTCTTCAATTTTTGCACAGATTACGATTACTTCTGCATTCTCATTAGAAGCAAATTCTCTAACTTTCTGCACATATTCATTATTATCTGTATCGCCAACCTCATCTTCGCCGACATTTGCCACATAAAGAACTGGCTTGATTGTCAGCAAGTGAAGATTCTTCGCTAATTTAGCCTGCTCTTCCGTAAATTCAACAGCTCTTGCTGGCTTTTCTTCTTCAAATGCTGCTTTTAGAATTTCAAGAACTTCCAATTCTGCCACTGCATCTTTATCTTTTTGTTTAGCCATTTTCCCTACACGGGCAATTCTTTTTTCAACAGATTCTAAATCTGCAAGAATCAATTCTAGATTAATTGTTTCAATATCGGAAATTGGATCTACTTTTCCAGAAACATGAGTAATATTGTCATCAGCAAAGCAGCGCACCACTTGGCAAATAGCATCTACTTCACGAATATGGGAAAGAAACTTATTTCCTAAGCCTTCTCCTTTACTCGCACCTTTTACAATTCCAGCAATATCTGTAAATTCAAAAGTTGTCGGTACAGTTTTTTTCGGCTGAACAAGCTCAGTCAACTTATTTAACCTTGGATCTGGTACCTCTACGATTCCAACATTCGGATCGATTGTACAGAATGGATAGTTTGCAGATTCTGCACCCGCCTGTGTTATTGCATTAAACAATGTAGATTTACCGACGTTCGGCAATCCAACTATTCCAGCAGTTAACGCCATAATGTCACTCCCTTATAATAAACCTGCTTTTTATTGAGCAGAAATTAATTTCATTTGTACTATTAAACCTTTACCAATTATAGATTTAACCTTCAAAAAAGACAAGTAGCCATGCTTGTTCGCAAGGTAAAAATACCTTATTTTCATAAAAAAAAGCATGAATCACTCTTCATGCTTTACTAACATTTTTTTCATTTTTCTCGCGAACTCTCGCCTTGGAATAAGGACGCTATGTTCACAGCCTTCACACTTAATGCGGATATCCATTCCCATCCTAATAATTTTCCAACGATTTGTGCCACAAGGATGTGCTTTTTTCATTTCAACTATATCATTGATAGCAAACTCTTTCTGTTCCATATTCCCTCCTGTTTTATTCCGGTTTAGAGTACATCATTAATTTCGGATATGGGCTCTCTATTCCATTCTCATCAAGGACATTTTTAATTTCCTTCCTTAACGCACGGGCAACTGTATAATGCTGCATTGGCAATGTCTCAGCAACAACTCTTATAACTACCTCTGCTGCCATAATGTTTTCAACACCTAAAAGCTCCGGGACACCGACAATTTGTTCATATTTTTCCGGAAATGTTTCAATAAGATCTTTAATAACACTTTCAGCCCTATCTATATCGCCCTTGTACGCTATGCTGACATCAACAACTGCTTTACTGTTGTTTAATGAGAAGTTTGTTACTTCCATTATACTTCCATTCGGTATAATATTCACTTCGCCAGTATAACTTTTTACTTTCGTTGTTCTTAACCCAATTTCCTCCACAACACCTTGAAATTGGCCGATCTGCACAACATCTCCTACAGAAAACTGGTCTTCAAAAATAATGAAAAATCCAGTAATAATATCCTTCACTAAACTTTGCGCACCAAAACCGACGGCTAAGCCAACAATTCCCGCTCCGGCAAGCAATCCCTTCACGTCAATATTCAATGTACCTAAAATCATCATAAAGGCAATAAAATAGATAACGTAGGTAAGGGTATTTTCCAATAGTTTAACTAGTGTAGCTTCTCTTCTTTCCGATATTCTGAGTGCAGAATGTGTTCTAACCTTAAATATGTTCCGCACAGCAATCTTAGCAACCCTTGTAACAACAACGCTTATTAAAATGATAATAATAATTTTTAAAGATCCCTGGCCTAAATTTATCCATATATTCTCATCTGTAATAACATCTACACTATCGTTCACTTTTTCTTCTAAATTATCCATAACACACCCCTGCTGCCTCTTTTCTCCCTTTTCAAAAGCCAGATTGTTATTCCTGGCTATTTAGTTTATTTTAACAGGTTCTAATTTTAGTTTGAAGTAATAACCTACCTGTTATTTTCTAGGTATATTATCATAGATCGACTTGTATGACCCCTATCTTTCTCCCTCTTTATCAATGGAATTGGCATGAAGATGTATAGAAATTAATATATATTCCTATAATGGTATTACTTTTACTTTGAAATAACATATTAAATTGAACAGCTTGCTTATTTATAGTTTCCTAGTGCAAAGGAGTAGATTTGATGAGCATCTATACCAATATATTTGATAAAAGTGAACTTCCGATAAGAATCGCCCATAATGAGCAGTTAGCATCCTATAAACTGGCAGACTCTTTGTATAAACAGTTGCCACCAGCTTCCTCTGCACAGCCAATTGTGTTTGTATGTATTGGCACAGATCGCTCTACAGGTGATTCACTCGGACCACTTATTGGAACATTATTAGCAGAAAAAAAACTAGGTTCCTTTTTTGTTTATGGCACTTTAAATGAACCTATCCATGCGCTGAACTTAGAAGAAAAGATGATGGAGATTCACGAAAAGCATAAAGATCCTTTTATCATTGGGATAGATGCTTGTTTAGGCAGGATGAAAAGTGTTGGTGTCATACATCTAGGGGATGGCCCCGTCAAACCTGGAAGTGGAGTTAAAAAGGAATTGCCGCCAGTAGGTAATATTCATATCACTGGAATTGTTAACATAAGCGGCTTAATGGAGTTTCTTGTACTACAAAATACAAGACTCAGTCTTGTGCTTGAAATGGCTAAAACGATTTCAAAAGGTATTTATCAAAGCAGTCTTCGTTATCGCTATGCTGAAGGACAGGAAGAATACTCTCTTCAAGAACGGCCCATTTAACAAAAAGAAGAAACCATATTTTGGTTTCTTCTTTTTAAATATCCTCATTACGATCGAGAAGCTGTAAAATTCTATCTAAATCATCTTCAGAAAAGAACTCAATCTCAATTTTACCTTTGTTTTTCGTTTGTTTGATATTCACTGTAGTACCGAATCTTTCTCTTAGGAAAGTTTCTTGTTCCTTTATAAAGACATTCTTTGTTTCTTTCTTTTCTTTCGGTGTTTCACGTGAAACATCTTCGTTCATTTGTTGAATTAAATACTCCAACTGTCTAACGTTCAAACCATCCTTGACTGTCTTTTCAACAAGCAGTGGCAGCTTATCTTTATTTTTTAATCCTAATAATGCCCTTCCGTGTCCCATTGAAATGGTTCCATCTGTAATCATCTCTTGAATAGCCGGCGGAAGTGATAGGAGTCTGACATGATTGGCAATATGAGGTCGGCTTTTGCCAAGGCGTTTAGCCAACTCTTCCTGTGTGAAATTTAATTTTTTCATAAGCAGCTGATAGGCATGTCCTTCTTCTATCGGAGACAAATCTTCACGCTGCAGGTTTTCCAGTACAGCAAGTTCCATCATTTGCTGTTCAGACAGTTCTCGAATTACTGCGGGAACCACTTCTAAATTAGCTTCTTTTGCCGCACGAAAGCGCCGTTCCCCAACAACAATTTCAAACCCTTTAATACTTTTACGTACAATGATTGGCTGAAGTATCCCATGTTCCAAGATTGATGCTTTAAGTTCCTCAATTGCCTCTTTCTCGAAAACTTTTCTTGGCTGATAAGGGTTTGGTCGCAATTCTTTTATATTTAATTCCTTAATTACTTCTTCCTTTTCTACTTCCATGCTCGGAAAAAAAGCGTCAAGACCTTTCCCTAATCCCTTAGCCACTCGTAACCACTTCCTTTGCCAACTCTAAATATACTTCTGCTCCACGGGACTTTGGATCATAAATGATAATTGGTTCCCCATGGCTTGGCGCTTCGCTTAGTCTTACATTACGTGGAATAATTGTTTTAAACACTTTATCCTGGAAGTATTTTTTTACTTCTTCTATTACTTGTATCCCTAAATTCGTACGGGCATCAAGCATTGTCAATAAGACACCTTCAATAGCAAGCTCATGATTTAAGTGCTTTTGCACCAATCTTACTGTATTCAGAAGCTGGCTCAATCCTTCAAGTGCATAATATTCACATTGTACTGGAATTAAGACAGCATCAGATGCAGTTAGTGCATTTATTGTTAATAAGCCTAAAGATGGCGGACAATCGATCAAAATATAATCATATCTGTCCTTAACTTCTTCCAATGCTCTTTTTAAGCGGACTTCCCTGGAGATTGTGGAAACAAGCTCTATTTCTGCCCCAGCTAATTGAATTGTTGCTGGAATTACATCAAGGTTCTCTACATTTGTTGCTTTGATGACTTGGCTTGCTTCAATGTCATCTACTAACACATCATAAATGCAATGATCTACATCTGCCTTTTCAATACCAACGCCACTTGTGGCATTTCCCTGTGGATCTGTATCAACTAAAAGTACTCTTTTTCCGATGTAAGCTAAACAAGAGCCAAGATTGACCGAGGTTGTTGTTTTTCCAACTCCCCCTTTTTGATTAGCTACCGTAATTACTCTCCCCATGATGTCACCTACCTTTATTACGATAAATTACCTTCAATTATTCAGCAGAAGGTGCTGTAAATGTTATTTTATTTATTTAAATCAGACATGAAAAAGTTATTTTATTGGTAATCAGGTGTTAAATACACCGTTTTCCCGTGATTATGACTGTTTTTATTCCTAAAAGGAACAAATGTAGCACAATCATCTATTATTTTATCATGAAAACTTCTAAATATCGTCATTTTTTAATAGACTTTATAATATATAGAGGCATTGCTCTATTTTTTACTTCTATATATGCTACTGAAAGCCCATTTTTTCTAAGAATTTAGTAGCATTTATTTTTTTGCAGAAAAAAAGTGAGAAATTGAAACCAAAATGGCTAATGTTCTCACAGTGAATGATTATTCATTTTATAATAGCTATTTCTTTTTTGGAATTTTTATGGTGAATTGATAAAAATCCTCAAACTCTTCTTCTTCAGCATTTAAATTAATACCGCTGTCAGACACCATTGTAAGGGATTGTCGAATTGTATTGACTGCAATACGCATATCTTTGCTGAAAGCCTTTCTTTTTGGCTTAGGCTTTTGTTCTGCCTGTTCCAGCATTTTAGCGACGCGCTCTTCTGTCTGTTTTACATTTAAGTTCTTCTCTAGTATTTCTTGAAGGAGCTTAAGCTGCTTTTCTGTTTCTTTCAATGGAATCAGAGATCTGGCATGACGCTCTGATATTTGCTTATTGAGAAGTGCCTCCTGTATTTCCTCAGGAAGTTTTAACAGTCTCAGCTTGTTAGCTACCGTTGACTGTCCTTTTCCTAACCGCTGGGCAAGTGCCTCTTGTGTCAGGTTATGGAGTTCGAGTAATTTGCCGTAGGCTACAGCCTCTTCTATCGGTGACAGTTCTTCCCTTTGAAGGTTCTCTATCAAGGCTACAGAAGCAGTTTCTGTATCGCTCATATTCTTAATGATAGCAGGAGCTTCTTCCCACCCTAGCTTTTTCATTGCCCGCCAGCGTCTTTCACCTGCAATTATCTCATATTTACCTCTATCATATTCCCGTACAACAATTGGCTGTATAATGCCATGTGTATGAATGGTTCTTGATAATTCTTCTATTTTTTCATCATCAAATACAGTTCTTGGTTGAAAACGGTTTGGAACAATCTGGCTTATTGGCAATCTATTAATCTCTTCATTATTTACCATTTTTTCAAGCTCCTCATTAGCGTCTACCGTCTCGAATTGACTTTCTTCTTCTGTATTATTCCCTTTTTCGCCTAAGCCAAAAAAGCGTGAGAAAGAAGGCTTCAAAACCTGCACCACCTTTACGAAACTCCCTATTATTTAAAAAAATCCAAGCATTTTTACTGCAATATATAAATATAATAAGAAACTTCTTTAATTTTCATTTACTGTGCTTTTTATAGTTATATTATATAGTAGATAGAAAAAATGATATAGTACAAAAAATAAGATAATCGCCTGTTGATAAGCTATTTCTTTGATGAATATATGCTATTTTACATAGCATATATTCATTCAATCGGTTCCTTGTTTGGAGTACCTGGTTTTCTAGGGTACTTTTTCGGCGTTTGTTTTTCTTTTGAGATAACAAGTATGTTGCGCTCACTTTCTTCAATTGGAAGAGTAAATGAATGGGCATTGACCAATTTCCCGCCTAGAACAGCTATGGCTTTTTTGCCAGCTTCTATTTCCTCTTGTGCACTTGCCGCTTTCATAGCAACAAATACGCCTCCAACCTTTACCAATGGCATACATAGTTCACTTAAAACCGATAACCTTGCTACAGCTCTTGCTGTTACCATGTCGAAAGTTTCCCGATATTCTTTGTTTTGTCCGAATGTTTCCGCTCTGTCATGGATAAACTGGACTTCTTTTAAATCTAAAGCCTTTGCTAAATGCTCTAAAAAGTGAATACGTTTTTTTAATGAGTCAACAATTGTTATTTTCAGCTGCGGGAAAGCTATTTTCAGCGGTATGCTCGGGAATCCCGCCCCTGCTCCAACATCGCAAATATGAATAGGCGACTTAAAGCTTTCTAAATAAAATCCTGCTGTGATGGAATCATAAAAATGTTTCAAATAAACCTCAGATTGTTCTGTAATAGCAGTCAGGTTCATTTTTTCATTCCATTCAACAAGTGTTTCAAAATAAATCTTAAACTGTTCCATCTGCCTATCAGAGAGCTCCAGACCTTTCTCTCGGAGCATTTGTCTAAATTGTTCTGTATTCATGCTTGCTCCCTTTCCATCCAATTCCTGATTATGTATATTTTTTACAACAGGAGAGGCTTCTTGCCTATGGTAATACAGGCAAAAAGCCAATCACTTTCTATTACACTCGCGCTATGCGACCTTGCTCCAAATATACTAATAGTATGGATATATCTGCAGGATTTACTCCAGAGATTCTAGAAGCCTGTGCCAAAGATAATGGCCGTACCATTTTCAACTTCTGCTTTGCTTCTGTTGCAAGGCTGGAAATTGCATCATAATCGATGTTCTCTGGAATTTTTTTGTTTTCCATTTTCTTCAGACGATCTACTTGCTGCAATGATTTATCAATATAACCTTCATACTTTATCTGGATTTCTACTTGTTCTGTTACTTCGTCAGATAAACCAGCTTCACTTGGTGCTAATTGTTGTATATGCTTGTAGTTCATTTCTGGTCTTCTCAGCAGATCCGCTGCCTTAATGCCGTCTTTCAATTCACTGCCGCCTTGTTCTTTAATGACAGCTTGAACTTGTTCATTTGGCTTAAGGATAATTTCTTTTAAGCGGTTCTTTTCTTGTTCGATCTGTTGCTTTTTGTCAGTGAATTTATTATATCTTTCTTCCGCTATTAAGCCGATTTCATATCCATAGTCAGTTAAGCGCAAATCTGCATTATCATGGCGAAGCAGAAGGCGGTATTCTGCTCTGGAAGTTAGCAGGCGGTACGGTTCATTTGTGCCCTTCGTAACAAGATCATCAATCAATACTCCAATATAGGCATCAGAGCGGCTTAAGATAAGCTGTTCTTTACCAGTGGCATTCAAACCTGCGTTAATTCCTGCCATTAAACCTTGGCCGGCAGCCTCTTCATAACCTGAAGTACCGTTAATTTGACCTGCTGTATAGAGATTCTTAATTTTCTTTGTTTCTAATGTTGGCCATAATTGAGTAGGTACAATAGCATCATATTCAATGGCATAACCTGCTCTCATCATTTGGACATTTTCCAATCCAGGAATTGTACGAAGGATTTCTTGCTGTACATCCTCAGGCAAGCTTGTTGACAAGCCTTGTACATAAACCTCCTGCGTATTCTTACCTTCCGGCTCAAGGAAAATTTGATGTCTTGGCTTATCATTAAAGCGAACGACTTTATCTTCAATAGATGGGCAATAGCGCGGCCCTGTTCCCTTGATCATCCCAGAATACATTGGGGATCGATGCAAGTTGTCATCAATAATTTGATGCGTTTTTTCATTTGTATATGTCAGCCAGCATGGCAGCTGTTCTGTAATATATTTTGTTGTCTCGTAAGAAAAAGCTCTTGGAACATCATCACCTGGTTGGATTTCCGTCTTGCTGTAGTCAATAGAATGACTGTTTACTCTCGGCGGTGTTCCTGTTTTAAAACGAACAAGATCAAATCCTAATTCCTGCAGATGTTCAGATAGACGAATCGATGGCTGCTGGTTATTTGGACCACTTGAATATTTCAGCTCACCAAGGATAATTTCTCCGCGTAGATAAGTTCCCGTAGTTACTACAACCGTTTTAGCAGTATAAGTAGCACCTGTTTTTGTGATAACACCTTTTACTGTATTGTCTTCTACAATCAACTGTTCAACCATACCTTGGATCAATGTTAAGTTTGGCTGATTTTCCAGTGTTTTTTTCATTTCGTGCTGATACATATATTTGTCTGCCTGTGCACGAAGAGCTCTGACTGCAGGCCCTTTTCCTGTATTCAACATTCTCATTTGGATATAGGTTTTATCGATGTTTTTACCCATTTCTCCGCCAAGTGCGTCAATTTCTCTAACGACAATTCCTTTAGCCGGCCCCCCAACAGATGGGTTACACGGCATAAAAGCTACCATATCTAAATTTATAGTCAACATCAATGTATTGGCGCCCAATCTTGCGGCTGCAAGACCTGCTTCACACCCAGCATGTCCTGCCCCAATCACAATGACATCATAATTTCCTGCTTCGTACTGCATCATGGTGCCTCCTAACTGCAACTTTTTCTTTTATTTACCTAAGCAAAATTGGGAGAACAGCTGATCAATCAGGCTTTCGTGTACACTATCGCCGATGATTTCACCAAGCAGTTCCCAAGTTCTTGTTAAATCTATTTGGACAATATCAATTGGGGTTCCCATTTCCACTCCTGAAATGGCTTCATTAATAGATTGAAGCGCTTGGTTCAGAAGGGAGATATGTCTTGTATTGGACACATATGTCATATCACTTGCTTCAATTGCACCTTCAAAAAACAGGCTGGAAATTGCCTCTTCTAGCTGGTTGATGCCCTTATCCTGCAACAGTGAAGTAGTAACCATTTTTTGATTAGCTGACAATTCCTTTATACGCTCCATATCAATTTTTTGCGGCAGGTCTGTCTTATTTACAATCACTATATAATCCATTCCCTCAACCGCTTTGAACAGATTGACATCCTCTTCTGTCAAAGCATCTGCATAATTGAGAACAAGCAGGATTAAGTCTGCTTCCTTTAAAACCTTTCTGGACTTTTCAACACCAATTCTTTCAACAATGTCCTCTGTTTCACGGATACCTGCCGTATCTAGCAGACGAAGAGGTACACCGCGCACATTAACATATTCCTCAATAACATCTCTTGTCGTACCAGGAATATCTGTTACGATTGCCTTATTATCTTGGACCAAGCTGTTCAACAATGAGGATTTTCCTACATTAGGCCGTCCTACAATAACCGTTGAAAGTCCTTCTCTTAATATTTTGCCTTGCTGAGAAGTCTGAAGCAGCTTCTTTATCTCCGCCTGTACAAACCGAGATTTATCGAGCATAAGCTGATGAGTCATTTCTTCCACATCATCATATTCAGGATAATCTATATTAACCTCAACTTGCGCGAGTGTCTCTAATATTTCTTGTCTCAAGGTTCTAATCAGCTTTGAAAGTCTTCCTTCCATTTGTCCAAGGGCTACATTCATTGCTTTGTCCGTTTTCGCTCTGATCAAATCCATGACTGCTTCTGCTTGGGACAAATCGATTCTTCCATTTAGAAATGCTCTTTTCGTAAATTCACCTGGTTCAGCAAGTCTTGCACCGTTCGTTACAAGCAACTGAAGCAAACGATTTACAGAAGCCATTCCGCCATGACAGTTAATTTCAATAACATCCTCTTTAGTGAATGTTTTTGGTCCCTTCATTACAGAAATCATTACTTCCTCAATTGTTTCATCCGTAGCCGGGTCAATGATATGCCCATAATGAATAGTATGACTTGCTACCTCTTTTATCTTTTTATTTCCTATACTTTTAAATACCTTATCTGCAATCGCAAATGAGTCTGGCCCACTCAATCTTACAATCGCAATCGCTCCCTCTCCCATTGGTGTGGAGATTGCAGCTATAGTATCAAATTCCATGCTGTCACCTCAAATCATTAAAAATCTATATATAGAAACTGATGTAAACTTATCAACAACTCATTTAATTGTTACAATAGATTAGATTATCATATCCACAACTTTAAAAAAAGAAAAAAATCCGCACACTTATCCACATTACTATTCTTTATTATTACCATTTTATCTTATCCACATGTGAATAACAATAAAACGCACCAAAAATAGCGCTGTTCAGACAAATAATTCACAGATTTTATGGCTATTTTGCCGAATATGCTCTGTAAAGATGAATACTGGTTAACTTTTGAAGGGAATTTTGCAGAATGTTAATGTAAGAAGGAACAAAAAAAGACAATCCCAAAAATTTTGAGATTGTCTTTTTTTCTTATTTTATGCTTTTTGAACAGGCTTTTTTTCTGGAGAAATGATAATATGCCTGAAAGCATCTTCACCTGATGAACAGGTGCTTATACCTTTAATGCCTGTTAATGCATTATGAATGATTTTTCTTTCATTTGACGGCATTGGCTCTAACGAAATTTCTTTGCCAATCTTTAGGGCTTTATGGGCCGTTCTTTCTGCAAGCTGTATAAGGGATTGCTTTCTTCTTTCCCGGTAGCCTTCAGCGTCTAGCGTGACCCTTAAGTATTCATCGGAATTCTTATTAATGACCAATTGCGTTAAATACTGAAGTGAGTTGAGCGTTTGTCCCCTTTTTCCAATTAAAAGGGCGATCTTGTCTCCTTTTAATTCAAAAAAGATATTCCTGCCCGACTTTTTTGCCGAAATAGATGCGTTAACTCCCATTTGGGTGCAAATATCCTGCAAAAATCGCTCTGCAGATTCTAGAGGCGTCTCAAGCTTCCTTACAGTTACAGTAGCCGAGCGGGCCCCAATTCCTAAAAAACCTTTTTTTCCTTTATCAACAACAATGATTTCGGCTTGGTTCTTTGTTGTCTTAAGCTGAGCTAAAGCTGATTCCACTGCTGCTTCGACTGAATGTCCTGTAGCAGTTACCTCTCTCACTTTTTGGCTCCCTCCAATTTTCCTGTCTGACCGGACTTCTTCAACTCCGGACCTTTGATGAAGTACGTTTGGATAATTGTAAAGATATTACCTACAACCCAGTATAGTGATAATGCAGCTGGGAAGTTAATAGCAAATACTAAGATCATGATTGGCATAATCCAAAGCATCATAACCATTTGCGGGTTTTGGTTAGCTGTTCCTGCCATTGTCATTTTTGTTTGGATGAATGTCGTAATCCCTGCAATGATAGGAAGCAGATAGAATGGATCTGGCTGTCCTAAGTTAAACCATAAAAATTCATGCTGAGCAATTTCTCTTGTACGTGAAATAGCGTGGTAGAAACCAATCAATATTGGCATCTGAACGATTAATGGAAAACATCCTGCCAATGGATTTACTTTATTTTCTTGGAAAAGCTTCATTGTTTCTTCTTGCAGCTTTTGTTGTGTTTTTTGATCTTTAGAGCTGTATTTTTTTCTTAATGCTTCCATTTCAGGCTGCACTGCCTGCATCGCTTTACTGTTTTTAGTTTGCTTAATCATTAACGGCAAAATAACAAGACGAACTAGTATTGTTACAATAATGATAGATACGCCAAAGCTTCCGCCGGCAAGTTCTGCTGTTTTAATGATGAGCTGTGATAATGGATAAACAATATATTCATTCCAGAAGCCATCACTTTCTGAAGTGATCGGCTGATTGAATTCTGTACATCCAGCCAAGATAGTCACTAAAAATAATAGACCAAATAGCAACACTAATTTTTTCTTCAACCGTAAAATCCTCCTGTTAATAAATAATAGAGCCAAAATTAGCTTCTGGCTTCATTGTATCCTAATTTAGATGATAATTGTATCCTAATTTAGATGATATAGGAAACGCTTAACTTGAAATTTCACTGAATCTTTCTTTTTAAGACCTTTGCAATTTTCAGAACATGGAGAAGGCTCTTTTTTGTTTCCTCATATTCCATTTCAGCTAGAGGCTTTCTAGCAATAATGACATAATCCGCTTCATTTTCCAAAGAATCTCCGATTTCCAAAAATATCTGCCTTATATACCGTTTAATTTTATTTCTCATAACGGCATTTCCAATCTTTTTGCTGACAGAAAGCCCAATTCTAAAATGAGCTTGTCCGCTTTTTTCATACTTATATACAACAAACTGCCTATTGCCGAATGATTGTCCCTTTTTAAATACTTCTTGAAACTCTTTACTTTTTTTTACGCGATATTCTTTCTTCAAATCATTTACTCCTTATTTATTCAATACTTTCCGAATCTATATTATTTATGTACCTTCCAACATAGAAACATCCTTTGCTTCAAAACCAGGAGCTTATATATCCATTATAGTATGGGCTCTTAAGATTTATTCTAAGAGCCCATAACTTTTCAGTCCATTTATCGAAAAAAAGACCACTGACGTTTCAGTGGCCTAAGCTGATAATACTTTTCTTCCTTTGCGTCGACGGCGAGCTAAAACATTACGTCCATTTGGACTGCTCATGCGGCTGCGGAATCCGTGAACTTTACTTCTTTTACGTTTATTTGGTTGAAAAGTTCTTTTCATTGTATATGACACCTCCCTGAGGAATAGCTGTTACAGACAGTCCTTACAATTATATAAACATAGCTGATTGATTGTCAACCATTCATTTATTTTCTAGTCTATTTATCCTTGTTGATCGCTCTAACAAGTTTTTGCTTTATGTTCTATAACATCGGAAATATCCTGTAAAACATATGCTACGTACTATATTTCTTTCTGAATAGTAATAATAAGGAATAGAAGGCCACTTGTCAATACGCTGTCATTTTTTGCTTCTCCCCAAATGGATATTTAATTTTTTTACATTGCTTAAATAAGCACTTAAATTGCATATTTCGAGCCTGTGGATAAAATTTCGACATTTTTTTCACTGTCCACAATACTTATTTACAGGTTTTTAACAAACTAATAACCTGTGGACATTTATTATCAACATATTGTTTCACTTGTGGATAAGATATGAAAAACCATTGCAGTTATTATGATTTTTTGATATTATAGTTTTGTTTTCACATTTGAATAATTTCTGTGTATAACTCTTTTATCCACAGAATGTGGATAAAATGTGGACAGCTTATTAGACACCTCTTAAAAGAGTTGTCCACAAATAGTGGATACTGTCGAAATGCTATTTAACTTCCTTATTATATATTTTTTCCACAGATCATTATTAATGTATTGGCAGATTAGCTCTTTTTTTAGGAATCTGTTCTTTTCGGCACGCAAATAAAAAGGAAAAGGAGGGAAATTGGTTGGAAAATATTGCGGATCTATGGAATAAAGCGTTAAGCAATATTGAAAAAAAAATCAGCAAACCTAGCTTTGATACATGGCTTAAAGCAACGAAGGCACATGCCCTTCAAGGTGACAGCCTAATCATAACAGCTCCTAATGAATTTGCTCGAGACTGGTTGGAAGAACGATATTCCCAGCTTATTTCGGACATTCTTGAAGAAATAACTGGTGAAGAGCTTGGTGTAAAATTTATTATTCCTCAAAACCAAAAGGAGGAAGAATTTGATCTTCAAATCTCCTCTAAACAAAAGAAAAAAGAAGAAGAAACAACCGAACAAACAATACTGAATTCTAAATATACTTTTGATACGTTTGTAATTGGTTCTGGGAACCGCTTTGCACATGCTGCTTCTTTAGCAGTAGCTGAAGCACCGGCTAAAGCTTATAACCCGCTTTTTATTTACGGGGGTGTAGGTCTTGGAAAAACTCACTTAATGCATGCAATCGGGCATTATGTTTTAGATCATAATCCTTCAGCAAAGGTTGTTTATTTATCTTCGGAAAAGTTTACAAATGAGTTCATTAATAGTATTCGAGACAATAAAGGTGCAGAATTCCGTGATAAATACCGGAATGTTGATGTACTTCTCATAGATGATATTCAGTTTCTTGCTGGAAAAGAATCAACACAGGAAGAATTTTTCCATACATTTAATACTTTGCATGAGGAAAGCAAACAAATCATTATCTCCAGTGACAGGCCGCCAAAGGAGATTCCAACTTTGGAAGACAGGCTTCGTTCACGGTTTGAATGGGGACTAATAACGGATATAACTCCGCCTGACTTAGAAACAAGGATTGCCATTCTTAGAAAGAAAGCAAAAGCTGATGGGTTGGACATTCCAAATGAAGTCATGCTTTATATCGCGAATCAAATTGATTCCAACATCCGTGAACTAGAAGGTGCACTTATAAGAGTTGTTGCATATTCCTCCTTAATCAACAAAGACATTAATGCAGATCTTGCGGCAGAAGCATTAAAAGATATTGTCCCTAGCTCTAAGCCGCGCGTCATAACAATACATGATATTCAAAAAGTAGTCGGGGAACATTTCAGTGTGAAATTAGAGGATTTTAAGGCTAAAAAAAGAACGAAATCCATCGCTTTTCCTAGACAGATTGCCATGTACTTGTCACGTGAACTTACAGACTTTTCCCTTCCGAAGATCGGCGAAGAATTCGGCGGAAGAGATCATACTACAGTTATCCATGCACATGAAAAAATCTCAAAGCTCCTTGTATCTGATTCGCTTTTGCAAAAACAGCTAAAAGAAATCAACGAGCTCTTAAAAGTATAAAGCTGAATACTGTGCATAACTTTAACCAACTTAGACACAGTCTATCCACATGTGGATAGACTGTGTTTCCTTTGAAAAAGCGAGTTATTCACAAATTAACAAGGCCTACTACTATTACTACGATCTTTAAAAGAAATATTATTATAAATACGCAATAAAAAAACTAATGATAACGGAGGATCAATTAATGAAATTTATCATCCAAAAAGATAATCTTGTCCAAGGGGTACAGGATGTAATGAAAGCCATAACTAGCAGAACAACAATTCCAATTCTGACAGGGATAAAAATCGTAGCAACAGAAGAAGGTGTTACATTAACAGGAAGTGATTCAGATATCTCTATTGAATCCTTTATTCCTAAAGAAGAAAATGATTCTGTCATTGTGGAAATTCAACGTCCTGGATCAATCGTGCTGCAAGCTAAATTTTTTAGTGAAATCGTTAAAAAGCTTCCTACTAGCCAAGTAGAACTTGAAGTAGATAACTTACAAACGGTAATTCGTTCAGGGAAATCGGAATTTAACTTAAACGGTCTTGATTCTGAGGAATATCCACATTTGCCTCAAATATCAGAAGAAAATATCTTTAAAATTCCAACTGACCTGCTAAAAAACATTATCAAACAAACAGTGTTTGCAGTGTCCACCTCAGAAACACGCCCGGTGTTGACAGGTGTAAACTGGAAGATTGAAAATGATGACTTAATCTGTATTGCAACAGATAGCCATCGGCTTGCATTAAGAAAAGCAAAAATTGATTCAAATACGGAACAGTCATTTAATATTGTGATTCCTGGGAAAAGCTTAAATGAGTTAAACCGTATTTTAGATGACCATAACGAACCGGTTGAGATTGTTGTGACAGAAAACCAAATTCTATTTAAGGCGAAGCATATCTTATTCTTCTCTCGCCTGCTTGAAGGGAATTATCCTGACACAAATCGTCTAATTCCGACAGAAAGCAAAACGGAAATAGTTGTGAATGCAAAAGAATTCCTGCAATCTATTGATCGTGCATCCTTGCTTGCAAGAGAAGGACGGAATAATGTCGTTAAATTCTCCACCATTGGAGAGGATGTAATTGAAATTTCATCTTTTACGCCTGAAATTGGTAAAGTTGTAGAGGAGCTAATCAGCGAGTCTATTCAAGGTGAAGAACTGAAAATATCTTTTAGTGCCAAATATATGATGGATGCTTTAAAGGCTTTAGAAGGAACGGAAGTGAAAATTAACTTCACTGGTGCTATGCGACCGTTTGTAATCAATCCGTTAAATGATGATTCTATCCTTCAGCTAATTCTTCCAGTGCGAACATATTAACAGCTGCCTAAAGCTTATAGGGTGTCCCATAGGGGCATCCTATTTTCCTTCATGAATAATATATTTAGGCAAAGCAGGAATTATGAATGTTTTTTATAGACGAATTTAATGCCTAAATGTTCGTCAAAATCTCTTGAAAATGTGTTGAATACTACTAATTTATAGAAATATTTCAGTTTTCTTTGTGTATCGTTAAATAATTTAGTAAAATAAAGAGATACGATTAAACTTGAAAGAGTGAAAACATGAACAATCAAATTAAAATTGAGACGGAATATATAACATTAGGCCAATTCTTGAAGGTTGCAGATATTATCCAATCTGGAGGAATGGCAAAATGGTTTTTAAGTGAACATGAAGTATTTGTCAATGGAGAACAAGATCAGCGCAGAGGCAGAAAATTAAGGTCAGGCGATAAGATTGAAATTCCCTCTATTGGTACATTTACAGTTCTGTAAAAAAAGGATGATCCCTTATGTTTATTGAGCAGCTGCAATTGAGGAATTACCGTAATTACGAGCACCTGGAAGTGGAATTTGAGAATAAGGTAAATGTCATTCTGGGAGAAAACGCGCAAGGCAAAACAAATGTCATGGAATCCATCTATGTTTTAGCAATGGCAAAATCCCACAGAACTTCAAATGATAAAGATCTTATTCGCTGGGACTCAGATTATGCTAAAATAGAAGGTAGATTAAAAAAAGCACATGGGCCGCTACCCATGCAGTTAGTTGTGTCTAAAAAAGGAAAAAAAGCTAAGTACAATCATATTGAGCAACGGAAGCTAAGCCAATACATCGGCAATATGAATGTTGTGATGTTTGCTCCGGAAGACCTAAATCTTGTTAAGGGTAGTCCTCAAATTAGAAGAAGATTTATTGACATGGAAATCGGGCAGATTTCCCCTGTTTATTTGCACGATATGAGCCAGTACCAAAAGATTATGCAGCAGCGAAACACTTACTTAAAACAACTGCAGATGAATAAACAGTCAGATCATACAATGCTTGAAATACTGACAGAGCAGTTTATTGATATGGCAGTGAAGATAGTATCAAAGCGTTTTGAATTCCTGGAACTTCTGGAAAATTGGGCAATCCCAATTCATAAAGGAATTTCAAGAGGACTGGAGACATTACAAATTCAGTATAAACCCTCGGCAGATGTATCAGAAGATCTAGATTTGTCGAAAATGAGAAGAGTATACGAAGAAAAGTTTGCCAGTGTGAAAAAAAGAGAGATTGACCGAGGTATGACCTTGTTCGGTCCCCATCGAGATGATTTATTGTTTTTCGTAAATGGAAGAGATGTTCAAACTTTTGGTTCACAAGGTCAGCAAAGAACTACAGCACTTTCGATTAAAATGGCAGAAATCGAACTCATACATGCGGAGATCCGTGAGTATCCTATCCTTTTATTAGATGATGTGCTCTCTGAATTAGATGATTATCGACAATCTCATCTTTTGAATACCATCCAAGGAAAGGTACAAACATTCGTGACGACTACGAATGTGGATGGAATTGATCATCAAACATTAAAAGAAGCATCTACATTCCAGGTGGAAGCAGGAACGATGAAAAAGATTCAATAGCTTTGAGGTGAAAAAGTGTACGTTCATATTGGTGAAAATGTACTTATAAGAACTGTAGATATCATTACAATTTTAGACAAACAAACAATTGGTTCCTCTGAGATTACAACTGAATTTTTAAATACGCAAAAAGAGACAACAATAAGTGGCGACAGTAAAGCTTATAAATCTATTGTTATAACAAAAGATGCCATTTATTATTCTCCAATTGCTTCCAATACACTAAAAAGGCGATCATACAGACTGACAGCTCAGGAGTATTAGCAATTTTAAGGTCTAATAGGATAAGCAAAGAGTAAATTTTTGGATGTCAATAGAAAGTAAGGTGATCAATTTGTCAATGGAACATGATCCAATGGAACAACAATCATATGATGAAAGTCAGATACAGGTACTTGAAGGGTTAGAAGCGGTCCGCAAAAGACCAGGGATGTATATTGGTTCAACAAGCGGTAAAGGCTTGCACCATCTTGTATGGGAAATTGTAGATAATAGTATTGATGAAGCACTGGCAGGTTACTGCGATGAAATCAACGTCATTATTGAAAAAGATAACAGCATTACAGTTAAGGATAATGGACGTGGTATTCCTGTCGGGATTCATGAAAAGATGGGAAGACCTGCAGTTGAAGTAATCATGACAGTACTTCACGCCGGTGGTAAATTTGGTGGCGGAGGATACAAAGTATCCGGAGGTCTTCATGGTGTAGGTGCATCTGTTGTTAACGCCCTTTCATCCGAGTTGGAAGTTTTTGTTCACCGGGATGGGAACATATACTACCAACAATATAAAAAAGGTGTTCCTCAGGAAGATCTTAAGATTATCGGTGAATCAGATGTAACAGGTACAACAACAAGATTCCAACCGGATAGTGAGATTTTCAAAGAAACTCTCGTCTATGATTATGAAACATTGGCAAACAGAATTAGAGAGTTAGCCTTCTTGAATCGCAATATTAAAATTACCATTGAAGATACAAGAGAAGGTATGGAGAAGCGTAAGGAATATCACTATGAAGGTGGAATAAAGTCCTACGTTGAGCATTTAAACCGCAATAAAGAGGTGCTGTTTGAAGAGCCTATCTATATTGAAGGAGAAAAAGACGGCATTACTGTCGAGGTTTCACTCCAATATAACGATGGCTACACAGGCAACATTTTCTCGTTTGCTAATAATATCAATACACACGAAGGCGGAACACATGAATCCGGTTTTAAAACTGCATTGACTCGAGCAATTAATGACTATGCAAGGAAAAACGGAGTGCTTAAGGATTCAGAAGCAAACCTTTCAGGAGAAGATGTCAGGGAAGGGATTGTGGCTATCGTTTCAATTAAGCACCCTGACCCGCAATTCGAAGGACAAACAAAGACAAAACTAGGCAACTCAGAAGTTCGGGCAATCACTGACACAATCTTTGCTGATCATTTTGAGAAATTCTTGCTTGAAAATCCTTCAGTAGCTAGGAAAATTGTTGATAAAGGTCAAATGGCATTGAGAGCTAGAATTGCTGCTAAAAAAGCAAGGGAGTTAACGCGTAGAAAAAGTGCCCTTGAAGTTTCCAGCTTACCTGGTAAATTAGCAGACTGCTCGTCAAAAGACCCTGCAATAAGCGAATTATTCATAGTTGAGGGTGATTCTGCAGGCGGTTCAGCAAAATCAGGAAGAGACCGGCATTTCCAGGCAATCCTGCCGTTAAGAGGAAAAATCCTGAATGTTGAAAAGGCTAGATTGGATCGTATCTTATCCAATAATGAGGTTCGTTCTATGATTACCGCTATTGGTACTGGAATTGGAGACGACTATGATATTTCAAAGGCTAGATATCATAAGGTTGTTATTATGACAGATGCGGACGTTGACGGTGCACATATTCGAACACTGCTGCTCACTTTCTTCTACCGCTATATGCGGAAAATTGTAGAAGCTGGATATATTTATATTGCTCAACCACCGCTTTACAGTGTCAAGCAAGGGAAAAAGCTTGAGTATGCATATAATGACCGCCAATTGGCTGAGGTACTTGAAAAATTGCCAGCATCACCAAAACCGAATATCCAACGCTATAAAGGTTTAGGTGAAATGAATGCAGAACAGCTGTGGGATACGACAATGGATCCTTCCACAAGAGTGTTGCTGCAGGTAAGCCTAGATGACGCAATCGAAGCGGATGAGACATTTGAAATGCTAATGGGTGATAAAGTAGAACCACGCAGAAACTTTATCGAAGAAAATGCAGTATATGTGAAAAACCTGGATGTTTAAGATAAATGCAAAAGAATGACTATGGTGCTAAAGGAGATTTAGCACCTTGCGCTTTGCTTAAGGAGGTTCCTATATGGCTGATATGCCGAATTCTCAAATTAAAGAAATAAATATAAGCAAGGAAATGCGTACATCCTTCTTGGATTATGCGATGAGTGTCATTGTTTCCCGTGCACTTCCAGATGTTCGAGATGGACTTAAACCTGTTCACCGCCGGATATTATATGCTATGCACGATTTAGGAATGCATTCTGACAAACCGTTTAAGAAATCTGCTCGTATTGTTGGGGAAGTAATTGGTAAGTACCATCCCCACGGTGATAGTGCTGTATATGAAACAATGGTTCGTATGGCGCAGGATTTCAACTACCGTTATATGTTGGTAGATGGTCACGGTAACTTCGGTTCAGTTGATGGCGATTCTGCTGCAGCGATGCGTTATACGGAAGCAAGAATGTCCAAAATAGCGATGGAGCTGTTAAGGGATATCAACAAGGATACTATCGACTACACAGAAAACTTCGATGGAGAAGAAAAGGAACCTGTTGTTTTACCATCCCGTTTCCCAAACCTTTTGGTAAACGGAACAAGCGGGATTGCAGTTGGTATGGCTACAAACATACCGCCGCATCAGTTAGGAGAGGTTATTGACGGTGTTTTGGCTGTCAGCAGAAACTCTGATATTACAATTCCCGAATTGATGGAAATAATACCTGGTCCTGACTTCCCTACAAGTGGAATGATTGTCGGGAGATCTGGCATCAGAAAGGCTTACGAGACAGGCAGAGGCTCTATCATTGTTAGAGCAAAAGTGGAAATCGAAGTAAAGCCGAATGGTAAAGAAGTAATAATCGTCAAAGAAATCCCTTATCAGGTTAATAAAGCTCGTCTAGTAGAGCGAATTGCTGAGTTGGTTAGGGATAAGAAGATTGATGGTATTACAGACTTAAGAGATGAATCAGACCGTAATGGAATGAGGGTTGTTATTGAAGTTCGCAAGGATGCAAATGCTAATGTGCTGCTGAACAACTTATATAAGCACACAGCAATGCAGACAAGCTTTGGTATTAACTTGCTTGCGCTAGTGGACGGACAGCCTAAAGTGCTTAACTTAAAGCAATGCCTTGTTTATTATTTGGATCATCAAAAGGTTATCATTCGCCGCCGTACTGAATTTGAGTTGAGAAAAGCAGAAGCGCGCGCTCATATATTAGAGGGCTTGCGCATTGCACTTGATCATTTAGATGAAGTAATTGCCTTAATTCGCGGTTCTAGAACAACAGATATTGCTAGAGAAGGATTAATGAGCAATTTCAATCTGTCAGAAAAGCAAGCTCAGGCAATCTTGGACATGCGTCTGCAAAGATTAACTGGACTTGAAAGAGAAAAGATAGAGGAAGAATACAAGGAATTAGTAGCATTGATTGCCGAGTTAAAATCTATTTTAGCTGATGAAGAAAAGCTGCTTGATATTATCCGCGAGGAGCTCCTTGAAGTAAAAGAGCGTTTCAATGACAAACGCCGTACAGAAATTGTAGCGGGCGGAATTGAAAATATCGAGGATGAAGATTTAATTCCAGAAGAAAATATCATCATCACACTAACTCATAACGGTTATATTAAGAGATTGCCTGCGTCTACTTATCGCGCTCAAAAACGCGGTGGCCGCGGTATTCAAGGTATGGGAACAAATGAAGATGACTTTGTGGAACAGCTTAGCACAACTTCCACTCATGATACGATTCTATTCTTTACGAATAAAGGGAAGGTATATCGCCTTAAAGGCTATGAAATCCCTGAATTCAGCCGCACAGCCAAGGGGATTCCGATTATCAACCTCCTTGGAGTAGAGAAGGATGAATGGGTGAATGCTATCATACCAGTCTCAGAATTTGTCGATGATTGGTTCCTATTCTTCACGACTAAGGAAGGAATATCAAAACGTTCTCCGCTATCATCATTTGCAAATATCAGGAATAACGGGCTAATTGCCGTTAACCTAAGAGATGGAGATGAATTGATTTCTGTACGTCTCACTGACGGTAACAAGGAAATTATCATTGGAACTAAAAATGGGCTTCTAATCCGTTTCCCAGAGACAGATGTTCGCTCTATGGGTAGAACAGCTACTGGTGTTAAAGGGATTACCCTATCCTCTAATGATGAAGTTGTTGGTATGGAAGTGTTAGAGGAAGGTTCAGAAATTCTTATCGTGACGAAAAATGGTTACGGAAAGAGAACATCTGCAGAGGAATATAGAATCCAAGGAAGAGGCGGTAAAGGTATTAAGACTTGCAATATTACTGACAAAAATGGACCGTTAGTTTCCATGAAGGCAGTAAATGGTGAGGAAGACCTGATGCTAATTACTACGGGCGGTGTCTTAATCCGTATGGCTGTCGGCGATATATCATCTATGGGTAGAAGCACTCAAGGTGTTAAGCTGATTAAGCTTAATGAAAGTGAAAGCGAATTTGTAGCAACAGTCGCTAAAGTGGAAAAAGAAGAAGAAGCTGAAACAGAAATGCCTGAAGAAACAGCGGAAGATAGCACAGTATCTGATGCTGCTGAAACAGAGGAGTAAGAAGCTGCCAAAAGCAGCTTCTTTTTTTCGCTCTGGACATTTAAATGGTATAGGTAATATGACCCTTATAATCCCAAAAATAAGAATTTTCCAGTATTTTTTTTAAAAATAAGGTTATCATTTCAATAAAAAATAAAGTAGAATATAGTATAAAAGTCCTTATGAGGGTGGAGTAATACATGAATGTAAGTGTTAATCGTTTAATGGCCGGGTGCATCTTAGCAGAAGATGTTTTCAGCATGACGAATAGACCGATAATAACTTCTAAAACTGTATTGACAGACGAGCATATAAATGTTCTTAAAGCATTTCAAATTGAGAAGATAGAGATTGAAAATACTCAGATTGATGGAAACTTTCTCGATGAGCTTAAAGAGGAAGATAGTGCAGGATTGAAAAAGAAAGAAGAGAGTTTCTTTGATAAATTTCTTCTTGCTGTTAACCAGTACAAAAAGGAGTTTCGTTCTTGGCAGTATGGTGTACCGCTGAATATTCCTGCAGTTCGCACAATAATGCTGCCGCTATTGGAGGATTTAGAGCAGTATAGCAAGGAAGTATTTTCTTTATATCATTTATCTAATAAAAAAGAATATATCTATCAGCATTCTGTTGCAGTAGGTGTTATTAGTGCTCTTATAGCAAAAAAAATGGACTACAGTAAAGGGGAAATCGTCCAAATCGCTATGGCCGGCTGTTTAAGTGATGCAGGGATGTCAAAAATACCATCTAACTTAATTACAAAGGAAGAACCTTTGACGGAAGAAGAATTTGAGGAAGTGAAAAGACATACAAGCTATAGTTTGCAAATGCTGCCAGAGCATGCTCTCTTAAAAAAAGAAACAAGACTTGCTATACTTCAGCATCATGAAAGACTTGATGGGAGCGGTTATCCATTAGGTAATGAAGATAACAAAATTCATCCATATGCAAAAGTTATAGCTGTCTCTGATACTTTTCATGCTATGACCTCCCAAAGGTTATATAGAAGCAAGCAATCGCCTTTTAAAGTTCTAGAAAAGATGCAGCAGGATTATTTCGGAAAGTTTGATCACGTCGTACTTCAGGCTTTGAGCAGCAGTATTATTCAGTATACTATTGGAAGTACTGTAAAGCTTTCTAACGGGCAAAGAGCTGAGGTTTTATTTATTGAAGGTAAGTCTGCCACAAGACCTCTTGTAAAGATAGCAGAGGATGGTATGATGCTCGATCTGGAAAAAAACAGGCATCTTTATATTGATGAAATTCTGCATTATAGCTGAAATTAAAAAATCTATTTATATTTTATAAAAAGATATTGCACTCTTTGAAATAAGTTGCTATAATCATACAAGTCAGCAAGACAGATAGAAAGTTTTGTGAAAAACCTCTAAAATTTCCTGTTGACTTGTATAGAATGATATGTTACTATATAAAAGTTGCTTCTGATAGCAACGA
>NZ_JBKKHP010000029.1:0-4351 GCF_046613985.1 Niallia laureatilytica | reverse complement strand
CAAAAGGGGATAGTAGTCGTTAGGCTACTATCCCCTTTTTTTTGAAATTCATCGCGGAAGTTTACTTCTTTCTTTTTATGATTTAAGATATTAAGTAAGGTACCAAGTCTGAATTTAGGGGTGATAAAGTGCAAAAATCTAATGTAATTAGTCAATTTGCAGACTGGCTTGAAACAGAAGGCAAATCTGTTAACACCGTCACTACTTATCAACGTGAAATGAAAAAATTTCAAGACTGGCTCTACAAATATCCTACTTATTTAGAGAACATATCTCAGCAAGATGTTCAAAATTATCTCTCTTTTTTAGAGCAGCAGGGGAAAAGTCCAATAACTATTGATAAAATACTTGGTTCTATTAGAACCTTCGCTAAGTTCTTGAGACGTCCAGAAATAATTTTAGATATTAAAGTTATGCCTATAGAAAAAAAGGGAGAATTAGAAATTTTAACATCTTTTGAGTACAATCAGCTGCTTCAAAAAGTTAAAAAAGATGGGCATGGAAGAAATATAGCTATCGTTTATTTATTGCTCCATACAGGTATTAGAGTATCTGAATTATGTTCTTTAAATAAGTCGAATATTGATCTTATAAAAAAGCAGTTAATCGTTAAAAATGGAATAACTGGTGAAGAGAGATTTATTCCATTGTCAGAAGAAGCTAAGGAATATCTTCATAAATACTGTGATTCGTTTAACAGTGATGAAGCTTTATTTACTTCAAGATCTAATGAGCGGCTAACAGAAAGATCAATTCAATATATGTTGAAGAAGTATAATGTTCATCCACATAAATTAAGACATACTTTCTGTCAAAAGCTTATAGATAAAGGCGTTGGCTTGGAAATTGTTTCAAAATTAGCTGGTCATAAAGATATAAATGTAACTAAAAGATATGCAAAATCCAGGATGAAACAATTAGAATTAGAAGAGGCGATACAAAAAACTTTTATTAGCGATACGCTAGGGTGAGTTGTTTATTTAGTATTTACCCAAATTAATTTTTATAATACCAATGTCAAATGGACTATTAAATAGAATTCGTAAGAAAGATGAAGTAAATAAGAGATTGTTCTTATCAATTTTAGTCCTTTTTTTGATTATTTCCCGAAGGGAAAAAGACGGAATTTGCCCGAATATGGCCGGATTCCGTCTTTTGTTTGGGGTGCTGCTTTGGATAAGATGCATTATGTTAACTGCAGATAAAATAATTCTACGCACTCAAATATTGGATGCACAAAATTATTCTTTAATCTTATTTAGATATTTCTCTAATGCTTCTTCAATTAAAATATAGATGTTTTTTTCTTGCAATAAAGATTGCATTTTTAATTCTCTATGTAAGTCTGTTCTTAAATCAAAAGATACTCGTTTTCTTATTAACTTTTTTTCCTGCTCAAATGTTTTCTCTTCAATAATTTCTTCAGCTAAAGCTTGTGATGGCGTAATTTGCTTTTGAAGCCGCTTCAAATTTTTAATATCATTTACTTTGGACACGATCTATCAACTCCTTATAAAATTGCTCATATTGTAGTAAAGCCGGTTTTAACTCTGAGTTTTTATTGAATCCATATAAAGCTAAACGACCAATAGGAGCTCTTCTATTAATAACAGTTTTAAATACTTCGTTAGGATAATCTTCTGTAATCATTTCATTAAATGCTTTGGCATCACTTCTTCTTAAGTCATTTAATGTTCTTAAAATTCCTATTACCTCAGTACCTCTATTTCCATGTTTTTTAGCACTGGCGACGGATTCCATGAAGTTAGGAATTGCTGAGTAGCACCAGTTAGAACACTCAAACAACACTACTACATATTCACTAGCACATAATGCATTAGTTGTTTGTTCTGACAATGACGGTGGTGTATCAATAATAATGAAATCATACTCACTTCTTATATCATCTAAACTTTGATCTAGAATTAAACTAGGTATTCCTTTGAAAGGAATACTATCACCTTTATATGTTCTTCCCGTATAAATCCATCTTGGAAAAGTAGCTAAAAAATTAGTAGCAGGAAGTAAATCTAAATTTTTCCCTATAGGTAGGATGTAATCTTTCATATTTTGATTCTGCATTGCTTCTAGTATTGATTTTCCTACAAATTCATTAGAAGGTTGATTAGATATTAATTCAGTTAAATTACCTTGAGAATCCATATCTATGGCTAACACCTTATAGCCATCTCTGCTTAATAAATATGCTAGTATTCCAGCAGTAGTGGATTTCCCGCAACCACCTTTTTGTATTCCCATTGTAATAGTAATAGCCAAAACCACGCCTCCTTCCAACGTTGTTTTCTTCTTTTATTTATATAAACCTTTCTAGAAAAATAATTGAAATCCTTTAATATATATAAAATATAACAACTTTATTAGCAGAACTATTAATTCATTATTTTAAATAGACAGAAATAATGAAAAATTAATCATTCACCAAGTATTGTTTTGATTGTTTTATCATATATTGTTTTTATTGTTTTTATTGTTTTTATTGTTTTCAGAGGCTTAAAACTCTTATGTACCAAGGGTTCAGAGACCTTAACTATAACAAAAACTGAGTAAACTATAACAAAAACTGAGTAAACTATAACAAAAACTGAGTAAACTATAACAAAAACTGAGTCTTAACTATAACAAAAACTGAGTAAACTATAACAAAAACTGAGTAAACTATAACAAAAACTGAGTAATTTCCGAAAACTGATTCTGAATTTTCGGAAATATAACCTGAAGTAGACGCTCCTTTGCATTCTTTGTTATATTTTAGAATGATCATTAAAAAGGAGTTTTGATATGGGATCCAAAATAAGCGCGGACAACTTAATTACAAAATCAAATCAGCTTATTGAAGCAGCATATAAATTAACTGAGATAGAACAAAAAATCATCTTAACACTTATTAGTTTAGTGCAACCGAATGATAAGGAGTTTCAATCTTACACTTTTACAATAAAAGATTTCATTAAATTGATTGGCGGTAATAGTAATACGAGATATAAGGAACTAGAAGAAATTACGAGAAATATGTTAGCTAAAATTTATGAAATTAGGTTCGAGGAAAGATTGGTACAAGTTCAATGGTTATCCCAAGCTGATTACAACTATAAAAAAGGGACCATTGAGCTTACACTCCATAAATTTCTTACCCCATATTTATTAGAATTGAAAAAGGAGTTTACATCTTATCATTTAAAAAATGTAAGTAAACTAAAGGGACATTATTCTATAAGGATATACGAGCTACTAAAGCAATATGAACGTTTAAAAGAAAGAACTTTCAATATGGAAGATCTTAGACATAAGTTAGGGGCAACAAATATATATCCTGCTTACGGGAATTTTAAGCAACGAGTATTACTGCCTTCTCAAAAACAGATAAACAAAAAATCAGATATTACATTTGAATTTCAAGAGATTAAACAAGGAAGAGCTGTTAAAGAAATTAAATTCTTTATAAAACCTAAAGATTCCATTATTCAACCTCTACCAGTTCCGATATCTAATTCCATTAAAACTGAAGTGTTAAATACAGAAGAACTTGAAAAAGATCTTTTTGTTGTTTCTAAAAATGATATTAATGATATCAAAAGTTTGGCGAATGATTTAGGTTTCAAAGTACCGAATAAAACTATACAAAACTGGTTGGAGTATGGGAAAAGAAATGTAATTCAAGTAATGGAGTCAATTAGAGATAATTATAAAATAGAAAATCCAATAGGATTTATCACATACAAGTTAAAGAATGAGATAAGTAACGAAATTATTGAAGTGGATCCTGTTAATGATGCTATTCAAGATTTTATAAAGAGCCATATACCAAAGCGTAAAATTAAAAGAGTAGAATTTTTAACAGACTGGATGATGAAGAATGAGGCTTTGCAAACATTTATTAAATATATGAATGAAGATGATGCTTTAAATTTATGGAATTCAAAGAAGGAAGCAATAATGAAGGAATTGAATGATCGTAGGGGAAAAATGATGTTAAATTAAAAAGAACAAAAACCAGTATGGTTTTTGTTCTTTTTAATTATTAATACTTGTTTAATTAACTACTATTGCTATAAAAGAGTTTATTATGTAGAATAGAAACTCGCTTCATTGAAGAAATTAGTAAGAAGCTTTAAAAAGAAGTTGACTTCCACGAATAATGGTGATATATTAATAAATGTCGCTAAAACGAATAAAAACTTTCTTTTTATACAAAATAAAAAAGTTTGTTCGTAGAAGTTGACGACGATGAAATGATATGTTATTATATAAAAGTTGCTCCTAATAGCAACGAAAAATTGCTCTTTGAAAACTGAACAAACAAAACGTCAACAATAATCGTTTTTATAACTTT
>NZ_JBKKHP010000028.1:0-4456 GCF_046613985.1 Niallia laureatilytica | reverse complement strand
GCAAGCAAGGAGCGGACGTTTCAAGAGCGTTTATGGATGATCTTGGACGTAGTCTTAATACTTCTCCTAATGCAGCGTTTGCGGGTGGGGTTGGTAATATGAGTTCCTACATGAAAGCTGAGAGCAGGGCTGATGTTGGGAAGGTTAGTGGGGATAAGAGCGAGTATTTGATTATGTTGAGTGGGCGTGGTAGTGGTGTTGTTGATGCTGGTAAGGGTACGGGTAATGGTAATATAGTCAACGAAGTTAAAGAAATTGATTTTGGAAAGCACATAATAAAAGGTGAAAATGGTAAGAAACAACTACTCCCAAATACTAAGTACGTAACCAATGATAACTACAAATATACTACCGATGAACTTGGACGTATTGTAAATGTATATGCTCCCGAACTTGTATTGAAAAAGGCTAATAGAAATAAATACGCTCAGGGCAAATGTAGGGGGAAGAGAAAGATTACCAGATGATGATGGCGGACATTTAATAGGAGCACAATTTAATGGTCCTCCTGATATTGATAATCTTGTACCACAAAATAGTCAAATTAATAGGAGGGGTGGAGTTTGGTACGAAATGGAGACTGAATGGGCCAATGCATTGAAAGAGGTACCACCCAAGAAAGTCTCTGTTAGTATTGAACCGATCTATTCTAATAATTCAATGCGACCAGATTCCTTTATGGTCGAATATGAAATTGAAGGCCAATTTCCAGTGATTCGCGAGATTGCAAATAAATCAGGAGGCTGATATTGATGAGTTTTGAAACAGAATTAAACGAGTTATATAAAGAAATTGCACAACAGGTTAACGATATGATTCCAACTGAATGGGATAATTTCTATTTTAATGGTGAAGTTAAGGAAGGAGAAGGAGGAGTTTTCTTCTTTTTTACGCCAAAAGGTGAGGAACAACACATTTTTTCACATTATATTCCAAAATTATATAGTGTAGATAAGAGGGCTTATAATAAAGAACTACATAAATTATTTCAACTTACTGTTGAACTCCAAAAAGTTTTTACTGATAATGACCAAGAATCTTGGTTTTCAGTGACATTAATATTGAATGATACAGGTAAATTAAACGTACATTTTGATTATACAAATTGGCATGAAAGTGAATTTGGTCCAACAGATAGAATTAAGTATTTTGAATATAAATATATAAGTCAAAACAAAGAACAGCTAGATTTTGATTTATTAGAGAGAATGAAGGAATTTGAAGAAAAGTAAACTATAAAGCACTTGGTTGCCTTTTAGGCAACAGGTGCTTTTGTTTTTGGTGAAGTAAGAACAACATGAATGAGACCAGTTTGAAATTCAAAGCTCATGAAGGTAGTACCATAATGGAGTATTGATTTAATATTTGGATTTTGCGAGAAGCACGATAACCAGACGAGATGACATTTTACATTCCAAGAGGACTTATGATACTGCAAAACACACAAACTAATGAAAATGACAAAACTCGTAATGATAAAGGGGTAACGATATAGATACATAAATCTAGTGAATAAAAAGAAAGTGAGAATTTTTGAGTGAGACAAAAAGAAAATGATTTACATGAAAATCGAAAGCTCATGATGGTTGTACCATCAAGGAGTATCGTTTTAATACTTGGATAGTAAGAAAAGTACGATAATTAGGCGAGATGACATTTTATATGGCAGGGGTAGTTATGACAGGGAATGGCTAAAAAACTAACGAGAATGACAAAGCTCGTGGCGATAAAAGGTAGGTTACGTAAGAAGGTAACTAGTTTAGCAACAGGGCAGACAAAAATTGTGTTGTATTTTTACAAGAGACGGTCGTATAATACTCGCTATTCGTTAAAAAGCGTTACGAAAATAAAAATTATGTAACGGGAGGGTGAGTATTTGAACGTTTTAGGGTATTTACGAGTCTCAACAAAGGTCAAGCAAGAGATGGATACAGCTTGAAATATCAAGAAGACGAAATTAAAGCGTACTGTAAGGAACAAGGTTGGAAATTGATTCATATTTTTAGAGATGAAAGAATTAGTGGCGCCAAATTGAATGACGAAGCATTTGAAATAGACAGGGGGGCTTACAGGCTCACCTTTCGTTTGTCCATATTGATTATGTGGTAGTGCTCAATACAAGACGATTATGGCGCTCAGATATTGTGAATGTGCTGATACAACGAGAGCTGAAGAAATATGACTGTGACATTAAAAGCATTGAACAACCTATGTACAGTATCCATAAGAAAGACCCCAATGACTTTTTGGTAAATGGCTTAATGGAGTTATTAGACCAATATCAACGGGAGGTATTTATGATGGGAAAGTAAGTAGTTGGTTACATACGAGTTTACAAGCACATGATGAGTATAGTTTAGCCAATCAAGTAGAAGAGAGTGAACGTTACTGTAACAAAAATAATTTAGAACTACTTCGTGTGTATGAAGATAGAGATTAAGCGGAGCGACTGTTGATGAGGAGGGATTAACAGTTGAAAGTGATGGACTACAAGAACTATTGTCCGATATGGCGTATAAACAAGTAAGCTATGTTGTTGTGTTGGATACATCACGATTCTGGCGCTCTAATATGGCGAAAGTATTGATACAAAAATATGCTGAACTATTAGAAAAATTCTTAGAAAAGTAAGGGTGATTATTTTGGTAATGAAGGATGCTATGAGCAAATATTTTAATTTAAGAAAAGAATATTTTGATAAAGGGTTAGATTTTTTATTTAAAATGCCATATAACGAAGAAGTTGATTCATTTATATATCAAGGTGAAATGGATGATGAAGAAGAAATTTCATGGAAACCTATTGAAAAAGATAATAAGAATGATTTAACGACGATTGAGGAAAGATTTGAAATTAAACTGCACACTTCAATTGATGACTATTTTAATTCTTATTGGTTTGCTGATTTAGATGGATTTATTGGTAATCATTATATTAAGTTAGAACCTGTATTACCAAATATTGAATTGGATTCCTTCGAAAGTGTTTTAGAAGGATATAAAAACAATCATAATAAGCTTGATAAGACTCCAATAGGTATAGAGGGGAACGGTTTGATAGTTGTTTTAGATAATGTAAGTGGTAAGGTTGAATTGGAAGATTTTGAACGAGGTACGTTCGAAGTGATTTCGGATAGTCTAGATGAGTTAATTTCTAGTTTAAAGTTACAAAAATAATATACTAAGAACATTTATATGAAAAAAATGTAGGATATGAAGTGTGTAGCCCAAGTGTTAGATACTATTGGACTGCAGTTTTTTATAGAAAGATGTATATATGGTAACATAAAATTAAGCTAAGACCTACAAAATTTATGCTACATAAAAAACATATGAACTTAAAGCACTTCTTTGTGATCTGACCCAAAAAAGTTAGACAATATATTTAGGCAGTTTCCAAGATCTGAGTTCGGTATTCTACTGGACTCAGCTTGTTTAGTTTTGCCTCGAGTTATATGCTCTATATACTTATCAACACTAAAAATTAAACCAGAAATCATCCAATCCTGCTTTATCAAATGAATATATGACTGTTTTGGAAGGGAATGAAATAAAAGCAGTATTAAACGAAATCGAGTAAATACTTATAAAGACTCTAAGTAAACTTAATCTGTACAGAAAGCCAAACATGGAATGAGGCACTTGGAAGCAAATAGATTCAGTAACAGAAGCACGTATAATTGATAGAGTGAAAGAGCAAGAGGGTCAGTATGAAAAAGCTGGAAGAGGAGTGATTTCGTGGAAGACTGGGATTATCATGAAATATTTGAGGCAATTAATGAAGAATATAATGATTATTTAAAATTAAATAGGGGACATGAATATGCAATAGCAAGAACTGTTAATGAGTATATAAATCTTGGAAAGATAGAAGATTTTATTGTTGATACTGCTGTAGGTGAAATATTGTTATCCAAAAATAAGGTCTTTATTGGTTATGTTGAAGGTATAACAAAGAGATTAAGTATGTTTAAAGATTTAGATGTTACAAACGAACTGACACAAGAAGAAATTGCAAACTTGACTAATAGGATAGAGACAGTATTGGATGGTCTAAGTAAGGCTGAAATAGATTATAACCCTTATTCCGAGTAGTATTTACTAAATAAGAAAATTTTTAAACTATGATTATTAAAATACTTAACTATAAAGTACTTGATTTCTCTTTTAGGAAATCAGGTTTTTTTATGAGAAGCTAGAGTTATAGTAAACATTTCTATAAATTAACCGGCTATTATGATTACAAGCGCGCAGTCGAAGGCGTCGATCCCGTCACAGGCGAAAAGATGTCAACCGCACAGCGCTTAGCAGCAGGCGGTATGGTATTAGCCGGCTTTATCCCAGTCGTCGGCTGGGCAGGCAGAGCAGTTAAAGGCGGAAAAGGCATCTATTCAGCCGCAAAAGGAATCAGCGCCGCCGAAAATGCCATGAGCACCTACAAAAACGTAAAAGCCTTC
>NZ_JBKKHP010000027.1:0-14985 GCF_046613985.1 Niallia laureatilytica | reverse complement strand
TTCGTTGCTATCAGAAGCAACTTTTATATATTATCATTTACATATTATAAATGTCAACAGATAAATTAATAATTTTTAACTAGTTATTAATTGCTTGCTGCGACTTTTATAATATTACCAGCATGTTATTTCCTAGTCAACATCTTTTTTAAACTTTTTAAACATTTATTTATAATAGACGTTAAATAAAAAACAGACAGCTAAAACTTAGCAGTCTGCTCTTTATACTAACTTGCCCTTATAATATATATTGTTGAATTGCTACAAGTGCAACGACACCTGGAATACCTAAAATTCCAGAAACAGTAGATGTCGCAATATTGATCGGCACGTGTATGCCATACTTAGTCCCAATAGCATTGAGGAAGAAAAGGAAAAGAGCACCTATTACAATTTTAATCAACCCTTGTCCTACAAAACGCAATGGTTTAATGGGAGTACCTATTATCAGAAGAAGGACAATCAAACCACTGACAATAGAAATAATGACAACTGGGCTCACAAACAAAACCTCCCTAGTTCTTTTTGTATTAAAAGGTATGTCCAACTACCACAAAAAAGAACTAGGGAGTGCTTCTATTATTTCATTAAATTAACATTTCTCTCTTTAGCCTCTTTAAAAAGAAAGAAATACTTTGCTTCAGTCAGTTTTGCAGCACAAATGACCTCATCAGAAGGGTCAAAGCTTTTTTCGAGTATCGACTTTTCTTTTAGCCAGTGTTTTTTTGTTTCATGAAACTGAACTAATAACTTCTCATCGAATTCTTTTCTCAACTTTCCTTTTCGGCGAAAAAGCATACTTTATCCTCCCTCTGATTATACTTCTCTTCTGCCCTCAAGCGCTTTAGATAAAGTAACCTCATCTGCATATTCCAGATCTCCGCCTACAGGTAAGCCATGCGCTATCCTTGTTATCTTAATCCCCGATGGTTTTAACAGACGGGAGATATACATAGCGGTTGCTTCTCCCTCTATATTTGGGTTAGTAGCCATAATTACCTCTTCTACATCACTTTCCTGCAAACGCTTGATGAGAGATGGAACATTAATGTCCTCTGGACCAATACCATCCATTGGTGAGATAGCACCATGCAAAACGTGATACAATCCGTCAAATTCCTTCATCTTTTCCATGGCGATGACATCTTTCGGATCTTGAACTACACAGATTATCTTACGATTTCTTCTAGTATCCTCACATATATAACATGGGTCCTGATCCGTTATATGACCGCATACGGAACAATAAGTTAAATTTCGTTTTGCATTGACTAGTGCTTTTGCGAAATCTAGAACAGTATCTTCTTTCATATTTAATACAAAAAACGCCAGTCGAGCAGCCGTTTTGGGGCCGATTCCTGGCAATTTCATAAAGCTGTCTATCAGCTTTGATATTGGTTCAGGATAATGCATGAAACTCCTCCTTAGAACATTCCAGGAAGATTAAGTCCTTTTGTAAATTGCCCCATTGTTGAGTTTGTTAGCTCATCCGCTTTTTTCAATGCGTCATTTGTAGCTGCAAGCACAAGATCTTGGAGCATTTCTACGTCTTCTGGATCTACAACCTCTTCCTTGATTACTACATCCACTATTTCTTTATGTCCTGTAACGATTACTGTTACCATTCCGCCGCCAGCAGAACCTTCAATTCTTTTTTCTCCAAGTTCCTCTTGAGCTTCCGCCATTTTCTTTTGCATTTTTTGCATTTGCTTCATCATATTTTGCATATTACCCATTCCGCGCATAAGAATTCCTCCATTTTCATTTAAAGTTATTTATTCCTTTTGCATATTTAATATAATATGCAAATTTCTCCTGTCGTTCAACAATCAGTCCTTCAATTCAAGCAATTCTTCACCAAATAGTTTTCTTGCCTCTGCAACTACTGGGTCATCTGCCTGATTTACGTGATTTCCCTCATTTTCCTCATCGGATCCTGCATGATGGGAACTGCTTAAAAAATCTTCTCTTATTTTTAGCCATTGTTCTTCAGGGACACCTACTAATTTATACCTTCTGCCTAGCAGCTGCTGAAGAGATAACGTGATTGTCTCTATAAATTTAACATTATCCAAAGCCATTTGACAGTGGATTTCATATTTAAATTTGATAACGATTGAGTCCGTAGATGCAGCAACAGGTTCGGCTTCATTTAAAAGAGCAGCTTGAGATCTCATCTGGTTTTTAACAAGCTGTCCAAGCATATTACCCCAATTACTCTTAATGTTTTGGAGTTCTTGCTTCGTTGCCTGCTTAAGTATCTCATTAATTTTACCAGTAGGCGCTTGAAATCCTTTCCGAGTTGCTCTCACCTTTTTCTGTGGTGCAGCTTCCTCGGCTGAACTTGTTACTCCCGATTGCCTAATTCTTGCAAGTTCCTCTTCGAGACTGTTTATTTTTGAAATAAGCCCTTGTATTTCCGTGTTCGAAAAGGCTCCTGTGTCTTGTGTTGGAGAAGAGATAGCCATTTGACACAATTTAACAATTGCTACCTCTAGGAAAATTCTAGGATGATTAGTCCAGCGCATATCCTGCTGCGTCTTATTCAGCAAACCAATCAATTCATAAATTTGTTCTTGTCCATACGAGTCAGCCAAGTTTCTGAACTCATCATCAAGCATAACCCGCTCTAATGACTCTTCTAAGTTTGGTGCTGTCTTATATAGAAGCATATCCCTGTAAAAGAAGATAAAGTCTTCAATAAACCTTGAGGGGTCTTTCCCTGAAAATAGGAGTTCATCTAATGATTGTAATCCTTTAACCGTATCTTTTTCATAGACTGCTTTCGCTAAGTCGTTAAGAAACCCTTGGGAAACAGCCCCAGTCACAGTAAGCGCATCTTCCACAGTGACACTTTCCTGGCTGTAGGAAATGGCTTGATCAAGCAGGCTTAATGCATCCCGCATACCGCCATCAGCCGCTCTTGCTATCATCTGCAACGCCTTATCGTCACATGAAATGCCGGATTCATCTATAATTAGCTTCATTCTCTTTACAATAGAGTGGGCAGTAATTCGTCTAAAGTCAAAGCGCTGACATCTAGAGATGATTGTTAATGGAATTTTATGCGGCTCTGTAGTAGCTAATATAAAAATAACGTGCTTAGGAGGTTCCTCAAGTGTTTTCAACAAAGCATTAAATGCCCCAATAGAGAGCATATGAACTTCATCTATTATATAAACTTTATACGGAACAGAGCTTGGAGCGTATTTTACTTTATCTCTTATATCTCTTATCTCTTCTACTCCATTATTCGAAGCAGCATCTATCTCTATTACATCCGGTATGGAACCATCCGTAATTCCTTTACAGGCGGCACATTCATTACAAGGCTCACTGATTGGTGCTCTTTCACAGTTGACTGCTTTTGCTAAAATTTTTGCCGCACTAGTTTTACCAGTACCCCTTGGTCCAGAGAACAAATATGCATGAGTTGTTTTTTGCTGAAGAAGGGCATTTTGGAGTGTTTTCGTTATATGTTCCTGACCTACTACATCAATAAACTGCTGTGGTCTCCATACTCGGTATAATGCTTGATAATTCATCGTCCGCCCTCCTTTCTATCTGCTCTCATTATTATATCTTATCTAAATATATTTTTACATTAAAACAATGGACATTGTTATTGTTATGTATCCAAAACTATATAATCAAAAAGACTCACTCTTTTAGAAGAATGAGTCTTTTAATTATAATATTAAACTGCCGTGCACCTTTCGTCGACTAGCTCCCATAAGCGTTACTTAAGCAGTTAGCTCAGTCCAGGCAACCCTGCGGCACATGGGGGTGTCCACTTAATGCTGCTTCCTTCCGGACCTGACATAGTTCATGGATTCCCATTGCGCAGGACCCGGACGTCAACACCACTTGCTTAAGGCAGACCCTACAGGACACTAGCCTCAGAAAGGAATTCAGCCTCGCTAGAGCGGATTGCGAGTACAGGGCACCGCTACCTCCCCGCTTAGCACGACAAACTTGATACCAAATTTTAATGTGTCATCTTGGACACAAACTAAGTATACTTATATTCAAACAAAAAAGCAATAATTATAAGCTGTTAATTTTTGTAATTTCTATTTCAGCCTTCTTCTTCTTCTTTTCAGCTTTCTTTTTTGCACGAAGTTCACGGAAGAAGTTAGTCAAAAGCTCTCCTGTTTCCTCCTTGAGCACTCCTGATACTACTTCAGATTGGTGATTAAACCGATCATCCTGAAGAAGATTCATAAAAGTACCAGCACAGCCTCCCTTAGGGTCACTTGCACCATATACTACCTTTTTAACTCTTGAGAGTATGATAGCACCTGAGCACATAGCACACGGTTCTAAAGTAACATAGAGCACTGCATTATCCAGCCTCCAGCTTCCTGTCTCTTTGCAAGCTATATCTATTGCCAGAAGCTCAGCATGAGCAATTGCAGTTTGCTCTGCCTCGCGCAAGTTATGCGCTTTTGCAATAACCTCTCCATCGAGTACAATAACAGCTCCTATTGGCACTTCCCCAATAGCTCCTGCTTTCTTTGCCTCCTCTATAGCTATCTGCATGAAATACCTATCATTTTTTTCTATTTCCACTTTTCATCACCCTGTGCATACTGTCATTTTTCTTGCCAACTGTAATTTATTTTCACAAAGTTACTTAAACTAATGTCATCATTCCTAATAACTCAATAAAGAGAGGTTACTATGAGCACTTCATCTAAGGCACTTTTAATAATTGATATGATTAATGACTTCCAATTTCAGCATGGAAAAGTTTTGGCTGAAAAAGCTGCTGCAATCGCAGAAAACATTTTTGCTTTAAAGAAGTACTGTTATAAGTCCAATATTCCTGTAATCTATATCAATGACCATTATAGCTTATGGAAAGCAGATATAAACAGTATCATTGATTATTGTTCTAATGAATACAGCCACAACATCCTTGAGAAGATAGCACCACAAAAGGCAGATTACTTTTTAATAAAACCGAAGCATTCCGCCTTTTACGGCACTGCATTAAACACACTTCTCCATCAGCTTAAGGTGGATGAGCTTATCCTGACAGGCATTGCCGGCAATATTTGTGTCCTATTTACAGCTAATGATGCTTATATGCGAGAATACTCTATTATTGTTCCTGACAATGCCATCGCCTCTGTCGATGAAAAAGACAATGTTTATGCTTTAACAATGATGAAGAACGTAATGAAAGCAAAAATATTTAAGTATGAAAAAAATAATATCATGTCGTCCCCACTTCAAACATAAACTGCAATAAGTAATTTTAACAGCAGGAGGGGATTTCCCATGCAAATACATGTTGTGCAGGCAAACCAGTCATTGACAGGCATTGCTCAAGCTTATGGAACTACTGCAGCTAATATAGCAGAGGCAAATGAGTTGCCTAACCCTAATAAGCTCGTCATAGGTCAAGCATTAGTTATTCCAATTGTCGGGCGGTTTTATTGGGTGCAGCCAGGGGACAGCTTATGGTCTATCTCAAGGAGATTTGGCATTTCCTATCAACAGCTTGCCAGCGTCAACAGAATCTCGCCAAACAGTCCTTTAACAGTAGGTTACCGTTTATATATACCACAGCAAACTAAACGCGCAGGAGAGTTTAATGCATATGTTGAACCTAGAGGAACAACTGTAGCTCCTGTTCTTGAGTCTTCCGCAAGGGAAGCAGCACCTTATCTCACCTATCTCGCACCTTTCAGCTTCCAAGCGTTAAGAGATGGCAAGCTGAAGGAACCTTTACTTAATAATTTCCCTACTATTGCAGCAAATAATAATAATGTACTGATGATGGTTATCACAAATCAAGAGAATGACCAGTTCAGTGATGAGCTTGGCCGAATATTATTAAATGATCAAGCCATCCAGAATACCTTTTTAAATAATATTGTGTCAACAGCTAAAAAATATGGCTTTAGAGACATTCATTTTGATTTTGAGTTTTTGCGTCCTGCTGATCGGGAAGCTTATAATTCGTTTTTACGTAAAGCCAAAGCCCGTTTCTCACAGGAAGGCTGGCTGCTTTCCACTGCTCTAGCCCCTAAAACCAGCGCTGGGCAGAAAGGAAAATGGTATGAAGCTCATGATTACCGTGCTCACGGGCAAATTGTCGACTTTGTTGTAATAATGACATATGAGTGGGGCTACAGCGGCGGACCAGCTATGGCAGTATCTCCCATTGGCCCAGTGCGCAATGTCCTTGAATATGCCATTACCGAGATGCCCTCCAACAAAATAATGATGGGTCAAAACCTTTACGGGTATGATTGGACACTTCCTTTTGTACAGGGTTCAGTCGCAAAAGCTTTAAGTCCTCAGAGCGCCATTCAACTGGCAGCTGACAATAATGTTGCTATCCTTTACGATACAAATGCACAGGCGCCTCACTTCAACTATACAGATGCACAAGGAAGGCAGCATGAAGTATGGTTTGAAGATGCTAGGTCTATACAGGCAAAATTTGATCTAGTAAAGGAATTGAATATCAGAGGTGTAAGTTATTGGAAGCTCGGACTATCGTTTCCGCAAAACTGGCTGCTCATATCAGATAACTTTAACGTCACAAAAAGATAACCACTACACTTCAAAGGCTGCCTCTTGTTAGGCAGCCTTTTTCCAGGAAATAATATGCACTTTTATTTAACACTAGTTAATGTCCATAACCGCTTTTCATGTGTTAAAATGACTTCATATGTCTTTTTTTATCATATTTTATAAATCAGGAGGGACAAGCATTGAACAATATCCCTTTTATTACAGTAGAAGGTCCTATTGGTGTTGGAAAAACTTCCTTAGCGAAGCTGCTTTCTGAACATTTTCAATATCATCTATTAAAGGAAATAGTCGAGGAAAACCCTTTTTTAGGTAAATTTTACGAGAACATTGATGAATGGAGCTTCCAAACGGAAATGTTCTTTTTATGTAATCGATACAAACAGCTTAATGATATTCAATCCCATTACTTGGACAAGAATATTCCCGTGGTAGCTGATTATCATATATTAAAGAATTTAATTTTCGCAAAGAGAACACTACAAGAGAAAGAACTAACAAAATATATACGTATATATGATGTTTTAACAGAGGATTTACCTGCGCCAAACATTATCATCTATCTACATGCTAGTTTAGATACTCTGATGGACCGTATCCAACAAAGGGATAGAGATATTGAAAAAAATATTAGCCCTCTTTATTTAGAGCAATTATCAACCGATTATCATGAAGTGATGGAGCAGTACCAAGAACAGCATCCTCATATCCCGGTGCTGTCATTCAATGGCGATACATTAGACTTTGTGAAAAATAAAGCTGATCTTGAAACTATTATAGATAAAGTGAAGCAAACATTAAAATTAGGAGCCTATACACATGAACCTACGCACGAAATATAATATTCCAAGCAATTCTGTAATTACAATTGCCGGAACAGTCGGTGTCGGCAAGTCCACATTGACTAATGCTCTTGCTGATGCACTTCAATTCCGCACATCTTTTGAAAAGGTAGATACGAACCCATATTTAGATAAATTTTATCAAGATTTCAGTAGATGGAGTTTCCATTTGCAGGTGTACTTCTTGGCAGAAAGGTTTAAAGAACAAAAGAAAATCTTTGAATATGGCGGAGGTTTTATTCAGGACCGTTCTATTTACGAAGATACAGGTATTTTCGCAAGAATGCATTATGAAAAAGGCACAATGTCTGAAACAGATTACGAAACATATACAAGCTTGTTCGATGCAATGGTAATGACACCATATTTCCCGCATCCAGACTTGCTGATCTATTTAGAAGGTTCATTAGATGACATACTTACGAGAATTGACAAACGAGGACGGACTATGGAAAAAGAAACTCCTGTAGAGTATTGGCAAGAAATGCATACTCGCTATGAGAAGTGGATTGATTCCTTTAGTTCATGTCCAGTCTTGCGATTGAACATAAACGACTATGATGCAACAGAAGGAAGTTCTGCTATCGAACCGATAATTGAGAAGATATCTGTTATTCTTCAGCAAAAGAATCTTGTAAAAAGATAAAGAAGAGGATTATTCCTCTTCTTTTTTATATAGGAAAAAAAACAAAAAAAGCCTGCTGTAAACAGCAGACTTTTATATCTCCAATATTTATGCGCGATATTAGTAAAATAACTATGGAGGAGGAAAGGGGATTCGAACCCCTGCGCGGTTTGACCCGCCTGTCGGTTTTCAAGACCGATCCCTTCAGCCGGACTTGGGTATTCCTCCATCAGACAGATAACAATATATCATATGTAGCTTTTACTGTCAACATTTATTCAATAAATATATAGAAGAAGCATTCGCTTCTTCTATATATTTTATAATGCCCAATTAATCAGCCTATAACCTCTCTATTTCCCATATATGGACGCAGTACTTCTGGAATCACTACACTGCCGTCCTCTTGCTGATAATTCTCTAATATTGCTGCCACTGTACGCCCTATTGCAAGGCCTGAACCATTAAGTGTATGAACATGCTCTGGCTTGCCTTTTGCTTCCCTGCGGAAACGGATGTTTGCTCTTCTTGCTTGGAATGCTTCAAAGTTACTGCAAGAAGAAATTTCTCGATATGAACCATAGCTTGGTATCCATACTTCAACATCATATTTTTTCGCTGCTGTAAAGCCTAAATCACCTGTGCACATGCTTAAAACACGATATGGCAGGCCTAATAGCTGTAATACTCGCTCTGCGTTTGCTGTCAGTTTTTCCAGCTCTTCGTAAGAATCTTCCGGTTTAACAAACTTAACCAATTCTACTTTATTAAATTGATGCTGTCTGATTAGCCCTCTTGTATCTCTTCCTGCAGACCCAGCTTCAGAGCGGAAGTTTGCACTGAAAGCAGCATATTTGATCGGCAGCTGATCACCATCTAATATTTCATCACGATGCAGGTTAGTTACAGGCACCTCAGATGTAGGGATTAGGAAGTAATCCTCTTTTTCAATCAAGAACGCATCTTCTTCAAATTTAGGAAGCTGCCCTGTTCCTGTTAAGCTTGCTCTATTGACTAAAAATGGAGGAATAACTTCCTTGTAGCCATGCTCTTCTGTATGAAGGTCGAGCATAAAGTTAAATAGTGCTCTTTCTAGTCTGGCACCAAGCCCTTTATAAAACACAAAACGGCTTCCAGTAACTTTTGCTGCTCTTTCGAAATCAAGTAAATCCAGCTCTGTCGCTACATCCCAATGTGGTTTCGGTTCAAAATCAAAATTTCTTACCTCTCCCCATTTTCTAATCTCTACATTATCATCCTCTGTTTCACCAACAGGTACACTTTCGTGGGGAAGGTTTGGTATTCCGAGCATAATTGCCTGCAGTCTCTCTTCAACCTGGCGAAGCTCATCATCAAATCCTTTAATTTTGTCACCAACTTCACGCATTTCCAAAATTAAAGATTCAGCATCCTTCTTTTCACGCTTAAGTGCAGCAACTTGTTGGGATACCTCATTTCTTCTGCTTTTTAGTTGTTCTGTTTCTACAATCAGCTCTCTTCTTCTTGTGTCAAGCTCCTCAAAATGATCCAATTCAGACAGATCTTCGCCTCGATGCTGAAGCTGTTCTTTTACAAATTCAAAATTAGCACGTACAAACTTAATATCAAGCATGTATTCTTCCTCCTTGCTTTTTTAGCTATATGCTCTAAACGATAAACCCTTTAGCAGAACACAAAAAACTCCCGTCCCCAAAAAAGGGACGAGAGTTACCCGCGTTGCCACCCTAGTTGAAAGCAAATATGCTTTCCACCTTAAATACATAACGGTTTTTAGCCGAAAACAATTACTTGCCATCTTACATGGCGTTCCTTGTTTTTACTCTAGGATGGATTCACAGGCTTTATTCACCGATTCACACCAGCCATCGGCTCTCTTTAGAATAATGTATTCCTGCTACTGATTCCTATCAGTGTAGATGTCATATAAAAGTTTTTTTCATCGTACTATAATTATGAACAAAGTTCAACCACTATATACAAATTAGTTCTTTTTTGATTCATCTACCATAGAAATGAAATATCCTGTCAACCGGTGATCTTGTGTCAGCTCTGGATGGAAGGAACAACCAAGAAATTGTCCTTCTCTCGCTGCTACAATCCTGCCGTTATGCTTAGCAAGTACTTCCACATTCTCACCTGCACTTACAATATGCGGTGCTCTTATAAATACAGCAGTGAAATCCTCAGCTACATTAGCTATATCCAAATTTGCTTCAAAACTGTCCACTTGACGGCCGAAAGAATTTCTTTCCACATGAACATCCATAACGCCGATATGGGGCTCTTTATAACCTTCAATTGATTTTGCTAAAAGGATTAAGCCTGCACATGTCCCAAACATCGGTTTTCCTGATTCAGCAAACTTCTTTAAAGGCTTCATAAAATCATACTTATCAATAAGTCGACGCATTGTTGTGCTTTCGCCGCCTGGAATAATCAAACCGTCAACCTCGTTCAGTTCTTCTTTATTTTTCACAAGAACTGCCGTTGCTCCATTAGCTTCTATTGCATTCATATGTTCTCTAACAGCTCCCTGAAGGCCAAGAACACCTACTTTTATATCTGTCATAGTTTTATCTCCTTATTACCAGCTATGCTCCTTCATGTACGCTTCTGGTCCCCAAACTTACAATCTCATCGCCAAATAGCTGTAATCAGTTTTTTTCAGATCTTCATCTTGGTAATATTCTAAGGCTTTAGCGAATTTTTATATATTCTGTGTTAATAACATCCCGAACTACAATGTACTTATGGTTATCTGCCAGTTTCTCCGTAGCTATAATCATTCAAAGCCCCCTATTTCCGCCTTCTATTCGCAGAGCCTGCTTAATTAACCAAAAGAATATGATTTGTATTGTATAAATTTCCCTAATGAAAATAAACAATAAAAAATGGTTCCTGTCAAGACAGGAACCATTTCTTTTTTTATTAAAACCATCCTTTTACTGTGGATGAAACACTATCCCAAATATTTGCAAAGAATGAACCTACGCCACGCATTGCTAATACGAACCAGTTTGCTTTTTCAACTGTTTCGGCAGCAACAACATCAACGCTTGCCTTTTCTGATCCATCACTAGTTAAGAACGGAACTGCTTTTCCATCCTTTGTCTCTAAAGTAATATAACCAACCTTATCACCTTTTTTGACTGGAGCTGCCAGTTCACCCTTGCTGTTTAACTTTTTGTCATCCAATACTAGCTTTGCCACATAGTTTTCTTTATCTTCTTTTTTAATCACTAAATTAACAGCATCGCTTGTTTGAATTTTTACAGAGTCTTCTTTACCTTTTGTTACTTTAACAGATTCGTTTCCCTTTACTGTGTAACCCGCAGGAAGAATCTCTTCTGTGCTGAAATTGTTAAAGCCATAATTCAACAGTTTAGTTGCGTCTGTGAAACGGCTGTTTTTCGTTTCGCTCTTCATAATTACTGCAATAACACGTTGATCTCCGCGTTTAGCTGTTGCAGTTACATTGTAGCCTGCATAATCTGTAGAACCTGTTTTAAGACCATCTGCTCCTTCATATCCAAACACCAAAGAAGGCAACAGCCAGTTAAAGTTATCATATGTTCTACCATCACGGAATTTTAGCCTTGGCATGCCAGATGTCTCCAGCACTTCAGGGTAATCATTCAGCAAGTGATAAGCAAGTGATGCAACAGTTTTCGCAGACATCTCATTTTCATCTGTTTCACTGCCTGCAGGGTGATTGCCCAATAAGTCGCTGTTATTTAATCCAGATGAGTTTACAAACTTATAATCTTTAAGCCCGAGCTCCTCTGCCTTTTCATTCATAACATTAATATAGTTTTTTTCTGTTCCAGCAATTAGTTCAGCCAATGCTACTGTCGCAGCATTGCCAGAAAATATACCCATCGCTTGGTAAAGCTCTTTTACAGTGTATTCTTCCCCCTCTGTCAATCCTATGTTAGAAAGACCAGGAGCACCAGATAAACGGTGAATATAATTATTTATTTTAACCTTTTGATCCCAGCTAATTTTTCCTTCTTTTATTGCTTCAAGGACAATATATTCTGTCATCATTTTTGACATGGATGCTACACCCATTAGTTTATCTGCGTTCTTTTCGTATAATATTTCCCCCGTGGCAGCATCAACTAGTATAGCTGCACCAGCTTCCAATCCTAAAGTATCCTCATTCTCAGCTGCCTTTGCTTGTTGCGGTAGACCTGCAGCAACGGTGCTCACGAAAAGCACGGCCATAAGTACATACAGCGTCCACTTTTTTAATTGCATCAATGATAAAACCTCCAACACATTATTATTATCTATTAAACTTTAAATTATTTTTTTAAATTAAGAATTTCCCTTGTACAGTTTACCATAAAAAAAACAAAAAAAATAGACGGTGATAGAGTTCACCATCTATTGTAATATTCCGTAACAATTGCAAAACTACTTAAGAAATAGAGTAGTTTGGAGCTTCTTTTGTAATTTGGACATCATGCGGATGGCTTTCTCTTAAACCAGCGCCTGTCATTTTTACAAATTGTGTATTTTCTCTCAAATCAAGAAGATCTTTCGCACCACAATATCCCATACCAGAACGGATACCGCCTACTAGCTGATAAATTGTATCAGAAAGAGGTCCTTTATATGGAAGTCGCCCTTCAATACCTTCTGGAACAAATTTTTTGTTATCTTCTTGGAAGTAGCGGTCTTTAGAACCTTTTTCCATTGCTGATACAGAACCCATACCTCTGTATACTTTAAAGCGTCTGCCTTGGAATATTTCCGTTTCTCCAGGGCTTTCAGATACCCCAGCAAGAAGGCTTCCCAACATAACAGCATGTCCGCCAGCAGCCAGTGCTTTTACGATATCTCCTGAATATTTAATTCCTCCGTCAGCAATGATTGCTTTACCGTGTTTTCTAGCTTCTGTTGCACAATCATAAACTGCCGTAATTTGTGGAACACCAACACCTGCAACAACCCTAGTCGTACAGATTGATCCTGGTCCGATTCCTACCTTCACCACATCTGCTCCTGCTTCTATAAGTGCTCTTGTACCTTCAGCAGTAGCTACATTCCCAGCGATAATAGTTAAATCAGGGAAAGCATTCCTTATATCTCTAATACCGTCTAGAACACCTTTAGAATGTCCATGAGCAGTATCAATAACGATAGCATCTACTTGGGACTTAACTAAAAGCTCAACCCTTTTAATAGCATCGCTCGTTACGCCTACAGCAGCACCTACAAGCAATCTACCTTGTGCATCTTTAGCAGAGTTAGGGAACTCAATAACCTTTTCAATATCTTTAATTGTAATAAGGCCTTTCAAAACTCCCTCTTCATTGATAAGAGGCAGCTTTTCAATTTTATGTCTTTGCAGAATTTTTTCTGCTTCCTCTAATGTTGTACCTACTGGAGCCGTTACTAAGTTGTCCTTAGTCATTACATCACTAATTTTAATGGAAAAGTCTTCAATGAAACGAAGGTCTCTGTTTGTTATGATACCTACAAGTTTTTGCTCATCATGGTTATTAACGATAGGTACACCTGAAATGCGATATTTTGACATCAGATGTTCTGCATCAAATACTTGATGGTCTGGAGTTAGAAAAAATGGATCAGTAATTACACCACTCTCAGAGCGTTTAACTTTATCTACTTGCTCAGCTTGCTGTTCAATTGACATATTTTTGTGAATGATTCCCATTCCGCCTTGTCTAGCGATTGAGATTGCCATTTCAGCCTCTGTTACAGTATCCATACCCGCACTAATCAATGGGATATTTAATTTTAAATTAGACGCCAATTCTACTTTTAAGCTTACATCTCTTGGCAATACTTCTGATTTGGCAGGTATCAATAAAACATCATCAAAGGTTAAACCTTCTTTAGCAAATTTACTTTCCCACATTTTAACGCCTCCATTTAGTAAAAAAATATTATTAGTAGGTTATCAATTGGACAAAATACTGTCAAGGTTAGTTCAATAAGTTTCATTTTTCAAAAAATTCAGGAGGCAAACATATGTACAGTTCTTATAAGGACTGGGACTCGTTTAGCTGCTTTTTTTCCGCAGAATATTCCCAGCTTTTTCTAAAAAAATGCTATAAATTACTACATACCAGTGATGTCGATACGAAGAGCTATCAAAACTGCTATCCATTTATTTATTTTCTTGAGCATGGTAAGCTCTATTATCAACAAGCCCTAAACTCACCAATAAATATCCAGCCAGTTTTACTTTTTTACGGGTTTGTTCATCTAATAAAAGCTTGTCTCCTTACAATAGATCCTGCCTATCCAAGCAGTACCTCTGTACTAGCTCATGGTGTCTCAACAAGAAAAAGAAAAAAACAACAATACTTATTTTTTAAGGATGAAATAAAAATTCAAAAAAACGGATTATTTGCATGTATGTCGGAGAATATGTTTCAGCTTCCTTCAATTGAAGGAGAGAAGTTTAATATGGGTGAACTATTAAAACAAATACCTGAACTTAATGACTTATTCCATATATTCACAGGAAGTCCAACCTTTTTGCCGGTTACCCTTTCCAGTACAGAAGCAACCATCCCTTCTAAAGTGCTAGATAGTTACTTTATGAGTCAAGGCCGTTTTCAGCAGTACTTAGAAGACCAGTTAGGAATTCCTATTAAGGGGATAAGCACGAATAAAACTAGTCTTAATATTTCTTTTTCAGATAGCTTGCAGCCGGCTGCCCCGTTCTACTTCCATGTAACGGATGCTCAATACTATATTCCGGTAGAAAAACGCAGTGTACAGCTGCCTGAAATTCTTGTGCATTATTTATTATTATATAATTTGAGCATGATTGCCAGGTATGAAATAGAGTGGTGGAGTGAACTGATGAAGACGATGCCTAATCAAGATTATCCATATATTGAATCCTTTTTATCAATAGCTGCCAAAAAGGGGCCGCAGCTTATCTTTCAATTTTTAGCAAACAAAATGTAGCTTAGATTTCCTAAT
>NZ_JBKKHP010000026.1:0-19486 GCF_046613985.1 Niallia laureatilytica | reverse complement strand
CAGCATTCCTGTAATAAATGAAAACTTGCTTATGGTAGAAACATGGCAGTTTAGCAAAAGATAGTTGTTTTACTTGTGTTCAACATTCGGGGCGGAATGTTGAACACAATAGGTTAAAAATGAGCAAACTCTTTGTTTATAAATGCCAAACCTAACCTGATAGAAAATTATTCATTTTAACTTTAAAAGGAACTTTTTATGAAAACTTGGATTTGTGGATATATTTAAGCCGAACATTATTTCAAAACTACCAAAGATGCTAAAAACCACTTTCTGTTACCATTATTGGAAAGTGGTTTTTTCATGAAACAAAGCTAATGTATCTTTTGCATCTGCTATTGCATCTAGTAAAGATTTACATAATTGATCCGTTACTGACACAATATCTTCTTCTTCTGTTGGTGTATTTAAAATAGCGACAATATCAGGACTTGGTTGTTGAATTTGTTTGAGTAAACGTAAAATGGCATTAATTGAGTAATGGGCACTTCTTAAACTACGAATAACTCGTAGCTGCTCAAGTTCCCTTTCACCATATGCTCGATTACCATTGTCCAGTCTCGGAACGGTAATGAGTCCGTTACGTTCCCAATTTCGTACAGCTTCTGATGTAATATCTATAAGCAGAGCCACTTCCTTTCGAGAATAAGTACGTGTACTAACAGTAGGATCTTCTCTCAACCATTTCTCAACAACATTTGTAGCAGACAAGGCATGAACATATTCGCGTTTTAAATTGGTAAGATAGTCTATTGTTAGTTCTTCAGCCTTCGTAAAATTTTCTTTACCGCAAGCATATACAATTGCACGAGCTCTTTTTCGAATATCTCCTTGTACAATTTCACAACGAAAGAGCGTTCGTGCGACCTTTAACTGAAATAAATGGATGTCTGAATAGATACGGTAGCTATTTGCTTGTCTTGGTACAGGGGATATAAAGCCCCATTCCTCATATATGCGCACAGTGTTGGGGTGTATCCCAACAAGTGCTGCAATTTCTTTTGTTTTGTACACCCAACACACCTACTTCCATTTAAAAAATTTAATCGCTCCACATAATCCAATTACAATGCATAGAGCTAAAATCACGATATGGAATAGACCATCTTTTAGTGACTCTCCTATACTTGCCTGCTTTAATAAATGAATACCATGAGAAAGTGGTAAAATATCCATTATCCATTGGAAGAGTCGAGGCATGGCTTCATACGGAATCGTTGCTCCTGAAAACAATAACATCGTAAAGTAAGCAACAGAGCTCCAAACATTTGCTGACTTTTGGTCAGCTACTAAGCTTCCAATGAAAATCCCGATACTATACATCGCTATAATGACAAAAGTGTAGGTCAGAAGGAATATCGCCCAGGAGCCCTTTAGTTCATAATCAAATAATAGATGATAAACAAGTGTGACACCAATAAATGATACAAGTGATGAAGAAAGCTGAATCAATCCTTGGGCAAATAAAATCTGGAGAGGTGACACGGGTGTCACTTGGAATCGCTTTAAAATCCCTCGGTGACGGTAATCTGCAATGGTCAGTGGCACGCCCATAACTCCTGTTGCAAGTACACCAATCGTAATTACAGCTGCGTACGATAATTCAAAGTTGGAAGCACCAGCTAAATCATCCTTACTCAGTAAATAACCAAATAGTGTGGCTAAAATGATAGGGAAGCAGATCCCGAAAATAAGAATATCAATGCCCTTCCAAACGAGCTTGCCTTCAATCTTTAAAAAGGTAAAAAATGTTCTCATACCCAGTCCTCCTCCCCTGCAAAATGTAGATACGCCTCCTCTAGTGTGGCTTTCTCACTTGCATGGATTGCCTCTTGGATTGTGCCATGAAAGACCGTTTTTCCTTCTTTTAAAATTAAAATTTCATTACATAACGCCTCGACCTCGTCCATGTAGTGTGATGTTAGGACAACTGCCAGCCCTTTCTCTTTCATGGCTAAAAGCTGTTTCCAAAGCATACGTCGAGCCTTAGTATCTAATCCCGTTGTAAGCTCATCTAAGAAAACAAGCTTAGGATTTGAAACTAATGCCAGCAGCACTGCTAAGCGTTGACGTTCTCCCCCTGAAAGAGATTTCACAAGTTGAGTTTCCTTACCAACTAGACCAAATGTTTGTAGGAGTAGAGGCAAATCAGCAGTTTGTTTATAAAGCGACTCCCACTGCTTGCATGCGTCACGCACTGTTAGTTTATCTTGGAAGTTTGTTTCTTGAAACTGTACACCCACCTCTTGAAAAACTTCCTTACGATTGAGAATCGGTGACTTTCCGAGCATTGTGAGCTCTTCGTAATTGCTCTTTTCAATACCAAGCACCGCCGCAATGGTAGAGGATTTTCCTGCACCGTTTGCCCCAAGTAAGCCAATTACCTCCCCAGGCTTGATGCTGAAACTAATGTTGTCGATAGCTTTTTTAGTACCGTATGTGACCGATAGGTTTTTGACGGTTAAGATCATATTTGTTCCTCCTATATAAGACTTAGGAAGCTACTATATCAAAGAGTTGTGGGGGTGGTGTTATATTGGAGGGTTTTATAAATGTGGATTTTGAATAAAGTATGATACTGATTAATAAAGATTGAAATTTGTAATAAAGTCTGAATAAACCCTTTATGTTCCAGGACCATCTTCCACAATCGGGCGCTTTTCTTTAGTAAGTAAGCGTCTCTTTTATATGCTACTAAACAAAAGATTGTGAATATCATCACTTAAGCTAACGGGGGCGGTAGTTAAAGAACAGCGATAATTACATATGATATTATTTACTATGCAGCACCTCTTAGGTTATTGCTTTGCCATGTTATCAAAATGCCACGAGAGAAAAGTCGAACAAATCTTTAGGATCCTTAATTGCTGTCAATTGAAGTTGCTAATATGAATAATGAATAGGTTCCCAAAAGGGGAACCTAAACAAGCAACAGTGTAAGGGTTTCTTATACATACGCTATAAATCTACAAGTCTGCGTTAAATTCTTATAAACGCTCATTTACTGAGTGAAACTTCGTATCTTAAAGATAAGTGTTTGGTAATTGAGTATGTTAGTGAGAGAAGTAAATCTAACAGTAGAAACACTAACAAGCTAAGGAAAAGCCTAGCGATTAGATAGTTTTTTTACTCTTTTGTTAGTACTAATAGCAATAAGTATAAGTACTGCACTGAACATGCTGGAGAGTATTGCTGCACCAACACCCATCCACATAATTGTAATAAGTTTTCCTTTGTAATTAGGGAACATAGGAGACCTCCTATTGTGTTTTTTTTCTAATATTTGTTTCTTAGGTGAACTTTATACATAGTAATAACTGTTTTTTTGCTTAGGGCACTAATTGGGCAGGATAGTCTATTTACACAAAAATATTTTAACAACTACCGTCCTGACATAAAGCGTAAAACAGCATAGAATTTAAAACTAAACTTATACAAATAATAACCTAAAGTAATTGTCTATAGGTGATGATTAATGAGTCCATTGGTGGGTCTTTACTTATTTACCTTGGTTCTTAGTGGTATTCTTTGATCAAGGAGTGCGCCCTATTTAATGGAATGTTGCATTTATTTGCGCACAAATATATAAATGGTTTTTTAGTCTGTTTTGATAATGACTGTCATGTCTTTCATTATGTACATGTATCAAAAGTGCAAGATACTGTCATACTAAAATGTTATAAGAAGACTCAGTTGCCATAGGCAGCTGTTTTTTATGTACCCATAAATATAGAGAACCTTCAAAAAAGGTTTGATAGAGTGCAACAAGAAGGAGGACTAGCATATCAGGTTTTAGCAACTTCTCCCTTTTCATGATATCTGTTGATGTTTATGGGAAACATAATAACAATACAGTATATCTGAGGACGGTAGCGTACTATGTTACTTATGATTTTGACTATTATAATTTTTAATATAATTGTTTACATTATGCCGAAGAGACTTTCGAAAGTGGAAATGTATGTAACATCCTTATTTGCAATAGGATTACATTTATTATTTGATATATTCTTGGATGTAAAATATGGATTATACGGATACTTTGATCCCCAATTTGTAAACTGGGAGATGTTAGGTGTTACTTTTGGAATTTATCCAGCTGTGAATATAATCTTTCTTAATTTTTTTCCCTTTCCTCAAAAATTTTTGAGAAAGGCTTTCTATACAATAATGTGTTCTGGTATGGCTGTTTTATATGAATTGATAGCTATTCACACAGATCTTTTTTACTATAATGGTTGGAATATAATTTATTCTGCTTTTTTGTATCCTTTTTTGTTCCTCAGCTTATTGTGGAATTATAATTTTATTAAGAAGCTGAAAGAATGACAAATATACTATAAAACTTCAGTAGCAACTTGTTGAACCTAGGGGCTTTTCTTGAAGATGAAAGCTCCTATTACCATTACTAACAGGGAAATTAGTTTAAGTACAATCCTTCAAAAGTAAAAATAATCCTCCTTATTGGAGGATTATTTTTATTATATTATTTTAACCAATTATTATTTTTTCTTCAGCGTATTTATAAGGTAGCTTGTTTTGTTTTTTTGCTAATGCGAATGCTATTGTCAGTGGTCCAACCCGTCCGATGAACATTAGAAGGGAAATGGAAATTTTTCCAACTGGACTTAAATCAGGAGTTATTCCTAAGGACATGCCTACCGTTGCAAAAGCCGAGATAACTTCAAATAAAATTACATTTAATGGTGCATCTTCTGTGATTGTTAAAATAAACGAAATAAATGAAACAATACCTATAGAATAAACTGTTATGGCGAATGCTCTGTGAACTAAATCCTTTGGTATACGTCTTTCCATTATGTTAATATCATCATTCCCTCTAATTAAGTTCCAAACTGCAAGAAGGATTATTATAAATGTTGTAACTTTAATTCCACCAGCTGTACCACCTGAACCTCCACCGATAAACATTAAAATCATTGTAACAAATTGAGTGCTCAATGTTATTTCAGACATATTTAAACTGTTAAATCCAGCAGTCCTGGGGACTACTGCATGAAAATAAGCACCTAAAAATTTGTCTTTTAGAGATAAGGGCCCCAATGTCCCAGTATTATTGAATTCTAATACAAATATAAGAATAGTAGGAACAGTGATTAGGAACGCTGTGATCCATAGAACTAATTTTGAATGTAAAGAAAGCTTTCCTGAAAACTTTTTTCTCCAAATATCTAGGATAACCGTGTAGCCAAGTCCTCCAATGAGTAATAAAGAAGTTAGAATAAAAACTACAGTAAAGTCTCCTGCATAACCAGTAATACTTCGATAATCTCCCATTATGTCAAAACCTGCATTATTAAAAGCAGAGATGGAGTGAAAAATACCATAATAGATAGAAGTTGAAAAACCAAAGTCAGCAGACCAGCGAATAGCTAAAAACAAAGCACCAATGGCTTCAAATAGGAAGGTGAAAAGGATAATAAACTTTACAAGTCTTACCATGCCTTCTAGTGAAAGTTGATTCAAAGATTCTTGAATCATCAATCTTCCTTTTAATCCAATGTTCTTTCCAAGAAATATTGCGATGATAACACCAATAGTCATAAATCCCAAACCACCAGTTTGGATTAAAAATAAAAGTACACATTGACCAAAGATTGTGAAGGTGGTCCCTGTATCAACTACGACTAATCCAGTAACACAAACGGCAGAAGTTGCCTCAAAGATAGCATCGAGAAAGGAAAGTTCATGACCATCATTTGTTGATATTGGTAACATAAGCAGAAGCGCACCAAAAAAAATGAGTGTTAAAAATCCAACAGATAATATTTGGGCAGGATTAAATTTTAATAATTTTCCCATCATATTTACATCTTCTCGCTTAGTTATTCTCACAATTTATCCTCCAAATTTAATAGCATATATACAACTCGAGGTTACACTGTTTTGTTAAATTCTACAATTTACTATTAATTAAAAAACAGTATCTAGGACATTCCTAGCTACTGTTTTTATCTAATTAAGATCCCTCGCTAAATGAAACTTTGACGAACTAATAATTAAAGATTTTGATTTTTGTATACTATCTGAAGCAGATTTATTTTTTTGACGTTTGATTTTTAATAATAATGAATAATTTGGTAACCCAATAAGCTATGTATGCAACAGCAATATCAATCAGAAAGAGGTAAGTTAGCTTCATTCCCTTATACATTATTAGCAATTCTACTTTCTTTAATAGGTAACCAAAAGCATAAGCAAATAAAGCAGAAAGTATGATTGTATAAAGATAAAAATTTTTACTTTTATTAGAGCAATATTGATATAGAAGCATAAAACAAACAGGTAATAAGACAGCAGTAACAGTAATACCCATAGGAAGAAAATGTGTAAATCCATGGGGATGAATTAAGTAATTGTTTTGAGATAATATGCTATCAATATTTGACCAAGTAACATGAACTATTAACCCGAAAAAACAGATTTCAAATAATCGTTTTCTATCTATTTTAAAATAAAGAATGGTTAAAGGAATTAAGATTGACATGATATTAAACCAAAAATACCAAGTCTTCCAATTAGAATATTTCATCCAGTGATCCACACGCAGTTCACTAATTCTTTCTTTATAATCAAAAATCGATTGGAGAATATCTTGTTCGTTCAATCAAATCACTCCGTATAATAATCTTTAACTTGATAATTATACTCCCCCAAAAGCGTTCTTTTTATTTTTGTACAAGGTAGCATTTTTCTATAATAAGCATATTATTTTTCTTAATAACGGAACTAATGGAACTTATATGGAAAGATATACGTATATAAAAGTAAGAAAGTAATAGGAAAGGAAATTAGTGGTTATAGCATTCTGCACAATAGAAAAATAAGGTAACTATACTTAGATATAACTAATAAGGAGTTAATACATGAAAAGTATTCTAATTTTAATGCCCCTACTTTTAAATATTTGGATTGTTTTATTTCAGGTAGATTCGATTTTTCCAGCTTTGCTAGCCGCCTTAGTGGTTGGATTATACAAGGGCAATCAAATTGGTCCTGATGTAAAAAGTATCTTTAATATACATAAAGTTAATTATTCTCTGAAAGATCCGTTAAGAATAGCGGAGCTAACTTCTGCAACTTTGTTATCTCTTAGTACAGATATATTATCAATAGTTAAATATTTAAAGAATGGTTTGTCTTCAGATGAATTTATTTCTTTAACATTAATATTAGTTTATTCAGGTATTTTTGGCTTCATATTATTTAGATTTTTATTTTTATATATTCTAGTTCAAAGGGGGCAGTGAGTGAACTCTAATAAAATAACTGTTCCAATTATAATTTTCCAATTTATATGCATTGTTTTTGTACTTATATTATTAGGAATTAAATTTTTCCCTATTAGTGATAAATGGGTTGGCACAAGCAATGATAAAAAGTGGAGTTTCACTTTACGAGAAACAGATAGAAAAGATTATCATATAGGGGAATTATATTGGAAAGGTTCAAAAAAGGAAGAACAACATATAAATATAATCAGTTTTACATCTAAGATCGATAATATAGTTTACGATGTAATTAAAATGGAAAGTAAAGATGAAGGTAGCAATATAACGGACAAAGATGAAATGACTTTTATGGAAGGAATCCAAAAAGAAGAAATAAATAATAAAACAATAAAAATATCCATAAAGTGGAGCGAAAATAATATGGAGCGTGAATCGCATATCACTTTAAAAAAGGAGTAAATAGAACAACAATTAAACAGGCATTTAAAAGTTCGAAGATCTTGACTTTAATGCCTTTATTAGGTTTTTTAAATGATAGTGTTTTACTAAGATGCATATTAACAACAGCATATTACTTTTTGATATAAAAGGGACAGCACTCCTGTTATAGCTGAAGCAGCAAGTTTATTTAAGTCTTCTGGTTAGCGGAAGAAGAAATTTCAAAAAGTGATATAATAACAAACTGTTCAACCTATTAATTATTTACAACCTTTTATTTATGCTTCCCATTGTGAGTTAGCTGATTAATAGTAAAAATTAAAGATGTGGAAGGGTGTAAATATTGTCTAAATTAAAAATAAATACCTTTATAGATGAATATAAACAAAGAGGTAACTTTTATGGAACTATTGATAATGAAGTAATAAAGCGAACAGAGGATTTATTAGAATTGACACTTCCAAATAGTTATAAATGGTTCTTAGCTGAATATGGTGGTGGAGGAAATGGATTTGATTTTAGTAATTGTGAAATGATGCTTTTCTATAGAGAAAGGTTCCCTTCAATGCCAAAGGGATTTGTCTTAATATATTGGTGTGATGAATTTGGCTACTGTTTAGATACTAATCAGATGCTCGAGGGAGAATGTCCTGTTGTAAATTGGAGTCCATATGAAAAAGGAATCTTTCCTTCAGAGCCTAATTTTTATGAATTCTTCCTAAGTGAAATAGAAAATGCAATAGATAATGATTTCTGGGATGAATAAGGTACAAACCTGGCAGTATTCCTGTAATAACTGAAAATGCGGTTTATATGAAAAGACCTCTTGATAAGATAAATGTGTCCTGAGATGGCCAGCAAAAAGGGACAAAATATCTATTCGGAGGTCTCACCATGAATGATAATCAAAAGTACAAAATAGCTCAAACGCCTAATACTTTGATGGTTGGTATTGATATAGATAAACATCATCATGTAGCTAGAGCAGAAGTGGTTATCTAGTTATTTAACTGCAAAAACCGAATGAATTTTTTTAAACTTGGTGATTGCTGTTTTCTGGATTTGATTAAAAAGTCTATTTTTATTTTTTTAGGCAGTTCTGTGAAAATGATTTCTTGTGTAGTTTTTCGAGTTTCTGCAATGTCTGCCGGAATTATGCTAATGCCAAGTCCGTCATGAACTGCCTGAATAATGGATTCTAGTGTATCAAACTCAATAATATTGGAACTATGGAAATTGCTTTCTTTGGGCAAGTCCAATAATTGTTTTCTATATATACAATTTACATCACTATTAACTAGTAACTTATAATTAGATTGCCTATCATTTGAATTAAGGTTAGGGGAGATTAGTACAATTTTCTCAAAGTAACTATAAACAATTTCACACTCAGATTTACTTTGGCTACTATGTACAAAAATACCATCTACTTCACCATAGAAAAGCATTTCTTCTAACTTTATTTTATTACTTGTTCTCACTTTTACATCAATATTATTATATTCTTTAAAGAAAGAAGATAGTAAGTGAGGAATTTTGACTGCAGAAATTGTTTGAGTGGCCCCTATTTTTAATGATTCTCTCCATTTGTTAGGATTAACTGCTGTCTTAGCTTCATCTATTAATTGTAGTATTTTATTTGTATAATCTAATAATTTTTTTCCTTCTTCAGTCAATGTTACTCCTCGATTATTTCGCAAAAATAATCGAACACCTAGTTCTTCTTCTAAATTCTTAATCCGTTGACTAACATTTGGCTGTACATATCCCAATTTTTCAGCAGCTCTAGATACTGATTGCAGTTCCGCAACTTGTTTGAAGATTTTTAATTCGTGACTTTCCACTGGTTTCACCTTCTCACTGATATCATTTAAAATGATATCTATCTCATTATTTTGTATTATACTCTTCATTTTGACTAAAGCATAATGTAGTGGTACAGATAAAATAAAATCTAAGAAAGGATGATTTTAAAAATGAATTTAATGGATAAAGTAGTAATCATTACTGGAGGTGGAACTGGAATAGGAAGAGCGACAGCTTTAAAACTAGCTTCTGAAGGTGCAAAAGTAGTAATAAATTATAGGCAATCAGAAAATGAAGCTCATAAAGTTGTCAATGAGATTAAACAAAATGGCGGGACAGCTATTGCTTATAAAGCCAATGTAGCAAATGAAAACGAAGTAAATGAATTAGTATCTCAAACTATTCAAACTTTTGGATCTGTCGATGGATTAGTTAACAATGCGAGTGTTACAGCTCAAATAGATATGGATGACTTAGATGCTGTAACAGATGATGTCTGGGATTCTCTTTTCAGTATAAATGTGAAGGGCATGTTCTATTGTGTAAAAGCTGTTGTCCCTTATATGAAAAAACAAAAATCAGGGTCTATCGTAAATATGGGGAGTGTAGCTGGAATGACTGGAATAGGTTCGTCTATCCCATATGCAGCAACAAAATCAGCAATTCACACAATGACAAAATCATTGGCTATCGCTTTGGCACCTTCGATAAGAGTTAATAGCATTTCTCCTGGAGCTGTAGAAACAAAGTGGTGGGCTGGAAATGAAGACAAGATGTTTCAACTTGCAGGTAAATTACCATTACAGAGGATTTCCACACCAGAAGATATTGCAGATGCTATAATTTTTCAACTAACTCAAGAATCTATAACAGGTCAAGTATTTACTATAGATAATGGCCAAACTCTCTTTTAAAGCGATTGCTTATAGGTGCTTGTTCTGTTTGTCATTAAGGTCATTAAGACCAATCCTAACCATAAGACACTAAAGGGTTATTGTGTCTTATAGTTAAATCGCTTTGTTTAACAAACATGCAGCATTGTTGTATCCGAAAGTATATGCTCAGTGTAACTTTATTGAAAAATAGACGGATACAAATAAGTACTTTGGAAGGGGGAAAGGTAGGTGGCTTATTTAGTCATATTTTTTTGTATGGCAATCACACTACATAATATGGAGGAAGCAATTTGGTTACCTAGGTGGTCTCAACATTCTTCGCAGTTTCAAAAGCCAGTTACTCCAGGTGAATTTCATTTTGCTGTTCTTGTAGTTACAGTTTTGGCATACTTATCTGCATTTAGTTATCTATATAGACCAGAATCGAATTTAACAAAATGGATTTTCATAGGTTTTTTAGGTTCTATGATTGTCAATGCAATATTTCCACATTTAATTGCAACGGTTTTGATGAAAAAATATGCACCAGGCCTACTTACTGGCTTATTGCTGAACATGCCAATAAATTCATTTGTCATTTATCAAATGTTTGCACAGAATTTTATTGTTTGGAAAGAGTTAATAATTTCTACTATAGTTGTAGGAATTATTTTATTAGCACTTATTCCGGTATTATTTAAGATTGGTGGAAGTATATCTCCCAATTCATAGGTTCATTTGGAGTAAAGTGTGGGCTTTGATGATGTACTTCCAGATCTTTCGGATAATATATATTTTAGTAGATAGGATTCAGCAAACTAATAAAATGTAAGAAATGAAAAAAATTAAACAAAAAAGGTTTCAACAGAATGGAAAGAGGGTAGTAAGTAAAAATGCGCCTATATAATGTATTAGACAGGTGCACAGAAGGATGGATAAATACTTATCCCAATTTTTTTATGCTTTTTAAAAGTGAGAAAGCAATCTTATGTTAATTTTTTAATCTTTACCTGAATCGTTGGTAGGTTTGGATAGCTGTATGTTGACAAGGAACACGTATCTATTGATAATAAAGTTGTTTGAATATCACCTTATCGATTGATAAGGTGATATATTTAGCAGTTATTTATCAACTGATAAGTGGATATTTGTACATCCTCCTTATCAGTTGATAAGCAGTTTGTTTAGTTATTTACCTTATCAATTGATAACCAAGGGTTCATCAAGTTTTTTAATCTTCAAAAACAAATTAAAAAAAGATACAATAGGGGGCAGTTTTCAACAATGAAGAAAAAAGTGGCTATTATTGGTGCAGGTGTTGCAGGATTAGCAAGTGCTATCCGTTTGCAGCATGCTGGCTATCAAGTGGAAATATATGAAAAAGAGGCTATTGCGGGAGGGAAAATGCACCGCATCGAAAAGGATGGCTTTCAATTTGACTTAGGACCATCGATTGTGATGATGCCGGAGTTATACAGAGAAATCTTTGAACTGGTCGGACGCAATCCAGATGATTATATTCCGATGGAAAGATTAGATCCTATGTATTCTGTTTTCTTTGGAAGCGGAAAAAAAGGGTACCATGAGATTTCTTCTGACTTAGTGGAATTAATGAAAACATTTGAACATGTAAGTGAAAAAGATGCAGAAGGCTTTTTAAAATACTTGCAGTTGATTTATGAGCGTTTTATGGTTGCGAAAAATCATTTTCTGCAGCGTCCTTTCCGAAATAAAAGGGACTTCTATAATCCGGCAACTTTGTATCAAGCATTAAAGCTAAAGACCTTTGATAGTGCCGACAATTTTATTAGTAAATATGTTCAGAATGAGCAGTTAAAGCAAATGATTAGTTTTCAAACTTTATATATCGGCGTTTCTCCATATAACGGCCCGTCTCTCTATTCGATGATTCCAATGATTGAGTTTTTCTATGGAGTTTGGTTTATAAAAGGCGGCATGTATACGATGGCTAAGTCAATGGAGCGCTTATTTCTTGAGCTTGGTGGCAAGGTTTTTTATCAATCCTCTGTCGATGAAATTATGATTGAAAATCAAGTGGCAAAAGGCATTAAGGTGAATGGTAAAGAAATTCTGGCCGACAAGGTTATTTGTAATGCTGATTTTCCCTATGCTGTGAAAAATCTTGTAAAAGATATCAAAGCAAAAGGAAAATATACAGATAAAAAGATTGATAGTATGGACTATTCTTGTTCTTGCTTCATCTTGTACTTAGGCATGAATAAGAAATATGAGCAATTAAAAACTGCGCACAGCTTTTTCTTTGGAGACGACTTAAAGAAGAACTTAGACGATATTTTCTCTGGAGAAAAACTGGAGAATCCTTCTTTCTATGTATACAATGCTTCCAAACTAGATCCAACATTGGCTCCAGAAGGGAAGGATGGACTATATATTCTTGTCCCAGTATCTGATTTGTCTACAGCTAAATACGAATGGTCAGATGAAACAATATCGTATTATCGTTCTCAAGTCTTTCAAACGCTTAGTCAAGTCGAGGGGCTAGAAGGAATTGAAGAGGATATTGTCTCCGAAACCTATATGACGCCAATAGATTTTGCCGAAAAGTTTAACGCTTATAACGGAGCTTGCTTTGGATTACGGCCTACGTTAGCCCAAAGTAACCATTTAAGACCACAAAGCAAGGCAAAAAATTGTGAAAACCTATATTTTACAGGAAGCAGCACACATCCAGGAGCTGGGGTTCCAATTGTATTATTATCAGCAAAAATTGCTACAGAGGAATTAATGTTAGATGATTCTGTTTCCACGGAAGCAACGCAAACACAAGCATTTCAGTCAGCAGGAGGGGTTGCAAATGAGGGAAGCTAAAACCGTTGATTTGCTTCAAAACGACTATTTATACTGTGAGAATGTTATTAAACAGAATTCGGCAAGTTTTTACCAAGCATTTAAAAAATTACCAAAAGACAAGGCTAATGCTGTGTATGCCATCTATGCATTTTGCCGCAATGCAGATGACAGTGTTGATGAAACAAGAGACAAATCTACCCAGTTAAAGAATTGGCAGGACTTGTACCATCAACTTCAGCTTTTTGAAAAGGGAGAGGAAATTTCATCCCCTCTTTGGAGGGCATTACGAGATGTTTTTACCCGTTATGAGATGGATATTAAACCTTTCTACGAGCAATTAGAGGGACAGAGAATGGACATTAACTTTAAGCAGCCTTCTACGTTAGCCGAGTTAGAAAGGTATTGTTATTTTGTAGCAGGAACGGTTGGTTTAATGCTCCTCCCTATTCTTGCAACGGAAAACCATCAGCATTTGCATGGCTATGCTGTTGAGTTAGGGGTAGCTATGCAATTGACTAATATTCTTCGAGATGTTGGGGAGGATTATCGGAATAACCGCATTTATTTACCAAAAGACCTGCTTCAGATGGAAAATTACAAGCAGCAGGATTTGCAATCTAGCAACATTAACTCCTCATTTATAAGCGTATGGGAGAAAATAGCGAACCGTTCGGAAGAGCTTTATGAGTTATTTCAAGTGGGGATTGATTATTTTGATAAAGACAGTCAATTACATGTTCTCCTTTCAGCACTTATTTATAAAGAAATATTAAAAGTAGTCAGGGAAAGCGGATATGACTGCTTTCAAAAACGAAACTATGTTTCACAAGAAAATATGTATCGATTGAAGCAAGTGGTGGAGGGATTAACAGTGAGTTTGTAACTCATTAATTAGAAGATTTGGGAGCTGTATAGTTTATGGACACAATTAGACAAAATCGAAAAGCAGATCATATTAACATAGCATTAACATCACCATTTACTTTAAGTTCCGATTTTGATGAGCTGTCATTCATTCACCGCTCCTTGCCGGAAGTGGGAATGGATGATATTCAGCTCCAGACCAATATCGGTCCTTTAACGCTTGACTATCCAATCTTTATTAATGCGATGACAGGAGGCAGTGAGAAATCAGGAGTGATTAATGCTTCTCTTGCAGAAGCTGCCAGTGAAACAGGAATTGCGATGGCAGTTGGTTCCCAGCATGCTGCCATCCGAGAGGAAGAGCTTGCTCATACATTTAAAGTGGTGCGGAAAAAAAACCCGAACGGTCTTGTATTTGCAAATATTGGTGCAGATGCGCCGCTGGATTATGCATTAAAAGCCATTGACATGCTAGAGGCTGATGCCCTGCAAGTTCATTTGAATGTACCGCAGGAGCTGGTTATGCCAGAAGGAGAGCGTACTTTCACTAGTTTACTTGTTAAACTGGAAAAATTATCAGCTAAACTGCATGTCCCTGTTATCGTCAAGGAAACCGGATTCGGGATGAGCACAGAAACGCTTATGCAGCTACAGAATGCTGGTATTCAATATGTTGATCTAGGAGGAAAAGGCGGCACTAATTTCATTCATATTGAAAATGAGCGCAGAAGTAAACGGGATTTTGAGTATTTAAAAGATTGGGGCCAATCGACTGTCGTGTCGTTGTTAGAAGCACAGTCAGTATTAGATGAGCTGACGATTATCGCTTCAGGAGGAATACGTAACCCCCTTGACGCAGTAAAATCCTTCTCTTTAGGAGCTTCCGCCGCTGGGATTGCCGGACCATTTTTAAAGATTCTTCACGACCAAGGAGTTGCTGGACTAATAATGGAGCTCGAGGTGTGGAAGGAACATTTAAGAATGCTGCTTCTTCTCCAAGGAGCAAAATCTATTCCAAATCTCAAGCAATGTCCCATTATAGCTGGCGGCAAGGTTAGGGAATGGTGCGAAGCAAGAGGTATTGACTGGCAAAGACTTGCGAGAAGGAAGCCATGAATAGCAATTTATTTTAGGTAATAGGCATTTCTATCGGGAACCTAAACTAACTGTCTCTACTGAAAGACTAATGTCTTCTTTAAGCTTTTAAGGTTGCTAGGAAAATCAAAATCTAACAATTAATGGCTAAATAGAATGCTGCGTTCAGGAGACAATGTAGCCGTTGGAAATGCAAGTGTTTATAGAAATGTAATTAGTCTTCAAGCAGGAATATTCATTTCTATATTTGTCTCGTCTTTGTATATAGATAATGTAAATATTTGCTTAAATAATGAGAAGGAGAGTTCTATGAGTTTTGGCAATGTTCTATTTCGTTTTTTTATATTTTGGTATATTTGCGGAGTGATTCTTCTCACTTTTGATCTGCTGCCTGCTTGGCTTGAATGGGCGAACGCTGTTTTTCTAATTTTAAGCGGCCTTTTGGCAATAGTTTATTTCTCTAAAAAGTTTGGAAAAAAAGCTGGATCTTTGATTAGTGTGGTTATTTTCCTGTTTTCCTATCTTGCAGAATTCATAGGATCATCTTATGGAATTTTATTTGGAGATTATTATTATACCAATCGGTTTGCTCCCAATCTATTTGACGTGCCAATAGCGATTGGTTTTGCATGGCTAATGGTAATGGGAACCTCTCATGCATTGGCTTGTGCTATCACAGAAAAGAAATGGCTTCAGCCGATTATCGGTGCCTGTGTTGCTGTAATTATCGATCTAATTATTGATCCTGTCGCATTTAAACTAAAACAATATTGGATATGGAAGGAGGATGGAGTGTACTATGACATTCCATTCAGCAACTTTTTAGGATGGTTTATTGTGGCACTTGTTCTTCATGTATTTATCTTATTTTTCTCACCAAACAAAAATATTTTCTGGGAAAAACGGATGTTTTTACTATTTGCCCTTACAATAACCATGTTTGTTTTGCTTGCAGCAACCGGTGAACTTCTTTTTGCAGGCATCCTGACAGCCTGCCTGGCAGGACTGACACTATATGCTGCTATAAGAAGGAAACGAACATGATTGAAGCTAAAAAAGACGTTGTTTTTAATAAACTGTTTTCTATTTTTCATAAGAGAATGCTTGCCTTCTCCTTTGATAAAATCTATTGGCAAGAATCTAGTAAACTGCCGGCCTTTCCTTGCATTTTTGTCTGCAACCACTCTTCCTGGTGGGATGGGCTCATCTACTATCAGCTGACGAAGACTGTTATTCAGCAGGATATGTATATTATGATGCATGAACAGGGACTGAAGCAGTTTCCATACTTTAAAAAACTTGGAGCCTTCTCAATTGACCGCTCCAGCCCAAAAGAAATTTTAAAAACAATGAGGTATGCTGAGGTGTTGCTGAAACAAGGAAAAAGTGTATGGCTTTTTCCTCAGGGTGATGAGTACCACCTGGAAAAACGCCCGCTGCAATTTCAGCCAGGAACTTTATATCTGCAGGAAAAGCTTCCCGAAATACCCATTATACCTGTCTGCTTCTACTATTCTTTTGCACACAAACGAAAGCCTGAAGCATGGATAAAAGCAGGAAATCCATTGTATAGCAATGACCTGCCGGGAGATTCGAGGTTTGAAAAAACCTTATTACTTGAAAAGAAATGCACTGACGCGTTGGATGGCTTGAAAAACGATGTGATCAGCGAAAAAACGAAGCATTTCATAAACTTACTGTAAGGAGCACTGTCTAGATGGTTCTATTTTTAATCACCAGTCTCTTCCTATTTTTCCTATGGACATTGTGGAATATGAGCGGACTCCCAGGTCTTCCTGCTCCTAATATAAATAAAAACTTTCAGCCGCTTGTGTCAGTTTTAGTTCCGTTAAGAAACGAAGCACGGAACGTGGATGGACTAATCAGCAGCCTTAAGTCATTAACATACCCTCATCTGGAAATCCTTCTTCTGGATGACGGCTCAACAGATGAGACTTTGTCCTTGCTGCAGGAAAAAACGTTAGGTGACAGCCGTTTTAAGATTTTAAGAGGGAGAGAACTTCCAGCAGGGTGGGCTGGCAAGGTGCATGCCTGTCATCAGCTGCAGGAAAAAGCAAAAGGAGAGTATTTCCTTTTCATTGATGCAGATGTCCGTCTAAATTCGGGAGTGATTGAAAAAGCACTGACACTGGTAAAGAAAGAAAATGCCAAGCTGTTAACAGGGTTTCCCTCCTTTGAAGTTCCAGGAATTTTGAGCAAGCTTCTGATTCCGATGATGCATTTTGTTGTGCTATTCCACCTCCCGATTCATCTTGCGAATAAGGGCAAGATGCCTGCCGCAACGGCTGCCAATGGAGTATTCATGTTTTTTGAAAGAAGGGCCTATCTAGAAATAGGCGGCCACGCTTCAGTCCAGACTTCTATAGTGGAAGATGTTCATCTGGCAAGACAAATGAAGAGATCAGGAGGCAAAGTCTGCTTGGGCAATATAAGTAATGACGTTTCATGCCGGATGTACGAACGGAATAGTGAGGTATGGGAAGGTTTTATAAAGAATATTTTTTCAGGCCTTGGCCGTTCTGTTATGATGGTGATGCTCTTAAGCGTATTTTATGGCTTTTTTTATGTGCTGCCTGGGGTTTTATTGGTATACGGGCTATGGATGTTCCAGCCGCTCTATGTGTTTCCTTATCTCCTGATTGTCCTGCAGCGCATGTTAGTGGACTGGAAAGCAAATCAGCATTTATCTCTATCATTTTTCATGCCGTTGTCGGCAGCAGCACTGGTTATTATCATGAATGCTTCTATGTGGAGATGGATCAGGAAAAAGCCTTATAGCTGGAAAGGGAGACAGTATTCATGAAGAAAAAGGTGTTAATCATTGGCGGCGGACTGGCAGGATTGTCAGCAGCCATAACGCTAGCCAACAAAGGATTTGATGTAGAACTGTTCGAAAAGAATAAGCATTTCGGAGGTAAATTAATGCCTGTAGCATTAGGGGATTATACTTTTGATTTCGGACCAAATACCATCACCATGCCAGAGGTATTCCGGAAAGTGATTGAACAGACAGGTGACAAGGCTGAAGACTATTTCCATATGATTAAGCTTGAATATCATACGAGAAATGTGTTTTCTGATGGAACGTCCTTTGATCTTTCGAGCAGCAGGGATTATATGATGCAGCAGTTGAATCAGATGGATCCTGCACATAAATATGATGATTTTTTAAAAGAGATTACAAGATTATTTAAGTTATCTGAGAAACACTTCCTGCCAAAAACATTTCAATCATGGCAGGATTATTTGTCGCCATCACTTGGGGCAGCTCTCTTGCAGGTGAGGCCGCTGCAAAGCCTCAACAGCTTTTTCCAGCAGTATTTTTCACATCCTCATGTGCTTCAGGCTTTTAATCGATATTCGACTTACATTGGCTCGTCTCCCTATAAGACTCCTGCCACATTTGCCATGATTGCCTATCTGGAAATGATTGGCGGAGTTTATTATGTCGAGGGAGGTAATGTGAAAATTGCCGAAGCCTATGTAAAAATAGCAAAAAAACTGGGTGCTAAGCTACACGCCGATTCACCTGTGAAAAAAGTCATCGTAAAAAACAAAAAAGCAATAGGCATAGAGCTGGAGGATGGGGAGAAAATACATGGGGATTATTTTATTATGAATGCAGATTTACTCAAAGCTTATCCCGAGCTGGTTAGCGAAAGCGACCGTCCCTCCTTTCCGAACTCAAAGGCAGCAGGGCTATCACCCTCCACATCAGCTTTTGTAGTCCTTGCAGGTGTTAACAAACGGTTTTCAGAGCTGAGGCATCACAATGTCTATTTTTCCGATAACTATGAACAGGAATTCATTGATCTATTCAAACACAAGCAGTACAGCAGTGAGCCTACCATTTACATCAGCAATTCTTCCTATACAGAGCCTGACCGTTCGCCAGGGGGAAGCAATCTGTTTATACTGGCAAATGCTCCAGCCCTTCCTGCTGATGGAAAACTGCAGGTGAATCCGGAAATGTATAAAGAGCTAATTTATCAAAAACTCTCAACCTTTGGACTTGCGCTGAAGGATAATATCGTAGAAGAGAAAGTTTATACACCTTCCGATATCGCTGCTCAATTCGGCTCATTCCGCGGGGCGCTTTATGGTCTATCTTCCAATCGAAAAAAAGATGCCTTTTTACGTCCCAAAAACGTGAGCAAGGATATCGCCAATCTCTTTTTCGCAGGAGGAAGCACACATCCTGGCGGCGGGTCGCCAATCGTGACATTGAGCGGTATGAATACGGCCAATTTAATTATTAAGGCAGAAAAATAGCTGGAAAAAAGCTAGAGAAGCACGTCATAG
>NZ_JBKKHP010000025.1:0-21906 GCF_046613985.1 Niallia laureatilytica | reverse complement strand
AGCCCTGCAAGTTTGGTTATCTGGCGAGGATGATTGTATTCACTCAAATCGCCTACTTCAGCGAAGAAACCCGCCACTGTATCGCGGCCTATACCTGTTATGTCTAACATTTGATCAACACCTGGAATATCTTGAAGTAGTGTATCCAGGGTTTAATCAGCTCTTCGAACTTGGCTTGAATAAGTTCATATTTTTGAATTAATGTTCTTAATTCCATTCTAGCCATCATGGAGCCCTGACTAATGCCAATCGAGCGATTGGCGGCTTCTTTTAAGGCACGAATCTTCTTTATTCCTATACTTCTTTTCACTGCTTGCCTTAGATAATCCAGTAATTCCTCATCTGTAAATTCGCCTATTTCGTAAGGTAAAGTATCGAGTTTTAATAAATGAAGAGCTGCCTTCCCTTCCCAACTTTTAAAAACGGTAAAAAACTCAGGAAAGTATCGATCAATCCAGTTGTGTACCTGTCCCTGCACAATTTGTAAATCTACATTTAATAAATCGCGTAATTTTTTAGCCACACGCAGTTCCGCGAAAACTCCTTGTGGTATAGTTGGTTCAGCGTATCTACCATCTTTGACTAGTTGTGCAATGACTTTTGCGTCTTTTACATCGTTTTTAGTTGGAGAGTTATCGTCTAGCTCCTTACTGTGCTTGACGTGTAAAAGATTGACCGTTACGAACTTAATCTGTTCCTCCTTTAGAATATGAGCTAAATTAAGCCAATAATGACCTGTAGGCTCCATCCCAGTAATCACAGACTCCATTTTGCATGACTCTTTGATTTGATTAATCCAATCAATAAATGTCTTAAATCCTTCTTGGGTATTATCAAAAAAGCAAGTAAATCCAAGCTCTATTCCACGATAATCCTGTGCTCTAGCTACATGATGATGTTTGGCAATATCGATACCTATTACTAAGGTTTTAGGTGTGATTTGAGCTAATTTAAGATTTTGGTTATAATTCATAGTGAGACCTCCGACTAGATATTTTGTCCCTTTTAGCTGGCCAGCTGAGGACACATTTATCTTATCAAGAGGTCTTTTTTCTTTCAAATCGCATTTTCACTTATTACAGGAATGCTGCCACTATAGCGACACAAGAAAAAGGCTTCCCTTTTTTATTTAAGGAAAGCCCCCGATTGTTTTAAGTGAATAGTTTTACAAGGATAGTATATAAGCAATGTAAAAAAGTGTTGCAATTATTTGAATTGCAGTCTTCAAAACATTATTTATAAAATAGGTGAAAATTTATGTACAATATCTTATTGGTATTCATCCTGGTATCTTCTTTTTCCTGTTAACCAATAAACTATATATCCTAATAAGTTAAATAGTATAAATACTAAAATCCATCCAAGATTTAAGCGTCTTTGGTGATAAGCATTGATAACAGCCCATATAGAAAACAAAATCCAATATGCTACTATACTGAGATGCATGAATAACATCTCATGAACAAGAAAATATCTCTCCTCCATTGTTACAAGCCATTTACTATCACCATTACCATAAGGAGAAAACACAGGATTCAACCAATTCGGCGCAAATACCCTCTGTTTAAATTCAAAGTCTGGAGTAATATTCCTATCTATAACATAATCAAATATATCTTTTTTATAACTCTCATAATCTTCACTTTTTTTCATTTCTCTGACGTTATATATTTTTACGGATGTGGCTAAATTTGTTTCTTTCATACGTTCTTCAATAGCCTGCTTCATATCCGGGGTTACAACCTCTTTGTTACCTAAAATATCTCTAATATCAGTAGCAACATCTGATAGTGTATTTCCAGAAGTGCCAGTGTTCAAATAATAAATACCAGTATTGAAAATAAGCAGACACAGAAAAACTATTGCTAAATAAAGTACCCATTTTGCAAATGTTCTTTGAGCTTTAAACAATTGAGAAACCACTGCTCGCAATTCTTTTTCTCCTCCGAATCGCTCTATAGCTATTTCCATAGCTTCCTGCTCTGATAAACCTTGTATTTTTAATTCGTATACTGCCTCTAGCAAGTGGCTTCTCATTTCTGCCTTCAATTCTTGTATTTCCTTTTTATTTCCACCTACATTATGGTAGATGGAATTCACAAATAAATCAATTTGTTTCATATTATTATTCTTCTCCTTCCAAAAATGAATCAATAATACTCTTTACAAAATTCCACTCTTCTTGTTTTTCCCTGAAACCCTCTTGCCCTGTTTGTGTAAGCTTATAGTATTTTCTTCTTCCTCCGGGCCCCTGTTCTTCTCCCCAGTAGGAAGTAATCCATTCATTTTTTTCTAGTCTTTTTAATGATAGGTACATAGTTCCTTCTTTTAATTCAAATTGTTCTTTACTTTTTTCACGAACAATTTTTGCTATTTCATATCCATACATATCACGTTTACTTAGTAATGATAGGATTAGTGTATCTATATGCCCCTTTAAGACTTCTTTATTAATTTCCAATATTTTCACCTCTTGTAATTAATATAAAACACATTACTTTGTAATGCAAGGTATTGTTCAAAAAATATACTTAGTTTTTATCTTATTGTGCTAACCTTCCTCTTTTGTGACATAAGAAGGTTCTCTTCGCTTATTAAAGGAATGCTGCCCTGTTTCTGTCGCAAGAAAATTCTACAACAAATAAGAAGAATTTATACAAAAACAACATACATAGAGAACAAAAAAAGATAACAAGATTCTCCACTTGTTATCTTCTTCGCTATAACTCTCTACTGCGTTCCCCTTGACGGATTTGAATTCTTACTTGATAGGAATCACCAGATTCGAAAAATTCTTCCATTTCTGCAACATTAATTTCTTTTTCTATAATGACAGTTTTTATCTCATTCGGCAGCAGGCTTATTGAATAAGGTGTAGTTTTATTCATTAAGGAAACGGCCTTAATTCCGTTCTCAAAATAAGGATCTTCGAGAAATGTTAAATTAAATTGAACTTCTTCATTACTATGATTTGTAAGTGGAATTTTACACTCCCCATGCATGGTCTCCTGATTTTTATTCATGTTGAAAGTACAGGAACTTGTATCATAGTTATAGGAGATAGCATTAATCCCTTTAGCCATTGTCTTTTGATATGAATGAAACAAAAAGTTCGGCATAGTTGTAGCTACAAGAAAGAATGCAAAGACAATTAGAAATTTCCTGCTAGTTAACAATTTTGTCAAATTGAATAAACTTAATATTAATAATAAGAATATAAAGACATTAACCAGATCAAAACTATTTACAGGAATATGCAATTTGGTAAGTATCCAGTCTCCAAGACCTTCTCTATTTGGGAAAGGTAGCCGAAAAATAAGAACTAAAACATATGGAAAGATAAATGAATAAAAAGCTTTTTTGTTTCTAATTATTGATGTTCACAACCTTTAATAAGAATCTCATTATTATACCAAATTATCCTTTATATGTATATAATATGGTGAGTTATACAATCCAATCCCCTTATAAAGGAAGTCATTAATTTCTTCTTCAACTATTCTGCCATGATAATGCCAGAAAACCTTCCTTATTGGATTTAGGTTTAATTCACTCCTTGAACTTAGGTAGGTTGATACATAGAGATTTAAGTTCATATGAAAGTGATTTTTAAACATTCACTTTCGAATTTTTTGTAAAAATAGGTTAATTGTTCTTTGTTTAATGCATTTTTTTTATTATCTTCTTTAAAGTTATTTGCATTAGGATTTGGAATAACCCTTATCTGGGTAAAACCTTCTGCTATTGCGTATTTTACAAGTTTTTTCATATAGTAGGTAGCAATGCCCTTCTTGCGATAACTTTCTTTAACCCACAATAGTTCTAACTTTATACTCGATTCTTCTTTTCGTAATCCTTGCATACTTTTACTACTATGGAAAAAATCCATAATAAAGATAGGCTCAATTAATCCATCCTTTTTTTTAACTAGACAAAATTTATAGTTACCGTTTTTGCAAAAAAAGTTTCTTTCGTTAGTTCCTTGAATCTCTTCAACATTTGTTTTTAATTTTAAATTATCTGGTTCAAATCCCTCAATCTTCGGTATGTTAAATCTATCTATTATTATTTCTTCTTCTGAATAATACATATTAATCCGCCTCCTATACTTACCTAAGGTGTTCGGCATAAAGGGAATTAACCCTTCTTCTGCTAACCTGCCATGTTAGTGCCAAAACAAAATAGGAACATTAGTCTTTCTTGAATTAATGCCCCCGTTACTTTAAGTGAATACATTCACAAATTACTGAAGGTGATTCGTTTTAAAATGACTATAATGTATCTTTAGCCACCTCAACTAAGGTACCAGTTAATTTTCAACTTGAACCCCAGCCGCTGCACCATTCACATCGACAAATAAGTGTATAAAATTTAATTAAGGTTCTTGAAATCCATATAAACCTACAAAAGTTATTGATAGACTAATCAAAATCATAAATATACTAAAAATAAATAATAAAGTTCTATACTTGTTTCTCTCTGCAAAAAGAGCAAATAAAATACCTAAAAAATTATATAGGTTTAGTATGATAAAAAAAGTCATGCCATTAGTTCCAAATGATAAAACACCAGAGAGTTTTTCATTTTGAGACAGCGAAATAATCATAATTATCCCCAGTAGTGTAGATATAACAGATAAAAACGAAAAGAGTTTTCTCATCTTTCTCCTCCAGAAAAATTCATCTAATTAAACATTATCAATTTTCGTATATAAAGTTTTATATATTTAATTATATCTCATTTTGAAGAAAATGGAATGTTAATTAGTTAAGCTATCATTAACTGAAGACCCTAAGTGAATAAAGACATCTTTTGAACAACACCCCGATGTGAACTTATTTCCTCCTATTCCAATCCAGCCTTTTTCATAATCTTATCCATATCAACATTCACCAACTTACAAATCCCCTCTAACTTACCTAGTTCATTTGAATAGGTAATTACATTATCAATGCTGGGTTCATTATGTAGTTTTATAAGTTCATTTACTATATCAGTTATCAATCTGTTTACCTTGTCTTTACTTACCTGAAGAGTATCCCCCATGATTTTATCTCCTTTCTTATAATGTGTTCCTTACTTCATAAACTTTATCATATTTCTTCAAATTAACATTGCTGAACTAACTGCCGAGTTTCTTCCTAATTATGTTTAATTAGATAAAAATGACTCCAAAACAATCTAGCATTTTAGTTACTTAAATACATAGATTATCTTCATAGTTGCTTAGAGAAATTAAAAACAGTTATTATAAATGGAGAGTATATAAAAAGATTGTCAATGAGGTGTTATATATTTAATTAGAAATTAAGTAATAAGCATTCTAATGAGATTTTCTCTAGGAGGTGTATTTTCAGATGAATTTTCCAAGTAAAAGGTTATTTAAAATATCAATTATTACTCTATTATTAAGTATTTTCTTGTTGCTGCTAATATTTATTTTGAATCATAAAAATATATACATACAAATAAACATTTCATCGTTTAGATTAACCAATAGTTTTATAAAAATAGTTACTATATTTACAACTGTACTTTCTTTTACCTATATAATTTTTATGAAAATAAGAATGAAATTTATTAGAGTGATAGTAATTATATTCAGCATATTATTTTTAGGCATTACTTTCCTTATCAACTTAATATTAAACGATGCTGAATATACCTCTTTTTATTCACCTGATTATAAACAAAAATTTATTGCCCGTGAAACCGGGTATACTGAGATTTATCAGATGTCAAAAACAGGTTTGTACATGAAACACCTGGTTAATATTCAAACTAATAATGGTTATAAACCATTTTATAATGGTTCCTATCAGATCATGTCTAAAGATTCTAACGAATTAATTATAAAATATGTGTTTGACTATATGCATCCCGATAATTTTACAGAGGTTACTATAAAATATAAATAATAGAAAGAGGCTTTTCAAAGGAAAGCCTCTTTTTCTGTTAAAATTTTTATTCTAAATACGGTATCCACAATGGACAAGGAATCAATCATATCTTTATATTAGGTGATAAACCTCCTACTCATTAAAAACCTCCTTAAAGGTGTACTTCCCTGGGTAGTATCGAATTTGGGACTGTTCCAATTGAAGATATTTTAGGAAAAACCTCTTTTATATACTAATTAAAATCCATCAAGAGTAAAAATCTGTTGTTAGTAATATTTTTTAATGTAATATGAATTTAATCTCAATAAAATCCTTGTTGAATAAAGCCCCCTTTAGGATATTTAAATGACTGAATCCCTTTCTAAATTAAAAACATTAATTTGGTTCTCATAAAATAGTGCTTCCAAAGCCTTTATTCCGTTTTTATCCGCATAAATCTTTTCATCTTCCGAAATCGGAATAGCCATTAACCAAGCCACTTGTTTTTTCTCAAAATTAATTGTTTTCAATTTATCTTCCCAAAGAAAAGGCGATAGAAATAAAATATGTTTCATTGGGCTTTCAGGCAAATACATTTTCACTATGTCTTTATAGATAGTTCCAAATGAGCAATCAAATTTAAAATTGATTATATTAAACGCACAGGTTGCTATAATATTGGCAAAACAATCAAATTCACTTGCCCCCACGAATTCACACCTTAACGGTACCCTATTATCCTCATATCCAATAGAAAAATCGGATAAGCCAACAGTAGAGTAAGATAAAATACCTTCAAAATTTTTATCTTCACAAGAAAGAATATCGACTGAACTTATATTGTTTTCATCCCAATATTTAAAAACATTGGACTTTCCTTCAAATGCTTTAAGTGCTGTTCTTGCAAGAACCTTATTTTCTTGTGAAACAATCATTTAACCTCCCCAATTCTTATGGTTTACATTTAATATACTGAATCGGCTACACTAAGTTGGACAGAAAATATAAGGGCTAGTACACTTATCATACTAACCTAAAGGAGCTTGGTACTATGCCACGTCAATTTTTTCCAACAAATCTTGTGTATCACACACTCATAATAGTTGCGTAACTATAAGAATGGAAGTACTAAATATTGCCCCTTTCAATTAATCTGTAAGGTTTGTCCTCTTTTTATTAAACCACTATATATAAATATTCTCCTACAAAAAAGCAATTATCAAAGTTCCCTTTCTTTTTTACTTGTTAAGTAAAAAAAGATACTTTAGTGATTTACGAAAATGCTTATTATCACTGTTGATAAGAAAAATAACCACTTATAAAGAGTGGTTATTTTTGTTTATTCATTAACCTAATTTACCTTCTAAATCTCTTCTTTGTCATAAACATTTAATATTGAATCTAACAAACCAGGAAAGCGTGCATTCAAGTCTTCTGTTCGAAGTGACAACAAACGTTTAGTCCCTTCAAAACGAGTAAAAGTAATTCCGGCTTCACGCAATGTACGTATATGCTGAGACCTTGTAGAATTAGCAATCGGAACATCAAAATTCTTACAGGCTTGTTCTCCACTGTTATGCATTTGTGCCACCATTTTTAGACGAATTGGATCACTTAGCGCATGTAGAACAGCTGGTAACATGAAGTCTTTGCGATCCGGATGATGTAGAGATTTCATTATTTTTCCCTCCATATATATTTACCACGGCAAATTATTAATAATTTATATATTAACTTTTTTGTCTAAATACAAATTGTATTTTACAGTACCTCATGCTATACTTCAATTGTTCGCTTGTTTACGAACAATAAAACTTAATACATAATATGAAAAAATAAAGGAGAGATGGTATGAGTTTAGTCAAAAACCCGTCAATGGTTAATTCAGAGCAGCCACTTTTAGCACGGGAAGGATTTACAATCATTACAATTTGCATAGCTATTGTATTGGCTCTTATGAATACATCCATGTTTAATTTAGCCTTACCTGATGTAATATTAGATTTTTACATTTCCTCGTCCACAGCTTCATGGATTGTGTCGGGATATTCTATTATGTTTGCTATTTCTTCGATAACATTTAGTCGTTTATCTGATTTTGTACCACTTAAAAGGCTGTTGATTATTGGCGTATTGGCTTTAGGAATCGCCAGTTTAGTTGGATTTTTTAGTAATAGTTTCCTTACATTGCTTCTATGTAGGATTGTGCAGGCTTCAGGTGCAGGCGGTATTATTTCACTTTCTATGGTGCTTTATACACGTTATATCCCTATCGAGCGTCGTGGTGCAGCTATGGCGATCAATATGTCTGCTGTTTCACTAGGATTAGGTACGGGGCCTGTTGTTGGAGGACTAATTGTTGACAATTTGGGTTGGCATTGGCTATTTATCCTTACTTCATTTGTTCTTTTACTAATTCCCTTAATGGCTTTTGCACTGCCTAAAGAATTACCAAGCAAAGGGACATTTGATTTTCTCGGTGGGGTATTACTTGCTTTGGGTACGACCTTTTTGCTTCTGTTCACAACGAACCAGAATTGGATTATTCTTATTGCTGGACTAATCGCGTTAGTTCTCTTTGTAATCCGTATTCGTAAAACGAAGGATCCATTTGTACTTCCGTCTTTGTTTTCAAACCGGCCTTATTTAATTCTCGTTTTGCTAGGCATCACTGGTTATATATGTAATTTCGCTACATTATTTTTGTTGCCGCAAATATTGACTCAAAATTTTCACTTTTCAGCAGGGCATGCAGGATTAATTATATTTCCCGGTTCCTTACTCGCTATTATTTCATCACGTATGGTTGGCCGAGTGATTGACCGCTTTGGAAATGGTTATTTTTTAAAGTATGGCCCTATTGTATTGCTTTCTTCTATAATCCTCTTCGCCATTTTAATTGGACACAATTGGATAGGAGCAATGATTACCTATATGATTCTTAGTCTGGCATTTACAGCACTTTCTAGCTGTTTATCTAATGAAATTTCTCGTGTGCTTGATAGGAAGTTTATAGGTTCAGGGATGGGTTTATTTCAACTGCTTCAGTTTTTTAGTGGTGCATTCGGAGTAGCTATAGTGGCAATTGCTTTAGAAAAACAGCACCAACTGTCCTTAGCAGTCGCGTATTCTAATATTTACTGGGGCTTAGCATTGCTCGCTGTAGTGGGTGTTTTAAGTACATTTTTGTATAGGAAATATACACCAATTACACAAGCAAGCAAAATTTAAATAAAAAATAACCACTCTGTATGAGTGGTTATTTTTTGAAAGTTTTTCAATTGAAGCTATTTACTCTTTCTCTTTCTCTTTTTTCTTCTTTTCTTTCTCCTGTGCCTTCTCTTCTTTTTTTACTTCTTTGTTTACTTTTTCCTTTTCTTTCTTTTTATCTTCTATCTTTTTCTCTTCTTCTAATTTCTTTTCTTCTACCTTCTTTTGCTCTTCCTTCTTCTTTTGTTCTTCTTCTCTCTTTTTTTGCTCACTTAACTGTTTTCCAATTAATGAGAGAGCAAAGTCTTTTTTAGTGAATTCTGATTTAGAGCGAGATATTATTTCTTTAAAAATTGTTGTAACACTTGAACCACTTGTACTTGATAGAAAGTGTTGAGCGTCTGTTTTATCGTATCCTAACCAAATTGCTCCTACGATTTCTGGCGTGTAGCCCACAAACCAGTGATCCTTTGCGCCATCATTATTAGCAAATGGGAGTTGTGTAGTTCCTGTTTTACCTGCAATCTCCAATCCTTCCACTTGAGCCTTAATCCCTGTTCCTTTTTCTACGACTCCTTTAAGCATATAGGTCATTTTTTGAGCGATTATTGGTTCAGTTACTCGGATTGCATTTTCTTTCCACTTTGCAAGGGTATTTCCATTTGCATCTTCTATTACTTTAATGGAGTGTGAATCTACCATTGTTCCATTATTAGGGAAAGCGGAATATGCTTGGGCCATTGATAGAGGAGAAGTTCCTTTACTCATGCCGCCAAGAGCTAAACCTGGCGTATAATCAGCTTCCTCCAATTCAATTCCAAATCTTTTTACAGCATTTGCCCCATGTTCCAATCCGATTTTCTGCAATAACCATACAGGTGGTACATTATAGGAATGTACTACCGCATCATACATCGTTACTTGACCTCTGTATTGATTATCGTAGTTTTTAGGTTGATATCCATCAATATTAATCGGATTATCCTGTAACATATCATAAATATCATAGCCTTGTTCTATGGCTGGTGTATATACAGACAATGGTTTCATTGTAGAACCAGGCTGTCTCTTTAGTTGAGTAGCATGGTTAAATCCCCGAAATGTATGTTCTCCTCTTTCACCTACAATTGCGTTAATCCCGCCGGTTGAAGGATTGATGAAAACGGCCCCGCTCTGAATTAATTGATCTGCTTGGCTTTCAGGAAATAACGCGTCCTCTTTATACACTTCCTCGGCAGCTTTTTGTATGGTAGGATTTAGTTCTGTATAAATATGAAGTCCACCTGAAAGAATCTCATTTTCGGTTAATCCGTATTTTTGAGTTGCTTCCTCAATAATATGATCTACGTAAGAAGGATACTTTCCTTTATAGTCATCCATCTTTTTCCCCTCTAATACTATTGATTGTTCCTTTGCTTTTTTAACATCACTTTTAGTGATATAGCCTTCCTTTTCCATTAATGATAAAACAACATCTCTTCTTTCAATTGATTTCTCCATATTTTTAAAAGGAGATAATATGGATGGAGCTTTGATTAACCCTGCGATCATAGCTGATTCAGCTAATGTTAATTCACTAACATCCTTCCCAAAGTAAGTTTGTGCTGCACGCTGGATTCCCCACGCACCTTCGCCAAAATAAATTTGGTTTAAATATTTTTCCATAATTTCGTCCTTAGAATAGGTTCGTTCAATTTTTTTAGTAATGATAAGTTCTTTAATTTTTCGAGTATATGTACGTTCTTGAGTTAAAAAGGTATTTTTGGCTAACTGTTGTGTTACAGTGCTTCCACCTGCCACGACTTCACCGCTAATGATATTACTAGCAAATGCCTTAATAATGGCTATATAATTAATTCCATTATGCTTGTAAAAGCGCTGGTCTTCTGTTGCAATAACAGCATGAATCATATCCTCAGGAATTTGTTTAATACCTACACCTTCAATATTTGAAACCGATATTTTACTGGCCACAGCTCCACTTTGGTCATAAATAATCGTTGACTGAGGAGCAGGATCTTCTAGTTTACTAACATCTCTTGTCCATATAAAAATATTTAGTATAATAACGGATAATATGACTATCGCTAAAAAGATTACTAAAAGCCTAATCTTAAAACCTTTAGAACTCCAATTTCTCCAAATACGTGGAGTAGTGCTTCGGTTCTGCCTTCTTTCCATTCTTCCCAAGTTTATTCCTACCTTCTTAAGATGTTGATAACCATATGGATTGCTATAGGATAAAAACCTACCCCAAATGTGAAATGAAATTGTTATTAATTTCTTCACTCGATTTACTTTGCATTTTATTGCCTTATTTAAAAAGAATCTTATATGATAGGACTTTCTTCCATCTCCAGAGACAATTATAAATATAAGCCTAATTTGTTTGAAGGGGCAAAACGCACTATAAATAATACGGATGGAAACATTATTAAATAAAATAATATAAGAATGAAGCTAAAAGTACCTAAATAAATCTCCGTAATTATGTAATTTTTTAAAATTTATTCAATTATTCCAGGACATACTACCCTATTAAAATCACGATTTATCATGCTAATTTCTGCAAACTTCTTTACTCTCACACTGAATTAACTTCGAAACTTTGCGGCATAATTTACTAACTGTAAATAGTATTGTTCCTTACCCTTCATGAAGTTATCAGCATATGTACCAGTGAAAAAAGCTCTCTTTTTATTTGACCTTTTTTCTATACAGCCCTGATTGATAAATTAACAATGCTCTTTTCTACAGGAATGCCATAGACTAAAAAAACAGCTGCAAGTCTGCAGCTGGATATATTTATTTAATGAGTTATTGTAATGTTGGTATTTTCCTCTTCTTTATTTATTTGACTAGGCTGTTTAAGGGTAACAAACGCCACTAAAATACCAAGCAAAGTAATGGCTGCCGAGATTAGAAATGCGATATGGACGGCACTATTTAGATCTGATGGTAACATCATTTCCATTGAGGAAGAATTCGATCCGAGACTTGCTGATATAATCGCCATAATAACAGCTAAACCAATGGCTCCTCCTATCTGTTGACCTGTAGAGATAAGGGCAGAAGCTACACCCTGCTCTTTTTTACTGACACCTGTGCTACCCGCTATAAACATCGTTGTAAAAACAAGTGCCTGACCGATACCGATAATAACTGTACCAGGGATTATCTCTATGAAGGAGCCCGTTACCGAAAGTCTACTTAATAAAAGGAAACCGATGATTCCAAGTCCCATTCCGATTCCAATTGTTCCTGCCACTCCAAAAGAGCTAAGCATCTTATTTATTAACTTTGCACCTACAAAGGCACTAAGAGTTAGTGGCAGGAAACTAAGACCAGATTCTATCGCTGAATATTCCAATACTCCCTGTGTATAAAGGGTTAAAAAGTAATAAAGGGAGCCAAAAGAAGCTGAAAATAAGAATGCAGTTAGTGCGGCTCCAGTTAGGTTCCGATTATGAAACATTTGAAAAGAAATTAAGGGTTCTTTTGTTCTTTTTTCAATTACCACAAATGAAATCAAAAGAACTATTCCGATCATAAGAAACGGAAGTGTCGATTTACTAAACCAACCTTCTGCTGGAGCTTGAATGAGATAATACACAGAAAGCAATAAACCGAGTGTAACCGATATCGTACCCGCGATATCAAAACCCTTCGCTGCTGATAAATTCTTACTTTCTTTAAGTACTATTGGTGCAAGAATAATTACCAAAATGGCAATCGGTACATTTACGAAAAATGTTGCTTCCCAACCAACATAACTAGTAAGTAGACCTCCAAGCAGAAGGCCTAGGGACATTCCAACACCACCCATAGAAGCCCAAATCCCCAATGCCCGATTTCTTTCTTTTCCTTCCTTAAAATTAGACATGATAAGTGATAACGTTGCTGGTGATAGTAAGGCTGCACCTAGCCCCTGCAATCCCCTTGCTGTAATTAACATTAGTTGAGATTCGGCTAAGCCACCAAGGAGTGAACCTAGTCCAAATAGGCCCATAGCAATAATAAACATACGTCTTCTACCTAAAAGATCGGATAAACGACCTCCAATAAGCAATAACCCACCAAACGTTAAGGAATAGGCACTTACAACCCACTGTAAATGATTTGTTGTAAAACCAAGTTCATTTCCAAGCGAAGGCATTGCCACAAAAATAATGGTATAATCGAGTGCCATAACTAGCTGAGATATGGCCAGTATAAATAGAGCTATTCCTTTGGTTTTATCTGAATTCATTTTCTAACTCTCCTTTTATTAAGACTAAACCTAACAATTTAAGATTTTTTGACTGTTCAGTCTAATATTTTCAATAATAAATGAAGCGCTCTAACGCTTCATTTATTATCAAGTACTGATAAAGTAACTGTTGTTATTTGTTCAATAACGTTTGAATCCTCGGTGAATTTTGCTGCTTGTGTTAAAGCATATCGAGCGTGGTATAAATACTGCGCAAGTGCCCGTAAGTCCTGTTGTGGACTAAACTCACCCTGTTCCTGTCCGCGAAGTAAAGCTTCATAGAGCGCATTTTCTAAGCGAACTTTATCTTGTTTAAATAACTCAGCAATTTCAGGATCATGCGGTATTTGATCTATTGCACTATTTAAAATAAAACATTCCCTGCGGCGCTGTTCATCATTTAAAGTTTCAACAATAACGGAGAAAATATCTGAAATAGCTTTTTTAACAGGGTTAGTCTGTTCTAAATAATCAACGACATTAGTCGATTTTTCATTTACATAATGACTTACAGCCTTGATAAAAAGATCTCGCTTCGTACCATAAGTATCATATAAACTTTGACGGGCTATACCCAAGCCTTCTAATAGAAGTTGTAGAGATGTTCCCTCGTATCCGTAATGACCAAACACTTCCATAGCTTTATGCAGAACTAGGTTAGTGTCAAATTCCTTACTTCGAGCCAAATTGATTCGCCTCCTTCCTTCTCAAAATACTACCTTTACTAGAACATTCAGTCAAGAATAGAAATTAGTTTAAGCCTATTTCATTTAAATAGAATTGTTACATGTTCTAAATTCGAGTCAAACCTTACTCTGAGAATTGTACTGCTTCATCGACACTGCCGACGGACTCTATCGCAACCAGCGGATTCCAGAAATCACGGTATCGAGTAATCTTTCCATCTTTTGTTTCCACCACACTTATATACGTTTGATTATACGGGTTGCCTGTTTCTCTATGCTTGCCGACCGACTTAAATTCTGCGATGACCAACTCTGGATCTACCGTCAAATGAAACTCCAGTTCTGTGAAATTTACTTCGAAGTGCTGCGGGAAGTTTTGCATATACTCATAAAGCTCTTCTTTTCCCTCTTTCTTTTCTGGAAACCCTGTTGGACCGTATGGAAATTCGAGAACACCGTTTTCCTCCCACAGTTCTACCCACACCTTAATGTTGCCTCCCGATAAATGCTTCAGATGATTTCTGAACGCCTCCTGTGCTCTTTCTCGGATTGCTTCTTGTGTTAATGTTTGATTTGTCATTGTTTTTTCCTCCTTATTATTTTTGACCATTTAGTCTATTTTTAGTAAAAAAATATCTTTTTTTTGCTTTAGTCTGAGAATTGTACTGCTTCATCGACACTGCCGACGGACTCTATCGCAACTAACGGATTCCAGAAATCACGGTATCGAGTAATCTTTCCATCTTTTGTTTCTACCACACTTATATACGTTTGATTATACGGGTTGCCTGTTTCTCTATGCTTGCCGACGGACTTAAATTCTGCGATGACCAACTCTGGATCTACCGTCAAATGAAACTCCAGTTCTGTGAAATTCACTTCGAAGTGCTGCGGGAAGTTTTGCATATACTCATAAAGCTCTTCTTTTCCTTCTTTCTTTTCTGGAAACCCTGATGGACCATATGGAAATTCAAGAACACCGTTCTCTTCCCATAGCTCTACCCACGCCTTAATGTTGCCTCCCGATAAATGCTTCAGATGATTTCGGAACGCCTCCTGTGCTCTTTCTCGGATTGCTTCTTGTGTTAATGTTTGATTTGTCATTGTTTTTTCCTCCTTATTATTTTTGACCATTTAGTCTATTTTTAGTAAAAAAATATCTTTTTTTTGCTTTAGTCTGAGAATTGTACTGCTTCATCGACACTGCCGACGGACTCTATCGCAACTAACGGATTCCAGAAATCACGGTATCGAGTAATCTTTCCATCTTTTGTTTCCACCACACTTATATACGTTTGATTATACGGGTTGCCTGTTTCTCGATGCTTGCCGACCGACTTAAATTCTGCGATGACCAACTCTGGATCTACCGTCAAGTGAAACTCCAGTTCTGTGAACTTCACTTCGAAGTGCTGCGGGAAGTTTTGCATATACTCATAAAGCTCTTCTTTTCCTTCTTTCTTTTCTGGAAACCCTGTTGGACCGTATGGAAATTCGAGAACACCGTTTTCCTCCCACAGTTCTACCCACGCCTTAATGTTGCCTCCCGATAAATGCTTGAGATGATTTCTGAACGCCTCCTGTGCTCTTTCTCGGATTGCTTCTTGTGTTAATGTTTGATTTGTCATTGTTCTTCCTCCATTTTCTTTTTTGACTCTTCAGTCTAAATAGATCAAAAAAATAAGTTGCTGTATTTCAAGCTATTTCTTACCGTTTCAGCAAGCTTTCCTTCTTGATGAATTCATCATATCACTTTCCAGACCGTTCAGTCAATAAAAAATATAAATAATTTTTGATTATTTTAATTTTGTTATTTTACCAATTAAAAAATGTCCCTGTTATAAGGGGGATTATGGAAGTTACGGTTTTTCTGTGAATAATGCATTTCAGAAATATACTGCCAAGTTTATTATACGGCTCACTTCATTATTACAGGAATACTGCCTCCTATAAATCAAAATGACCATAATAGTTACGGTTCTGTATTAGTAAGGAAAATTAAAAATCGCTTTCCCTAAGAAAAGGAAAGCGATTCTTCAATGTATTCTTATTCAATTAAAAGCCCCATTTTTGATACAATACGATTTAAACAACTTCTTTAAATAAGGTTTCACATCTAAGCAATACCACAAAACATTAGAGAAATTAGGCATTCAAGGCAGCCATACTCGCAAAGGGAAACAACGGAGAAGCTATATCGCTCACACTTTAAAACAGTATAACTTTACAGTTGTTTCTATTTAAACCAATGACTTTCAATCAGCCGCTTTGTTTATGGTTATCCACTTCTATTTCTACTCCAAAATGATCCGAAATAATCCTTTTTGTTTTTCCATTAAAAATAACACCTGAATAATTGATCGGCTCTAGTTGTCCTGTTAGTATTAAATCGATTCGAAGATCTTGTTTATTTTTGTCCCAGCCATCTATATTACCTTGAACAGTTATGCCATTATCTTTTTCTTCAGCAAGGTGGTACGTATCATAAAGACCTTGGCTTATTAAATAATCATAGCCTCCATCTTTAATAGATGCATTATTATTAAAATCCCCCATTAAGTAGAACCTATCTTCCTTTGGAATACAATTCAAAAGAGAATCAACTTGATTTTTAAATGGCTCTTCCTCATCATGCCACCAGCCTAGATGACAGGAATAAAAAGAGATAGGTTGATTGTCGTAGGATATTTTTGCACCAACAATCTTTCTTGTTTTCCAGTAATTTGTATCCCTGCTATTTGTTACAAAAAATGAGTATTTTTCTATAATGGGATGCTTTGTAAGAATAGCTAGCCCTTCCTCATATACATCAAATCCGATATGAGAAAAATCCCAAACTAATTGATAATCTGTTACTCCAAGCTTATAAAGTTCATCTAGTAAAACAAGTCCATAATTATCTTTTTTAATATTTTCCTTTATAAGTATTTCGCTAATCGTTTGACTCACCTCTTGAAGAGCAATGACGTCATACGATTTTTCTTTAATTGTTTTAGCAAGGTATTTTATTTTATCCAGCTGATTTTCTTCTAGCCAAGAGTGGCAGTTTAAAGTTAATAGTTTCATAATCTTACATTCCTAAGCGGTCTTGAATGTCTGATTTTAAGACATCTGCTTTAGGACCATAAATTGCTTGTACCCCTTTATCTTTTACTATTAAGCCTAACGCGCCATTTTGCTTCCATTGCTGTTCTGTAGAAACCGCATTTGTATCCTTTACCGTTACACGCAATCTGGTCATACAAGCATCAACATCTTCAATATTATCTCTGCCGCCTAATAACCCAATAATCGTCGTTGCAAGTGAATTATCATTGGTGTTGGCAGTTTTCCCTTCTTGGTTCGACTCCCCATTTTCCTCCTCGATATAATTGCCAGCACGTCCAGGAGTTGGGAAATTGAATTTTTTAATCAAAAACGAAGCTACGAAGAAGTTTAATCCGAAAAACACTGCACAAGCGATTACAAAATTAACTAAATCTAACCATAAGCCTGCTTTAATAATCATTGGTGAACGAGTTAATAGTTCAATTACTCCAAAGGCGTGAACTCGTATATCAATAATATCAACAATTGCAAAAGCTAAACCAGTCATAATTGCATATGCTATATACAAAATTGGAGCAGCAAACATGAACATAAACTCGATTGGTTCAGTGACACCAGTTAAAAATACAGCCAATCCAGCTGACAAGAACATAGATTTATATTTTTTTTGCTTATCCTTATCTACATTGCGATACATCGCCAATGCAATACCTATCAAAGCAGCACATGAAAGTATCATCTGTCCTACTTTAAAACGTGCAGGTGTTATCTCATTTAATAACTGTTTATAACTTTCTACATCACCAGCTGCAAGAAAATTATTTAAGTCAGCAATCCACGCTAGCCATAGAGGATCTTGTCCGGCTACTGTTTGTCCAACACTAGAACCTGTTAAGATTTGATATGTTCCTCCAAGTTCCGTATAGTTCATTGGAACAGTTAACATATGATGTAGACCAAATGGTAATAGTAAACGTTCTAATGCACCATAAATAAATGGAGCAATAACAGGTGCTGTATCGCGAGAAGTTGCAATCCAACGACCAAAATCATTCAATAATCCTTGAATAAATGGCCATACAATTGATAAAACGAGAGCGGTTACAACTGAGCCAACAATTACTACAAATGGAACAAACCGTTTACCATTAAAGAATGCAAGTGATTGTGGTAACTTATCATAATTATAAAATTTATTAAATAGAGTAGCTCCTAAGAAACCCGAGATAATACCTACAAAAACCCCCATGTTTAACGCCGGTGCGCCAAGAATCGATGTAAAATAATCTTTAACAATTAATTCACTACCAAATAAAGATTGAACAGTTGCTTTAGGATCAGCTAGCATCTCACTATTTACACCAAAAATATTACCAGTAATTCGGTTCACTAGAATGAAAGCAATTAATGCTGCAAAAGCACCACCCGCACGTTCCTTCGCCCAAGAACCACCAATAGCTACGGCAAACAGCACATGAAGATTCCCAATGATTCCCCAGCCAATGTCCTCCATAACTCGTGCTATTGTTTGGATAACTGTCAAATCCCCACCAGTCATACTAACCAATTTCCCAAGCGAAATCATAATACCTGCTGCCGGCATAACTGCGACAACAACAAGTAACGCCTTACCAAATTTCTGCCAAAAATCAAATGAAAGTATTTTCATTTTCTGACATCCTCCTACTACCAATTATTTATTTTTAGGCAAACGTTTGCACAAATGTGCATGCTTTATTCATCTTAGTTTAAACGATATACCCTAGCTTCATAAGGACTTAAGGTGATTTCTTTTATTTCATCACCATTGTCAACTTCGTAATTACTAATTAACAACTCTGTTGATTCAACTGTAAGATCTGCAGGTAAGACAAATTTTGTAATCTGTGGAAACAGGTTTGTAATAATAAGCATTTTTTCGTTATTTAATGTTCGTGTATATGCATAAATTTGATCGTGTTCTTCTAATATCAAATCATAAGCGCCATAAACAAGAACCTTATTTTCTTTTCGTAAGTCTATAAGTTTTTTATAATAATGATAGATAGAGTTTGGATTTTCTAACGCCAGGTCAACATTTATATTCCTAAAGTTCTGATTTACTTTCATCCATGGTTTCCCTGTAGTAAACCCTGCATTTAAATCGTCGCTCCATTGCATTGGTGTTCTTGAATTATCTCGACCCGTTTTCCAAATAATCTCCATTATCTCTTCATGAGGTTTCCCATTTTCTTTTTCCAATTTATATAAGTTCTTAATTGCAACATCATTGTAATCCTCAATAGCTGGAAATTGAACATTAGTCATCCCAATTTCTTGACCTTGATATACAAATGGTGTTCCTTGCATTAAAAAATACAGCGTTGCCAAACATTTAGCAGATTCGGCCCAAAACTCCTTATCATTTCCCCAAGTGGAAACAGAACGCGGCTGATCATGATTTTCAAAAAACAAGGCATTCCATCCATTATCCTCCAGGCCTTTTTGCCATTTGGTAAGGGTGTTTTTCAAAGCATGAATATCTAAACCATTATTTACACTTTTATTCCAAAGCTCTAAATGTTGAAATTGGAAAACCATATTAAATTTCCCATTTTCTTCACCTACCCATAAATCGGCTTCTTCGACAGATACCCCGTTGGCTTCACCTACAGTCACAATATCATAATTATCAAAGGTTTCACGTTTTAATTCGTCAAGGAAAGTATTAATTCCCGGGCGGTTCATATGCCCATCAAACGACGGTACATAACGTTTATTCTCTGGATTAGGCATGTTAGGGAATCCTGCAACCTTTTTAATATGAGAAATGGCATCGACACGGAAACCATCGATTCCTTTATTTAACCACCAATTAATCATTTCATATAAATCTTGGCGGACACTTGAATTTTCCCAGTTTAAATCAGGCTGTTTTTTTGAAAATACATGAAGATAGTATTCCTCTGTCATTTCATCATACTGCCATGCTGAGCCTCCAAAGATAGATTCCCAGTTATTCGGTTCTTCACCATCAATACCTGAATGCCATATATAATAATCTCGGTATTTATTTTCTTTTGAAGAACGAGCTTCAATAAACCAAGGATGTTCATCAGAAGTATGATTAATAACAAGATCCATAATCAGTTTCATACCTCTTGAATGGACCTCATCTAATAATTGATCGAAATCAGTCATAGACCCAAATTCACTTAAGATATCTTTATAGTCACTAATATCGTAACCGTTATCATCATTTGGCGACTTGTAAATCGGGCAAACCCAAATAATATCTATCCCTAGATTTTTTAAATAATCCAGTTTGGATATGATTCCTTGAATATCACCAATTCCATCACCATTTGAGTCCATGAAACTGCGCGGATAAATTTGATAAGCAACTGCTTCTTTCCACCATTTATTTTTATTCATTATAAAGACCCCTCTCTTACTAATAACGAGATTAACATAACTTATTTACTTATGCAACCGTTTGCGCAAAAACTTTATAATGCTACCTCTTTTTTATTACTTGTTATTTATTTATGCTAATTTATTGCTAAACAAAATGTAACTATGAAAAAACATTTTTATTCGTTAAGATTTTACTGGAACTTCCTATTGGGTAAATAAGCTATAATAAAAGAAAATGAACTGAAAATACCAAAATTATCACCATTAAGCAGCCAAATCCTTAAAATTGATTAACCTTATAAAAACCTAACACAAATAATTCTATACAATGTATGTACTAGGAGATTTGGAGTGAAAATTTATGTCAGTAACTATTAAAGATGTAGCTAAGCTTGCAAAAGTCGCTCCATCTACAGTTTCAAGAGTCATCGCAAACAATCCACGTATAAGTGAAAAAACGAAGAACCGAGTAAGAGAAGCAATGGAGTCTTTAGGCTACCATCCTAATTATAATGCTAGAAGCCTCGCAAACCGTAGTACACAATCAATCGGCCTTGTCATGCCAAGTTCAGTAGATAAAGTCTTTCAGAATCCTTTCTTTCCTGAAGTAATAAGAGGAATCAGTACGAAGGCACATGAAGAAGATTTCGCTATTTATATGTCAACAGGACAAAGTGAACAGGAGAGCCTGGAAGGTGTTGAGCGAATGTTACATGGTGGCAGAGTAGATGGTGTTATCATTCTCTATTCAAGTATTGATGATAAAATTATGTCTTTCCTTCAAGAAGAGAAGTTTCCATTCTCAGTTATCGGTAAGCCATATAATAATGTCAACCAAATTACTCACGTCGATAACGATAATGTTCAAGCAGGTAAAGATGTGACAGACCACCTTATCCGACTTGGACATAAACGAATTGCCTATGTCTGCGGAAGTTTAGATTCAGTTGTTTCGATGGACCGGATACTTGGATATAAAAAAGCATTACAAGATGCTAACATACCATATCAAGAAGAATATATTGTGAAAGAAGAACTCCTTAATGATGGAGGAATAAAAGAAATCTCAAGGTTGATGTCCTTGCAGTCACCGCCAACAGCTCTTATTGTAAAGGATGATTTATTGTCCTTTAGCATTATGGGCACAATTGATAAAATGGGGTACTCCATACCTAAGGACCTCTCCATTGTTAGTTTTAATAATTTAATGTTGAGTGAATTTACTAGACCTCCATTGACAACAGTAGATATTGATATTTTTAATCTAGGTTATCATGCTGCAGACTGCCTATTGGATCTAATAAAAAATCCCGGTCAGGAAGCTAAACAAGTCATTGTACCACATCGATTAGTTGAACGACAGACCAGTCAAAGGATATAAATTTATAATTTAGAAGTTTTTTCTCTAGCGTAAAACATTCCAAAAACCCCAACATAA
>NZ_JBKKHP010000024.1:0-24009 GCF_046613985.1 Niallia laureatilytica | reverse complement strand
TCCACATGAAACAAAGATTGGCTTTACACGGTGCGAAGTCCTCAAAGCTCTACCATATATATCACCATGAATTACAATGTCAGTGTAAGAACCTACTTCGTCTTTAGGCATCATAGCGTCAACATTTTCTATTTTTAAATAGCTCTTTGCTACGCCAATTGTTGGTTTCTTTAAATACATTGAAGCATGAGTAGCAATTCCCATATGACGATAATGTAAATACCCATTTCCATCAAACATATATAAATCAGGTTCATTAGATAATTTCTTCGCAGCTTCAATTACTAAAGGCAACTCACGAAAAGCGAGGAATCCTGAAATATAAGGAACATTTATTTCTCCATAACTATATACTTTTTCGACAACTTCCTTTGTAAAATAATCAATCATAGCAATACAACATGTACCATACGTCGTGTTATTTACATCCCAATAAGCTAGATCTACTCCCGCAATGGTTTTGATTTCATTAACGTCAAAGCTATTCTCAAGATTTACTTTGGGTAACAATTCATTCTGAATATTGGTAAATTCATTTATCAATTTCATATTATTTAATTCTACCTTTTTCATTGAGTATCACTTTTAGAAAAAGATTCAATCAATTTTAAATCTGTTTCTTTAGGAGAAAGTTTTTGTTTTATGATACGGCCTTCAGTATCCCATTCTATATAATGAAGAGCTATACCAAATTTATATTCTCCTTCAAATTTTAATTCTCCACTTTCATACCAGATTCTTTCGGTACCATTACTTTGTCCATGAATTAAATTTTTCACTGATTTTAAATTGCCATTTTTATAAAACTCTATTAACTCACCCTCTATAAAACCTTTTACATAATTTGTATAGTATATCAAGTTACCATTATCATATAATTCATAAGCTAAACCGGTAAAAGGTTTCCCATTCTCATCCTCAGGATTATCTAAAACTTCATCACTGTAAGATGTAAACCATAACTCTTCGTCAAAGTCAGTCCCATGTTCCATAACATATTCTTTACTTAATATATCAATTTGATTTTCCAATCTTTTTCACCTCTGAACTAAATTCAAATCCTTCAGTAATAAAATTACAATGTGGACAGGTTGGCATCATCATACCTGCCGGTTTTAATTTTTTACCAGACCGTACTACATGGGTGATAAAATTTGAAGTACTCGCTTGTGGGTTTGCAAGTAACGCTTGATTTAATGAGTAAACTTCCGCGTGAGATCCTGCCCCATACGTAAATGTATATCCTTCTTTAATATTTCTCGGCATATTGATAATCCGTTGTTTTATTAAAGGGTGTAACCTTCTGGAATCTTACCTGAAGTATTATTGATTCCAAAGTAATACTTACCTGTTGTTTTATCAAAAGTTCCAGCAACCACAGGCCCCATCTCTCTTTTAGAAATACCAAGTTTATTTAATCTTTCAACTTCTTGCGCTACATACCACGCAAATTAATCCTATGATTTAATTCGTAAATCGATTATATTTATTACGCAAGTTTCTATTCTACTTAAATTTTCACTACTATTAGAAACTTCACCCGTACCCTTAGTAACTTCAGTATTAGCCTTATTTCCCTTTACCTTCTCTTTTATCTTCTCCAAATCACCCTTAGAAACCTTAATCGACCTACTAGTAATCTTCCCACCTCTAAAACCATAAACACTCCCAATTAAACTGCTAAAGATAATGGAATTAGATTCTAGCTTCGATAACTCTTCTCCAGTCCAAAGATTATATCCTTCTTTGGCTGCTTGGATTTGTTTAAGATAGATATCTGGTTCTGGTTCGTTTTCTATTTTGATTTCGCCTTTTTTTATAGCCTCATTATATGCAAGGCTGGCTTTGGCTGCATCTTGATCTGTGTGGCCATTTATACTCAGAACCAATGTACTGCTTACAAGCTTTTTGCCGGGCTGAAGTCATATTTCACCCTGTTTTGCCAGCTGTTTTCTTCTTAGTTAATTAAAGCAATATATCTTAAATATGCTATTGTTTATACCACTAGGCTATGCATTACCTGTCATGATACCAAAACTAAATAATAATTATTTTAATTGGTTTTGCCGTAAGCCTTACAATTGAAATCCTTCAAACTGTAGCTCGTGTAATCATAGGTTATAATTACAGAGCAGAAGATAATAGATAATCTGATGATGAATACATTAGGTACAATTATTGGATTAATTGTATTCCGTTTCTTCTATCTTACTTTCAAAAGAATAATTTAAAAAAGGTCAACAGTAGAAATATCCTAGTTGACCCTTTTTTTAATTCAAATTAGTTTCCTATCTCAGTTTTTTAAAATTCCTATTAGCAGAAATACTATTGATAAAACCAATGCTATTATATAGCTTAACAATCATAACAAATGAATTAAAATCCTACCAGCCTGTTATCGTCATTAGTGCAAGGTTGTGTGGAGTGAAAGTGTGTATCACAGTCAACTAGTTGAAATGATGATGTCGCTAATCCTTTTGCAGAATTCGTATAATAATTATACGAAATTACCCAGTACTCATTTGCTTTATAATAACTATTTGCAACTGCCATTCTAATAGTTTATTTCTTGGTTTAACATTGCATAGATTTTAATTTTACTTTTTAAAAAATTACCAACCTACTTCTTTTGTTAGTTGTAAAAGCATTTTCATATCAAAGTCATCTAAATTTTCGTATGAAGTACTATCTATATTTTCTCCAATCTTTTGTAAGGTTACAATTGCTAAGTCACCAATTTTATAATTTCCTAACAATTTATCAGTTGTTCCCCGTTTGAAAGTTAGTTCATATAATTTTTTCTTAACTTGTTCATTATATATATCATAGTTTCCAATTGCAGTCATAACATGATATAAAATTATAGGATTATTGTCATCTAATAATTTTGCCAGCTCATCAGCGGAGCAATTCCCTTCGTTAATTTTATCTACTAGATTCATCGTTTGGTCTCCTTTTCTCTTATTTTAAATGAGAAGTTAATAATCCCCGCTCTGCAATATAATTTTCAAATAACATATTCGCTATATCTCTTCGCCCTATACTCTCAGCAAATTCTACTTCTCTCATATATGCATTTAATTCCATCTTAACTCTAGATAGCTCATACCAGGGAAACCCTGATTCATATCATCTAAATAATGAGTGTATTCATGTATTAATACACCAATTGAAGAATTTTTGTCAATGACCAACTGACCTGGATTTCCCCTACTTGGAGAATATGCCATTACACCATCCTTATAAACTACCTCCACTCCCTGGGATTTCATAGTATTAATTATGCTATTCCACTGTTCCGGATGTGATTGTCTCCCGGCTCCAAGTATTTCTTTTAATGGATCTGCTGGATTTTTCCTAAACGCATCATAAACTTTACTTGTTTCCTTCGCCTTAACTATTCGATCCGTCCTCTTAACCTTCTCCCTGTTCTTAGCCAAATCAACCTTAGAAATTTTAATCGACCTACCAGAAATCTTCCCACCTCTAAAACCATAAACACTCCCAATTAAACTGCTAAAGATAATCGAATTAGATTCTAGCTTCGATAACTCTTCTCCAGTAGATTTAAATGCTATCTCGCATAATTATCTAATTATTTTCACAATCACGGTACTAAAACAGAATGCCTTGTTGGTACAACCATCATGAGCTATCGATTCTCAAACAAACCATTTTCTTATTGTCTCATACAAATTTGGCCAATTTAATCTAAACTAAAGTAAAAAACCTTGAAAAGCATTTAGCCAATCAAGGTTTTAAAATATTATTTATAAACGACTTTACATTTCCAATGTGGATATTGTTCGTTAAAATCATTTAAGAGGTTAATGAAGATTTGAGAATCTTTTGGTAGTCTCTCTTCAACGTTGCTCCATCCCTCAAAAATCAAAGTTTCAGGTAATTCAATTAGTCCAGTAATTGCATCCCAAAATGCATCCCAATTCATTCCATAAAAATCGGGTAAATCAAGATTCTTTTTTAACAAATAATGAAAATCAGTCGAATTTTGAACTGCACTCACATCCAATATAAGTTTATCTTGTTTTGATTCATTCTCCTGTGTCATCAATATAATCCCTCTCTTTATTTATAAGTTCCGATCAAATGAACTGTTTTATAATGATTAGTAGTTATATACATTTGCCCATCGTTAGAATAAAGTAGTCTTGAACCGGGCTGTTTACTTTTTGCCATTGTGTTATTTAGGCCTACATCCGCTTCATACCACACTCTTCCAGGTGCATTAGGTAGCACATTTGTAGTATTTTTAAAAACATCTCCACCAAGTTGCCCACCAGATACATAGTTATTAAGCGCTTTTCCCGGTTTCCAGCCGTTTAATATACAGCCACATCCTTATTAACATAATTTGAAGGTTAATTTCCAGTTTATATTAAACTATCTACTATTGGATTAGCTGACTCTGTAACTTTAAGAACTTCCTTGTATGTAGCATGTAATCGATATTGTCTGCCCCGGATTAATCCGTACCCTATGTTGTAATCTTAAAAGCTAAATATAAAAAAATTTGTCATTTTACCACCCTATCAACTACTTCTTTCTCGTGCACGGCAATTTATAGGCTTTACTGCTTCAATCATGCTAAACATTGTTCACATGATACAAACCAATGCTTGGCCCTTTGTTTTGCCTTCTTTTAGTTTTCTTTGGTAATCATGAGCTCTCGATTCTCAAACAAATCATCTTCTTATTGTCTCACTCAAATATCAGCTGATTTAATCTAAACTAAAGTAAAAAACCTTGAAAAGTATTTAGCCAATCAAGGTTTAAGAATTGTATTAGGATTTATTGACTCAGATACTAGTCACCTATGTCTATTTTTTCATAATGCTTATCAATTAATTTCACTATATAATCATCTAATTATTCAATAATATAGTATGACTTTTTAGCTTTCACAAGATTTGAGACATTTCACCATAAAGCTACAATTCACCCCAAATCATAGGAAATCAAGTGATTTTGTACATTTTTTAAGTTTAATAATATTTACGAATTTTTATAATTTGTTTTGTTGTAAAAATGCTACTAAAATCCTTTCAATAGGTAAACTAGCATTTTTTAGTAATTTCTCTACTTTGTCCTTTATTTGCTTATTAGAAGCAATTATTTTTTTATACTCTTCACCATCAAAAGAACGTAAAGAATCTATTGCATATTCAGCTACATCATCACTCTCATTAAGTAAATCTAATAATAAATTAAATCCATATACTCCGTTATCTTCATCTATACAGTAGGCTAATCTAATTTTATATTTATCATCTTTATCTTTTAATCCTCGAATTAAATTCTCCCAATCAATATTAGTAAACTCACTCATCAATTCTTGCACATACATAAATTCATCGTCATAAAAATAATTATCTGCGCTATTTTCAGATAATACTTCATCTACTTTTTCGTACATTCACTTTCCTCCTCTATTTACTAAATCCACCTGGTAATGGAGCATTAATTTGTCCTGTTGGGTAGCCGCTAACTACCGTATCACCTATTTTAATAACATCAATTTCTACACCATCAACAATCCCCCTATGGAAAGTTGCTCCATCTCTACCTCTAATACTTATTGGAGGAGAATTACCAATATCAGTTATACTATCTAAGATTTTAATATCACTCCAACCTTCAGGAAATATTGTACTATTTTTTATTTTCGAAAGTTTCCCATCAGGAAATTGAGTTATATATTTGATATCTTTTGTACCATCAGGGTTGATTTTAATAGATTCTGTAGCATTGTTAGATATACAATACTTCATGATGGTACTACCTTCATGAGCTCTGAATTTCATTTAAGAATTGTTTATGTTGCTCACACATCTTTCTTTTTGTTACTAGCTTTACGTGTTTGTATGTTGCCACGTTTAGCATTACTTGCTTTGTCATTCTCGTTTGCAAATATAAATCGAGTAGTAAGTGTGGCTGTATTTTTTAAATGTCACTGCAACCAATCTCGTAAGTTTGCTAACCATCATGAGTTTTTGATTCAAAAGTGATATTATTTTAACCATAAAGTTCTTAAAGTCAAAAACCTTGAAAGGTATATTACCAATCAAGGTTTTAAGTATCTCTGAAATAACTTTTATTGGACCATAATTAACAATTAAAATATGCCTTCAAGAAATCAAAAAACGATGACCAACTTTCCTTTAACTCACCTTTAATAAGTAGTTCATCTCCACCCTCAAAATTAACTATATAAACTTTATCTGTTATAGTATCTAGTACTAATACAGCATTTGCTGACATTTCACTTAAAACCAGATATTGCTTCGGAAAACCATGTTCTTTTCTAGAAATGAGTGTGTATGATTCAATATTGTTTTCTTCGTCTGCTATATCTAGTAATTCAAAGGGTACATGCTCTTCCCAAAAAGGTCCTGCATACTGGATATAAAATTCTTGGAAAGTATCCGATGCGTTTACACCTAGCCTTATTAAAGCATCCTGTACTAGATTGCTATCTTCACGTTTATATATTTCTTCTCCTAGAACTTCATCTAGTCTCTCAGGCAATATACTCATTAATCTAATTTAAAAGCAACAATTTTTCCTTCAGGATAATCACCATTCCAACCGCAAGGAAAAGCACCGAGTTGATATACCTCAAACAATTCTTCAAAAAAAGAGCTACTCTTTCCGTTTATCGCTCTATTAATAGCACAATTAGTAAGGTCAGCAACAACATCGTTATAAAATATACTATATTTAAATGAGCTTTTTCTCACATTATCAGCAATAACTTCTAATAATCCTTCCAATCCTTTAGGCTTTTCATTTTCTGACATTGCGTAATAAATACCCCAAACTTCACTCATTTCCAATTCTCTGATATCTTTCCAATTATACTCATCCTCGCCAAAAATCTCATCATAAGCTAAATGCTCTGCTTTTTTTATATCATTAATAATAACAATTTTATTAGATATATTATTAGTAAGTTCGCTCTGGAAATTTTTCGAGAACCGAATTACCTCTTCAACTAAATTATTAAATACACCATAGCTCATTACTTATTATACCACCTTTCCCAAAGGTCAACTGTTGCCCCTCCTCCTCTTTTCCATACAGGGGTCGTAACCTCTTTGTCCATTCTTTCTTTTTTGTATTGTTCCATTCCAATTTCCTTAATCCTTTTAAGTTCATTTTCAAGGTAATTATCCTGCATGTATAGTGGTAATCCCTTTTCTTGAAGTAGTCTTAACTTTTGTTGCAATTCAAAAACTTGTTTTTCTATTATAGATATATCTTGTCTAATATCTATTTCATCCAATTTTCCTCTCACAAAATTACTATAAACTGCGTGATATCCTTTATGTCTAGAAGTTACACTAACATCTGCATCTGGAACTCGAAGAAAAAATCCATTTGAAGCATCGTCCATATCCATGCCTATTTTTTGTAATACAGGATGACTTCTAAATTCCTTAGGAATAATATGTTGTGCTTGATAAGGAGTTCGTTTTGTAGTTTTAGGCAAACCCATTTCTTCAAACATATTTTTCCCTAGTTTTGTAGAACTTCCTCCTGTTACTTTTCCGGGAGTTTCAGGAATAAGCCTATTAACTTCACCCGTACCCTTAGGAATATCTAAAATTGTACTTCATGAAAGGATGGCAGTTATTCAACCACCATCCTAATTGTTTAACTAGCTATTGTTTCAGGCATTTCAGGTATGATATAAGCCGTTTTATTTTTCATCATACCATAGATTATTCTGACTAATCTTCTCATAATGCAAAGAAGGGCTTGTGACTTGGATTTGCCGTCACTTAGTTTCCGATTAAAATAATCGTAAAAGACAGGGTTACGAGGAATTTTACTTCCTTTCATACTTGGACTTGTTGGACAGCTAAGTTGTAAAAGGTGTCGTATAACTTACGATTACCTTGTTTTGTTTTCTTCATCGTTTCCTTACCGCCCGACCCCATTTTAATAGGGGCTATTCCTGCATATCTTGCTAGTTTGTCAGAGTTTGCGAACCGATGGATGTCACCAATATCTGCAATTAATGCAGAGGAAGTAACCGTATCAATCCCTGGCATAGTTTCAAGCTGCATACCTAGCTTTTGAATGGTTATCTTTAACTCTTTATCCATCTTCTTAATCTCCTGTTTGCTATAGCTGATATTTCTAACCATGCTTTGAATGATAAAATCTCTAGATGTCTGATATTCTCGTTTTACTTCACCATCAGCTCGAACAAGTGTTAATATTTGCTCTGCCTTTCTAGTGGAACAAGCATTGTTACTCACTTCTAAGGAACTTCCGTAAGTCCTCTACTGTTTCCCCCTCCAAATGAGATGGTGAAGGGTAGCTTTCCCAAAAAGCTAAAGCTGTTTTTCCATCTACTTCTGAAAAGAAATCCTTGTAACTTGGATAATGATAGTTTAATTGCATATGCAGTTGGTTTTTCAAGGATGTTTGTGTTTTAACTAAAGCATTTCTTCTACCCACAAGTTGAGCGATTATCCAATGAATATCAGATGGTGTAGCTTCAGGTACATACGGTAGGTCACGTATTAAAACCCTTGCCACACATTGAGCGTCCCAACTATCATTCTTATGTGTCATTGCATAGCTGTTACGTTCTGCATTGGATAAAGAGGAGTTAACAAATTTCACAATGTAACCTTATTCAATCAAATATAACGCTAAATCCCTTCCGTAGCCGCCCACATCTTCTAATCCAAATACAGGGGTCAAACCTTCTGTTAGAAATCTACTTACAAATTCTAATAAACTAGGAAAAATAGATGGTTTATTTTGAAAAGTCATCTCACCTAACTTCTCAAACCAACAATCCAATATTACCGCTGTATGCTGAAACTTGTGTAAATCTAATCCTATATAAATATGCTTATCTCGTTTCATCAGAAAACCTCACCCCTATACTAGAATTGAACGGATAAAGCAAGTCAGAGAATGTCGGCAACCTTAGGTCGAACGTTAGTCTCTAGGGACTCGCAAGGGTACGAAAGCCTATCCATTCTCTATCTGTTAACCGTTATAAAATGGCTTGATGTTTGCCATCTGCTGTTATTTCACCATAGTGGTATAACCCACTATAAAAGGCTTTTCTATCTAAAATCCTTTTGACTTGGACTTTAGTAAACAACTTTTCTTGTTTTGTTCGATGACCTTCCTCATTCAGTTGTTCCGCTAGTTGAGTTAATGACCATGAAGGATACTGTTCCTTTAAGTCAAACACTCGTTGTACGGTTTTGGCTTGTCTATCATCTATCACAAGGATTTTCTTACCTTTCTCCACTTTTTAGCCTAATGCGACATTTCCACCTGAATAGCCGCCCTGTTGGGCTTTCTTATTCCGCCCTCTCCCTAGCTTTAAAGAGATTTCTAATCGTTGATATTTGTCTAATAACTCCATTAAACCATTGATTAAAAAATCTCTAGGGTCTTTCTTATGGATACTGTATTGCAGTTGTTCAATGCTCCGAATGTCAACTCCATACTTTTTCAATTCACGATGAACTAACACTTTCACAATGTCTGACCGCCATAAACGGCTTGTATTCAGTGTGACAACATAATCCACCTTTTGATTGGTGAGATACTCCAACATCTCCTGAAAGCCTAATCTGTCCACTTCTAACGCTTCTTCGTCTACTTTAGCCCCACTGATACCCTCGTCCTTAAATAAGCGTAAAAGCGTATATCCTTGAGCCTGACAATTTGCCTTTATTTCATCTTCTTGGTAAGCAAGGCTGTATCCATCCCTTGCTTGACCTTGTGTAGATACTCGAATATATCCGATAACTTTCAAATGAATAAGAGGAAGGGAAGTACCATGCCTATTACAATCAAGCTAAAGGAAATCCTTAAAGAACGTGACCTTTCACAACGTGAATTGGCACGAATGACAGGGCTTCGCCCTAATACAATAAGCCATCTTTGTTCAGACAACGTAGATAGGGTATATCTATCAACATTAGAAACAGTATGCAAAGTGTTAGACATCGACATTCAGGAGTTAATCGAGGTGGAGTAGTCCTCTTGTACTAGTAATCGTTCTATGTACGTAAAAGTTGCGAATAAATTTAAAAGATAGGGGGAAAGCGAAGGTTGGGCTCGAAGAATAGAAATGGTGGTATCTAATGTTATTATGGTTATTTGCTTAACAAAATAAAGGGTAAATAGGGCATACATTTTAAAGGTGTTGTACGTACTATATAATTCGTAAAAGCATAATATGGGGATTTAAAGCGTTACTTATATTCTCTGAATAAAAATGAACTATGAGTCACTAGGTGGCCCCACCACAAAAAAGAAACCTTGAAAGGCACTTTGCCAATCAAGGTTTGAAATTCATTTAATTTAAGGCACATACACAATAATTTCACCAATAGGGTATGTCCCCTTCCACCCACAAGGCCAACCTCCTTGCTTATAAACTTCAAAGATTTTTTCATAAAAATTATCTGTTTTCCCATTAACTAATCGATTTAATGCACACATCGTGAGATCTCCCTCAACTTCCTCATTAATATCAATATAATCAAAAGGAAGAAAGTCATTCGAGTAATTATCATGGTCACTAAAAAAATCATATAAATCATCTTGCTGAGTTACTAAATCTAAATCATATACCTTTTCAACAATACTTTCTGCTTCCTGTGATTTAACATATTCCCATACAGTATCAACTTCACTTGAGTCCTGAGACCAGGCAAGGTTTTGGGCTTCATTGAAATCATTTATTACCTCTAAGTTATTTACATGAAAGTTATTCTTATTAAACATCTTATCATTACGAATGAAATCCATTACTTCTTCTACTAATTGAGTGTTTTCACCAAATTTCATTTAGATAACCACCTTTCCCATAACTATTCGGTTGCTCCACCGCCTCTGTTCCAAACAGGCAGTTTTTTATTTTTACCACTTTTATGCAGGGGTGTTTAAATAGGAAATTGGTTAGGAATTATCAACTAGCTTACGCTAAACTGTCTTTCTCCCAAACTTACAATATAAAAAAGTAATACTTATCGGCTGACTAGTAAGTTTAACTATAGAAATACTTCAAGCTACAGATGGAATAATTGTAGGATATACTTATAAATCAGCAGATATAGATAATCTTATGATGAATATATTAGGAACCAATTATTTGGATTAATTGTATTCCGTTTCTTATATTCTTACTTACAAAAGAATAAACTACTTTTAAATAAATAAAGAAAGGGTCAACAAGAGAAACATCCTAGTTGATTCATTTTATTTTAGCAAGACAGTAATTTTTATTATGTTTTCTTTTTAATTTCATCCTATTAAATTTATTCCGTTCATCTAGACTCCTTTGTATTATCCACTAGCAATCTTATTATTTAAAAACACTAATATGATTTATACCAATCCAGTGGATATAAGGAACTTTCCGTGTTGCTAAGGTCTATGTTTTAATTTCCATTAGAAATACCCTCTATGATGAGCATCATTATCTACTTGTACGGCAAAGACAAATCTGCTAGGTGTGTTTTCAGGAACTGATATCCTATTATTTTCATCAAACGAATAGTTTACTAAAGGATGGATAATATATCCCTTTGTAGCATCATAATCATTAGAGGCTATGAATTTAGTAGAGGCATCATCTAATGACTCCGCCTTTATAACCAAATGGAAAAAGTCCGAAAACGTTTAATGTTTAATTACTAAGAAGTTCTTGATCAAGTTATTCTCCCCATATAATCATCGTCAAAACATTCTAATTTACTTGTATTCTACATGTAACAATGATTAACCTCCTAAAATTCAGGATGCGAGCACCGTTTTTTTAATTTCACTATTAAAAAAATAGCTATTGGTGTAATGTCTGCGCATTATTCTCCTTTTCGGTTACATATAGAGCAATTTCCATATCTACAGCGCTCATTTCTTTCAACCCTAATGCCTGAAGACTTACTAATCAGCACCTTTAAGGGTTCTCTTATTCATAATTTGTAGTAGCAATAAAATGAAAAGCACCAGTTGAACTAATTTCGTTGTTGTATTCAAAATTATATATTAAAATTACTGCATTATATGATTTCTTTAGGTTTATACTTTTCTGGATTTTTGGGATGACAATTTCTTCATACGAACACCCATCTAATAATGATGAAATATCACTACTACTATTCTTATAGACCGCTTTTTCTATAGTATCCTCATCTGTTTCATCCATATCAATATTAAAATCGATAAAGAATTGGGAAGGAACAGACTCGCCATCCTCATCATACGTTAAATCTACATACTCTCCTATTGAGTCCTCATCGTTAATATTCCCTAACCAAATTGAAACCCATCCTTGTTTTTCCATTATAGTATCCTCCTACTTTAATCTTAGACCTTGTGGTAAAGACGAAACTCCACCCTCTAATCTATAATTAGCCCAATTATTAAGTCGTCTAACAAATGTATTATAGTCGCTAGAAGTATCTATTATTGCTAACAATTCATTATGTGCTTTAGTTGAGCCTAATCCACCATGAACACCGTTTGGATTGACGAATTTAACGTCAGATATAGCTGTTCTTAAATCTTTAATCTCTTCAGCACCACTATTCCAATACTTAAATTGCGGTGCTCTTGAAACTAAGTGCCACTCATGTAAACCTCCAGGTTCTCTAAGTTGACGTTCAATTTTCTTTCTAATCCTTATTTAGACGCTCCAATTAAACAAACCTGGCATGTTTTTACCATACAAAATTAAAGCATTATTCCTCCCTTTATCAATGTCCGCGAAAGTATGGTATCAGCTTAGCTTCTCTTTTTTGTTCTTATCGTAACAATGCTTTCCAAGAATATAGACCTGATTCTCAAATCCCTAATGTTTGGTTTTAGAGAAGAAAGTATAATACCCACTCACCAAAAACAATTAACCATCCTTTGTTTAAAATTAAACAGAATTAAGATTTCGTGCTCCTAAATATTTATCAGTAGATAAGTTTTATTTAAATTTACTTATGAGCAAATTCAATGTTATGTTTAGCATAAACTAACGTACTATATATAGGGTCCTTTTAGACTTTTCTTAGTCAACTTCCCTTATAACAAGTAAAGAAGGACAAGAAAAAATTAACAATAGAGATATACCAACTGCCAATAAGCAATTTCAAAATACTGAAATACCTTTCGGTCAAAAGGTAATATATAACAGTAAAATCCACTTTTGCTTTTTATATCATGAAAATGGCTTATTAGAAATAGTAGATCCTTATACAAAATCAATATTCCTATTTAGGAAAAATTCGCTTATATATAGGATTAAATAAAACCCATCATTATTTGATGGGTTTTATTATGTAGTAAGAATAGCTTATTTAAATTTATCCTATCTCTGACCTGAGAGTTTTTCCCTATCATCAGCTAATGGGGCTTGTTCAACCCAGTTATTTTTTATCATTAGCTTATAACCATCCTTTAAGAAATCTGCAAGCTCTACTAATAATCTAGAAAATTGTAACCCCAAATCATATCTCTGACTTGTTCCTATTGCTGTTCCATAAAGTCCTATTTGTGTAGATCCTATTACCATTTTTTGATACATCATCAGACGATCAGAAAATGGAGAAATCGTTGAATTAGTAATCTCCGCTTCTTCGGATTTAGGGGAAGGCAATTGATCTTGTGATAATAATGTTTCCAGAATTTCAACATGCTTACTAATTATCTTTACCCCACGCCATAAGAAATCCTTAGTCTCTTGCGATTTTGCAACTTGAGCAAACCCAATACACAGTGCCTTGTCTAATTGTCCCTTTTTTATATCCCAGTATATATTACTTATCTCAATACAGTTTAGTGTCCTTTCTACTCCAAATATCCCTTTTAAGAAGGTTTTTGATTCAACAAACTCATAATTATTAGGTGGATTAATAAATGGTGGTCTTGACACTATTCCTTTTTCCAATAGTAAATCTAAAGAAAGGTTAAACAGTTCCATTGTTTCGATTTGGCATTGAACAAAATATTCTCTTATATCACGTTGCATATTGCTAGATAATGCAGCTGCATATCCCGCTAAGCCATGAATACTTGCTATGTAGGTATAAGTCAAACAAAACTCATTGGAGAATAGGCGTGGAGCTTCTAAGTTTACATCTTTTTCATTAAAGCCATGAGGAACAGGAAAATTTTCTTTACTAAGAAATTCTTTAATTTTTGTAATGTGACCTTCTGCTAATTTTAATGCTAGTTCTAATATTGGGCGAATTGATTCATCTTCAACAATAATAAGCATGTATTTATATATACAAATAGCCATTGAGTCATTTTGAAACTGTGTCCAAATATTTGCAATCTCTGGGGCAGTAAGCCTTGGATGATGAAGTGTTTCGCCCTCATTTTTTAAGTAACTCACAAGTTTCATTCCCTTCTAGAAGATACTATACGCATTGAAAATCTTCATTTTATCTTTATTTTTCCTTATCCAACACAAAATATGTATAACTCACTTTATGAATTCTTCAATCCACTTTTCTAGCTTTCTGCCCCCCCCCTTTTAACACTCTAAAGAAGATAAAGGGTTTGTGGCACTGGATAACTACCCTTCTACTATATATGAAATGCTCATTTTAAACATTCGATGTAGAACCACTCTGAATCATCTTAAATCGACTACAATCCTTTTTTAGTGGTTAGATGAATGTAATTATTGAAATTAAGTCACTACTATCCCTAATAACTAGGTATATAGTCATGTATACCTAGTTAGGGATAGTTAAGACTGTAAGTACTCAAAATGAGAAAGCTCTATGGTTATAAATTAACCATACATTAAAAATGTATATAAGGGGAAGGAATTAATATGAAAAAAATGATAGAAGAGCCTTAATGTACTGTGAAGATGCAGTATAGAATTCAAATATGTGCGAACATTTTATGTATATGAGGATTGTCAGAGGTAAGAAAATTCAAGTGTGGCTACCAACGATTCAACTAGAAACAGTAAAAATTTACAAAAAAGATGAATTAGCACCCTGCGAAGGAATTATATAGAAAAATAAATGTAACCCTAATATTGTTTCGGCAATACAAGGGTTTTCTTTTTCAGCTATTTTTAACAGCAATTGTATCAAATACATAAAACAATACCTTTAGGGAAGAAAGAAAAAGTTTGTAGTGCATAATTAACACATTTATGTGGAATCGTAATTATATGTAAAAAAGTACAAACCACCAAAAAGATAGAAAGGAGAAATTTCATCAATATGAAAAAATTGCTGATAATGATTTTCCTAGCTACTGTTTTAACAGCTTGTGGTAATGACTCTCAAGACAAAAATAATGATAATTCCTCTTCTGAGAATAGTACACAAAATGATAATCAAAAAGTGGACGAAGAGGAGTCGAAATATCCATTCCCGGAAGATTCCGAACAAGTTGGGAATGCAACTGTAACAATTACTACTGCTTCTGGTTCTTCTGAAGATGGTAATGTCCCTGTACTTATTGTTCAACAAGATACATTGATGGAACAGATTGGAATGGATTTAGCTAATTTCCAAGGAGATAAACAAACATTTGTGTATGCAGATAAAAGATTTGTGCAAGCAGAACAAGTAGGAGAGCTCACCCAAACTAGTTTAGATGTAGAAGGAAATTTATTAGATACTGGAACACATACAGTTACTGCAGTTCAATTCGAAGGCGATGATCCAAATGGAAAAGTGATTAACTATACGGAAGCTAAATTCGAAGTAAAAGAAGGAGCTTCATAAAGCACCTATTATGGTGCTTTTTTTATAATGCCTACTGCTAGTTTTTTCTTTACTTCCCCCTACCCTATTCAGGGGGTAACATTAGGAGATTACTTACAATATAAAAAGGAAATAATATAATTACTAAACATTAGAACAATATTCATAAAAAGTTGCACGAATAATAATAATAAAATTAATGCATAAGGAGAAATGTAACATGATGAAAAAAACTTTATTATTAACTTCTGCACTAACACTATCTCTAATTGCTGGTTGCGGCAATAAAGATGAAGGAACACAAAATGGTTCTAATTCTGCAAATAAAGAAGCAACTACAGAAAATACAAATGAGGAAAAAGAGACTAATAATGAACTCTATTTTAAAGATAATGAAGCAAAATTAAATGACTTAAAAATTAAAATTACAGACACTAAAGTTATTCAAGTTGGTGAAAAAGGAAATGAATATGGTGAAAAACCGGTGTTTGCAATTTGGTATGATACAACTAATTTAAGTGATAAAGATATTGACCCTACTACTGGTTGGATGGCAGTATTTGAAGCAGTACAAGACAATGACCCTAATGCAGTCAATACTCTTGAAGTTGGTGGACTGCCAGATGACCAATTTCTTGATTCTCAATTAGAAACAATTAAAAAAAATGGTACAGTTAAAAATGCAGTAGCTTATGAATTAGATGATTTAGAAACGCCTGTAACATTAATTGCTACACAGGGTATTGGTGGCGATAAATTAGGTGAAAAAACTTTTGAAATTAAATAAAGGTTCTAAATCTGTTTGAAAACACTTTGAGTTTTTTTGCAAATTTCCAAATTAGAGAAATAGAGTGGCAAGAATGTCAAATACAGCGTGAAGATAAAGAAACACCAATGCCTTTGATGAACAGAGGACAGATTCTTATGTAAAAGGGTCAACCTTTTCAAGGTTGACAAAATCGTATTAGAGGAGCAAACGTAAAAAAAATTTAATTACTGGCTGAACACTATATCATATTACTCTTTGCCCTTTTTCGAATGGATATTTACCCACAAAAATAAAGTGTACTGTAGAGTACAGCAGTACAGATAAAATAATAGCACAGTAAATATTATAAAGATGGATGCACCCAAGTGGTACATCCATCTAAAGAGGGAAAAAGAATCACCTACTATATATATGAGTAGGTTTTACTTAGTGTTTGTGTTTTTGCTTAGTAAGTATATAAATTAAAGATTAGATTTTAAATTGTTTTATTAGCGATTGTAGGTTCTCAGCTAGGGTTGCCAATGATTGTGAAGACGAACTAATTTCCTCAATGGATGCAAGTTGCTCTTGAGTAGCTGCTACTACTGTATGAGACTGTAGGGCTGCATCTTTGGCAACTTCCTTAACCTCGGCAACTGATAATTCAACATCAGATGTCCCACTAAGTAAGTCTTTAACTAGTGTTAATACTTCTTCAATTTGAGGTACGAAATCCTTTATTAAAACTTCAATTCCAAAGAAAGTATCTCCTGCTTCCTGAACCACCATTTTGCCTTGCTTAACCTCTTCAGCAGCATTTTTAACGGTATCTAAAGTATTTGAGGTATCATTTTGAATTTGCAAGACAAGTTTAGCAATTTTTTCAGCAGAAAGAGCAGACTCTTCAGCTAGCTTTCTTACTTCATCAGCTACTACAGCAAACCCCTTTCCATGCTCTCCTGCTCTTGCTGCTTCTATTGCTGCATTTAAAGCTAGTAGATTCGTTTGGGCGGATATGCCTGTAATTACTTCTACAATACTTCCTATTTCCACAGAGCGACTTGACAAGGTCATAAAAGAATCAGATAAAGATAGAACAGTATTATCGATGTATTCCATCTGGTTAGTTATATTATTAATATATACTTTCCCTCGGCCTGACATAGTAGCCGCTTTTATGGCAGTCTCTAAAACATCCTCCGCATTGTTGGAAATCAGTTTTGTTCTCTCATTAATATTATTTATTATTTTGGAATTTTCCTCAATACTAGCAAGTTGATTTTCAGCTCCAGATGAAAGTTGCTGAATAGTTTTGGAGATATTTTCACTCGCCATTGTACTTTGGTCAGCACTAGCACTTAATTCTTCAGATGATGCAGCAAGGTCTTCAGATGTGTTTCTAATAGTTGAGATTAACTCACGAAGTTTTAGTGCCATGTCATTTACGGAAGTAACCAAGACATTAACTTCATCTTTAGTTTTACTCTTTATTGTTGGCACAGCTAAGTTTCCTTCCGATAATAATTTTTGGATTTTTATTACCTCTACTATTGGTTGTACGATCATTCTAGATAATATCAGGCTTATCAAGGCACCAAGTATTAAAACTACTATTACAGACACCCAAATAACTCTTATTATATAATCGCCATCTGCTATCATTTCCATTCTATCACTGTTTATTTCATTTATAAGTCCATATAAGTATTGCTCTATGTTCTCCATTAAATAAGTAGCCTGATCTTCAACTGAACTCAATTCGCTTTTTTCAATGTCCTGCTTCCCTTCTAAATTAGCAAAAACATCTGCTTTAACTATTTCACTCCATGAATTACTTTGAGTTAAAATCTCAGTTAATGTTTTTTGATTTTCAATTCCTTGAATTTTATTAAGGTTTTGCTCGATTTTATTATTCTCTTGTACATATTGGTTAAATTTTTCCACATAAGACTCGTCTTTGTAGAGGAAGTATGCCCTTATAAATCCTATTTGTTGAGAAATATTAGCATTTAACTCTTCCATATTTGTCATAAGCATGACATCTCCAGCAAGTACTTCTTCAACATCATTATTCAGTTCCTTCGACACATTACTTATTACGATACCCATTATTAAAATTAAAACCAAAACCATAGCAAAACCAAGACTTAATTTATACTTTATACTTTTCATAAATCTATCCTCCAAAGAAGTTCCATCAGTAACTTCCTATAAAATTTTCTAATATATTTATCTTAACGCCAAGGACTTTACATTTAGTTTCACATACCTGCCTATTCGTCAAATAATATCAAGCATGGCTTTCATACTTGTTGTTACCTATAATATTTTGGAATATTACTTTTCGTTTTACTAAAGATATGTGTAACTATACTTACCAATTGTTTTAGTAATCACCTTCGTAATTAAAAAATATAATGAACTATTTATTTAAGTACTTCCTCTTTATCCATTGAATTTTAAAAAGGAATATCATGACTTCTATCCAATTTCTTTACTCAAATTAGAAGTATTTTCTTTCTAATAATAAGAGCCTCACCATTAGTAAATTAGATTCTAAACTTCCATTTTATTGGGCAAAATTTTCATTTTTCAGGGAAAAGCCAGGGGAAAATAAATCATTGAACCTCTTTACAGCCCAAACCCTTCAAAACTTTTATCTGTTCTACCGTTTCTACTCATTTTGCAATAACATTCATTTCTAGACCTTTTGCTATGGAAATGATAAAAGACACGACTGATCAATCTTTAAAGTTTCAACATTTAATATATCGAGATAACTTAATGAACGATAACCTGTATCAAAATCATCTATGTTAATGGTTATCCCTAAATCTCTTAGTACCTGTAAGTGCTATTAACATATTCTTGATTTTTCATAAGCATTCTTTCCATTATTTCGAATTCAAAGTAATAAATTTATTTTTATCCTTAATTATTTAGAATTGAGCTGAGTTTAACGCTATATATGCTCTAATGGAACACAAACCTAGGTTTAAGATTGAATGAAGTTGGTAATTTTGTGCGGAGGAAGGTAAAGTCAATGAAAAGAGAAAAAGAAATGAGGTAAACTAAAAAGTAACCTCATATTAAGAACCAACTAGTACAATATACCTTTCTTTCTCATTATTGGTTTCTTTTACTCTTGTACTGATTTCTTTTCCAAAATATTACTTAATATGTAGTAACCACTGTAAAGAAAAACGTGAATATAGTTAAAAGACTAATATTGATAAATAAAGAATACAGTAGACTATTTCCATAAATAAAACCACATAGGTATATGTTACTATAAACAACAAAAAAAAAGTATCACTTTTAGGTAATGGGATATATTACCGATATTAATCTTTTATCTTTTCAATTTCTATAGATTTTCTAAGTATAAAGTACAATCAGTTGACATGATTAGAGCCCTTCAAATTAATTTCTACTTTAGGACTGAGACCCTAAGATCATTTACATAAAGTTAGGTTTATGACTTCAAGATAGATTATTATTCTATATAAAAATTTAAGACAAAATAGTTCAAAATGGACTATCAAGTTTATTAAAATTTTTTAAAGAAAATCCCAACAACCCCTTGATATTACTGGATTTATAAGTGGTTATTTGAGATTTAATTACTCTCTCAGACGAAATTAGTTATATTTCATGACCTATTATTCATCTAACTTCCTTAAATACGCTTCTAGGAGCAATCTGAATTTACTTGAATAAAGAATAATAGATCTTTTAAATTTTAACTTCCATATAAATGACATTTAATCGCATATAATACATATTATATGCGATTAGTGTTAATAGTAAGGTAAAATAGAGTTGAATTGGAAAGATGAGTTAGTCAAATGGGATATAATACATAGAAAATAACTCATGAGAAGCAATCAAGAAGAAAATTTTTTTTGTATAAAAGCTCATGGGTTAAACACATTAAATATTAGATAAAACATATTCATATTAGAAATGAACAAAAACAGTAAGACAACCAAAGCTAAAGATATTTTTCACTAAATAAATTCAGATAATCTATTTATTTCCTAACTTTGTTTTTCTAGTAATTCCCGCTTAGATTTTCATATTTTTTCGTCGGTTAAACACCTCAAGAATCCTTATATATCAAGGTGTTATAGGGATTTCCAAACAGAAATGAGGATTCTCAGAGCGAATTAACATTAATAAGATGTATATTCGGTCATCTAATTTCGTTTAAATGCGTTTCTCAGGGACATCATTGACTCGTTATTAGGTAAAACTCTAATTCGCACTTTTAACTCTTACTTTTTATCGATGACCACCCTCTTCATAATCAACCAAATAAATATCCCATTCTATCCATATATAAGGATCGGTTATATTGACTCTCAATTTCTTTTAAACTCTATGAATTTGTAACGTCATACTCCAGATTTACTGAGTTAACACCCCCAGTTGTTTAAGTGTTATCACTCACAAATTTTCTCTCTACACACCCTCAGTATATAAATAGAAACTGTTTTCTAACAAATTTCCGCACAAAAAAAGACGTGAATTTATCAGTTCTCTTTTATCTCATTTCTTTTCGTAAAGTACCAATTAACATGGTTTAATATGAACGTGAACACGGCCAACACCATGCTTTTTGGACAGGAAAGAATCGACTTGGGCTTGTACCCCTAACCTACTGATTAAAAGTCAGTTGCTCCCTCCCAGCTAGACTAATCCTCCATATGCCTGGCGATGTTCTACAACTTCCGTGTTCGATATAGAAAGTTGCATTTACGAAAATTCCCTACAGCGCATTTTGACAAAAGGTTAAATGTTAAATATTAAAAATTAAGAATAGGACAGATATTCTTCCACATATCGTGTCATAAAGTCTAAAAAGAGGTGAAAACCATGGCTAACCCTATTGTCGCTAGATCCTTGGATGAAATACAGTTTTGGTCAAGGATTATGAAGGAACATGCTTTGTTTTTAAGCCTTGGATTTACATATGAACAACAACAATTGATAGAAGAAGCGAAACAATTTATTGCTCGTTTTGAACGAATAGAGGAAAAATTAGCAAGATTTTCTGACAACTCCGATATTCGCCAAATCCAAGCTTTTAACAGTGAGGTTTATCAAGCAGCAGTTGACATTTGGGGGTACAAAAGGAAAGTCCTAGGGTTAACTTTAAGGTGTGAAATTCGGTCAAATAACTTCCCATTGTTAGTAGACCATATTAGCAGAGAAGCGGCTTTTTTTGCGAATAGGCTTAAAGAACTTAATGATGGAAAGCTCACCCCTGAACCAGATAAAATCATTCAAGAGAATGTGTTCTTTTTAAGAATTATGGCCGACCACGCTAAATTCATCGGACATCTTTTAGACCCATCTGAGAGAAAATTAGTACAACAAGCGAATGAATTTAGCCATGATTTTGACCAGTTGGTATTTCAGGCAATCGATTTAGATTCCATGAGACCGCAATCAGAGACGGTGCCGATCTTAGATCAATTTTTGAATCAGAATAGAATATCTGTAGCATCTTTAAGGGATTTCAAGAAGACAGCTAGGGATTTAATCGAAGCTTGCCGAATAAAAAGTAATATCCACCCACTTTTAGCCGACCATACATTTAGAGAAGCAGAAAGATTCATTGAAATTATAGACTTATTTGATGCTCATCTCACAGGCCAGAAATTGTAAAACACAAAACAAATAATCATCTAAACATAAGTTTCTGATTCTGATACATCAATTTTGATAAAGGAATTTTCAAAAATTCATTTTCATTATTAGACAAAGTCCCTCTATAAACAGTTGAACTAAATGAGTTAAACCTTTAATTAATGTTAACTATAATCCAACCTGTTGATAAACGATTTAACTTTTCCCCTTTTTTATGATATATATAATTTACATGTAGTACAAAATGAAAATTAGTTTTCATTTTGTAATAGCCTGGTATAAACTTTTTGCTACACATCAATACTCATATTCGTTCCTTCTTACTCTAAACTTCCATTTTTCTTCCATAAACTGTTTTTTCAGTTATTAAAGGAGAATGCTGCCATTTTAGTTGAGGAAGAAAAAAACCGCCGCAACGACCATCATCGTGTGCTCAAGCACATTCATCTTAAATATAAGGGGGATTATATGTATGTTTTTGATCCAAAGAAATTATCCGTAAAACTTATTCCACCTGCCACTTTCGCTCAGCCAATTGAAGGAAGGAAATATACTCTCACGCATTCAGATATTACAGCAGATTTATTTTTAGATATTGGATATGTATACAATTATAGATCCATTAACCCGACTATGCGTGACGAAGTATTAGCAGAATGGAAAAAAGATTCCCATGGACGATTAAATTTAGTAGGAAAAGTGTATGTAGATGGTGGGGAGTTCAGTCAAGAAGTTGCAGACACTCGTCTTAAAATAATCAAAAAGGAAATGGCCACTGCACTTAATGGCATTGTCTATGGTGACAGATCATTTTACATAAACTATCCCTTCCTCGTTGATGCACCCATCTTTATCTACTACTTATCTATTTATCCGCAATATAGACAGGTTGCTTTTTATGGTACACCTCGCCAATATTTGAACCTTTGAGCTTTTAAGGTTCGGTCAATAAACTAACCAGTTCCTAAAAAGGATTGGTTTTCTTTTTATTTTTCCACTTAAGGTAGCGTTCGTTCTCATTCCACTACCTGCTTGGAAGAAAAAAGACCTGCTAGAACAGCAGACGGTTCTTAAACTATAGCCCCCTATTGTTTAAGTGAATATATTCACAAAATAGCTGTTATATGTGTATTACTTATGTTTTTCCATTAGCAACATAGAAAAAGCTACCAATTGGTAGCCAAGAGACATTTTCTTTTGTTCATTTATTGATTAATAATTTTTGCTTTTAATAATTCAAATTCGGTGTCCGTTAAATGTCCTTTTTCTTTTAATTCAGCTATTTTCAATAGTTCATCTGCTATAGAGTAACTTGGTTTGTCCTCTGTTATTACCTCCTTATTGTACTCCTCAATTTTTTTTGTAATTATGCTTCTGGTTTTATTTAAATACTCACTAGAAGAACCGTTTATTTTAATGACCTGTTGAGAATTTTTAACATAAATATTTAGGCTAGGATCTGCAAATTTATTTATAAATTCTGCAGAAACTAGTCGATCATATTTTAATTCATCTATTGATTCCCCAGTAAAGAAACCGTTACTACCAAAAATTAATCTTGTATCAGTAAGTACAATTGCACCCATAACTCCTTCTTTAAAACACTCATGGGCTTGTAATACTGTCTCTCCATCACTTAACAAACTTTCAATATAGCTAATATGTTTGCTTTTCTTCCCCAATTAAAACGTTACCTCCTTGTATTTAATATTTGCCTTCTAATATGTATAAGAATATTCTACTATTTCCTCAAAAAAATTAAAAGAAATGAACAATAGACTTATTAGTTTGTGAAGAAATGCTCTTCCACTATCCTGCCATGATTGTTACATAAGAAAAGGACCTTCCTAGTTAACTAGGGAAAGCCACGGG
>NZ_JBKKHP010000023.1:0-34730 GCF_046613985.1 Niallia laureatilytica | reverse complement strand
AGGAGAATAAAATAGTGTATTCTATACTTATTAAGCAATAACTATAAGTAGGTAATAATACATTTATATAAACTCGTAAGTTTTAACCTAGTATTTGTCACAACATATAAAGGCTGTCGAACTGTTACTAAAAAACTTACAAATTTAATACTACTTAAAAACATATGAGTTTAAAGCACTTGACTGTCTACGATAGGCAACAAGTGCTTTTTATTAGTACAACATAGGACACGAGTACCATAAAGTAGTTTTAATTTAATACTGGCTAGGAAGAAAAGTATGAGAATCGGGTGAGATGACATTTTTCATGGCAGGGATAATTATGATATGGAATGGTTAACAAACTAACGAGATCGTATAAGCACGTGATGATAATCAATAGTTAACGTGAAAGAGAGTATTTTTAATGTCTATGACTCATTAATTTGGGATTGTATTTTTATTAGAGACGGTCGTATAATACTCGCTGGTAAAATAAATTATGCAATAAATGATTACAAAGGACTTTTGCCAGATTTCCATCCTTTAATAAAATCAAGATACGATTCTAGGCCACCGGAAGTCATTGATTCATATACTTTTACAAAAGGCGCCGGCTCTCATGCTGAAGTTATTGCATTGAATGAGGCATTAAAGGCTAATCCTAATGCTAGTTTGGATAACTTTGTTATTAATGTCATTCGGACAGGTCAAAGTAGAACGAAGCCAGCTGAAATGATGTCCCCTAGGTGTCCTCATTGTGCCTTTCTTACAGATGAATTTGAAATAATTACGGAGGTTTCGAAAAATGTTAAATGACATTTTAACAAAGGAATTTATTATACAGAATGGTACAGAGTTTGAAGAGTACCTAGAATATGGTGGGCCTTATGGTTTAGGAATAGTAGAGTACACAGAAGATGGCCAAGAAATATTGTTTACTGGATTAGCTTACGATATTTACGAAAACGGGAATATAGAAAGTTATTTCTATGTAGACAATGGTGTGAAACAAGGTATGTCTGTGGAGTTTTATCCGAATGGTAATTTAAAAAGAGTAGGAAATATGAATAAAAACGCCGCTGAGGGCTATCAGGTTGAATACTCTGAAAATGGAGAAGTAAAGTATGAGTCTGAATGTATTGCTGGACGTGAGATGATTTTTAAAAAGTATGATGAACAAGGAAATATTATAGAACAGAAAATAGAGCCAAGTGAATCAGATTTAATTTATGCTAAAAAATTCAGAAGAGAATCAATAATATAATTATAATGGGATAAAGTCCGATATTAGCAAAAAAGATTTAAATTTATTGTGGATTTAAGATATTACTGAAGGGTAATGTATCATATTTAACCTTGATATAATATTGATCTGTTTGTTTTACTCGAAAATTTTTAAAAAATTTTCTAATAGTACAATTTTGCAAAAAGCGTAGTGATTTAATTGGTCTTATTTTTCTAAAATTGTAATGTTATAAAACTCGTATTAGTGTTAGTTCAATTACCTAATAGTCGTCAGTTCATGATCTTAGTACCATCGGCTTTTTTGTACATAAAAACAGAAATCACAGCTAAACTGTTAATAGAGGAATAGTATTTCCTTTTTTATATTTTCCTTTGTGCATTTGGTTAGACTTTGGTCACTTTTGGAGTATCACACCCTCCGAAGGTGTTTTTTTATGTATAACATTTTAATTCCTAGGAATATACACTATGTTTACAGATTGAACGCCCAGTATACTCTTAATTTGAGCAATCGTTTGAGCTATTTTTTTGGTTTTCCATTTCGTGGAGACCTAAACTTTTCTTGATTAGACAAGAAAAGGGCAACTGCACTTTCAGCAGCTTCTTTTCCACTCATAACAAAATCAGATTCTTAATGTTCTAAATAATGTCTATATAAAATAATAGCAACCAAAAGGGTTCAAAAGAGTAAGTATAAAAAAGTAGCAAATAATATATTGGTAAGATAAAATGACATCGGTCTGGTATTAATGGCCGTCAACTTAAGAAAATATGCGGTAAGAATGTAAGACCTTACTGTGCAAATTATAAAATTAAATGAAAAAAGTGAATTCGGTTGCCCAAATTCACTTTTTTCATTTATAAGAAGCTAGTTATGTCCCAGCCTCTTTTTATGTAACAACACGCGTTAGTTGTATAGTTTTTTGTGCTGTCTACTTGACAGGGGTAATACCAATCAAGTGGTTGTCAGCATCATTTTATTATTCGCAACTGTGCGTTCCAGCACACTCTGCTGAAATTGTACAGAATTGTCCATAGTTTCCTTTTAGGCCTTGTACAATTGCTATTGCCCTAGAATATTCAATAAAAGTTCCCCCAGAAACTAAATTCAAATCTTGCTCGCTAAGCTCTTCAAAAAAGTCACCTGCTGGGTTATTTTCCTTCATAGAGTATTTATTCTGGATGATAGGGTTTTTTGTGTATTTAAATTCCATTCTAATTCCTCCTCTTAAATTATCCATTTATGAGATATCTCGTAATTAATTTTACAATTAATTACAAAATTTGTAAATATAAACAAATGAGAAAATTGGAAATTATTTAAAATAAACATACAAACTAAAAAACTCTCAGAGTTGCTTATGTAAGATCTCTCTTTTTAAATATATATATACCTGCTAAGTAAAGAATCGTACTAAAGATAAAGATTATAATTAGAGATTCTAGATTGTAACTTAATGTACTAAATCCATTAGTAATAATATAGAATGGTAGATTTTCAACTATATCTGCAAAGGAAGGGCTTCTGTCAGCAATCTGTGCAACAATTTCTCCGATGAAAATAAATGCACCATAGCTTAATATAATTGTCATCAATCTGTTTAAACAAATTGAACAAATAAATAGTGAAAAGGTTAGTATACCTATAAAATATACTAAGTAAATTGCAACCACTGTTAACAAGTCAGTTAATGCTGAGGCTAAGTTAAAGTTATCAAGTAAGATAATTTCTACAATGAAACCTATGAGCCAATTGATTACACCAAAACATATTGCAATAAGTAACATTGTAAACATCTTAATATTAATTATTTCTGTACGTGTATATACTCCAGTAAATACAGATTTAGATGTACCTATCTGAAATTCAGAGCTTATATATACACTAGCCAAGTAGATAAGATAAAGCTGTGTTAATAATAAAGATAAACCAAAGCTTCCTACTACGAGATCTGGTTTTGCAGCACCAAATTGATAATGAATAAAGTTATCTAAGTAAGTAAAAGCAAGAAAAAGGACAAAAAATACAATCAAGGACTTGTTAATGTACTTTCTTAACTCATATTTAATAAGGCTTAACATATAATACCCCCTAATTTACAGCTTTTTTATTAATTAATATAAGCGAAGAGCAAAATAGAACTGCTGATAAGAAAACAAGAATAATTCCATCCATGATTGATAACCTTCCATATTGTAAGGAAAATTGAATAATCGCTAAGGGATTATGTTCTATTATTGAAAGGAACATTTTATTTTCTAATATTAAAAACAGTATTCCTCGTATATACCTTTCTAATATGAAGATAGCTACAGTAAAAATAACTGTACTTAACCTGCTATATGAAATAAGAGAAAAGAAAAATGCTAGACTGATCGTAAAGATACCTGTGAGTAAATAAATTAATGTAGTCTCAACTATACTATTACTTAAGATTTTAAATGAAAGAATATTTTGGTCTAATCCCCAAAAGATATTCCCAATTAATCGGTGCAAGAATCCTAGGACTATTAGGAAAAAAAGTGTTGATAGTATTTTGTAAAGGAAGACTTGATTCTTACTAAATATACCTGTGTATAAAATCCTCGTTGTTTTAAAAGAATACTCTTTAGAAAGAGATAAAGCTGGGACAATTAAAAATATGTAATAGGATATATCATAAAAAGCACGATAATAGGTATTAATATCTCTATCCATTTTTGAATAATTGGTTGAGTAAAAGAAAAATAATATTGTATATGCTAAGGTAATCGCTAAAGTGAATAATAGAGCCTTATTCTTTAAGATAAATTTAAAATCAATATATGAAACTCTAAGTAACCTAACCAATCTTATTTCCTCCTAACATCTTAAAGAATTTAGTTTCTAAATTGTCACGAGAAGGATAAATAGCTGAAAATTTAAGTTCGTTATGAACAAGTTGATAGATTAAATCTTCTATATCTTCATCTGTGTATTCAAAGTTAATTTTGCCATTGTCGATATCACTAATTACTATATCTTTACTCTCAAGAAATCTTTTTATATTTTTGCTCTGTTTAGTTTCAATTACAAAATTCTGTATACCATTAGCATCTACTGAATTTAAATCCAGTGTATGTATCATTTTCCCGTTCTTTAGAAAAAGCACTCTATCACAAACATTTTCAATTTCGGCAAGAATGTGGCTTGATATTAATACAGAAATATTTTTCTTTCTTACTACTTCGTCGATAATATTTCTTATCTCTACAACACCCTCAGGATCTAATCCATTTGTTGGTTCATCAAGTATTAAAAAATCGGGGTTATTTAAAAGAGATTGGGCTATTCCTAGCCTTTGCTTCATTCCTAACGAATAGCTTTTAACTTTTTTGTTTATAAATCCATCTATTTTCATCAACTTTATTATAGATTCCACATGTGTCTTATCATAACCACCAGAGACTTCAGCAAAGTATTTTAAGTTTTCCAGTCCAGATAAATTGGGATAGAAACTAGGGTTTTCTATTATAGCTCCAATTTGTTTCCTTCTCTGTTTGTGTTCCTCTAGCTTAATTTTACCTTCATAATTTTGGATAAGATTCATGATGATTTTCATAAGGGTGGTTTTTCCAGCACCATTCGGCCCTACTAAACCGACTACTTCTCCTCGTTTAATGTTAAAAGTAACATTGTCTAAAACCTTCTTATTTCTGTAACTTTTAGATATTTGTTGAACTTCTAGTATATTCTGCATAATGATCCTCCTTCAGTAAATTAAAATAAAATGCATTCACAATTATATCATTCAATTAATAATTGGAAAATTATTTCCTTAACATTCTATGGAAATTTATACAAAAATATGAAAAAAGTCCTTTACATATTTTGTAATAATATGTAAAATAATTTTCGAGATATCTCAAAAATAGAAAATATTGGAGGAGAAATAGTAATGGAAACGAAATTCACGAAAAACCCAATCATCCAGAATAAATACTCCATGAAGGAAAAAAATCCAGCAGGTAATCTTTTCGAAGAGATTAGTGAGCAAGATATGTCCCTTGTAACTGGTGGAACTAACGACTGGGCTTCTAAGACAATTGCTGACATTGCTGGCCTAGGAAACAACTATGGAAGAGTGTGTACTTTATCTGCGGAATGTAATTTGACAGATCCTTGTGCTGGCACAAAATAATTCAAATAATAAAATAATACTTATAAAGCTGGAGCCTACTTGGTCCAGCTTTATTTAGCAAAGGGGTATTGAAATGACACAAATACTAGATAGTATTCAGTATCATGATGTAGTGAATTATTGGAAGAATTTTTTCCCAGAATTGAAAACGGAGAATGATATAAACGAGTTACTAAATAAAACTTCTGAATTAAGTTTTAACGAATTAGAAGAAAAGTGGAATAGTGTTGATGATAAGCAAGAATACATAGCGTTTATAGAGGATTTATTCAGTAACATACCTACTGAAAATGATGTTGATGATATAATAAATGCACTACCTCAACACGATTTTCCCTACATAAACTTTTTAACACCACTTTTTAAACCTGCATTCGAAAAAACAAAACACAAATTTGATGAATTAGACATCATACAAGACAAGTCTCATTTATTTCAGTCTATAATTATTGGTTGTTATAGGATTTCATATAAGATGTCCTTCAGAACACTAATTCTAGAAACTAATATAGCAAGGAATAACCATTGGTTAGAAGGGGATACACCTGTATCAAGAGCGAATTATTTTAAATTTGTACTATTAAAAGATAATTCATATCTTAAATCATTATATTTGGAGTACAGTAGTCTTATAAACCTATTGAAAAAAAGTATAGAGAACTTTATTACTTATATTTACGATATTATAATTGCCACCAAAAAGGAAAAATCAAAATTAGAAATGACACTCCAAAAGGAACTTGGGAATATTTTGCATATCGAAACTTCATTCGGAGATTCCCATAATGGTGGAAAAACTGTTGCTGTTATTAATTTTACAACTGGAGAAAAACTTGTTATTAAGCCGAGAAATATGGATCTAGAACAAAGATTCAATGAATTTATTGAGGAAATAAATCATTCGGTTGAGGAAGAATTACTGAATTTAAGATATGCGAAGGTTCACTCCAGCAAAGATTTTGGTTGGATGGAATTTATTGAGTATAATGATTGTGATTCACAAAAACAAGTTGAAAATTTCTATAACAGAATTGGACAGTATCTATGTATACTCTATTCGTTAAATGCAAAGGATTTTCACCATGAGAATTTAATTGCATTTGGTGAGCACCCAGTTCTTATAGATCTTGAGGCACTTTTACATGTGGGTTCGCAAGAGAAAGAATACGATAAAGATAATATTCATGGATTGGCTTCAAGAATGATTGGAGACTCTGTTTACTCTATATATCTTTTACCTACTAGAACTTTATATAATGAAAGTCAAGGACAAGTTAACACACTAGATATTGGAGGAGTTGGTGCCAATACAAAACAATTGTCTCCATTTCGATCTTCAAAAATAGCTGATATGGATACTGACAGTATAAAAGTCGAAAGAAATTACGGTTATATAGATATAGAAAGTAACAATCCTAGACTGAATAATGAAATTATTAATTCTAGTGATTATATTGATCAGATACAATATGGATTTCGTCAAATGTATATATGGATTCTGAAAAATAAAAAAACTTACATTCAAATGGTTGAAAAATATTTTAAAAATGTTAAAACTCGCGTAATTTGTAAACCGACATTTCTATATTCTAATTTGTTGTCATTAAGTTATCATCCAGACCTTCTAAGAGAGAGTATACATAGAGAAGTTTATTTTAATAGAATTGGATTTGCGGAATTTTTTAAGAATCCTGGAAAGATTGCATTAAGTGAATATGAAGATCTTTTACAAGGTGATATACCGTATTTTTCAATAAAATCAGATGAAGTTGTTTTAACAAATTCAAATAACAGTGTTGTGGATGGCTTTAAATTTGAAAAATCTCCATTGCACATAGTCTTAAGTAAGATATCTGACATGAATACAGATGACTTACAATTTCAAACTAGTATCATTGATTACACATTTATGCACACAATAAAAAAAGAAACTACAAAAAGTACGGGAGTAAAGTTTATTTCAGAGCAAAATGCCAAAATAACTAACTCTCAAAAATATCTAGAAATTGCTAAAGAGATAGGGAATAAAATTATAAAAGATAGTATTGTCAACACTTCTAAAACGGAAAGAACTTGGTTTGGTTTAATGGTAGTTGGTAAAGAAGAAGTCTATACTCGTTTTTCATCTGTAGAAGATGATCTTTATAAAGGTAATAGTGGAATCGCTCTGTTTTTAGCTTATCTTGCAAAAACTACCCAAGATAATAAGTATAAAGAAGCTGCTAAGCAAACCATAAAACCAAGTCTGGACTTACTCAAGAGCTTAGATGATCAACCAGATATACCGTTGGACTTAGGAGCATTCACTGGTATTAGTGGGATAATTTATTCTGTATTCCATATTGGTAATATTTTAGAAATAGATGAATACAAAGAACTTGCATACTCTCAATCAGAATATTTAGTTAGAAATATACAATTAAATAACAAGTTTGAATTGATTTCAGGATCAGCTGGGGCACTTGGAACACTTATATCAATGTATGAAAATACGTGCGAAGATAACAAAAAAGAACAACTTATTACAAGGGCTAAAATTGTCGCAAAACATATTGTAAAAAATGTTACTAGATATAATAATTTTTTATTATGGGGTTCAATCGAAGAAAAAGATGCATATACAGGTTTTGCACATGGATCAAGTGGAATAACTGCAGCTTTAGCAAGATATTACAAATACAACAGGGATCCAGAAATAGAAGAGGTTATTAAAAGTGCCATAGAATTCGAGAATTCACTCTTTTCTACAAAAGAAAATAATTGGAAAATGAATATTGATAAACATGCTCATGCCATTGCTTGGTGTCATGGTGCACCAGGTATACTATTAAATAGGGCGATACTTCTAAAACATGGATTTGAGGTTACTCCGACTATATCTAAGGATATTGAACACGCATTACATTCCACCATGAATTTAGGGTTTGGTGCTGCTACTTATGTCTTATGTCATGGTGATACTGGTAATCTAGGTGCTATTTATCAACTTGCAGCAGCAACTAATGATGAAGAATTAAGAAATAAATGTGACTCTTTCTTAGAGAATTTATTTAATAATTACATTATAGACAATTGGGATGACAATGTATTCCGATCCGTTAACATATATGGGCTAATGACCGGATTGTCAGGATTAGGTTACTTTTTATTAAAATATGGATGTAAAGAAGAAATGCAAGATGTTTTATGGTTAGAATAAATTATAAAAGGCCCCACCTATTGTGGGGCCTTTTAAAAAGAAAGGAATGTTCCAATTGGTCAAGACCAATAGAAAAGTACCTTATGTTGAACAAATGCAGCAAACAGAATGTGGCCTTTGCTGTGCTGCAATGATTTTAAGGTATTATAAAAGTTACGAATCTTTGAGTTCTTTAAGAGGCATTTTGGAAGTTGGTCGAGACGGACTAAAACTAAATCAGGTTAAAAAATTACTTGAGACAAAGGGATTTAGTTCTTCTGCTTATAGAACAACTGTAGAAGGGTTGCTCCATATTGAATCTCCTTGTATATTACATTGGGATGATAACCATTTTGTAGTACTAGAGAAAGTTACTAAGAAATACTTTATTATAGTAGACCCAGCAGTGGGAAGAAAAAGATTTTCATATCGTGAAGTAGAAGATCGTTTTTCAGGTGTCATTTTAATACCTATTCCAAATGAAAAGTTCGAACCAAATAAAGATAAAGATAACCCTATTAAATTTTTAACACCACATATTAAAAAAAATAAGGGCTTGTTTACCATTATTTTCGTACTGTCTTTAATTACATATATCGCAACTCTTCTCATGCCGATTTCTATACAAATTTTAACTGATTCTGTAATTCAAAGTAAGAGCATTAGTTGGAATCTACTGTTTTTGTTTATTGGTTCACTGATTTTAAACTTTGTTGCGACATATTCTAGGGGCAGGTATTTAATCAAAGTTCAATCAATTTTAGAAAAAGATTTACAATCTACTGTCTTTAAACATTTGTTGAATATTCCATATAAGTTCTTTGAGTTGAGAGCTAAGGGGGATATATTGTATAGATTAAATAGTATAGATGTGATAAAAGATTTATTGGCAGATAAAATAATAAGGGGGATCCTAGACGCTGGAGCTTTAATTTTTATATTTGCTTATATGTTATATCAATCCGTTACATTAGCTATAGTGGTTTTCACTTTATTTACTATTTATTTTATAATAACATTTTTTCTTCGCAACTATTTAAAAGAATTAAACTTGTATGAAGTGATTGAACGGAGTAAACTGCAAAAAATCCAAGTAGAAACTATATCATCAATACTTGGTATTAAAGTATCTTCTTCTGAAGGAGAGATTCTTTATCAATGGAGCAAAAAGTTAAATGATGTTATAGAACGGTTTAAAAATCAAGGTTATGTATCTAATATATATACAACATTTAATCAGATATCTGTGAATGCCTCACCTATAATAGTGTTAATAATATCAATGAATTTATTAATAAATAATTATACATCAATAGGTGAAACAATTGCATTTTATACAATTACAACTATGTTTTTCAGTTATGCGTCATCTTTTTTCCAAGTGTGGAATTCATTTTGGATAGCATCTAATACAATAGAAAGATTAAAAGATATAACAGATGTACCAGAAGAAAATATTAATTTAGGAAAAGAAAAGCTATTACTAACTGGATCTATTGAACTGGAAAATGTATCTTTCTCTTATACTTCAAATGAAGAAGATCTTGTACTTTCTGACATATCTATGAGTATTAAAAGTGGACAAAAGGTTGCAATAGTTGGCGAATCGGGATCAGGGAAAAGCACATTAGCAAAGTTATTAATTGGTCTCTATGAACCTACAAAGGGAGCACTTTATTATGATGGAGAACAAATATCTAATATAAATAAGAGATCTTTAAGAAAACAGATGGCAATAGTTCCTCAAGAGATTCAGTTGCTGAATAAGTCGATTTATGAAAATATTACCATGGGGAATTTACAAGCCTCTATGGATGAAGTAAAAAAAGCTGCAGAAGTTGCACAGATTTCAAATACTATTGAAAGTCTACCAATGAAATACAACACTCTTGTTTCTGATATGGGCATGAATTTTTCTGGTGGACAAAGGCAAAGGATTGCCTTGGCAAAATCAATAATTAATAATCATAAAGTTGTAATTCTGGATGAGGCCACAAGTTCATTAGATTCATTAAATGAGGTTAGAATTGCTAACTACTTTAAAGAAATTGGAAGTACTAGTATTGTAATTGCTCATAGGTTATCAACTATAATGAATAGTGATGTAATATTTGTTTTAGAGAACGGGAAAATAATAGAAAGTGGAAGTCACGATGAATTAATTTCTCTTAAAGGAAAATATAATGAGCTATTCTCATCTTCAGAGTCAGGGAAAGAAAAATTACAACTTATTAGTAACTAAAGGAATAAGTTTTTCGCGTTATAGTATAATCCTTTCAAAAATCCATTAATCTCTTAGTGTGCATATTGGACCAGGAAAATTGAATTCCTGGTTCTTTTTTATCGTATCTTTCATTCAATAGTACACGTTTTCTTAGCAAAATCGTCTTTTCTGTTCTAGAAATCTCTGCTGGTATCATTCCATTTTTCATAGAAGGGGACACGCAATTTCCTATTCCATTATTTACACTTGCCGATGGACAAAAGGCTATAATTAGATGGCATTCTCCAGACCCTGTAGCGGCAAGCAAATATCCAGGATCAGCATCAGGTTCAAGATGGACTGCACAGATAAAAATCGGAAATAAACAGCTAAAATCAGATAGAACATGGACAAAAAATCAATCTTTAAATGAGGTTCATATTCCGATAGAAGGGAAATAAAATATGGATATAAATGAAATTAAGGAACTACCTGATAGAATACCAACTGAAACACTAATATCAATGTTTCAAAATGTATTAGATCAATTTAGAAATAATAAAATTTAAAAAAATGGTTTTTTATTAATACTTAGTCAACTAACAGATAGGCAAGTTATGACATACGAGTTATTAAGAAATGATATAAGAAATGATATTGATAGAACTCTCTCTAAATTATGGAATACAGATTCTTATGATGAAGTAGATATTATTCTTTCTATTGTAGTAAATCTAGGTCTAGAAATTTGCTTTAATAAAATAAAAGAATCACTGGAACAGAATAAGGATATAGATAAATCAATCCTAGATGAAATACAGGAAACAATAGATGAAGTAGGCGAGAATATCTCTAATCCGTATTATAGTTTGGAAAAATTTAAATAGTCTGTTACGTTTTTTAGAGAAAATGAAACAGAAGCAGTGTTGGTTAATGTTAATGAAGTATTTAGTCACTTAAATGAAATTATTGAGTTAACAAAGTTTTCAGTTAGATATGGAGATTTTATCCTAATTGCAGAAGATTTTAATTTTGGTTTGTGTATTGAACGAACGGAATATTTTTATGAGTTAAGTGTTTGGGGACTTTCATAAGGAAAAATATGAGAACTTTGATTAAGCACAGATGCCTGTCAAGGTTTTTTACTTTAATTTATACTTAATCAGCTGATATTTGAGTGAGACAATAAGAAAATGTTTCGTTTGAGAATCGAGAGCTCTTGATGGTAGTACCATCAAGGAGTTTTATTTTAATACATGGCTACAAAAGAGGCCCTCCAAAATGTTGGCGGACATGGATTTATGACTCCATATTACTTTATAGCGCTAACGAGTAAAGAAGAGGCTATCAAACCAGTTTATGACCTCTATATAAGCAACCCTGATGAAAGTGCAGAAAATTTGCGGAATGCTTTTAATGAGAGCTTGTTTAATACTGAAAACTTCAAAATCAATATTCAATTATTTATGACCGACAAGCAGGCAAAACCAAGTGAAAAAATATTTAATCAAGTCACAAGAGAGTTAGAAGAAATGGACTCCATACCTAATGGTACCTACAGTTTCTCGCTCAATGATAACTTAATTGACAAACAGAGTGCTGAAGGAGCAAAAGATAACTCTTTAAAACGTGGTTTCCCAGATTACATTATTAAGGAATAAAGCATATGAATTTATGGAGACCGCTATTTGATTTGTTAATGTAAGTAAATGATAGAGATTATACAGTTATTGATACCCAACATGAAGATCCAATCGGAAAATATGGCAAGCAAGCTATCCTTACAGATACACAGCTTTTAAGTGAACTGACTCCTGCATAGCTAGATGCAGAAAGAAATTATGACATGGAAATGAATCATGAAAGGAAACTAAAATACAACAAACTAGTTGTTTTTAGTTCATTAACTAATTAATGAAGTAGAGTTTTCTCCAAGTATTTCTTTAAAGAAATCACAAAAATGAAGTGGTTTTTTAACAAAAACCAGTAATCTGGATAGATATAAATAAAGTCTTTCATCACTTCTTCGGAGTAATAAAGTAGGTAATTTACTTTCTCTAATTCGAATTTTTCCAAATCATATAAAAGAGCGTGTTAGATGGTGTAATAGTCATTAATTTGATAGGAATTTGGCTTACAATATTCAGGTTATTTGATTGGATGTATTTTAACAAATGCTGTTTTTGTAGACTTATACTGTCTACTTTCGATAAACCTTCTAAGGTTATCCGTTCATTTATAAAATAAATAGCATTATTCATACATTTCCCTCCGTATTTATTGTTATTACAATGATTAACAGAGTTTGTATGAAATATTCTTCTAATAGAATGTAAAGAATTTAATGTAGCAAAAATGCCTAGTAGAAATATAAAGGATTCTAGAAATAATCCTCTCTTTACAAGACATGCAGAAGAAGAAGTTCCATGCGGCTGTTATGCAGAAGGGATTGAAACTGGAAAAAGTTACGGGTACATTAAGATTATGACAGTCTATTCTATCTAGCGTTTGTAGGTAGTACTATCAAGGATTAGCGTTAGCTAGTACATACTGGCATTTTAAACAATTAAGTCAGCAATATCCTATCCTAATTCAATTATAGTTATATACATACTAAGCATACGGGTTACAGGTAAATTAAATATTAAATATTAGAAAAGGGAATTTCGTAGATTAAATATTAGTAGGGAGTAATTATGGAAGAATATACATTTAGACATTTAATAAATGAAGGGAAAATCCTCTTTTTTATTCTGCTTTCAAAAGATATTTTAAGCGACTTTTCAAAAAATGAAGATAGACATCTCGCACAATATGCTCTTTCAAAAAGCTTGGAATGGGTAATAAACAAAGAAGTAACTGGTTATGAACTTTATGATCTATTAGAGGATGAAGAGAATGGTTTAACGATTCTTCAAGAGATGTCCAAAAATGAGAAAGATATCGTTGCTTGGGATTGCATTATTGACACAGTTGCTTATACAAGTCGAAAAGCAATGGAAAAGGAGGGGGTAGAATTCTTTCCCGAACCAATTTCTCTAGTGGATGATACACTAGTGGAGCATTTTATTAGTTCTTTCGAACAAGTTAAAGGTGATTCTACTCTCCTAATAAAGAAGACGTATGAGCAACTTTTATCGTACATACATTGAGCGTAAGATAATAATAGTAATTTATCTGTTTTTTAAGGATGCTGATAAATTGGATATCGGCATTTTTTATGACATCTCTAAGAGAGAGATACGGCCGTGGCACAAGACAAGACTAGGAGTTTGGCCTTACTGGAAAAGCGAGTTATTATCATTTTTGTCTCTAATCGTATGTTAAACGTCAGTTACTTTTATATAGTGTAGTCACCATGGTATCTTAGAGGTCTACCAATTCTTTTACCTTCTGCTGTTTTAGGTTAGAGGAGAGTTTCAGAGTAGGTTAATTGCGATAATGAAACGGAGGATACTAAATGAAGTTGTACTTTAAAGAAGAATACCTAGGTGACATTCAGTATTCAAATAGAGAAGGTGCTTGGGTAAACGGGTTATTCAAACCGACAAGAAAATTCGAAAAGTATAAAACATTCTTAGAGGCTCTTACAGAAGAAGACCATGAGTTTGAAGAAGACCATGAGTTTGAAGAAGACCATTTTGATGTAGAATGGATAGATGAAAGCAATTGGTTTATTGCTGATGACCAAGGGAATAAAGAAGGAATTGAGATTCCTGCTCTTTACTCAGATGGTGATATAAATTGGCGTTGGAGATAAGGTAGGATATTATAGAATTCGGAAATAGCTTGCTTGTTTTCAACATTTTTAGTAGGAAATTACTGATTTACTTTCCAAAGTGGATTTTGTTGAAAAATAAGTCCATGTATAGGAACAAAAGAGAATTATAAGAAGGACATTATTTTCTACATCAAATCCTTTTCTGTGCATATTTAGTATACAACACAGTTGACATCAAAGTTCACCTCGCATCTTTATCTGAATGATATAAGTGTATTAACAATGGATTTCTTCTTCTATGTAATAACTATTTCTCCTGTTATACCTACTCATTGAAATTAGAAGTGGCATATCCCTTTAGAGATCCGAAACCCTCATATTATCTTCTTGTTATGATCATTAAATGGCTCTATTTATTTAGTTGTCCCAGAAGAGGAAAAAGATTTAATCCCCATTAAATACTAAAATAAGTAAATGTTTCTTCGCTACTTCTCTTTCAACATTAATAATATGTCTATATCATTGCCGCTTTTAAGTGCTCTTCACTAAAATATGTATTTTGTTAAAAAAAATATAATTACCATTTCATAAAACCTTAGAGGAAATGTTAAAAAGATCGGCTAAAAAAGCTGAATTGACAAATAGTAAGATTAAAACTTACTATGCTAAGCTTTACAGGGAGATAATAATGAGCAATAAAGAATTAAAGCGCATTGAGTTTTTTACACGCAAATTAAAAGATTTTCGCTCTATCCCTCCTGATAGATTAAACCCTAAATGGCGAGGACGAGCTGTAAGGTTAGCTAAGTACCAAGATGCTATGCAGAAAGCTTTAGATAGAGATACAATGTAATAATTATCTTTCACTTTAGCCCGAGATATAGATATGGAGATGCGTGTGCATACTATAGTAAAATCACGAGTAATATATGTAGTAGCGACTCGAATAGTATTTTCTATAGTTACAACTTCTAATGTATTTCTAGTAATTCCATATGCAAATACAGCAAGCTAGAGGACCCATTATCTTAAATGGAGATATTAAATTATTGGATAGTTAGTCTATTATAAGGGCTAATTATCCTTTTTTCATTTACATTTTTTATAAGAAAATCAAGGTTAGTTAAATGGTACAAGTTATATAAAATGGAGTTATATATAAGAGCAATAGTTTGGTTTTATTGTCTTTAATTCCTCGGAATTTACATATCTGCGGGTGCCATCCTCGATCTTCGCCCAAGGCTTTTATCTCCAATCATTGTGTAAATGAGCGCAAATATTCACTGATTAGAGAACGATTTTGTTTAGGAATAAGCCACATAGAAGTTACCCTTATACAGATATACCAGCCAGAAACCTTTAATGAGTTGTCAGTAGGAGAAAACACCCAATTAATCTTAGTGAAGAATATTACAAATAGGATTAGAAACCTTTCAATCTTTTGGACGTATAAAAGAAAAGTAATGTCCATGAAGGAGGTACAAAGATGAATCTTTTTAAAAAGACTGCAATGGTAGGATGCATACTGTTCCTAGTAGTAACGGTCGCTTGCGCAAAGAACCAAACTCAATCGGGTGAGGCAGCGACTACCAAAATAGCAGAAACTGATGACAAGGTGGAGGGAAAAACTCCAACTGCTGCGAGGACAGTGGAAGAAATGATTGAACAAAAAGCTGGTGTGCTGATCGAGGAGCATATGGACCAACGGTTAGAAACGTTAGAAAGCTGGGACAGACAGCAATATTTAGACTTTATTGAGCAGACGTTCAATCCTATTGCCGAGAAAGAGTTTAAAGCATATTTTTCCAAACATAATAACCTTACCAGTGAGCAGATATATGACTACCTTGTTTATATGCTGGGATCAGGAAATTATAAAAGCTATTATGAAAAATTAGCTGCATATGATCATGGGTACGTGATGCCAGAATTACCGAATGGAGAGGATAAGGTAACTTCAGGCCAAAAGAAAGTGAATATTTTGGTGTTAATGGATGCAAGCGGCAGCATGAATGAAATAATAGAAGGGCGGACGAAATTGGAACAATCAAAAGACTCTATTAGCGAATTTGCGAAGTCTCTTCCTGAAGATGCCAATGTCTCATTAATTGCTTATGGGCATGTTGGTTCATCTGCTAACTCAGACAAAGTGGAATCTTGTTCATCTGTGGAAGAAGTGTATCCATTATCATCCTATCAAGCTGATAATTTTATAACCTCATTAAAATCATTTCAGGCAAGTGGTTGGACTCCATTAGCAGTTGCGATCAAAAAAGCAGGAGAAATTTTGCAAACTTATCCTTCAGATGAATACTGTAATATGGTTTATATAGTGAGTGATGGAATAGAAACTTGTGATGGGGATCCTGTTGCAGAAGCTCAAAAACTTCAAAGTCATAATATTAAAGCAAAGGTCAATATTATTGGATTTAGTGTAGATAAGGAAGGGCAGCAGCAATTAAAGCAAGTGGCTGATTCTGGAGGTGGAGAGTATATCACGGTAGACGATCCTGCAGAGCTAGAAGTTAAAATGAACAAAGAGTGGAAGCCTACGCTTGGGCAGCTTGTATGGACACAAGGAGTGACTCTACAGCAAACAGTCGAGGCAATGGAACGAATGAATGAGATATATAATCCGTTATATTATGCTTCCAGTGCAGAATTAAATCGAATTAAACATGCAGTCTATTATTTGAAGAAGGAGAAATTGATTAATGATGATGTAGAGAATCAAGTATTGGAGATAGCTGAGTCTTCAGAGGAAATGCGCAATAATCATTTCTCTGAGATAAAAAAGGCAAAAGAATTGGATAGGGAGCGAACGAAAGAGGAGATTAATGCCAAAGTTGAAGAATGGCACCAGCAATGGCAATAGGAATAAGAAAGGTTCTCTTCTTTCAATTTTAAGGGGGCTTAACATTATTTGCGACACCTGTTCCTTTTAAGCTCGAAGTTGATTTTTAAGGAGGGGGTAACATGACTAAGAAGCTAAAAAAGAAGAAGAGGGTTATGCACCGAACTTGGCTAGGTAAGGATAGAAGGGAAATTATTGCTGGCCTAGTCGCGGTTATTGGATTGTTATTCTTCATTATAACGCTATTTCTATGGGGGATATCCGAGATAAGCGATGAAAATTTCATTTTTTCGGAAATGTTTGGAGCACTAAGTGCGGCAAGCCTTTGTCTTTGCTTTGGTATTTTTTTTATAGCCATGATTATCGGGGCAGGAAAGTGGTTTGCAAAGATTATTTGTTTACTTATTACCACATTAATGATGATAACAAGCTATTCATTTTTAGAAACTTCCATTAATCTTTACAAAGATAAAACAGCCTTTGTAAACAGACAGTTTAAAACTGTTGTAGCAACTCCAACTGGAGAGGAGTTTGATGACGCAGATTATGGAACGGAATTTCTAATGGAATTAGAATTTAATAATCTCACCTTAGATGTGTACAGCTTTAATATATCAAGAAATTATTATCAACAAAACTTATCTGGAAAGACTCTAGAAATCTCCTACCTCCCAAATAGTCATTATGCAGTTAGTATTAAGGAATATCTAATTGAAGCAGAATGAGTTTTATTTTTACTTTTTTAAAGAAGCTTAATAAAGCTGCCACAAGTTTCAAGATGCATTATTTTCAATAAGACATTAAGAAAGCAAAAATCCGCTAGCTCCATATTCCAATGATCAAATCGAATATGCACGCGTTTGGTTGCAACTTGGAGCCAATCAAGATTTAGATGAATTAAATATCCGCCATATACCTGTTGGAGAACCTATCAATCCCAATATTGATAACAGTGCCACTTTCCCAGAAGGTGTTATACAATTATCAGGGTCTCGACTAATTGACGGATCCATTACCTATAAAGGGAACGGCGATGGCACAATAAATGTTTATTACACACCAATGCGTTGGGAAGCACCTCCACCGGATGTAGATGAAAAAACACTTCAAGAAGAAACAGAAGAAATTCTCAACAACACTAAAAAGATTTATATCGAACCGGCAAAGGGTGAAGATATTATAAAATTAATTAAACTTCAAAAGCCATATCGCTAATAAAAAACCTCTTCATAAGACCTTTGATATAGAGGGATAATAACATTTTTTCTAATGAAAAAGGAAAATAAGCCCGACGAAAAAGCTGGGCTTATTTGAATTGTTATATTAAAAGTAGCGAGATACGTCTTTGTTCCTCATAGCTTTCTGTTTTTGTTCATTGCTGACATGAGTATATATTTGTGTCGTATTTAAATTTGTATGACCCATGAGCTGTTGTATGGTTACTAAGTCGGTCCCTTCCCGAACCATTCCAGTTCCGAAGGTATGACGTAATTTATGAGCAGATAGTTTCTTTTGTTCCAAATATTGATAACCAGGCTGCTTTTTTAAACACTCGAAAACATTCTCTGTAACTTCTTGAATTCTCCTTCTGGAAATCCGAGTACCCCTCTTGGACAGAAAAAACGCATTGGAGTGATCTGGTTTTGCTTTAGGTCGATATATTCGTTCGTAATCTAAGAGCTGGTGGTACAGTGGAATAGGAAGGGGGATGTATCGAACCTTATTCCCTTTCCCAGAAACTTCAATGCCAGGATCTTTTTCATTCCTGATAATATCTGAGATATTAAGGTTATGTACTTCGACTACACGTAAACCGACAAGTCCCATCAACATCAACATACATTTATTGCGAATATAATAATCGCTTGGAGGAATAACCGAAAAAAATAAAGCCAACTCCTCATCATTAAGATAGGTAGGAAGTCGGCCTTTTTCTTGTTTGGCCAAATCCACTTCTTGAGCAGGATTATAAGTAAGAACTTCTGATTTAATTAATGATTTAAAAAAAGTTCGAAGAGTCATTAATCGTCGATTTCGGCTAGATTTCGCAGCATTTCGATGTTGTTTCCTCAGAAAGGCAGCAATATCCTGTTTAGTGACATTTTCTAACTCTATCATTTCGGACTTCTTTTCAGTCAAATAGAACAAGAACAACCTAGTATCATAGAAATAGACACGGATTGTAGAGTTAGAGTAACCTAAATCCACCAAATATACACGGAAAATATCCAGCTCCTCTTCATAATAAGAAAGAACGTCATTTTTAAATTCTGAAAGATTTTCCTCAGTACGGTTCAGTTCATTCAACTCATTTTAAAGTACTATCGTAAAACCAAGAACATATATTCTATTGTACTATAAAGTATAGATATCCGATATAATAACAATTGAATTCGATTAGATGGGAATGATAGGTTTTTAAAACACGCAGAAGAAGGCGTTATTGCGGAATGTAATTTAGCTATTAAAGAGCTAGAAATAGATCCTAATGATGTAAAAAGAACAATTTACATGCAACAATCTAATCCAACAGGTGTATGTTCGATCCACAATCTAAAGTAAGCTGCTGGTACTTTCAAACGGTTTATAGACAAGTATCAGAACTTGGGAATTGTTGTGAAAGCACAGCTAAAAGACGGTGTGTATGTGTCAGGTAAGCAAGAATTCGAACTGAAAAATGGTAAGTTTATTGAGTAGATGGAGGGTGAAATGTTAAATAAGTTTGAAAAATTAAATGCGGATAAACAAATTCTTTTTTTATTGGGGTTAAGTGAGACAGTCGTTGGTAGATTATCAACCTCTCCAAATTTTGAGGCTGTAAAGAATACTTTGGAGATCTGCTGGGAATGGCTCCAAAACAAAACACATTCAGCTGACGAAATATATAATATGTTAGACGATGGAACAGAGGAGACTGGTCTATTTATGCTGATGCAAGATGAAACAGAAGAGTTAAAAGAATTAGCATTCGGTTGCATTGTAGATGCAGTTTCTTATACAAATTGGCTTGCATTTAAAAATGGAGGTCGAGAATATTTACCTGCTCCTATTGAAAATGTAGATGAGAGCCTGGTAGAACAATTTTTAGATGGTTTCTATCAAATAAAACAAGCTAATAGATTTATTGCGGAAAGACTAATGACAATCTTAGAACAAATAGATGAAAATCAAATACCAATATTAATCCGTAAGCGTGCTCAGTTTGATGTTTTTGGGGATAATGAACACTTTCACAACTGAAGATTATGTTTTTCCCCATTATCCCAATTTCCTATTTGATGACAAAAAAGGAATGAAGCAAGGGAGTGTGTTAATGAATAACTATACAGAACAAGCAGCAAATAGGCCCATAGAGCTGCATGAAATATATAATATGAACTCAAATCATAATGAATTTGAAATTGGATGGTATCTGTTATTGTGACTTTTTCTTCGTTCCTAAAAGCCAGAGTTGATTTCTCAATTCAAAAAAATAGAAATCAGAGGATGTGAATGGGATTAAATAAATGTAGTCAGGCAAAAGTAAACTATGACCCCTATACAATATAGAGGTCAAATAGCTTTAATGGCTTTTCTAAGCCTTTATTTTACTAGGGAGTTCGAAATGGATATTGTTAATAAGTCAAGTCAACATATTACTATTTAGTATTTGTAAACCCACCATCAATCCGTACCACTTCACCATTAATATATTGAGCTTTAGAAGTTAACAGGAAAGTTACTAGTTCCGCAACTTCTTCTGGTGTTCCTAAACGTTTTTGTGGAATTCCACCTGTTGCGTTCTCTTTCATTTCAGGATTTGCTGCATAAAACTCTCTTACCATAGGTGTTTCTGTTGGACCAGGTGCAATTGCATTTACCCTTAATCCATCTTTAGCATATTCTGCTACTAGGCTTTTGGTTAATCCAATAATACCATGTTTAGTAGCTGAGTAAGTAACAACCGAATCTTGACCAATAACCCCTGCGCTAGATGCCGTGTTAACGATAGATCCTCCACCACTTTTTAACATATTTTCTGCAACGTATCTTGCGCCATATAATGCACCCATTAAGTTAATACCAACAATTTGGTCAATTTCTTCTAGAGAAGTATCTAAATAAAATTTACCGCTTCCTGAGATTCCAGCATTATTGAAGAAATAATCAATTTTCTTAAACTTTTCTACTGCTTTTTCCACATAATTCTTAACTTGATCTTGTTTAGAAACATCAGCTCTTACAAAAATAGAATCAACACCTAATTTTTTAACTAATTCAACCGTTTCATTTCCACCTTTTTCGTTTACATCGACTACTACAATATTAACTTTTTCTTCTGCTAAACGAAGAGCTGTTGCTTGTCCTATACCACTTCCACCACCAGTAATAATTGCCACTTTATTCATAATGTTTCCCTCCATTTTGGGTCATTTTATTTCTAATTAAGAATTTTATTTTAAATAATACTTCATAGTTTTCAAATTAAAAATATAATGCTGATAATAATCAAGTATGTGACTTATTTGTCAAATTATACACTGAGTGGGATTAGTTTTATGAAGGCAACTTGGTCCTCTTGAGAGCTTCTTGAATTAGGACAATTTTTGTGTTAAAATTTGTAAAAAATAGGGAATTTTCGCAAGTAGTTTATATTTTATAATAGAAGTTCAGAGATTTGGAAAGAGTAATATGAAGGGTTCTACACTTTATTTAATAGGTTACCTTCTTCTACAACATTAGAATATGCTAGATTAATGTTTATGTTAGGCAGCAGTAAACTATTTAATAAAAGTGAAAAAACTCTTGTTAGATGAAATAATGAGTAACCTTTCCTCTGATGGTGAAAAGTAGGTTGTGGTACAAAGGGGGTTCTACAATGTTTGTACTGACGTCAGCTATATTCAAGCAAGGAAAGAAAGGGGTTTATGCATTTCCCTTTTTTGCGGAAGATTTTAGTAGACTAGATATACTTTGGTTGAAAAATGTATATTTAGATTTCTTAAGACGTTTCTTGGAGGATAGTCCATTTCGAGAAAAGGTAATAAATGAATTTCAAGACAATAATAAACTTTATAAAGAAAAAATCACTCGTTAACTGAGTGGTTTTTTCTTTATTTACCATTTTGGGTTACTTTAGAAAATGGGATAGATATAATTCCTAAAAGGAGTAGAATATTCCCTGTCCAACGAATCCATTGATAAGATGGATGTTCACTCAAAAGGCTTACTGAAATTATTATTAATAACAAACCCAATATAACCATTATTTTAAGTAAATTAGGTATCTTACGCATGGTTATCCCTCCTTGGTATTATAACTATATGTTTACATTATAGTACACTTATTCCATTAATATACAGTTATATTCCTAAAATACTAAAATAGAACTATTTTATTTTAGTTATGTTATTACTCTCACTATGTCGAAGTATTTCTCACATAAGGAGGGGTAGGATCTTTCCTAATATGACCTTAATGGCCATAAGATAATTTATTACTGTTTTATCAGCGTTGATCATTAATATTTTGTGTTTAAAATATTGACTCATAACCCGAACCATATTTACTGAAAGTATCAAAACATGGGGATAAAGTAATCATTCTTCTACTATCAATTTAATTTTAGAAAAATGTTAGAATATGTAGGAATGTGTTTCGCAATAATGAAAAAGATAAGATTGTGTAAAGTTATTAATACAGACTATGGCAAAGAATCTGTAGACCTATAATCATTTTAGAAGGAGCCTCTACGGACAAGTCTTAGAGTCTCAAAAAAAATTATAACAATTTATCTGGCGCTGGAGATAAGCTAAATGTCTGCTTCCTTATTTAAAAAGTGGTGGTAAATCACTATGTATTTTTGCTTGTAACTTCTGTATTGTGTTTTTAGCTACTCTTTGGACTTTAGTTTTGTATTAAACAAGAATACGCAATTAAAATTAAAAGAGAGTAGGTATAAAGGGTTATGGAAAAAATTAATTTGTTTTGTTTACTTTATGCAGGTAGTTCCGCCTCCGTATTTTTTAAATGGAAGAAATATTTGGATGAAGATATAATGCTTTATCCTATTGAACTTGCAGGTAGTGGGAAGAGAACCTTTATATAATTCTCTCAATGAGGCTATTGAAGATATATACAATCAGATTGAGCCTTCTTTACATAAGTAACCATTTTCCTTTTTTTGGACATAGCATGGGGAGCATTTTGGTATATGAATTGTGTTGCAAAATAAAGCAAATGCATGGAATTTCTCCAATTCACCTCTTTGTATCTGGTAGGAAAGCACCCCCCAAGGTATAGCCCTTTTGTTGTTTGTATATGTAGGGATCTTCCATTAATAAATAAACTTAGCTTTTGTATAAACCGTGGTAGGTGTATAACTCATCCTGGGGTATATTATATAGCGGGTGGATCTGGCAGGGTATGATCTAGTCATCCGCTCGTAGCAAGTATTGGAGGACGGAAGATAACTTTAATCTTAACATGGAACAGTTAGCTAGTCGGAAGGAAGCAGATGCTGGGAGGGAAGAGATCCATAAAACGTTTGTAGACCGAGAGAGGGCAGATGTCTTAGCTGCCTACTTTTAACCCCCTTGACTACAGTGGTGCTAAAATATTAATCGATTATTACTAACTGCAAATATATGATTTATATGAGAATATTGATGTGAATTTTAGGAACTACCATTTATGCACATAAAGTTAGTGGTTTTTCACATCCATTAATGTATTTAAGTTAATTGTCTAAAAAGAACAAGAATAGTAGCTTTGTAAATTACATTAATCCATTAGCATATAATTTCTATTAGCATCAACAACCTTTTTGTGTACAGTGAAAATACCCAATAAATTAGAATATATCAATTTTCTGCTTAGGTTAAAAGTTGAATAATTTCGTTAGTTTTGTTCATCCTAATTTTGAGTATTTTAAAGTGATCTATTTTCAAATTTAGTAACTGCTTTTCCATTCCTTTACTTTAAGCAAAACAAGAAAGAACCTTTGGTGTACACTGACACGTCAAAGGTTCTTCTTTGTAATATATAAAATTACAAATAAAAGATGAAAGAGAAGGGGTAACTAAAATATTTAATATTTTCATGTCTAGTTAATTTTTGATCCTAACTTTGCGCATCCCTCTAAATAATAAACTGAAAAAATTTTAGGGTTTTGTTTAAATAAGCATGGTACACAAGTTAATAGGAAAAAGAGTGAAATATATAATAAATTAATTGCAAGTAAGCGGTTTAAAGCATGTAACTACAACGAATAGTAAGATTTTCTCAATTAACAGCATATACCGTAATAATGGGTTAACTATCTATGATAAAAGTGCTAATATTTAAGTATGTAAAATTGTTCCTTTTAAGGGAATAGATTCATAGGGGGCTGTAAAATGAAAACTAAAACTAAAAGTGCCAAGCATAGGGATAGTTTATATGGATTGGATAGTTATAACTTTAGATATAATGGAAACTACGCCGCATTAATAAAATTGAAAAAACTAATTGATGATGATGTTTTTATTTTTGATATTACAATTAACGATAATGTAATTCTGGAGAATAATAATCTAAGGGAGCTCAATTGTACTGATACGGAAAAAATGACATTGATAGGCATGCATACAACAAAACCCTTTAATAATAAGGAAGAAGTTTTACGACTAGCAAGTAATTGTGCCAGAAAGATATTAGAGGAATACAGTGATATTTCTATAAAAAGGGGATAAGGAAACTAATAATTATATGATATATAATTATTTATTTACCAAAATAACTGCTTAACAATTCTGGAAATCAAAAAATACGGAATTTTACGCATTCAAATAACGTTATTAATTTCTTTAATTAAGCAATTATAGAATTAGTGTTTAAAAAAAACAAAAACCAAAATATAATCATCATTTTTGATCCGTTTTCTGGGGATGGTGTATATTTATTAATCGAGTCGAGTCTTATAATAGACATTAAGAGCTTATATATCCTACATAATGAAAGTAAGGATCTATTTTTTATAAAAAGGAAGCGGTTGTTTATGGTTAGTAGGGATTAATGAAAATGAATAAAAACATATCTAAGGAGAGAAGGAATTATTTCTGCCAAATGTTAAACCAAGGTATGCCGGATAAACCTGTTGGAGGGCTGTTGTATCGACTAAACTGAACTTAACAGGATATAATCCGCATGTATTTATAGAAACTTGGGGCCGCAAGGGACGCTATGGTTTGGTTCCTATGCAGGACAATCGACCCTATTGGTTCGCATGCTTCAATGCCAAAGTTAAGAATTCGCCATTAAGAAACTTTACTGTACAGAACTTGATTAATCTATTTGAAGGCTACCATACCCGATCCCTGATATACTGGCGCATACCTCTGTAATCAATTGCTCCTGCATGATATTTATGAACTGCAACCAATTAGCCAATTTGAACAAGAACGAACTGGACGCACCAGTGCAATTATCAGAATGTCAAATGGAATTGGAGTGATTGCACAGCTGAATGACCGCATCTCAGTAACTCTTCGAGATACATTATTCCCTCATGTTCCATCTAGGATATGGAAAAACAGTTGAAATACCTCTATGAGGTGAAACTTGAGGGGTTACTTTGAATATTTCCCACGGCAATAGGTAAGGAAAGTTTTACGTTTTTATGAAATGAATACACTAAGTAGCTGCCATTTGGTGGCTTATTTTATATCACGTTATTCTTATAATAAGACGTATAAAGCAGACGACAAACGAATAATACAATACAAAGAAATAGTTCTCAGAAGGGGCGTGTTCTACGTGAGAGTGTTGGTGACAGGTTCAACAGGTTATTTAGGTTCCGCATTGCTGTTTCGTCTAAAAGAAACTGAATACAAAGTGAAGATAACATCTAGAAAAAGACCTCACGATTGGCAACAGTCAGATTGGGTTTATAGTGATTTGGTATCAGGAGAGGGATTGGAAGATGCTGTAAAGGATGTGGATATCATCATTCATGCAGCAACAAGCCCAATGAAAAACGTCAAAAAGGTAGAAATAGAAGGCTTAGGAAATTTGTTGAGTAAGTCACAACATATACAGCACTTTATTTACCCTTCCATCGTGGGCATCGACGAAATACCTTGGAAGTACTATCAACTGAAGGTAGAAGCGGAAGAATTGTTAAGTAAAAGTACCGTTCCTTACACTATTGCACGTGCCACGCAATTTCATGGCTTTGTTGAAAATTTACTTTTATCCAAACCTTTCTTTAACAGATATGTCATTCCAGGAAGATGGAAAGTGCAGAGTTTAGACGTACATGAATTTGCAACGCATCTAATTGATTTGGTGAATAAAGGTCCCCAAGGAAGGGTGGAGGATTATGGTGGACCTGAGATAATGACAATTAGAGAGATGGCTGAATTAAAAATTAACACGAAGAAGGAAAAGAATAAAGTATTTGATGTTTCTTTGCCGGGTAGGTTATCGAAGGCCTTCATTGATGGAAAGAATACAAATATAAATTATCAGAAGGGGGAAGTTACCTTCGAACAGTTTCTGCGTGATAAGTAACACAAAGTGATAATACAAAAGTAAAGAGGAATTTTTTTACTGCTTATTTATTCCTTAGTTCTGATAATTTCATTTTGTTAACATTAATACTCCCAATTTATCTATTGGAAGTATTAATGTAAAAATAAGTATACTTTGTTTCAGTTGATTAGATATACATAATTCATTGGTTTCAATAATAGTATTTTGACGAATGGGATATTTAAGTAGGAAAAAGAAATTAAAATCACTATTTAGTCTTAATAAAAAGGGTCAACTAGGAGCGTTCTCCTGTTGACCCTTTGTTTACTTATTAAAAAGTAGATTGTTTTTTTGTAAGAAAGAATAAAAGAGACGGAAGACAAGTAATCAAATAATTATTCCTAATGCGTTCATCATAAGATCATCTATATCTGCTCCTCTTTAATTATATACTACAATTATTCCACCTACATATTGATAGTATTTCTATTGTTAAACTTACAGCAGAGTTTGGGTAGGCATGACGAAGGAATTAGAGGGCAATTGACCAGTTGAGACTTGGAAGGAAAATGAGGATGATAGCCTGTCATATTTATAATATAAGAAATACATAACATAAAATAAAACAGCAATGCTATACAAACGGCATTGCTGAATTACATTATTCTTAATTATTTATTGGAGTTTTACTGTTACCTTTTAAACCTAACATATGTAGTGCCTCTTGTACGGTAGAAAGAGTAGGTATTGAAACAAAATTTACATCTAGTTGTAAGGCAACCAATGCTAATTCTGGTCTTAGTCCTGTTACAATACAACGCACACCAAGCATTGATAGAATATTCGTTATTTTAAAAATTGTGCTTGCTACAATAGTATTTATATTATATATACCCGTAAAATCGATTATTAGATGTTTTACATTTTGTTTTTGGACTCGTATCGGAACATTGTCTAAAAGTTGACTTGCTTTTTCCTCATCTATTGAACCAACCAAAGGAAGTACAGCAATCCCATCTAAAAGAGGAACTAAGACTGTAGATAATTCATTTATTTGCTTCGACATTTCTTTTTGTTTTTTTTCCATTTCTTTTCTTTCCGTTATATCCCATACATATGTTTGAATAGCTTTTGTATTACCTAACCACACTGGATGACAATATAATTCCACATCTACAGTTGTTCCATCCATTCTATATATGGTTTCTTCGATAACTTTTGCTGGTTTCTCATATGCTGCATGTATTCTTTTTTCTATTGCAGACTTGGATGAATCTTTAAAGATATCTAAGGGACTTGCTCCAATAATATCTTTTTTTAATGCTCTAAAAAACACTTCCCCAGCATGGTTAATATCAATAATTTTATGTTGTGAATGAATAATTAATGGTTCTAAAGCAAACTCAATGACTTGTTTGTAATCTATATCCGAAATATTTTCACTCATAAAATCAACTCCCTAATAAAGGGTATACTAACTTTTAACTTTCATCAACTTTTTTCCTTATTGGCTATTGCTATATTGAGACTATTACAAAGGAACTGCTTTAATAAAACATTGTATTGTAGACATTTATAAAACAATGTTAAAAATCTTCGAATGTTGGAAAATTAAACAGCATTCCTGTAATAAATATATAATTAATTATGAAATAAAGTGGAAACTTGGTGAAAATAGATTGGAACAGACTAGGAAATACTCGAATAGTGACGTGAAACAAGCATAAAAGAATCTACAGACATTTTTAGTATTCTTTTATTCAGACTCAATATTAAAAAACACAATAATGGACATTAGCCTTTTCAAATAAGTTGAAGGTTAATAAAATGTATCAGACATGATTTCACTATCTTTTTGTTCTCCCAAGGAAAGGATGTACCGATAAGTACAGCGGTACATCCTTTTCTTTTAAACAAAATAACCATACATTAATTGTTAAAAGGAATAATATATAGTGTTTTACAGTAATAAAATCTTTTTGCTTTTAATCCAATACGACTTTTGTCAACCTTTAATGGTTGACATTTTTACATAAAAGCTTTGTTAATTGATCAAGTGTAATGATTTTATTTACTAATATATTGCTTTTATAAGTGCCCATATTAATATAATTTTTTTAAAAATGCAATTGGATAAGTTTTAAGGTCATACATTAAAAGGGAAGGAGTTACTCAAATCCTTACGAATTTAATTAGCTAACTCTTCCGTTTGGCCAAGATGCTATCGTACTTCTATAATACAAGAAATAGGAAGATGGCCTGTGAATGGTGTGTATAAGGGGAGATATGTAAGGGTGTGAGGATATTGCTAAAATTAATTCCGCACTAACGATTTACTTGGGTTAACGAACTCATGCTGTATCACCGTAGACATGAAAATAATAATACTAACAATATTACTGAAACCGCAACAGTATTAAGATATACTAATGAAGAAACATAGAAAAATTGGGAGATATTTATTTACCAATCTATAAATATGAAGAAGAGAATATAATATTAGACCATCTAGCACCTAGTTATAAATAACCTAATTTAAAACGAGAGATAAACGTATAGATCAATTTAAATGGTTTGTTTTAAAAAAAGGGAAAAGGCATTTAAAGATACAATAAAGGGACTTCGATCTAGATTACTCTGTACACCAGGTGTGCAAAATTAGCACACCTTTTACATACATTGCTTATCCTTATATGCCTAGTCTTTCATCTTCAAAGGGGAAGAGGTAATAAAAAATAAAAATATTATTCTTAAACAGGATGACATTGAGATCCGTGCAGAAACGATAATAGGGATTTAAAAAGATATGATAAAAGCTGCGTTTAATAGTATGTGGGAATGTATATGCTGTGCATTAGAGAACGGACAAAATGTGAAGTTGCACGGAAAAGGAGATTTTTATCTTTTAAAACGTTCTGGACGTATTGGTATAAATCCAGCAACTTCTGAGGAATATGATGATCCTGAACGCGAAGCATTGGCTTTTCGTACAAGCCCTGCTTAAGCAAAACGCCAGAGTAAGAGATATGAGCAGCAGAAAACAACGAGAATAATAAAAAAGAATACCGGCCAGTTAGATGGTGGGTATTCTTTCTTTATTTAAAGTGTATATGGCTTGCTTCTTACTGTTTTAGAAATTCCATCTAGCAATAATAGCATTAAGTTGTTCCTGAATTTCATCTCTGCTTGCTCCATTAAATGCAGCTTCCATAATCTATCCATATATCCGCTTAGGTCGTATGGATAGATTACAATGCCATGCTGTAGCACTTGGTATAAATTTGGTCCTGCTTCAATGTCAGCTTGTCCACCATGTAAATTTGTGGATAATTCCCATCCTTCTTTATTACGCGTGTAAGACGGTCATATCATCATGCCTATTCGTGTGTACCCCGAACTCAAAAGTTTCATTTGGCAGGTGGATTGTTTACTTCATCACCCTCTAAATAATTTAGTAAATATTCAACAACATGCTGGTCGTTATAAAATGCTCTGTCTGCTGGTGTTAATTCTTCTGCTCCATTTAGTTTCTCCTGCGTAAATACTGATGGTGGAGTTAATGATGTAGCTAGTTGAAAAGCAAGTTCGCTCATTTCGTTGAACGCTTCATTATAAGCTTCTCCATACCCTCCTGCGCTATTACCCTCTCTAACTAGGTTAAAGCTTTCTTGCAAACGTTGTTTAAGTCCTTCTTGTTCTGCAGTTAGATTAATTCTTTCTCCCAATATAATCACCTCGTAAAATATTTTATAAGTTTAGTATTCCCTTAGAATCCCTTATTATGCCTAAATCTAGTAAACTATCTTATTCCTATAAAAAGACAGCTTTTTATAACTGCTGAAAGTATTCAGAATATATGTAAATGAATTTTGCATCTATCACTGCGAATAGTATGAATGAAATAACATTATAGGATGTAACTTTTATAAAATATAAAATCACAAAGATAGTGATGTATGAAAACAAAAGCAATCGCTCCACCTTTTACATTACGACAATCGATGCTAAGAATATTCAAAAATAAAGTAATGAAAAGATTGATACACAATGTTAAAGAGAATGATCAGGAAGATAATATGTAACGTGGAAAAAACTCAAGTAATGGTTTATTTTAGTTTGTATAGAGAGGAGTTCAAATAGATGAAGTAACAAAAAGGTTAGAAATAAACAATCTGAAACCTAAAAAAAAGGAGCTTTAATTTCCAATCGTAATTTGCATTATAAAAGAACGAGTTGGGATTTAGGAACGGGCTACCAAGTTATTAGGTTTCTCCAAAGCTTTTGCTGGTTAGCTTATTTGCTGATTGTATTCTTTTATCTATTGCAGACTTGGATGTAATTTAAAGATATCGAAGGGACTTGCTCTAATAATACCCCCAGCATAGTTAATATAAATAATTTTATGTTGTGAATGAATAAATAAAGATTCTAAAGTAAACTCAATGACTTGTTTGCAAACTATATCCGAAATATTGCCACTAATAAAATCAATCCCTCTAATAGAGGGTATACTACATTTAACTTCCATCAGCTTATTTTCTTCTATTAGTATAAATCCTCTTTATTTTCACTTAATTCTACAAAAAAGGGCAACAGCCATATAAATATTCCACTTAACCATGATGCTGTCATAAAGCGAAAGGTTTCTGCTTTAAGATATTGTTTCCTATTGCAATAAGGGCAATCTTTCCCTTCAATTCGGTTCATTAACGCCCATATTTCTTTTGCTTTCCATTTTGATTTACAGTACGTACAGCGAGTCATAATTATCCTCCTTTTCTTTATATTACAACTAAGTTTTAAATACCGGAATGTTTCTAATCAATTATTGTTTAAAAAATCGCAGCATTCTGTAATAAATGAAAAAACAGCTTATGGCAGAAAACTTGGCAAGTTATTTAAACAAGACATACCTATTCAAACGATGTGTTTTTAGGGGAAATTATTTCCTAAACGTCAAAAATATAACTGCTAAGTGACACAAAAGATATTTGTTGTCATAATTTCTTTGCTTAACCAAAAAATGAAATTGAAGAAATAAAAATTAAGTGGTACTCTGAATAGGTGCAAAAAATTTACTTAAATTACTTAATTTTCTAAGGGGGATGCCAAATGTTTTTCATACCTTTATATATAGGTATTGCAGTCGGACTCATCATTGTCTTCGTAGCCTTTGTTATCAGAAAGAAGGGCAAACCTAATATCGCACTTATCCCTAGCTATCTTGGCATTATAGTTGGACTTGCACTGTTTCTATTTGGCTATATTTTTATCAGAGGATTTGAGGGAGCTGCATACATAATGATGGGTATTCCGATCCTGATTGCTGCAATTTTTTCTATGTTTGGTAAAAAAACAAACTACAATTCCCATCAACATTGATAGATATTTGCTACTTTAGTAACAGGGGGATCGCTGCGGCGATCTTTATGCTTTTTATCAATTAATTGCAGGATTTCTGAAATAAATATGAGACCCTGTCTTATAGCACAAACGGGGAAGCATTCCTGTAATAAATGAATACATATCTAATGGAAGAAACTTGGCAGTTTAGCTCAAGAAGAAATTCTAATTGATGTTGCATCTTATTAGAAAAAAAGTGCGACATTGGGTAATAGTTTTGATGAGTTTTTCGAACAGTTTAATTTGGTATTAATTTTCCATCCGAGAAGGTTTTCGTGTGTATAAGGAGAATATATTATTCCATGACGATTGATGTAGGAGGGGAAAGAAATGCACTATCTAGGTTCAAATAAAGTAGTTAGAGCTACAATCTATACTTGTTTTTTGTTTCTTATTGGGGGATTAATAAGCTTACATATAGCTGATTCAAAAAAAGTTGAATATGGAAAATTTCGTGATCAATTTGTTGGCAAGTTAGATAATTCTAAAGAGCTTTCTCAAAAAGTACTTATAGAGATTGAAACTTCTATTAACGGAGTTAATAAAGAGTTTCATACTTTTGAAAATGTCGCCATATACCCAAAAAGAAATGAAAACACTGACATTTCATACTATGACTTAGATTTAAAAGATGCTAAGTATTTGTTTCCTAGCAATTCAATAGATTCTAGAGATAATAAGGAATTGTTCACTGTTAGTGAAGGTTACGAGGTAGGAAACTATTTTATTGTTCATCGTTATATCCCTGATTGGTATTATGCTTATCCAATAACTTTATTCACTTTCAGTGGGATATTATTTATTATTTGGCTTATGTCACAAATCAGATATGCATATGACATCAGACAGTTAAAGTACAGACTAATATTATTAAGCAGATAATTTTTTTGTAGACAATAGTGATGCTATTTATAATAGTGTCATTTTTTTATTCCTCCAAGGAGTTTCTTTTACGTATGTACTTGTGGAACTATAATGGCAGTTTAGTGAAATAAGGAGGAATACTGTAAACTGAGATTAAGACAAATAAAAAAAGGTTTAAAAAAGGTTTTATTAGGGAGATGAAGCAATTGGAAAAGACAATCACTTTTTCATTCAGTAGTACAAAATTTGAAGGTACAGAGGCGTCAGAAACATTTGATTTTAGAGAATTAGGTATTGATGAGAATTTGGATGATGAAGCACTAAAAGTAGAAATAGATAGAACTTTTAAGGATTGGGTTTGGGATAAACTCAATATTTCTTATAGTATCGTTATAAACGAGGACAAGCGCAGATAGTACAGATTATATTCTGTAACAAAAGAAAAATTTCCTATTGCTGTTTTTTTCTTACGGAACTATAAGGGCAGCATTCCTGTAATAATTGAAGAGAAACCTACTTGTGTTACAAACATGGCAACATTCCTGTAATAACTCAAAATGCGATTTGAATGAAAAAAGACCTCTTGATAAGATAAATATGTCCAAAGCTGGCGCGCTAAAAGGACAATACATCTACTCGGAGGTCTCACTATGAATTATAACCAAAATCATAAAATAGCTCAAATCACACCTAAGACTTTAGTAATTGGAATTGATATTGCGAAACATCATCATGTAGCTAGAGCACAGGATTTTCGTGGAATGGAGCTAGGTTCTACTTGCTTTTTTGATAATACACAAGAAGGATTTAGGACATTTATTAAGTGGATTAATCAAATAAAAGAGACGAGCGGAATGGATTCTGTCATTACTGGCATGGAGCCTACAGGCCATTATTGGCTTAATTTAGCTCATATTTTAAAAGAGGAACAGATTAAGTTTGTGACGGTTAATCCTCTACATGTTAAGCACAGTAAGGAGTTAGACGATAACTCCCCAACAAAGAATGATGTAAAAGATGCAAAAGTCATTGCGCAACTAGTCAAAGATGGTAGATACGCCGAACCAACTATACCACAAGGGGTTTTCGCGGAACTGCGTGTGGCTAAGAAATTACGTGATCTATTAACTGTTGACTTACAGATTGTACAAGGACAGATGCACAATTGGATTGATAGATTTTTTCCAGAGTTCTTTACGGTATTCAAAAGTTGGGAAGGGAAGGCAGCTCTTCACTTATTAAAACTAGAAGCGCTGCCACACGAACTTAGCGAATATACAGATGAAGAATTACTAGATTATCTAAGGCAAGCAGTGAAAAGAAGTATAGGAATAAAGAAGATTTGTGCTTTGAAAGAAGCCGCCAATCGCTCGATTGGCATTCGTCAAGGTTCCATGATGGCTAGAATGGAATTAAGAACATTAATTCAAAAATATGAACTTATTCAAGCCAAGTTCGAAGAGCTTGACCAAACCCTGGATACACTACTTCAAGATATTCCAGGTGTTGATCAAATGTTAGACATGACAGGTATAGGCCGCGATACAGTGGCGGGTTTCTTCGCTGAAGTAGGCGATTTGAGTGAATACAATCATCCTCGCCAGATAACCAAACTTGCAGGGCTTAG
>NZ_JBKKHP010000022.1:0-41530 GCF_046613985.1 Niallia laureatilytica | reverse complement strand
TTTTTTGGGGAAGTACTCAAGAGGCTGAAGAGGCGCCCCTGCTAAGGGTGTAGGTCGCGTAAGCGGCGCGAGGGTTCAAATCCCTCCTTCTCCGCCAGACGGCCCATTGGTCAAGCGGTTAAGACACCGCCCTTTCACGGCGGTAACACGGGTTCGAATCCCGTATGGGTCATACTTACAATAGAAAGAGCTGTTGGTATATTGCCAACAGCTCTTTCTATTGTTTTTTTTAGCTTATGCCTGTGGATAACTCAAAAAGATAGACTATATTTTATAAAAGTCTAGGCTTATATCAGCATAGATAGACATAAGCTATTTAGTGCTAAAAGTTACCCTTCTTTATATCTTCCTCAAGCTTGTCCCTGTCTGTCATCAGCTTTTGACCAGGATTATTCAGGTCAAAATCAGAGAACATTCCTGTATGAGGACCTCGGAAAATATCTGCGGCTAGAATCTTCTTGTCTGGTGCATCAAAATAGGGACTAGGATCTTTTTGATTTTGTTCTAAAAGATATTCTTCTTCGCTTTTACTCATCAGCAAATCCCTCCTTTATTTCTTACTTTAATATCCTTTCTTAAATGAATGTAAACTATGTTATAAAAATCCACTGCTATTTTTCGGAGAGCAAACATAAAAAGTTATTTATTGTCATAAAATTTTAAAAAAACTTAAAAAGGATTTAGATTAATGTTAATAGAATATTACATTTAAATGAATAATTTTATCCTTTTTCGAATTGCTTCCCCTTTTTAATCATATAGTTTTAAAACTAGCAAAAAAGGGAAAACGGTTTGTACAAATTATATTTTTTTTTGCAGTCGAATCAAATCAATAGTCATAGAAAGTAGGATGAATGTGGAGACAGTATTCCCAACTGAATTTCAGCAGCATTTATTTCATGAAGGCAATCTATTTGAAAGCTATCAATTGTTTGGATCTCATGTAAAGGAAGAGAACGGAGAAATTTGTACGGTATTTTGTGTGTGGGCACCGAATGCTAAGACTGTTCGTTTAGTAGGAGATTTCAATAATTGGCAAGGTGAACAGTATGACCTTCAAAGAATAAATAAAGAAGGAATATGGCATATCAGTATTTCCAAAGATTTGACCGGAGCTTTATATAAGTATGAAATCACTGGTCAGGATGGGAGGAAGCACTTGAAGGCTGATCCTTTTGCCTTTTATTCGGAAGTGAGGCCGAACACCGCATCCATCGTCTATTCATTGGAAGGTTACAAATGGAATGATGCAAGATGGATTCAAAGAAAGAAGAAAAAAAATTTTTTGAAAGAGCCGGTTTCTATTTATGAAGTACATCTAGGATCTTGGAAACTGAAAGAAGACGGATCTCTTTATACATACCGAGAATTAGCAGATGAGCTTATCCCTTATGTAATCGAGCTTGGATTTACCCATATAGAAATACTGCCAATAGTAGAACATCCTTTAGATATTTCCTGGGGATATCAAGGCACTGGGTATTACTCTGCGACGAGCAGATTTGGCGAGCCGAAGGATTTTATGTATTTTGTGGATCAATGTCATCAGAATGGGCTGGGAGTTCTGTTAGATTGGGCTCCAGGACATTTTTGCAAGGATGCTCATGGCTTATATCAATTTGACGGCTCCAGCCAATTTGACTACCCGAATGCTAATGACAGGGAAAATCTTGTATGGGGAACAGCAAACTTTGATTTAGGAAGAATGGAAGTACATAGCTTTTTAATTTCCAACGCGATCTTTTGGATGGATTATTTTCATGTTGATGGTTTTAGGGTTGATGCAGTTTCTAATATTATTTACTGGCCAAACTCTGGCGAGAATTCGCTTAACCCATTTGGAGTTGAATTCTTAAGAAAGCTAAACACAACCGTCTGTCAATATGATCCTACCGTTCTGATGTTTGCAGAGGATTCAAGCGATCTACCCCAAGTTACTGCTCCAGTACATTATGGAGGTCTAGGATTTCATTATAAATGGAATATGGGTTGGATGAATGATTTACTGTCATATATGGAAACAGACTCATCCAATAGAAAACATGAGCACAATAAAATTACTTTTTCTTTGCTCTATGCTTTTTCGGAGAATTTTGCTTTACCTCTTTCCCATGATGAAGTTGTTCATGGAAAAAAATCACTCCTAAATAAAATGCCTGGTGATTATTGGCAAAAATTTGCGCAGTTCCGTTTATTAATCGGATATATGATGACACACCCAGGAAAGAAACTATTATTTATGGGAGCGGAGCTTGCACAGTTTTCAGAGTGGAAGGATAAAGAACAGCTTGATTGGATGCTGATGGATTATGAAATGCATGAAAAGGCAAATGTATTCTTCAAAGAAGTGCTGAAGCTGTATAAACGCTCTAAACCCCTGTATGAATTGGATCATCTCCACGAAGGATTTGATTGGATTGATGCTAACAACCATGAACAATCTGTTTTCTCCTTTATTAGACAAGGAGAAAAGGAGGAAGATTTCCTAGTAGTTATCTGCAACTTTACTTATCAAACTTATGAGAATTATTTAATTGGCGTACCAAAGGCTGGCAGCTATAGAGAGATATTGAACAGCGATGATGAGAGGTTTGGAGGAGCCAACTATATAAATAAAAAAATGATAAAGGCCAATGAGACTTCGTTCCACGGAAAGCCATATTCCGTTCCAGTGACGATTCCAGCTTTTAGCATCATCATATTACGGCCTGTTCAACATCGGAAGGGGAGAAAAGAGAATGGGAAAGAAACGGTGCGTCGCAATGCTATTAGCGGGAGGAAAGGGAAGTAGACTTTACTCTTTGACAAAAAAGCTGGCAAAGCCAGCCATTCCATTCGGAGGTAAGTATCGTATTATTGATTTTACTTTGAGTAATTGCTCCAATTCAGGAATTGAAACAGTAGGTGTGCTGACACAATATCAACCTCTTGTGTTAAATTCCTATATCGGAATTGGCAGTGCCTGGGATTTGGATAGGGTAAATGGAGGTGTCACTGTGCTGCCTCCATACAGCGAATCATCAGAGGTGAAATGGTATACAGGCACAGCCAGTGCCATTTACCAAAATCAAAATTATCTCTCTCAATATGATCCAGAATATGTGCTGATTCTTTCAGGTGACCACATATACAAGATGAATTATGAATGGATGTTAGACTATCATATTCAGAAGCAGGCAGATGCTTCTATTTCTGTTATAGAGGTGCCATGGAGTGAGGCAAGCAGGTTCGGTATCATGAACACGAATGAAGAGATGGATATCATTGAGTTTGAAGAAAAACCAAAAAAGCCGAAGAACAATCTCGCTTCCATGGGCATTTACATCTTTAAGTGGAAAGTGCTGAAGGAATTGCTGGAAGAGGATGATAAAAACAGCCATTCAACCCATGACTTCGGAAAAGATATTATACCGATGCTGATTGAGAAGAAACGGAAGGTAGTCGCTTACCCATTCAAAGGCTATTGGAAGGATGTTGGTACAGTCCAAAGCTTGTGGGAAGCCAATATGGACTTGTTAGATAATTCTAGTGAACTGAATATATCAGATTATAATTGGAGAATTTACACAGTTAATCCTAACCATCCGCCCCAATATATTTCTAGTGATGCAATAGTTAAAGAGTCATTAATAAATGAAGGCTGCACGATTAGTGGCAATATTGAAAAATCCATTGTTTTTCAAGGTGTAAATGTAGGAACAGGTTCAATCGTCCGAAGCTCTGTTATTATGCCCGATGCTCGGATTGGCGAAAATACTTATATCGAAAAGGCAATCGTTCCGTCAGATATCGAGATACCGGATGGAATGGTTATTAAGCCAAAAGAAGGTAATAACGACGTTGTGCTCGTAACAGAAGAAATGGTTAGTGCGTTTATATCCTGATTAACAACAGAGACTAGGGAGGGGTTTTTAGTGTTAAGAACAATGCTAGGGGTAATTGATGCTACAACATATCAACATGATTTGGAGGAATTAATTTCGCATAGGACTCTTGCTGCCTTACCAATTGGAGGGAGATATAGGCTTATTGATTTCGTCCTTTCTAATATGGTTAATTCAGGAATAGGCAGTGTCGCTATCTTTCCAAAGTACCAATACCGATCATTAATGGATCATCTTGGATCCGGGAAAAATTGGGACTTAGACAGAAAAAGAGACGGATTATTTTTCTTTCCAGCATCCATTACGGATGGAGATAGTGAAGGAATAGGATCTTTTAATCAGTTTGCCGCAAATATGGATTATTTTTATCGAAGCAAACAGGAATATGCTTTAGTAGCAAATTGCTTTACTGTTTTTAACATGGACTTTAACCCCGTCCTAATACGCCATCTTACCTCTGGCTGTGATATCACTGAAATCACCAACAATGGAGATTCACTAGAAATATATTTAATCAAGAAATCTCTATTAATAGACTTAATCTTAACAAGAGATATTACAGGCTATACATGCATGAAGGATGTCATGCTTGACCTCAATCATGAATATAAAATCTGCCACTATGAATTCAACGGTTATGCGGAAAAAATCGACTCTATTTCTGCTTATTTTGAAGTAAGTAAAGAAATACTGCGTGCAGAAACGTGGAATCAGCTTTTCATTAAGGAAAGGCCAATCTTTACAAAGGTGAAGGATGAACCACCTACCCGCTATACGAGTACAGGAGAAGTGAAAAACTCAATGATCGCTAATGGCTGCATTATTGAAGGAGATGTAGAAAACAGCATTATTTCTAGGGCTGTGAAAATTGGCAAAGGTTCACGCCTTAAAAACTGCATCATCATGCAAAAATGCTCTATTGGGGATGATTGTGTATTAGAAAATGTAATTTTAGATAAAGATGTTATGGTAGGAAATGAAACGGTTATGACAGGCAGCAAAAATACACCATTTGTCGTTAGAAAAGGGACAGTGCAAGGAGCGTTGATGAATTCGTGAAAGTAATGTTTGCAGTATCAGAATGTGTACCATTTATCAAATCTGGAGGACTGGCTGATGTTGCCGGTTCTCTTCCGAAAGAGCTTGTGAAACAAGGAACAGAGGTAACGATCATTATGCCAAAGTATCGGGACATTCCCGAGAAGTTACTAAAAGACTTGGAGAAGGTAATGGACTTCCGTGTGCAGGTAGGGTGGAGAAATCAATACTGCGGCATCGAAAAGCTCGAGCAAGACGGCATCACTTTTTATTTTATAGACAATGAATACTACTTTAAAAGACCGGGGCTATACGGCTATTTCGATGATGGAGAAAGGTTCTCATTCTTTAACAGGGCTGTCTTAGAAAGCCTCTCCTATCTATCTTATTATCCAGATATTATCCATTGTCATGATTGGCATACGGCAATGATTCCGTTCCTGCTGAATGTGGATTATAAATGGAGACGAGAATACAGTCAGATTAAGACAGTATTTACTATACATAATCTTCAGTTCCAAGGGATTATGCCAAGAGGGGCCCTTGGAGATATGCTGAACTTAAATGATGATTACTTTACAACAGATCAGCTAGAGTTTTATGGAAATGTCAACTTTATGAAGGCCGCCTTAATTGCTTCTGACAAAATAACAACTGTCAGCCCAACCTATATGAATGAAATACAAACAGACTATTACGGAGAAAAGCTCAACCAGCTTTTACATTTAAGGCAGAGTGACTTAAATGGTATCATCAATGGAATAGACGAAGAAGTATACAATCCTGCAACAGATGATGTCATTATTCAAAAATACTCGAATACAAATATTAGTGGAAAGGTCCAAAATAAACTTGAAGTCCAAAAGCTGTTTGGATTAAAAGAGGATGCGTCCATTCCAATGATATCAATGATAACGAGGCTGACCAGCCAAAAAGGGCTTGAGTTAGTACGGCATGTCTTCCATGAAATCATGGAGGAGGATGTGCAATTTCTTGTGCTGGGCACAGGAGATGCTGAATTTGAGAATTTCTTTAGAGAAATGGAGTTCAAATATCCCGATAAATGCAAAGCATATATTGGTTTTGATGAAAGCTTGGCACATAAGATATATGCCGGTGCAGACCTGTTCCTTATGCCATCCAAGTTTGAACCATGTGGGCTAGGCCAGCTGATTGCATTGCAGTACGGGAATATCCCAATTGTCAGGGAGACAGGGGGATTAAATGACACAGTGTTTTCATACAATGAACTTACTAATAGCGGAAATGGTTTTAGTTTCACTAATTTCAATGCTCACGACATGCTCTATACTATCCGAAGAGCCCTACAATTCTTTCATGACAAAGACGTATGGAGCACTATTGTCAAAAATGCAATGACAATGGACAATAGCTGGGCACAGTCAGCATTTAAATATAACCAACTATATGCTGAGCTTATCTCAAGGAGTGAAACACATGTTTTCTAACAAAGAAAATTTTAAGACTTATTTTTTGCAAAAGCTTGAGATGACTTACGGCAAACCGTTTGAAGATTGTACCAGCAGCGATCACTTCCAGACATTAGGACATATGATCAGGGAGTATGTTAGCGGAGATTGGATTAATACAAATGAGCTTTACCGCAGAAATAAAGGAAAACAAGTGTATTACTTATCAATAGAATTCTTATTGGGCAGATTACTGCACCATAATTTAATTAACTTAGGAATTGATAAAGTAGTGGAAGAGGGGCTTTCTGAATTAGGAATCGACCTGCTAGACGTAGAAGAAATTGAATGTGATGCAGGTCTTGGCAATGGAGGGCTGGGAAGGCTTGCTGCATGCTTCCTAGATTCATTGGCAACCTTGAATCTTCCCGGCCACGGCTTTGGAATCCGTTACAAGCATGGATTATTTGAGCAGAGAATTGTCGATGGATATCAATTAGAACTGCCAGAGCAATGGTTAAAGCAAGGGCAGGTTTGGGAAGTCCGGAAAGAGGATCTAGCTGTAGATATTTCCTTTTGGGGCAATATTGATTCGTTTGAAAAGGATGGAAGACTGCAGTTTCGGCATTTAAATGCTGAAACTGTAACCGCTGTCCCTCACGATATCCCTGTTATCGGTTATAGCAGCAGTACCGTTAATACGCTGAGGCTATGGAATGCAGAGCCTGCGTCACTGCTCGCTAAGGATGTTGGGGACATCATGAAATACAAAAGAGAAACAGAAGCGATTTCAGAGTTTCTTTATCCTGATGATGCACATGATGAAGGTAAAATATTGCGCTTGAAACAGCAATATTTTTTAGTTTCTTCGAGCCTGCAGTCTATCATCAAGGATTACAAACAGCAATATAAAGACATAAAAGAGTTTCATGAGCATGTAAGCATCCATATAAATGATACACATCCTGTATTGGCAATCCCGGAATTAATGAGGATATTGCTTGATAAAGAAGGGCTTAGCTGGGAAGAGGCTTGGACCATAACAACAGGAGCTATTTCCTATACAAATCATACAACCCTTTCTGAGGCATTGGAAAAATGGCCGATTTCTATTTTTCAGCCTTTGTTGCCTAGAATCTATATGATTATTGATGAGATAAATGAACGTTTTTGCAAACAGCTATGGGAGCTATATCCAGGAGATTTCGGCCGGATTGAGAATATGGCTATCATCGCCCATGGTATGGTTAAGATGGCGCACTTAGCTTTAGTAGGAAGCCATAGTGTTAATGGCGTGGCAGAAATTCATACAGAGATTTTGAAAAAGAGGGAAATGGCTGCTTTCTATCAAATCTTCCCTGAAAAATTCAACAATAAAACAAATGGAATAACCCATAGACGCTGGCTGATTAAATCCAATCCTAAGCTTGCAGATCTTATCAGTGATACAATCGGTACAGAGTGGGTTCAAACCCCTTCGAGCCTTGAGAAGCTGTTAGAATACAAGCACGACTCTGTTTTTTTAGAGCAGCTTGACGCAGTAAAACAGGAAAATAAACGGAAATTAGCACGTATCATCAAGGAGAATAATGGAATTATAGTTGACCCGCAATCTATTTTTGATATTCAAGTAAAAAGACTGCATGCATACAAGCGGCAGTTATTGAATGTCCTGCATATCATGCATCTATATAACCGCATTAAAGAGAATCCATCCTTACCTATTACTCCTAGGACATTTGTATTTGGCGCGAAGGCTTCACCAGGCTATTATTATGCGAAGAAAATCATCAAGCTCATCAATTCAGTCGCCGATAAAATCAATCAAGATAAAGCAATTGAAGACAAGATAAAGGTTGTGTTTTTAGAGAATTACCGTGTTTCCCTTGCAGAGCATATTTTTCCTGCTGCAGATGTAAGTGAACAGATTTCTACTGCAAGCAAAGAGGCATCTGGTACCGGAAATATGAAATTTATGATAAACGGAGCTTTGACTGTTGGAACACTTGATGGTGCTAATATTGAGATGAGGGATTTAGTTGGCGATGACAATATTTTTATATTCGGCATGAATGCAGACCAAGTGCTAGAATTATATAAAAATGGAGGATACAAGTCGGCTGAATATTATCATCATGATAAGCGAATTCATCAAGTTGTTGACCAGCTGAAGAATGGCCATTTATCAACAAATCTCAATGAATTTGAACCAATTGTCGACTCCTTATTAACGGAGAATGACCAGTACTTCCTGCTAAAAGATTTTCACTCCTATGCCTGTATTCAAGATGAGGTAGACAAAGCTTATAAGAATAAACAGCAATGGCTGGAGAAATGTACAGTCAACATTGCAAAAGCGGGACATTTTTCGAGTGACCGCACAATTAAAGAATATGCGGCTGAAATTTGGAATATTAAAGCCTTAAAATAAGGGGAAGGGCGATTGTCACTTAGCTAGCTGACAATCGCTTTTTTTTTAGTTCTTATCATCTGTATAACTGTCTCTATTTTTGTAGGGAACATCACCAAATGGAGCGTCTGTTCCAGCATCATTGAGGGTATCTTCATACTCCTTCTCTTCATCTGAACGGTAAACTTCGCGCTTTTGGGCAGTTATATTACTTGCCGTAAAGGATTCATAGTCTTCTGGAAAGCCGCCGTTTTGTTCATTGTCAGAATAAAGGCTGTCATAATCTTCATAATCACCTTTTAAGTCTGCAGGGGTTTCGGATGTTCCGTAACGGGCAACTTCTTGAAAGCTATCTTGATAGTCACGGATTTCAGCAGTATCGCTGTGTCGGAAAACATTGCCGTGTGCAGGCTCTAATATGTCTTCCTCTACAGGCCGGTCCATATTTAACTCCCGGTCACTGTATTCAATTAATGTTGTGGCAGTAGGCATTGCTTCCAACCGTTCATATGGAATCTCTTTTCCGGAAACTTCACAAATACCATATGTTCCATCTTGGATCGCTTTTAAAGCAGAATTAATATTATCTAGCTCAGCTTGGTCATGCTCTTCTAACGCTAGGTCACGGCCTCGTTCAAATAATTCTGTTCCCATATCGGCCGGATGATTGTCATATGTCGATAACTCTCCGACAGAGTCTTGCATTGTTTCTTCCTCTTTACCATCTAATCTATTTGTTAATTGTTCTTTTCTATCTTCCAATTGCTTTTGTAACGATGCTAATTGTTCTTTTGTAAGCATGATCTCACATCCTTAAGTAATTAATTTATGCATGTCCCAATGTCCATACTGTACCGTTCCCGCCTTAAGCCCACTTAAAACATGTAAGTAAAAGTGCTCCATTGTGTAAAGAATAATAAACATAAAAGAAGTAGTTATTTAGCTATCCAAATATAACAAACCAGGATTCGGAAATATAGGATAACATCATTGACATAATAGGAAATGGAGGTGTATCTTAAAATAAGTCAAATTGAACATTTGTGAGCATATGAATAGATATTATCGCAGTTCAGTTCAAGGTCAGAGCTATAAACCAATATGGAATGGCTGATCTTATAGGGGGATTTACAAGGTAATGAAAGAAAGTAAAGGACTTCTGTTAGAAGGCAGTGCAGTAAAAGCGTCCACTTCTATTTTAAGAAGCAAGGTGATTAAGTTAGAGCAGAGAAGGGATTTTTTATCTTTTTATGCTCAGAATAATAAATATAAAGGAAAACGATTTTTTTGGAAAAGCCCTGATGGTACTTCCATATACGCTGGAATTGGCATTTGCAAAACAATTCAATCCAGCAAGCAAGAGCATACTTATGAAGTGATTGAAAAAAAATGGCATGAGCTACTTGAGAACAGTGAAATAAATAATCCATTTAACACTGCAGGGGTTGGCCCGGTTCTGTTCGGCGGTTTTGCGTTTGATCCTTTGAAGGAACGGACAGATTTGTGGGAAAACTTTCAAAACGCGTATTTTTACTTGCCATCCATCATGTTTAGTGAAATAGATGGCGAGCAATACCTTACAGTTAACCAGTTCGGAGATTCTGATCAAGTAAATGAGAGACTGAAAGCGTGTTTACAGAAAATGCCAAAAAGCAATGAATCTTTCTCAAGCGAAACACTGACAAATAAGCTGCTCGACTGTACAGAAATTAATGGTATTGAATGGAAGAAGATGGTAGAAGAGGTAGTTCAGGAACTGGGACAATCGTTAAAAAAGGTTGTACTGGCAAGGGAAAGCCGCTTAAGTTTTGAAAAGGTAATTTCCGTTGAATCTGTCCTCCAAAATTTATTGAACAGACAAAAAAACAGCTATGTGTTTGCATTAGAATCAGGGGAAGATTGTTTTATCGGTGCTTCACCAGAAAGACTTGTCAAAAAATCAGGTAAACAAGTCTTTTCCGTATGCTTAGCAGGATCTATTGCAAGAGGAAGCAGTGCAGAAGAAGATGAAGCACTCGGCTTAGAACTGCTGAATGACCCGAAAAACAGGATGGAGCATGATTATGTTGTGCAAATGATAAAAGGGGCGATGGAAAAGGTGTGCAGCACTTTTGATATCCCAGCAGAGCCTAGCCTCATAAAGATGAGAGATATTCAACATTTATTTACTCCAGTTACAGGAAGTTTAAAAAATTCAGCTTCTATATTTTCACTTATAGAATTATTACATCCGACACCTGCATTAGGCGGTTATCCGCAAAAGCAGGCTATTGAAAAAATCCGCGAGGCGGAATTTTTGGATAGAGGGCTTTACGGAGCTCCAATAGGCTGGATGGATTATCAAGGTAATGGCGAGTTTGCCGTGAGTATCCGCTCTGCTCTTATTCAAAACAAGGAAGCTTCATTGTTTGCGGGTTGCGGTGTAGTAAAAGATTCTGATGCGGAATCAGAGTTCAAGGAAACGGCAATAAAATTCAAACCGATGCTTTCTGCACTAGGAGGTAAGTTAGGATGAACCATCAAGAAAACTTAACTGCTTATTTACAGTCATTCGTAAATGAGCTGGTCCGAAACGGGATTAAAAATGCTGTTATTAGCCCCGGTTCTCGTTCAACGCCGATTGCTTTGTTAATGGCTGAGCATACTCATGTAAATGTCCATGTTCATGTGGATGAACGGTCTGCTGCTTTTTATGCTTTAGGGATGGCAAAAGCCTTAAAGGAGCCCACTGTTTTAGTTTGCACTTCCGGTACGGCGGCTGCAAACTATTTTCCTGCTATTGTGGAGGCAAAAATCTCAAGAATACCGCTGATTGTCTTAACGGCGGACAGACCTCATGAGCTGAGGGATGTCGGTGCACCTCAGGCAATAGATCAAATAAACTTGTATGGAAACCAAGTAAAATGGTTTATGGAAATGTCTCCGCCTGATGCAGCTCCAGAAATGCTGCGTTATGTTAAAACCGTCAGTGCAAGGGCTGTTGCCGCAGCAACAAAGGAACCTAAAGGTCCAGTCCATTTGAACCTTCCATTTCGCGAACCGCTCATCCCAGATTTTAATCAGTTAGAGAAGTATGAAGCGGATGATCCATATTTACAAATCATTAATGGGGAACTAACTGTTTCAGATGAATATGTAAAAGGACTTGCAGCAAGGCTTACAGGCTTTTCTAAAGGAATTATTGTTTGCGGAGAAATGAACGATGGGAATTTTTCGGAGGCAATATTGGAGTTAGCAAAAGCACTCGATTTCCCTATCCTCGCTGATCCATTATCACAGCTTCGATCCATGGAGGATCCCGATAATCTGATTGTCGACACATATGATGTTTTTTTACGGAACGAGGATGTAAAGCAAGCATTAGTTCCTGAGGTTATCATTCGTTTTGGAAGCATGCCTGTCAGCAAGCCCCTCACTATATATATGAGGGAATTAGAAGCTCTGCAAATAGTAGTCGACGGCGGTGCTGGTTTCAGAGATCCTAATCAGCTGACAGCTGAAATGGTTTATTGTGATGAAACAACATTCTGCAGGAAACTGATTGAACATGTCGAGCACAGTAAGGGAAACCACAGACAGCTTTGGACCAGTCTCAATGAGAAAACAAAACAAGAAATAAGTCAGGTAGCAGATATAACTGAACTAAGTGAAGCGAAGCTATTTCATTTGTTAGCAGATCTTATCCCTGACAATTCTGTATTGTTTGTAGGCAACAGTATGCCTATCAGAGATTTGGATACATTCTTTCATAAACAAGCAAAGAATATTTCTATTTATGCGAACAGAGGGGCTAATGGAATTGATGGTACTGTGTCTACAGCTCTTGGTGTGGGAGCAGCCAAAAGAAAGCCGTTGTATTTAGTGCTGGGGGATTTAACTTTCTTCCATGACATGAATGGTCTTATTGCAGCAAAGCAATTTGACGTGCCGATTACGATAATACTCATTAACAATAACGGTGGAGGAATATTCTCCTTCTTGCCCCAAGCTCAGCATCCAAAGCATTTTGAACTATTATTTGGAACACCGTTAGATTTAAATTTTGAACATCTTATTAACTTGTACGGTGGACAATACAGTGTTGTGGAGAATTGGGATCACTTACGAGCTTTATGTACGGATGCAGAGTCGAATTTTAGCATCCGATTATTTGAAATAAAGACAAATAGAGACGAAAACTTGAAGGAGCATCGTCAGATTATGGCGAAAGTTTCCCAGGAAATACAACATTTTTTGAGAGATGAAGGCAAATGAATATAGTTGTCGATAATATCTCCTACCATGTAGAAGTTTACGGTTCAGGTGAGCCATTATTGCTGCTGCATGGCTTTACAGGGGATTCTAGTACTTGGCAGCAGTTTATCCCTGTTTTTGAAAAGAACCACCAGATTATCATGATGGACATTATTGGACATGGCCAAACTGCATCACCTGATGAACAGCAGCCTTACAAGATAGAATATGCTGCTAAAGCAATCAAAAAGCTACTTGATACGTTAGAAGTTGATTCAACAAATCTTTTAGGATATTCCATGGGTGGGCGGCTTGCCCTAACATTTGCATTCATCTATCCTGACATGGTCAGAAATTTAGTGCTGGAAAGTGCGACACCTGGTCTGAAAACAGAAGAGGAAAGAAGAGAAAGACGGATAATGGATGAGCAATTAGGAAACTATATTTTAAAAGAAGGAGTTAACAAGTTTGTGAACAAATGGGAAAATATTCCCCTATTTGCCACACAGACTCGTTTAAGCAAGGACGTAAAAGAAAAAATTAGAAGCCAAAGGCTTATGAATAATCCAGTAGGTCTTGCCAACAGCCTTGAACAAATGGGGACCGGCTCTCAGCCTTCCTGGTGGGAAAGGTTAGGAGAGCTGAAGTGTCCAACATTGCTGTTAACAGGAAAGCTGGATGAAAAGTTTTGCAGGATCGCTGGTGAGATGCAAAAACAAAACGAAAACTTCGAGTGGATTAACGTGGATGATGCAGGGCATGCAATTCATGTGGAGAAACCTGAAATTTTTGGTACAATAGTAAGTGAGTTTTTGTCGAACAGCAGTTGAGGACTTCATAAAAGTTCGGCAAAATAAAAGGAGGAAATATAAATGGCAGTAGAATGGGTTGCTGTGCGCAATTACGATGAAATTATCTATGAAACATACAATGGCATTGCGAAAATTACGATTAATCGCCCGCATGTACATAATGCCTTTACACCAAAAACGGTAAATGAATTAATTGATGCTTTTGCAAGAGCAAGAGATGACAGCAGTGTTGGTGTTATTATCTTGACTGGTGCAGGAGAAAAAGCTTTCTGCTCAGGCGGAGACCAAAAAGTAAGAGGACATGGCGGCTATGTGGGAGAAGACCAGATTCCTCGTTTGAATGTTCTGGACCTGCAAAGATTAATTCGTGTAATTCCTAAACCGGTTATCGCAATGGTTAAAGGCTATGCAATCGGTGGCGGCCATGTACTGCATGTAGTCTGTGATTTAACAATCGCAGCAGACAATGCTGTATTTGGACAAACTGGACCAAACGTAGGAAGCTTTGACGCAGGTTACGGTTCTGGCTATTTAGCTCGCATTGTCGGACACAAAAAAGCAAAAGAAATCTGGTTCTTATGCAGACAATACAATGCTCAGGAAGCATTGGATATGGGGCTTGTAAACACTGTTGTTCCATTGGAGCAAGTGGAAGAAGAGACAATCAAATGGTGTGAGGAAATCCTAGAAAAGAGCCCGACTGCTTTACGTTTCTTGAAAGCGGCGTTTAACGCAGACACAGACGGACTTGCAGGGATTCAGCAATTTGCTGGAGATGCAACGCTTCTATACTACACAACGGATGAAGCAAAAGAAGGACGCGATTCCTTTAAGGAAAAACGCAAGCCTGACTTTGGCCAATTCCCACGTTTTCCTTGATTTTCAAATAACGGGATAAACCAAAAAAGGGTGACTTCTAGCATCTTTTCCACTCTATTAGTGGAGAAGATGGGGGTCACCCTGTTTTGATTGCAAAAAACAAATGCTGTTAACTAAAAAGGAGAGAATCATATGGAAGAATTGCTTCCTAATTTCCTGAAGAACCGAGCTTCTTTAACACCTGACAAAGAGGCAATTGTCTACAAAAATACTTCATTGACCTTTCAGGAGCTGTATGAAAAAGCATATTACACAGCAGGAGTATTAACTGCAAAAGGGATTACGAAAGGGGACTATGTCGCTTTTTTAGTGAAAAACGATCTTCGCACTGTAATCGCTCTTCTTTCTCTTCATTTGCTGGGAGCAAGAGCCGTGCTCTTAAACAATCGCCTTACAGCAAATGAACTGCTGTATCAAATCAAAGACTCCAAATCTCATTCTCTTATTGCAGACAATGATTTTCATACAAAGACAGAGGAATTGGTCTGTGCATTACCCTCTTTAAATGTGATGTTTAATCAAGAGCTGGAAAATGGTCCATTTCAGCAGCCTGTTGTTCAGGAAACAGTAAATTTAGCAGATACATGTACCATCATGTATACCTCTGGGACGACAGGCTTTCCTAAAGGTGTTATCCAAACATACGGAAATCATTGGTGGAGCGCTGTCGGCAATGTGTTAAATGCGGGGATGACCGAAAAGGATGTTTGGCTTTGTACTGTGCCTGTCTTCCATATTAGCGGATACTCTATATTAATAAGAAGTCTGCTATATGGAATGAAAATTGTCCTGCACGAGTCTTTTGATGAACAGCAAGTTCTGACTGATTTGCAGAAGGAAAAAATAACAATTATGTCTGTTGTGACAGCAATGCTCCAAAAAATAGAAAAGGCAGCAACGAGCCCGTTTCCAGAGTATTTCCGTTACATGCTTCTTGGAGGTGGGCCGGCATCTATTGAGTTAATTTCAAGCTGTATGAAAAAGGGAATTCCAGTGTATTACTCTTATGGCATGACTGAAACCTCTTCCCAAATTGTAACATTACCGCCTCAAGATGCTGCAAGGAAGATTGGCTCTGCAGGCAAGCCTTTGTTTCCTGCTCAGTTGAAAATCGTCGATGATGATGGAAATGAATTAGGAGCTGGAGAAGCTGGCGAAATTGTTGTATATGGTCCTAATGTGTCTAAAGGATATTTGAATAAAGGAGCTCATTCAGCTGATGGCTGGTTTCACACTGGCGATATAGGGTATAAAGATACAGAAGGCTTCCTGTATGTACTTGATCGCCGTTCAGACCTGATTATTTCTGGCGGAGAGAATATTTATCCAGCTGAATTAGAATCGGTAATTTCCTCTATAGAAGGAATTAAAGAAGCTGGGGTTGTCGGAATGGATAACCAAAAATGGGGACAAGTTCCTGCAGCCTTTATTGTATGTGAGGAAGGAACGGACTTGACTGAAAGTTATGTGTTGGAAGAATGCAGAAGGAAATTAGCTTCCTATAAGCTACCGAAAGAAATTCGTTTCATAGAAGCGCTTCCGAGGAATGCCTCAAAAAAAATTGTCAGAAAAACATTAAGAGAGTGGCTGTAATAGCCAAGACTAATATATTTTAGGGGGCTTTGTCATGGGGCTTGATTTATATCATGGAGAGCTGTATTGGCCACATACATTAAAAGATATTCCTTCCTATCCTCGTTTGGAGGAGGATGTTTTTTGTGATGTACTTATCATTGGCGGTGGAATGTCTGGAGCTATAGCAGCGAATATCTTAGCAAATGAAGATTTAGAGATTGTACTTGCAGATAAAAGGAAAATAGGGCATGGAAGTTCTGCAGCAAATACAGGACTTCTACAATACTCCAACGATATGATGCTCCATGAATTTGCTCAAACAATCGGAGAGGAAAAAGCAGTAAGATTTTACGAACTGTGTTTTGAGGCAATGAAAGATTTAAAAGACATTGCCAGTTCTCTAACAGAAGATGTTCAATTCAAAGAAAGAAAAAGTTTATATTATGCAAGCAGTCAAACAGATGCAGATAAGTTGAAAACAGAGTATGCGATGTTGAAAAAACATGGTTTTCCTGTTGAATATTTAGATGATAATCAAATGAAGGAGCGCTTCGGCTTCTCAAAGCCTGCTGCTATTCTTACAGAAGGAGATGCGGAGGTTAATCCTCAGAGGCTTGTTATTCAGCTTATTAAAGAGGCAGCTTTAAAGCAAAATGTCCGTGTATATGAACAAACTAATGTACAGGAGCAAGGCTTTAGAGATGGATATTGGCAAATTAAAGCTGACAGCGGAGCAATCATTCATGCGAAAAAAATTATTTATTCAACAGGGTATGAAGCCGCACTTCATACGGACCGGCTTGGAGCTGAATTAAATCGTTCCTTCGCAATCGCAACAAGCAGACTTGAAAACTTTGCTGGCTGGGAAGGACAGTGCATGATATGGGAGACGAAACGACCGTATTTTTATATGCGGACTACATATGATGGCAGGATTGTAGCAGGCGGTCTTGATGAAGATCCAATGGAAGCTCCGCAAGATGCTAAAGTATTAAAGAAATATGGAGAAAGACTGCTGGAGAAAATAAAGGAGCATTTCCCTGAATATGTAATGGATGTTGACTATGTTTATGGAGCTACCTTTGGCGAATCTGCAGACGGCAGACCATTTATCGGCAAGCACCCAAGCAAGGATGGTATCTTCTATTGTTTAGGATATGGGGGAAATGGCACAGTGTACAGCATGCTTGGTGCCAAAATAATCAGGGATATTATTCTTTATGGCAAGCATCCTGATGAAGAATTGGTTGCTCCAGACAGACCAGAGAAGAAGTTATATTCCAAGTAAACAAAAAAGAGAGGCAAAGTCCTCTCTTTTTTTGCGTTATTCTGTAGGCTGAAATGTTTTACAATCTGTTTCTCTGCTGTTATCAGCATGTTCACCTACATGGCTTACTACATAAATTTGATCGGCTCCACATAAATTTCCGCTTTCCCAAAAAGTACAATTTCTTACTTCACAAAGTACATCTTTTGCCAATAGAAACACTCTCCTTAGTTGGCTTATGATTTACAGGAATTGGGTAGCCCTCTTCCTATACTTAGTATGAAGCAGAAACGAAAATTTTATACTTGTAGCAGTGATGTCCTATTTTTTAGTCGCCTTTTGCTGTAAGTATTTTTTATCATGCATAAACAATTTCCAAAAGAAATAAAAACCAGGAAACAGAATAATGAAAGCTGCAATATAAGTTGCGAATATCGCATGAAATGAGCTAGGACTAGTAAAGGACGATGTGATTGTTACTTCAGGATAAACGATATATGGAAGATGCGCTTTACCGTAAACATAGCTAGCCATTAAATATTGAATAGTAATGGATACTATAGCGAGCCTGGGCATTCCCTTTATGTCTTTATTTTTTCGTGAGGGAAGGAAAAGACCTGCTCCCCCAAGTATAAAGAAGAAAAGAGAAAGGAGAAGCAAATATAAATCATCCATCATTTTTACATAAATCCAATTGGCATCCTGCTTTAATGTGAGCATGATAAATACTGCCATCAATAAAGAAATAGGACCGAGAATAATTGCATCCCTCCTGTATAGCCGATAGGCCTCAGGTTCATTCGAAACATTTGAATAATCTGCCAGAAGCAACGAAGATAGAAAAAGTGTGCTGCTTAATGCAAAGCCGAAAAAGGCATATTCGTTAGGACTAGAGAACAATCCGACGAGATCAAGGCTTTGCTTGCCATCTTGAAATACAACAAATCCTCCATGGGTGATTGGAAGGACACTGAGTAAAATACCTGGAATCAGCATTCCAGTAATGCCTGAAATATACGTTAGCGGCTTGCGGTATTCTTCCACAATATTTGAAAAAACAAGGAAGGCACTTCTGATTGCCAAAAGCAGAAGAATGATGCTTCCTGGTATAAGCAGAACCGTTCCTAAAGTATAAGCAGCTTTTGGAAATAAGCTGTAAACTGCAACAACGATGGCAACAACAAAAGTATTCGTTACTTCCCATGTTGGAGAAAGATAACGGTTTGCAATATTTGTTGCTCGCGTTTTTTCCCTGTTGATGTAAACCATCGACCAGAAGCCTGCACCAAAGTCCATCGTTGCCATAATGGCGTATATGAATACAAATCCCCACAGTACAGTAATCGCCAGTAATGAATCTGTCATGTTGCTAACACTCCTTAACTGTTAGATCCAAACAGCGGGATCTCTTTTTCCTTTGCAGCATTTAAGTCCTTCAGTACTGTGTTTTTGCGGAAGTAATAGATAAGTACTAAAGCCACCGTAACCCCTAAAATGATATAAACAATCATAAAAGAGAAAAACAGCAATGGAAGGTTGCCGCTTGTAGTTACCGAATCTGCCGTTGATAACTGCCTGTAAATAGTCCAAGGCTGACGGCCTGTACAAGCAAAAATCCAGCCGAATTCTATGCTAGCAATAGCGAGAGGACCAGAAGCTACAAAGATCCACATAATAAATTTAGGAAAACGCTCCTTTTTCAAAAGGAATTTCCATGCCAATGAAGCGAAGGAAAGGAGAATTAGAAAGGAGCCTATCCCCACCATGGCATTGAATAGTGTATGAACATAAAGCGGCGGCCAATATTCCTCAGGAAAGTCATTTAAGCCTGTGACAACCGTATCAAAGCTGTTTCCTGCTAAAAAGCTAAGTGCCCATGGTATTTCAATCGCACCGGTTATTTCTCTATTCTCCTTGTCTGTGAAACCGCCAATGGCGAGAGGTGCATGAGACTGTGTTTCAAAGAGCCCTTCAGCAGCAGCGAGCTTTTCCGGCTGATATTCATACAGTTTTTGAGCAGACTCATGTCCATTTAAGGCAGTCAATAAGGAAAAGACAGCACCGACTGAAATACTTAAAATCAATGCTTTCTGATGGAACTGAAAGATGCGCGAGCCGAATGGCTGTTTTAACATCTTAAATGCAGAAACAGCTGCGACAACAAAGGCTCCTGTTGTATAAGCACTCATCGCTACATGTCCTGCGGATACAAAAAAGGTAGGATTGAAGAAAGCCTTCCATGGATCTACGTCTGTAATTTGTCCGTCTTCCATGCGAAATCCTTGCGGTGTTCCTTCAAAGGCATGTACATTTGTAATAAGGATGGCAGATGCAAGGGCACCAATTGCAACAAGAATAAGACTGCTGATTCTGGCCCATGGTGGAATCCTTTCGGCTGCATACACATAGATGGACATAAATAATGCCTCTATGAAGAAAGCATAGATTTCTATCTGAAAAGGGAGTGCCATTACCTCTCCAATCACTTTCATGAAGCCTGGCCATAACAAGGAAAGCTGAAGGCCGGCAATCGTCCCTGTGGGAATACCGACACCAAGCAAAATCCCAAATGTCTTTGTCCATCTTTTCGCCATGATGACATAATCAAGGTCCTTCTTTCTTTGATAAAGAATTTCTGCCACTAACATCATTAAAGGCAGTCCGACCCCGATTGTTGCGAAGATGATGTGAAACCCCATCGTCATCCCGAACATGCTTCGAGCAGTAACTAGATGATCCATTAATATCTATCCTTTCCTTTTGTATTCCGAATACTGCTGTTAGTATTTTCAGGAATTGGCGCAATTATGTAAGAATGGATAGATACAGGCTTTTAGTTATTAGGAGTTGTCTTCAAAAGATTTTTTACTTACTATATAATAGATGGATATAGTAAAAAAAAGAGTAGATAAGATAGGAGATAAGGATAATGACATTATTAAATGAAATTTTAACTTTCAACGAACAATTTGTAGCAGAAAACAAATACGAGCGTTACATAACAACGAAATTCCCAAATAAAAAAATGGTTATTCTTACTTGTATGGATACAAGACTGCTTGAGCTTCTGCCACATGCTTTGAATATTTCTAACGGTGATGTAAAGCTTGTAAAAAATGCTGGGGCAGTAGTAGTACATCCTTTCGGAAGTATCATGCGAAGCATTCTTGTAGCTGTCTATGAATTAAAGGCAGATGAAGTAATGATTATCGGACATCATGATTGTGGAATGAGTGCCTTAAATTATGACTCTATGCTTGATAAAATGAAGGATAGAGGAATTTCTGAGGATACTATCAGCACATTAGAAAACTCCGGCATGGACTTGGATAAATGGCTAACAGGCTTTAGTTCTGTTGAAGAAAGTGTGTCACATAGTGTTAAGATGGTGAAGAATCATCCCCTTCTTCCACCAAATGTTCCTGTTCACGGCTTAGTAATTGATCCTAAAACAGGAAAGCTTGACCTTGTAGTCGATGGCTATAAAGCTTAATTAGGGGAATGATCCTTTTTGTGCGGCCATTCTTCCGGGACTGGATCAATGCCGCCTGGATGAAATGGATGGCACTTGAGAATGCGCCTTATTGTTAAATATCCGCCCTTCCATGCACCATGCTTTCTGATAGCCTCTAAACCATAAGAGGAACAGGTAGGATAGAAGCGGCAGGAGGGCGGAGTAAGTGGTGAAATGGCCTTTTGATAAAACCGGATTAGTAAGATGAACAGTTTGCTTATCATTTATATTTTGCACTCCTAATTTCTAATGCTTACTTGAAGTCAGTATAGCATGACTGTTAAAGAGAAGAAAATGACAGCACTCCATTTTACGAACATTCTTAAATTGGAAAAATATAATATAATTAAGTTGATGAAAATACTCGGGTTTTACGTTATAATGAGGTAACGAAAAAAAAGGGGATGACATGAATGCCTTCAGTTGAAAGCTTTGAACTAGATCATAATGCCGTAAAAGCTCCGTATGTTAGACACTGTGGTGTCCACAAAGTAGGAAGTGACGGGGTTGTTAATAAATATGATATCCGTTTCTGCCAGCCGAACAAACAGGCAATGAAGCCTGATGTGATTCATACATTAGAGCATTTATTAGCATTTAATCTTCGTGCACATGTAGAAAAATATAATCATTTTGATATTATTGATATTTCCCCAATGGGCTGCCAAACTGGCTATTACTTAGTTGTCAGCGGTGAGCCGACTGTGGAAGAAGTTATCGATTTGCTTGAAGATACAATGAAAACAGCAGTTGAAATCACAGAAATTCCTGCTGCAAATGAAACACAATGCGGCCAAGCGAAGCTTCATGATCTTGAGGGAGCAAAAAAGCTTATGCAGTTCTGGTTAAAGCAAAGCAAAGAAGACTTGAAGCAAGTTTTCGCATAAGCAAAGCAAAAGAGGTGCTATCTAGCACCTCTTTTTTATAACAGTGGACTTAATAATCGAGAGAATGATTCCTTAAATTTAATCCATAATGCTCTTTTTGAATAGCTGTCTAATGAAAGGGGAGTGCATAGCTTCATATCCTCCATAAAGCCGTCAGTCAGTGAATTCGCTATTTCCTCACTATATATAAATGCATTTACCTCAAAATTCAGACGGAAGCTTCTCATATCAATATTAGCAGTACCTACAGAGCTGATTTTCCGGTCAACAAGCAATGTCTTGGCGTGAATAAAACCATTTTCATATATATATACCTTTGCTCCTGCTTTTAGCATTTCACCAATATAGGAATATGTCGCCCAATAAACAAACATATGGTCAGGCTTGTTTGGTATCATAATTTTAACATCTATCCCTGATAGGGCTGCAATTCTTAAAGTATCAAGCAAGCTCGCGTCAGGAATAAAGTAAGGTGTTTGAATAAAAACCGAATCCTTAGCAGCTGTAATCATTTTAATATAGCCATTTTTGATTTGCTCCCACTCAGAGTTTGGACCGCTTGAGACAATCTGCATCCCGATATTCCCGATAATTTCGTCAAGCTTACCAGGAAAATAATCTGGAGAGTAATGAATTTCATGGTGTGCGGCCGCTTGGTTCCAGTCAAGAATAAACCTTGTCTGAATAGCATAAATGGCTGTGCCGACAATACGAAGATGCGTGTCGCGCCAGTAGCCGAATTTAGGATTCAATCCTAAATATTCATCCCCAACATTAAAGCCTCCAATATAGCCGATATGCCCGTCGATAATGGCAAGCTTTCGATGATTACGGTAATTCATCCGTAAATTAATTAAATGAAACTTGCTTGGGAAAAAGACGGCAACTTGCCCACCGGCAGCTTTTAATTCCTTAAAAGCGCGCTTTTGTAAAGTTCTCGAGCCAAGCTCATCATACAAGAGCCTTACTTCCAGCCCTTCCTTTGCCTTCTCAGTTAAGGCTGCAATCAGTTTGGAACCTATCCCATCATTTTTAAAGATATAATATTGCAGATGGATTGATTTTTTAGCTGCCATAATATCTTTTAATAATTGGTCGAACTTTTCCTTGCCGTCTGTATAAATATCGACTGCGTTATTTTCTGTCAAAACAGCATCATTATTGAATAAATTCATATAAATAAGATCTTGATTATTTCTAATAACTTCATTTGTAGTGCGCAGCTGATTTGAACTGATTTGCAATAATTGAGACGCCAAGACTTGTTCGATTCCAAGCTTTTTTCGCTCATCCCATTGGAACATTTTCCTATTTCGCAAATTTTGACCAATAAGAAGGTATAAAATAAATCCTAGTATTGGGATAAAGGTCAAAACCATGAGCCATGCCCAAGTGGCGATGGGATCTTTTCTTTCAAAGAAAATGACTAGGAAAGCGAAGATAATGTTAAGTAAAATGATTGTACTTAATAAAATAGTGTATACGTGCATAGAACAATCCCTTTCAACCTTTGTCTTTTAAATATTTCTTTTGTGTATCATCTGCAACCACTTCACGCCAAAGGTCGAGAGCAACAAAAGGTTCAAAAAATGGTAGTACTGAAGATTTCTGTATCATTATAGGTGAAAATGATTGATGTTGAAAACTATTTTGTTCCCATATAATCTTCCCTCCAACAAACAATATTAAACGAAACATCCAGATGGTAAAAGTACTTAATAGAGGTTATTTAAAACTTGATAAAGGACAAATCCATGACCAATGAGCTAAAGCTCTAAATAGATTTCCTGCAGGTAGAGAATGAAGGTTAAAAAGGAAAAGACAAGTCCGCTTGGAACTTGTCTTTTTTTGCAGAGTGAATTAGTGCAGGTTTCTTGGCGAAAACAATGTATGACCTTGCTGACGATAATCATCTTTGGCAAATTTGCCTTTAAGGCTTTCAATTAAATATAAGCCCATCAAGTCATACAGCTCTTGCTCATTTAGCTCTTGGATGATATGAAGAAGATCTTCTCTAGACATTTCCTCTAAAAAGGCGAATGCTAGCATATCAATATCTTCCTCATCACCAGTTAGCTTATTCTTATATAAATTATATAATTCATCGACTAATTTCATGATCCATTCCCTCCAAATGGTATATCGGTGTGTATTAATGTAACCGCTTTATTAATTATACTTACTATAATATCGGAGAATGTCTATTTTCGCCACAACTTAATTAAAGCTTTCAGTTTCATTATTATACCCCTATTCTTTATAATGGTTACATACCCTATCAATTGAAAGATATTCCAGTAGGACTAGAAAAATGATTACTAATGAATGTGAGGCAATGATGAAAACATTCTATGACAATAATGGACTAAAAGTGAATTTATCATTTGAGAAAAATGCATTTTCTCTTCCTGCAAAACATGTTTTAGTCATTTGTTTATGGGATGGAAAATGGCTGATGACAAAGCATAAAACGAGAGGCATTGAATTTCCAGGAGGCAAAGTCGAAGACAAGGAAACACTAATGGAAGCATGCAGACGGGAAGTGATGGAAGAAACAGGCGGAATTGTCGGCAAGCTTACTTGGATTGCAGAGTATGAGGTCCATGAAAAAGATTCTAAGTTTGTTAAAGCAGTCTATTTTGCACATATCTCTTCCCTGCAGCATAGAGATAATTATTTAGAAACAGAAGGGCCAAGAATCTATAACGGAGATATATTAGATGTCCGTTTTCATAAATCTTTCAGCTATATTATGAAAGATAGGACGATTGATTATTGTATAAAAAGAATGATGGAACAATTATCAGGAGAAAATTTGGGGTATTATACAAAAAAATAAAAAGGTGGGATTCGCATGAATGGAGAGATATTGGAGCAAATCAGATTCCCCTCCCCAAATCCTTCAATTGACTTGTATATCGTTACATATGCTGTAAATGGTTTGAAAGTAAAAGGATTACTTGCTGTACCTAAACAGGAAGACATTTCAGACGGATTTTTGTATTTACGAGGCGGAATAAAAAATGTTGGCAAGGTTAGACCAGGCAGAATTGTTCAATTCGCTGCAGAGGGCTTTATTGTGTTTGCACCATTTTACCGGGGCAATCAAGGTGGAGAAGGAAATGAAGATTTCGCTGGAGAAGATCGGGAAGATGGAATTGCTGCTTTTCATCTGCTGAAAAATTACCCGAGCGTTAAACGAGTCCATGTTTTTGGTTTTTCAAGAGGCGGTGTTATGGCTTTGTTTGTTGGCATTTATTGTCCTGTTGCTTCTATTGTCACATGGGGCGGTGTTTCTGATATGGTGCTGACATATGAAGAAAGGAAGGATTTGCGGAGAATGATGAAAAGAGTCATTGGCGGCACACCGGCAAAATATCCGGAACGGTTTCAAGAGAGAACGCCTCTTCATTATTTGGACAAGATTTGCGCACCTACTTTAATTATTCATGGAATGCAGGATACAAATGTGTCCATTGAACACAGCAAAAAGCTGGAAGAGGGGCTTCTAAAGCAAGGGAAAACCGTTGAAACATGGTACTTTCCAGAATTCACTCACTATTTCCCTCCTAAAGTCAATCGGAAGGTTGTAGAAAATTTATGCAGTTGGATGAAAAAACACAGTGAAAAGCTGGTAGAATATAAGTAAGGATAAGAAGGAGGGAGAACGAAAAATGGGAATGCCCTTAGAATTAAATACAATGATTGTTACCAAAGGAAATGAATTGCGCCTTGAGGAGAATTGGTTTCAACTCGAAAAAGAAGCATATCGTTTATATCCCCTGCATATTCCTTTAGAAGTCAGAAAGACCATTAAAGGAGAACTTATCGGAACTGCTTCCATTGAAAAACTGGAGTGGTCTGATGGAAAAACGAAAATAACATACAAATTGATTGCATTAAATTCGACTAATTAAAGATAAATATATTGACAGTAATTAAAAGTTTGAGCTATTATGAAATCTTGAACGGATACTCTCTTATCCTGAGCTGGTGGAGGGACTGGCCCGATGAAACCCAGCAACCTACTATGTGAAGAAAATAGGCTGAAACATCCATTTAATTGATGGATGGAGCAGACATTCTCTTAGGAAAGGTGCTAACCTGTAGCAAGGAAATATCCTTGAACGATAAGAGTGAAAGGTGCGAATCAATTTTGCTTGGAGCCTTTTCACTATTGAAAAGGTTTTTTGTATGCAATCTGGTCCATTATCTTTTAAAAAAATGTATATTTTTCATGTGTGTTTTTGAGCAAGTGTTTTTTGCCAAAGGATAACACTTCTCGGATAAAAACGCCTTGTTTACTTCATACTATCTAGGGAATGAGTACCGTATCAATTTAGAGGGCAAGAGTGCTTGCCTTATAATAAGGAGGAAATCAGATGTCATCAAAACGTCGCTTGTTTACTTCTGAATCGGTAACGGAAGGTCATCCGGATAAAATCTGTGACCAAATTTCAGATGCGATTTTAGACGCTATTCTAGCAAAAGATGCAAATGCCCGTGTTGCAGCAGAAACATCTGTAACAACAGGATTAGTTTTAGTTGCAGGGGAAATAACTACATCTACATATGTGGATATACCGAAAATTGTAAGAGAAACAGTTAAGGAAATTGGCTACACTCGTGCAAAATATGGTTTCGATGCAGAAACGAGCGCAGTGCTTACTTCTATTGATGAGCAGTCTGCTGATATCGCTCTTGGTGTGGACCAAGCCCTTGAAGCACGTGAAGGAACAATGTCAGATGAAGAAATAGAAGCGATCGGTGCAGGGGACCAAGGATTAATGTTCGGCTTTGCATGCAATGAGACAAAAGAGCTTATGCCTTTGCCAATCTCTTTAGCTCATAAGCTTTCTAGAAGACTGGCTGAAGTGCGTAAAGAGGAAATCTTGCCATATTTGCGTCCGGACGGCAAAACGCAAGTTACTGTTGAATATGATGAAAATGATAAACCTGTAAGAATTGATACAATTGTTATCAGCACACAGCATCACCCTGAAGTGACATTAGAGCAAATTCAACGCAATATTAAGGAATATGTAATTAATCCAGTTGTTCCAGCAGAATTAATTGATGAAAATACGAAGTATTTCATTAATCCAACTGGCCGTTTCGTTATTGGCGGACCACAAGGTGATGCAGGATTGACAGGAAGAAAGATTATCGTAGATACATATGGCGGTTATGCAAGACATGGCGGCGGAGCTTTCTCTGGGAAGGATCCAACTAAAGTAGACCGCTCTGCAGCATATGCAGCACGCTATGTAGCGAAAAACATCGTGGCAGCAGGATTAGCAGACAAGGTTGAAGTGCAGCTTGCATATGCAATCGGTGTTGCTCAGCCAGTTTCCATTTCTATTGACACATTTAATACAGGCACTGTATCAGAAGAAGTTCTGGTAGACGCTGTCCGCGAAAACTTCGACCTTCGCCCAGCAGGAATTATTAAAATGCTGGACTTGCGTCGCCCAATTTATAAGCAAACAGCAGCATACGGACATTTTGGACGTAATGACCTAGATTTGCCTTGGGAACGTACAGATAAATCAGATGTATTAAAAACAGCTGTCGCTGGAAAATAAAAGAAGGAGTTGCACGGTAATAAAGTGTAACTCCTTCTTTCTTTTTCCGTCTAATAAGTCAGTAGAAAATTTTACTTGTTTTTAGCTCTTAAAATTATCAAGACTTTCGTCTATAATGGATTAATGTAAAATATAAATGGTAGTCAATATTTGCTAATAGGACATAATAATGTTTTAAAATAGCTCGGATTACATTTAAAGATTAACAGTAAAAGTTTATACTAACAGTAATTTAGGTCTCCTTAGTAACAGGAGAAGAATGGAGTAGGTGAGCAGTATGTGTGGTTTTGTAGGCTGTATACATGAAAAAGAGCAAAACTTCCAAGAGGCGCAAAAAGAACAATTTGCGAATATGAATAGAATTATTACACACCGTGGACCGGATGATGAAGGATACTTCTATGATGAACATATCCAATTCGGCTTCAGAAGATTGAGTATTATTGATATCGAGTCTGGGCATCAGCCGTTAACATATGAAAATGAACGTTATTGGATCATCTTCAACGGAGAAGTTTATAACTATTTGGAAATCAGAGAAGAGCTAGTGAAGGCAGGCTTAACGTTCCAAACTAACTCAGATACAGAAGTAATCATTGCCCTTTACAGCCATGAAAAAGAAAAGGCTGTTGAAAAACTTCGCGGCATGTTTGCATTTGTTATTTGGGACAAGCAGGAAAAAACATTGTATGGTGCTCGTGATCCATTTGGAATCAAGCCTTTCTTCTATTTTGATGATGGTGAAAAGACTTACTTTGCATCAGAGAAAAAGAGTATTGCAATGGCATTAGAAAGCGATGTATTAAACTATGAGTCTCTTCAGCATTATATGACTTACCAGTTTGTTCCTGAGACTAATACAATGTCAGAAGGCATCAACAAGCTTGAGCCAGGTCATTACTTCACGAAAAAACTTGGTGAGCCAATGGATATTAAACGCTATTGGAGAGCATCTTTCCAGCCTGTGAACAAAACGGAATCAGAGTTCGTTAAAGAAATTAAAGATGTGCTGTTTGACAGTGTAAAAATGCATATGCGAAGCGATGTTCCTGTTGGTTCTTTCCTTTCCGGCGGAATTGATTCATCGATTATTGCTAGTATTGCGAAAGAATTCCATCCTGGAATTAAAACATTCTCTGTCGGGTTTGAGCATAATGGTTTCAGTGAAATTGACGTAGCGAAGGAAACAGCGGATAAGCTTGGTTTAGAAAACATCAGCCGCATCATTACACCACAGGAATATATGAATGAAATTCCGAAAATTATGTGGCATATGGATGATCCGCTTGCTGATCCAGCATGTGTGCCTTTATACTTTGTTGCACAAGAAGCTAGAAAACATGTTACAGTTGTTCTTTCAGGCGAAGGTGCAGATGAACTGTTTGGCGGATACAATATTTACCGTGAGCCGCAGTCATTGGAAGTATTTAATAAAATTCCTAAAATTGGTAAGTCCCTGTTGCGTGCTATTGCAGCGATTCTTCCTGAAGGTGTTAAAGGAAAGAGCTTTATTGAACGCGGTGTGACACCGATGGAACAAAGATATATCGGAAATGCTAAGATGTTCAGTGAAAGTGAAAAAGCACAGTTGCTGTCCATCTACAACAAAAATATTGATCATACAGATATTACAAAACCTCTTTATGAAGAAAGCAAAGGTTATGATCCAGTTGACCGCATGCAGTTTATTGACATCCACACATGGATGAGAGGAGATATTTTGCTGAAAGCAGACAAAATGACAATGGCTCACTCTCTAGAATTGCGTGTACCTTTCTTAGATAAAGCTGTGTTTGAAGTAGCTTCTAAAATACCGTCTAGCTTAAAGACTGCAAATGGAACTACAAAGTATATTTTAAGAAAAGCAGCGGAAAGCTTTGTGCCTGAGCATGTATTAACACGTAAAAAACTAGGCTTCCCTGTGCCAATTCGTCACTGGTTAAAAGATGAGATGAACGAATGGGCAAAAACAATCATTAAAGAAAGCGATACAGACCATTTGCTGAACAAATCTGTTGTATTGCAGCTATTGGAAGACCATTGCCAAGGTAAAGCTGACAACAGCCGCAAAATTTGGACTGTATTGATGTTTATGGTTTGGCATAGTGTTTATATCGAAAAAAAATATTCCTTCGAAAAGGAATATTTAAAAGAAAAAACACTTGTTTAATTAATGGAGTAGGGAAGTTAGTTGCTGTAAGTTATTGCTTGGCTTCCCATCTGCACCCACGATGCAATAAAATCATCGATGGGTGCTTTTTTATTTTGTTCACCTGTCAATGGATCATTAAAGTAAACATAATCTTCGTCATAGCCAGTTATCAGGACGGAATGCTCGGAATATGTGATATCGATTGTGCCGCTTGGAGTTACCCATGTGCGGAAATTATCATCAGAAAGCTCTTGGAATTTTGAATTAGTAATAACCCAAACTGGACGGCCTTCTGAAAGCTGTTCTTTTACCGAATCGAAATCAGAGCCAGTAAAATCAACGATTGCTCCTGGAAGATATTTTTCCGCTAGCTCAGCAATCGGCTTATGATAAACACCAAGCCCCGGACCTTCAAGGGAATACATATCTCCGACAAACCCATCATTAGGATTGCCATAATAAATAGTACCGTTAACGACTTCATATGCTGTAGTATTTTTAGTAATTTCTTCTGCAAGTGTCATCTTATCTACATCTACACCTGCATATTGCAAAAGCATCGCAAGAGCCGTCACTTCACAGCCTCTCGGAAGCTCTGGCAGTTGATTCATTGCAGTTGCTTCCAATAACACAGATTCTTTTATAGTTACTTTTGAACTCAATTTTTCTACATTTTCTTTAGCTGTAACAGCTATTTCCTCTACCCGCTCTTTTGCAAGCGCAAAATTCTTAGAACCGTCTAAATTTAATACATAAAAGCTGATGCCAACTAATATGGCTATTAAGGAAAAGAGCAGTCCTTTTACAATTTTAGTAAGCCTTTTTTGAACTACAAGGAATAATACGAAGAATAGAGCAAGGACAGAGTATAGTATTATTTCGTTTGTATTCATTTTCATCACCTATTTCTTATATAAGTATTTATCGGATAAATTTTGAGAAAATAAATAGTAAGAAATGAACTTTCTTGACTTGAAGATACCTTTCACGCCTAAAGAGGCTGCATTTGGTTATTTTTTAATATTTTTTTCCCGTTAGTGCATAATATAAAAACCGATTTTTTGTATTAAATATGTGTTTTATCAAATATAGAGTACTGCGGCAACCTTTAATTTTCCTTAAATAATCAGGAACAATCGCCGTAATTTAATTTAAAAATTTGTCAAAGTGCATTTACGTGTTACATAATAGAAGAAGCAATACTGTGATAAGTCGAATGGGGGAGATTTTTTATGTGGAAATGGGAAGCGGAAGGAGAGGCTAAAGCAGTCGTCGTGATTGTTCATGGTGCTATGGAGCATCATCGCCGTTACGGTTGGCTAATTGAAATGTTTCGCTTATCTGGTTTTCATGTCGTGATGGGGGATCTTCCAGGCCAAGGCATGACAACACGGTCAAGCAGGGGGCATATCGACTCTTTCAGTGAGTATACAATTGAAGTTAAAGACTGGATTCAAGCAGCCTACCAATTTGAATTGCCGGTTTTTTTGATTGCACACAGCTTAGGAGGCTTGGCATCTATTCGTCTGCTGCAACAGGAGAATCTTAAGCTTGCTGGTCTTATTCTCTCATCGCCATGTCTTGGGTTAAAAAAATATCCGCCGAAGCTGTTGAGCGCCATTTCAATCCTTTTGAACAAAGCTGCGCCTAGACTGCGCATGAATACAGGCTTAACAATCGAAATGGCGACTAGAAATGCAGAAATTAGGGAAATAGATAGCAACGATACCTTATATATTACAAAAGTGTCTGTAAGATGGTATAGAGAACTGATTAGTGCAATGGCTGCAGCCTTTGCGAATGTAAACAAAATGCAGGATTTGCCTCTTCTTCTTATGCAAGGGGGAGACGATTCAGTAGTAGATAAAAAAATGGTAAAAAACTGGTTCAATATGGTACCATTATCAGAAAAGAGATTTAAAGAATGGCCACAATGCTACCATGAAATCTTTAACGAGCCGGAACGAGATGATGTGTTTGACTATGCGCTTGATTTTATCAATAGTCAGCTAAAATCGATAGGTTATATTGTATAAGTGAGGTTTTAAAAATGTCTGTACCAAACATGCCACTAACATTAATGTCTAAAGTGTATTTAAAGGTTTTTCCTGTTGTTCACAAGGAACTGAACTATTGGACGAACAGAGCAAAGCAAATTCCAAATCCTGAGCTGCAAAGACAGGCTTTGGCGAGCATAAAGGACAAAACATTCCACTGTGAAGGCGGATCAATCATGGCCCTTATTTCAAGGCATGAATATAAGACTGCCATTAAATTTATTGTGGCATACCAAACAATCAGCGATTATCTTGATAATCTATGTGACCGGAGCACTTCATTAGATCCGCGGGATTTCTCTGCACTGCATGAATCAATGGAGCATGCGCTCACAGTCGGGGCACAACCCACTAACTATTACCGGTTCCGAGAGGATCAAGACGACGGCGGCTACTTGTATGATTTAGCCAAGACATGCCGGGACACACTCGCAGAGCTAGAGAATTACGAATATATTAAAGACCAGTTACTTGAACTTTGCCGTTATTATTGCGATTTGCAAATACATAAGCATGTTATGGTAGAGGAAAGAATTCCAAGATTGAAATCATGGTTTGATGAGAACAAGCACGCAATACCTGAAATGGATTGGTATGAATTCTCTGCATGCTCCGGTTCAACATTAGGGATATTTTGTTTAGTTTCTTATGCATTAAGAAAGGATTTTCAGCCAGCTTATTCCTCCAATATTCGAGACGGCTATTTTCCATATATACAAGGTCTTCACATATTATTAGATTACTTTATCGATCAGGAAGAAGACAGACAGGGCGGCGATTTAAATTTCTGCTTCTATTATAAAGATGAAGAAGAGCTTTTCAGCCGGTTAAAGCATTTTGTAGAAGAAGCAGACAGACATACAAAAAATCTCCCTCATCAACGGTTCCACAAACTTATTAACAGAGGACTGCTCGGTGTCTACTTATCTGACGAGAAAGTATATAAGCAGCAAAATATTAGAAAGCTGGCAAGGGAAATTATTAAAACTTCCGGTCCGGTTGGCTACTTCTTTTATATTAATGGACGAGCATACCGCAAGTTTCAAAAGATGATTCCAGCAGGAATGATGAAGACGATATCTAAATAAATGTAGGCCGACAAGGGGAGTTGCAGATGTTTCCTGAACTAGAAACAGATCGGTTGCTTTTAAGAGAGATAGAAGAAAAAGATGTTAAAGCGATTTATAGTATATTAAGTCGTCCTGACGTTACGGTGCACTACGGGCAAGAGCCTTTTACCACAATTGAGGAAGCACGTTCCTTGCTGGCAATTTTCAATATGAATTACAGCATGCAAAAAGGAATTCGCTGGGGAATGGTAGAAAAGGACAGCGGCGCTTTTATTGGGACAATTGGCTATCATGCATGGCATCAAAAGCATAAGCGGGCTGAAATCGGTTATGAGCTTCACCCGGATTTTTGGAAAAAGGGCTATGGGATGGAGGCTATTTCTGAAGTTATATCATACGGATTTTCTGCTTTGCAATTGAACCGAATCTCAGCGATTGTGTATCCTGAAAATAATTCATCTCAAAAAATGCTGGAAAGAGCAGGTTTTCATAAAGAAGGTACTTTGGCAAAATATATGGTTCAAAATGAACATATTTATGATTGCCTCATGTATTGTCTGCTTCACCCTTCCTTAAACGAAAAGAAATAAAAAAATGCCGGGAATCAGTCTTACTGATTATCCGGCATTTTTTCTTATTTATCTTTTCTCAATGGCAATAATAAAAGGCGGGTTGTTTTTTTGGTTAATGAACTGATATTTTAAAACATGCGCTTTTTCCTGACTGAAGTTTTCAGCGAATGTAAGCAGCTCGTCTCTTTCTTGTGCACCTTCAGTATGTCCATGATAAATGACAAGAATAATGATTCCTTCTGGTGCAAGCATGTTAAATATTTGTTCGACTGCCATTATAGTCGTGTTCGAATTTGTAACGATTGATTTATCTCCACCAGGCAAATAGCCTAAATTGAAAATAGCACCCTTCACAAGTCCATGCAGTTTTTCAGGAATAATTTTTTCCACATTTTCATGCCCTGTTTTAGTAAGAATTACCCGATTAGTAAGGGACTGGGCTGCAAGTCTGCTTTTCGTTGCTTCAAGGGCCTGATCCTGAATATCGAAGCTGTATACCTTGCCGCCTTCTCCTACAAGGTTTGCCAGAAAACAGGTGTCATGACCATTTCCCATTGTCGCATCAATGGCAATATCGTCTTCATCGATTGCATTTTCTAACAATGTTCTTGCAAAGGGAAGTATGCGTTCCAGCTTCATATCGTCACCTTTTCCGCATTATAAAATTTTCCTTGCCAGCTGTCACGTCTTTTCAATTCTGCATCAATGCTGTTCAGTACATCCCATTTGTTGACACTCCACATTGGTCCAACCATTAAATCAATCGGTCCATCGCCTGTAATTCGATGAATGATCATACTTGGCGGCAATATTTCCAGCTGGTCGCAAACAAGCTGAATATATTCGTCAAAGGTTAGAAACTTAAGCAATCCTTTTTCATATTGTTTAACCATAGGTGTGCCCTTCAGCAAATGAAGCAAGTGAATTTTAATTCCTTGCACATCAAGCTTGCTCACTTCTTTCGCTGTTTCCATCATCATTTCATTCGTCTCAAGTGGAAGCCCGTTAATGATATGTGAGCAAATGCGGATATTATGTTTTCTCAGTTTATTAACACCATCCACATATGTTTGATAATCATGGGCTCTATTAATAAGCTGTGCTGTTTTTTCATGGACAGTCTGCAAGCCAAGCTCCACCCATAAATAGGTGCGCTCATTCAGTTCTGCCAAATATTCAACAACATCATCAGGAAGACAATCTGGTCTTGTCGCAATGGAAATGCCTACAACATTTTCCTGCTTCAAAACAGTTTCATACTTTTCTCTCAGCACTTCAACAGGAGCATGTGTATTTGTATATGCTTGGAAATAAGCCATATATTTGCCGTCTTTCCACTTTCCATGCATTTTGTTTTTTATATCGTGAAATTGCTTTTCCAATGAATCGACACGATTCCCTGCAAAGTCACCGCTACCAGCAGCACTGCAGAAAGTACAGCCGCCGTGTGCCACCGTGCCGTCCCGGTTAGGGCAATCGAAGCCTCCGTCTAGTGCGATTTTAAATACTTTATGTCCAAACTCGCCTCGCAAATGATAATTCCATGTATGATATCTTTTATTATCAGCTGCATAAGCAAAAGGATTTTGCTGACTCAAAAGAATGACCTCCTTATAATGCAATCTAAATGCATAACAAAAATTTTAACATGTAACTGCTGCTTCTCCAAACAGTTTTATATAAACCGCTAATTCAGTAAAGAAAAGGAAGTCATAAGAAGGTTGCAGACTACAGATAATATGTAGCGAAGCACTATTGCTTCAAAGACAGCAACACTTGTTGGGAGGGCTATATATTGGCAACTCGTGATTCTATGGATGAGCTTTTGGAAAGATGTAATACAGCGATAGGCTATGCAGAAGAACAGTATAAAATTGCTCAAATGCAGGAGCATTATAATATAGAAGAATATACAGATGCACAATTTCAGCTGGAAAATGTATTTAATGACTTGCAAACGATGGATCATAGTGCCAACGCGCAGCAAAGGGATCAATTATACAGAATGAGGCTGCTTATACAGGATAAGCAAAATCAAATGGCCCTACATTTACCATAAAGAGTCTTAGTAATGCATCAAAAAGGGCGATTCTAATGATGAATCGCCCTTTTAATATTATTCTGTTTTAGGTACTCTAAGCTTGCTGGTTTTTAATGGTGCATCATAGAAGTAAGCAGCTGCCATACCAATAACAAGTAAGAAAATTAATACAGGTACTAGCAGGCCAATTCCATTAACATCGACTAGATAGCCTCCTAATAAAGGACCTATCATTCTGCCGCCGGTTGCTGTACTGTTGATAATACCTTGGAAGAAGCCTTCCCGCCCCTTTGGTGCCAGTTTATCTGCAATGGTTGGAACAGCTGGCCATATTAACATTTCCCCTACGGTGAGAATGATCATGGCAGCTAAGAACCCTGCAAACATGTCTGCTTGACCGACGATAAGGAAAGAAATAATAAAAATAACAATACCAATTAACATCTGCATTTTTACAGAAGAACATATTTTCTTCGTAAACAGACTGATGAGAGGCTGACCAAAAACGATTAAGCCGCCGTTAACGGCCCATAGTAAACTGTATTGTGCAAGCGGAATATTTAACTCTTGTGTATGTGTAGAAATGGTCGCTTGCCATTGTACATAACAAATCCAGCACAGCAAATAACCGAAGCCGAGAATAGTAAGGGCATAAATAGCTGGATTTCGATGTGCTTTCTTTCTTTTTATACCATTGTCTCCTGCCGTTTGCACAATTGGTTGAACTTGGATGTTTTTATAGCTCAATAAAGCAATAAAGAAAAATACAACATACATAAATGTATTAGAGATAAAAATCCAAGTGAACGAATAGGAAGCAATTAGCCCGCCAATTGCTGAACCTAATGCAACTCCAGCGTTTTGGGCAACATAAATGCTGTTAAACGCTTTTCTGCCTCCCTCTGGCCAGACATTTCCCGCCATTGCATACATGCTTGGATAAATAATCCCAGATCCAAAGCCTGACAATGTGAAGAAGAAGCAATAAGCTTCCCAAGCATTCCAGACGGACAGCCCTAACAAGGACAAAGCTGTTAACGAAATTCCCAGAAGAATGGAGAGATAGCCTCCTAATTTATCATAAAGCGCGCCGCCAACCAAATTCCCGATTACACTTGCACCAGAATTAAGCATTAAGATAAAACCGGCAACTGTAAGAGATTTTCCGAGGTGGTCGTGGATATATATACTGTTTAATGGCCAAAGCAAAGAAGAGCCGGTGACATTGACAGCCATTCCAATTACTAAAAGCCATAGTGCTCTAGGCATATGTGGTGCTCCTTTACCATTTAATTTGCTACCAGCAATAAGTGTAATGCGATTTTAGAACTCCTGCAATAGAAATAACTCCATCTGCATGAAGGCGGAAAATTAGTTATTTTCTGTTAATTAAAACGGTTACTTTTAACAACCGTGCGAATAAAACAGATAATTTATTGAAAAGTTAGACTATTTAATCTACAGTAGAAATATCATGCTCTTGTATAGAAAGGAATTAAGATTCATGACAAATATTTGTTTAATAAGGCACGGAGAGACAGATTGGAATTCCTTAGGGAAGATTCAAGGCAGAACCGATATTCCATTAAACTCGAACGGAATTAGACAAGCAGAACAATGCCGGGACTATTTGAAGGAAACTAGCTGGGATCTTATCATCACAAGCCCTCTTATTCGGGCAAAGGAAACTGCGGCTATTATAAACGAGTCTCTAAACCTGCCTATAGTAGAAATGGCCGAATTCATTGAAAGAAGCTTTGGGGATGCAGAAGGAAAAACAAAGGAGGAAAGACAGGTCCTTTATCCTGATATGCTTTATCCTAATGCAGAGCCTTACTGGGAATTGGCAGAAAGACTGAAACAGGGCTTGGCAGATATTCTGCAAAGCTACCCACAGCAAAAAGTTCTCCTTGTTGCTCATGGTGCTGTCATTCATACCATTTTAAGAATTCTGTCAAACGAGGAAATTACATTAGACAATACATACTTAACAAATGCTTGTATAAGCAATATTCATTATAAAGACAGTAAATGGGCGATAAAGGACTACAACATCGTCACACATTTGCAAGTTTAATTACGGGAAGGATGAGGAGAAGATGGTTAAGGATTTTGGGGCATTTGCAAAAAAAGAGGTTGTATTAGAACCATTAAATACAGGGGAATTATCAGGCTTAAGCTTTGCAGTTAAGGATGTGTTTGCTATAAAAGGACATCAGTCAACGGCAGGAAATCCAGATTGGCTCAAGACTCACCCTGCTGCAGCAAGTACAGCTTTCTCTCTCAGCCTGTTACTTAATAATGGCGCAAGGCTTGAAGGAACGACGATAACAGATGAACTGATGTATAGTCTTAATGGAGAAAACTTTTATTATGGAACTCCAATCAACCCGAAAGATCCAAAGCGCATTCCTGGCGGCTCATCATGCGGATCAGCAGTCGCAGTAGCAGCGGAATTAACTGATTTTGCAATCGGAACAGATACGGGCGGGTCTGTCCGAATTCCTTCTTCTTATTGTGGAATCTATGGCATCCGTCCAACTCATAATATTGTTGATATGGAAGGAGTCATTCCGTTAGCTAAAAGCTTTGATACTGTCGGTTGGATGGCAAGAGACGCAGAGACATTACGAAAGGTTGGCAACGTATTGATTAAAGAGGAAGGTTCCAGAGAGCCTTTCACTCGTATTTTGATGGCAGATGATGCATGGGAATTGATTGAACCTAATGCAAAAGAGGCATTATTAACGGAGTTGAAAAAATGGCAGACAGCTTCTTTAACACATTCGCAAACGGTATTGGCAAATGAGGGGCTTGCTGACTGGGCAGAGACGTTCAGGATGCTGCAAGGCAGAGAGATTTGGGAGGAGCATGGAAAATGGATTGAAAAGTATAAACCATCCTTCGGTCCTGGCATTGCAGAACGATTTCAATGGGCAAGCACACTAGCTGAAGCTGATATGTCCCCATTTATAAAGAAAAGACGTATGATTCAAGAAAATATGGAAAAACTGCTAAAGGATGATGGCCTTTTAATCATTCCAACATCACCTGGAAAAGCACCTCTGCTCAATCTGTCGGTGGAAGAACTGGAACTGCGCAGAAGCAGGACATTCCAGCTCTGCTGCATTGCTGGGTTAACCGGCTTCCCGCAGGTGAATATCCCGCTTGCAGAAGTAGACGGCGTTCCTGTTGGTGTATCTGTGATTGCTGGCAAAGGTCAGGATAAAAAGCTCCTGCAATTTATTGCGTCACTTGAAGCAAACAAACGGTGACCGAAATCCTTAACGGTGCATATGCTTAACAAGGAGCTGGCGGAGATAGTTCTTGCTTAATAACTTCTTGCATCCGTGAAGAAAATAACATACAATAAACATCATATAGGGCAACAGCTAGGAAAAGGAATAGTAAAGATGCTTTTTTGTTGAAGAGAGCTGGCGGATGGTGCAAGCCAGTCAAAAAAAATCTTGAACTCGCCTTTGAGTTGCAAGTGTGAACTAACAGTAATGCTTGCCGTACACCGCGTTAAGGGATAAATGAAGCGAGTGATTTATTCACTAATTGTGGGTGGTACCGCGGGAGATATACATATATTCCTCTCGTCCCTATTTGGGATGAGGGGATTTTTTGTTTTCTAAGGAAAACAAACCCTGCGAATAGAAAACTAATAGGAGGAAATAAGATGAGCTTTAATCATCAGAACATAGAAAAGAAATGGCAAAGCTATTGGCAACAAAATAAAACGTTTAAAACAAGTGAAGATAAAGGGAAAAAGAAATTCTATGCACTTGACATGTTCCCATATCCATCCGGAGCGGGCCTTCACGTAGGACATCCAGAAGGATATACAGCTACTGATATTCTTTCAAGAATGAAAAGAATGCAGGATTTTAATGTTCTTCATCCAATGGGTTGGGATGCATTTGGATTACCTGCAGAACAATATGCACTTGATACAGGCAACCATCCAGCACTATTCACAGAAAAAAATATTGAAACATTCAGACGTCAAATCAACTCTTTAGGATTCTCCTATGACTGGGACAGAGAGATTAACACTACAGATCCAGATTATTATAAATGGACACAATGGATTTTCTTACAGCTATTTGAAAAAGGCTTAGCATATGTTGATGAAGTGGCAGTTAACTGGTGCCCTGCTTTAGGAACAGTGCTTGCCAATGAAGAGGTCATTGACGGAAAGAGCGAAAGGGGCGGACATCCTGTTGAAAGACGCCCGATGAGACAATGGATTTTAAAGATTACAGCTTATGCTGACCGTTTGCTTGAAGATTTGGATGAAGTGGATTGGCCGGAAAGCATTAAAGAAATGCAAAGAAACTGGATCGGACGTTCTGAAGGAGCGGAAGTGACTTTCCAAATTGATAACCATGATGAAACATTCACTGTGTTCACGACAAGACCAGACACACTGTTTGGTGCTACTTATGCTGTACTTGCTCCTGAGCATGCGTTAGTTGATAAAATCACAACAGCAGAGCAAAAGGAAGCAGTTGAAGCATATTTAGAGAAAATTAAGAGCAAGAGTGATTTGGAAAGAACGGACCTTGCTAAAGAAAAAACAGGTGTATTCACAGGAGCTTATGCTGTTAATCCAGTGAATGGCGAAAAAATGCCGATTTGGATTGCAGACTACGTGCTTGTCAGCTATGGAACTGGAAGCATTATGGCAGTTCCTGCACATGATGAAAGAGACTTCGAGTTTGCAAAAACTTTTGATTTGCCAATTAAAGAAGTGGTAGCTGGCGGAAATGTACAGGAAGAAGCCTATACTGGTGATGGAGCGCATGTTAACTCTGACTTCCTTGATGGGCTGCAAAAAGAAGAGGCAATCACTAAGATGATTGCATGGCTTGAAGAGAAAGGCATCGGTACGAAGAAAGTAACCTACAGACTTCGTGACTGGTTATTCAGCCGTCAAAGATACTGGGGTGAACCAATTCCAATTATTCACTGGGAAGATGGCACAATGACAGGTGTCCCTGTGGAAGAATTGCCGCTAACATTGCCTGATACAGCAGAGATTAAACCATCTGGAACTGGTGAATCGCCTTTGGCAAACATCTCTGAGTGGGTTAATGTAGTAGATCCGGTTACAGGTAAAAAAGGCAGACGTGAAACAAACACAATGCCGCAATGGGCGGGCAGCAGCTGGTATTATATCCGCTATATCGATCCGAAAAACAGTGAAGCTATTGCAGACCCTGAAAAGCTGAAAGAATGGCTTCCAGTTGATATTTATATCGGTGGTGTAGAGCATGCGGTTCTGCATTTATTGTACGCACGCTTCTGGCACAAGGTATTGTATGATTTAGGCGTTGTACCTACGAAAGAGCCATTCCAAAAGCTGTATAACCAAGGGATGATTCTTGGTGAAAACAATGAAAAAATGAGTAAGTCTAAAGGTAATGTAGTTAATCCGGATGAAATAGTCTCAAGCCATGGTGCTGATACACTTCGCTTGTATGAAATGTTCATGGGACCACTTGATGCAGCAATAGCTTGGTCAACGAACGGACTTGATGGTTCAAGAAGATTCCTTGACCGTATTTGGAGATTGCTTGTGGATGATAATGGTGAGATTTCAAGCAAAGTTCAAGAAATCGATGAAGCGAAGGGTCTAGACAAAATCTACCACCAAACGGTGAAGAAGGTTACAGAGGACTTTGAAGGATTACGCTTTAACACAGCTATTTCCCAAATGATGGTCTTCATTAATGAGTGCTATAAGGCAGATGCGATTCCAAAAGCTTATATTGAAGGCTTTGTGAAGCTTCTTTCCCCAATTTGCCCTCATATTACAGAAGAGCTGTGGGAAAAACTTGGAAGCTCATCAGGTACGATTGCATATGAAGCATGGCCAGCATATGATGAAGCAAAATTGGTAGACGATGAAATCGAAATCGTTATCCAAATCAACGGTAAAGTAAAAACAAAATTGATGGTTCCAGCTGATGCGAATAAAGATGCTCTAGAGCAAATCGCTATGGAAGACAGTCAAGTGAAAGAGCAAATTGACGGGAAAACAGTCAGAAAGATTATTGCTGTTCCAGGAAAATTGGTTAATATTGTAGCTAATTAATACAGAAGTCCAGCCATACTG
>NZ_JBKKHP010000021.1:0-43566 GCF_046613985.1 Niallia laureatilytica | reverse complement strand
CTTGCCGGGGTTTTTCTAATTGTTTAAAGGCTGTTAGCTCCTTTGATGATGGTTACTTCTCTTTGTAGATAGGCCCAGTTTTGCGGTGCCGGCAAGCTGATTTGCCAAAAGGTTGTTCCAGCAAGCTTGTTTACGTCGATTATTTTGTATTTTTCTAGATAACTCCTGATATCTTCAAACCAGACGATATGCTGATTATTTCCTGACCAGTATTCAAACCACGGAGATTTTGCCGCATTATCGTATTGAATGTCTGTAAGTAAGGATATTGCTGTATTTTGGGCGGCAAGGACAGATACCCCTTGTGTCGCATTTGTAGCGACTACTTTGTCATATCCATATAGCGCCATTGCAATCATCAGCTTCTCGGAACTAACCAATGTTAAAGCATAGGCAACAACCTGTTCGACAAAGGCAATAGGCGAAACAGGTTCAGGCGGACCGCCAGGGTAGCCGTAATCAATGGTCATCAATGCCATTAAATCCGCACTCCTGGCTATAGCTGCATAATCATATGCTCCAACAATCCGGTTTGCTGGAAGATCTGCCGATTTGGCGTGGACATTCACATTCAATAACAAACTTCCTAACTGTTGTTTTAATGCTTGTAAAAATAAATTAAAATCATTGCGGCGAGCTGGCGGAATAAACTCAAAATCAATACTTACGCCTCCAAAGCCGCGAGTATTTGTGAGATTAACAATGCTCGATACTAAGTTTTGCCGGTATACGGCGTTCTCCAAAACAGCACCCGCAAGTTCTGGGCTAAAACCGCTGCTTGTAAAATTGCGGATCATTAATAAGGGAATGCTGTTAAGCTGCCGGCATCGATTGATAAGTGCACTATCATCTGTTTGTGCAAAGCAATAGCCTTCCGTTGTGAAGGAATAGTTGACAATAGCAATATACGTTAGCTGTGCAGCAAGGGAATTTATAGTGGCAAGATTTGCTATTGTATTGGATGGAACAATAAAACCAAGTGTGCTTATTGTCAGTTTGGTCGGAGAGGGTATATTAATTATTTGCCCAATTTGCAAAGGATTTAAAGAAACGCCTTCATTCGCAGCCGTGATAGCAGGAATGGTTGTATTAAATTGTTGTGCGATTTCCCATAAGTTATCACCGTTAATTGTTTTATAGGCACGAACAGGTAAAGCATTATCTGTGATGTACAGGGCAAGTCCTGGCACAATACTTGAGGAAGTTAAACCGTTAGTAGTAATAATCGTATTTTCCGCCACATTATAACGAGCAGAAATTGACCATAGATTTTCCCCGCTCTTTACGACATGAACAGTCATCATAACACCCCCTTTTAATCCATTTATATGGGAGATGTTCAAGATTATACAGGTTTTATCATATGGTCATGTATGTTTATGAACTCACAGTATATGACTGTTTCCTTGGAGGAAGAACTGTGATTGCTCGTAATTATACGTTACCTTTGAAAAATCAAAGGGCTGGCCGTTTGTTAAATGAAAAATGGTCTCAGCAGAAAGCTTCGGATCTCCACTCACTAGTCCTAGATAACCTGCTTCCGCCTCATCCAGTTTCCCAACTTGAAGATACATATCTGAGAAACCAACCTTAAGTCCTAATCCCTCTGTAATATAATGAAAAATCGATTCAGTAACAATTTCTTTATTCAAGTAGGAAATGATGCCTTTATGATAGTAAGATTCTTCCAAACATAAAGTTTGCCCATTAATATACCTTACCCTTTTTACATAGTAAACATCTTCCGTCTCCTTTAAGTTTAAGCTTTGTGCAGCTTCAGCTGTCGGTTTTCTTACATCGAATTCAATTACTTGTGACGTTATTTGAAAACCCTCTAAATCCTTTTTAAACCCTTGATTCGAAAGTAAGCTTATATAGCCTTTGCGGTGGTGTCTTCTTACAAAAATACCGCTGCCTCTTACTTGAAAGATAATGCCCTTTTTCTCGAGCATATCAAGAGACTTGGTTATTGTGCTTTTACTGACCTCAAACTGATTCATTAATGCTTCGATGACAGGAAGTTTGTCCCCTTGCTGGAGGGAATGGTCCTCAATATATCTTTCAATTTCTGCTGCGATTTGCTGGTACTTTAACATATACATTCCTCTTTAATTATTTATAGAAGGATTATAGCATAAATCAGCAAAAATCTCATTTATCATTATGATGGTACAAAATAATTTGTTGGTACTTGATAAATTATACCGATACAATTATAATGTAAGCGTATAAAGGATTGAAGGAGGGGTACAAATTGGCAGGAAATGTTAGAGATTATCCGAAGTTAGCTAAAGATATTTTGAGCGCTGTCGGTGGTGAGGACAACATAGTCAGTGCAACAAGATGTGCGACAAGATTGCGTTTAGTATTAAAGCGCTCTAACCCGCAAGCGAAAGAAGAAATTTCTGCAATGCCGGGAGTTGTAACGGTTGTAGAAAACGGCGGACAATTTCAAGTTGTAATTGGTCAGCATGTCGGAGAGGTTTATGAGCATTTTTCTAATCTGATTAATTTAGATGCAGTACATACGGAAAATGAAAATAAAGGAACCATCCTCAACCGTATCATCGCCACGATGTCTGCAGTGTTTGCGCCATTTGTTTATATCTTGGCAGCAGCTGGTATTTTGCAAGGTTTATTGATTATCATAAACTTATTGTTTGATAGTTTCGCAGAAACTGGCACCTATCAAGTATTGAGCTTTATTTCTTGGGCTCCATTCACTTTTTTGCCGATTTTTATCGCAATTACTGCGTCCAAGCATTTTAAAACAAATACTTATATTGCAGTGGCCTGTTGTGCTGCATTAGTGAGCCCGACTTGGGCAGAAATGGCTGCACAAATTTCTGAAGGTTCAAATATTAACTTTATTGGAATCGCTTTAACAGAAACAACTTATACTTCATCCGTATTACCTCCGCTCTTCTTAGTGTGGATCTTGTCTTATTTGGAACGTTTCTTAAATAAGTACATCAATGAAGTAATCAAGCCATTATTTGTTCCCTTTTTCAGTTTAGTTATTATGGTACCGTTAACCATCACGCTTATTGGCCCGCTAACAACAATGGGCGCAAACGGCATTGCTAACGGCTATAATTTCTTGGCAGAAAATGCACCAATTGTTGCTGGTGCTATCATCGGCTCTTTATGGCAAGTTATCGTCATCTTTGGTGTTCACTGGGGAGTTACCCCGATGGTATTGGCCAACTTTGATTTATACGGCCGTGATTCCTTCCAAGCCTATCAAACGATTGCTGTTATCGCACAGGTTGGAGCAGTTTTAGGGGTAATCTTAAAGGCCAAAAGCCAAGAAACAAGAAAAGTCAGTGTGTCTGCAGGCGTAACTGGTATTTTCGGAATTACCGAGCCTGCGATTTATGGGGTTAACTTACGATTCAAAAAGCCATTCATCTTCGGATGTATCGGCGGCGGTATTGGGGCGATTACAGCAAGCTTTTTTAACCCATACTACTTTGCATATGCAGGCTTGCCTGGTCCGTTAACAATCGTAAACGGCATCAATGAAGACTATCCAATGTCCGTTTGGGGAATATTGATCGGGGCAGCAATTGCCATCATCCTTCCAGTTGTACTTGTGCAAATTTTCGGTTATGGAGAAACAAATGACAGCAGCAAAACAGCAAGTCTAGAAAATACTAACACATCAAGCGCTCCGGAAATTGCAGCAACAACGATCACAGAGCTTACTGTTAACTCTCCAATTAGCGGCAAGGTTGTTCCTCTCTCTCAAGTGCCTGATGAAGTATTTAGTTCAGGTGCCATGGGGCAAGGAATTGCCATTGAACCAACAGAAAATAAAGTGATTGCACCATTTGAAGGCACTGTTGTGATGATTGCCCCAACAAAACACGCAATAGGCCTAAGATCAGAAACTGGTGTTGAATTGCTTATTCACATTGGTTTGGATACTGTTACACTCGATGGCAGCCCATTCACCGTCAAGGTTAAAGATGGCGAAAAATTCAATAAAGGTGATTTATTAATTGAATTTGATAAAGACTATATTGAGAGTAAAGGATTAAAGACAATCACACCTGTCATTGTTACTAACACATTCGCTTACGAAGAAGTTATCATCGAGAAAGTGGAAAATTGTACTTTTAATCAAACATTATTTACAGTAATTAAATGAGGAGGAATACAAACATGAGTAAATTACCAAAAGATTTCCTATGGGGCGGCGCACTTGCTGCTCACCAATTTGAAGGTGGCTGGAATGCAGGCGGAAAAGGTCCAAGTGTCGTCGATGTTTTGACAGCTGGTGAACATGGTGTTGCCAGAAAAATCACGGATACGATTGAGGAAAATGAGTTTTATCCTAACCATGAAGCAATCGATTTTTATCATCATTACAAAGAAGATATCGCATTGTTTGCTGAAATGGGCTTAAAATGCCTAAGAACTTCTATCGGCTGGAGCAGAATTTTCCCGAAAGGTGATGAAGCTACACCGAATGAAGAAGGCTTGCAATTCTATGATAATGTGTTTGACGAATTGTTAAGCAATGGCATTGAGCCTGTTATCACTCTTTCTCACTTTGAAATGCCATTGCATTTAGCAAGAGAATACGGCGGTTTCCGCAATCGTAAAGTCGTCGATTATTTTGTGAAGTTCGCAGAGGTTGTTTTCAACCGTTATAAAGATAAAGTGAAATACTGGATGACATTCAATGAAATTAATAACCAAATGGATGTAGACAACCCATTATTCTTATGGACAAATTCTGGTGTTACGATTAAAGATGGCGAAAATCCAAAAGAAGTTATGTACCAAACAGGTCATCATGAATTGATTGCTAGTGCATTAGCTGTTTCTGCCGGCAAGAAAATCAATCCAGAATTCCAAATTGGGGCAATGGTATCACATGTTCCTATTTACCCGTTCTCTTCTAATCCAGAAGACATCATGCTTGCAGAAGAAGAAATGAGACAGCGCTACTTCTTCCCTGATGTGCATGTACGCGGCGTTTATCCAAAATACGCATTAAAAGAATTTGAACGAGAAGGCTATAATATCAAATTCGAAGAAGGCGATGACGAGATATTACGCAATGGTACGGTTGATTATTTAGGCTTCAGCTACTATATGTCAACGACTGTAAAAAGCGATGTAGTAAATGACAACACTGGCAACATCGTTAACGGCGCATTACGAAATGGTGTAGAAAATCCTTATATTAAGTCAAGTGACTGGGGCTGGGCAATTGATCCGACAGGATTGCGCTATACATTAAACCGCTTCTATGATCGCTATCAAATTCCGTTGTTTATTGTAGAGAACGGCTTTGGGGCTATCGACACAATCAGTGAGGATGGCTCTATCCATGACCCAGAAAGAATTCAATACTTGAAATCTCATATTGAAGCATTAGAAAAAGCAGTTGAATACGACGGCGTTGATCTTATCGGATACACACCTTGGGGTATCATTGATATCGTTTCCTTCACTACAGGAGAAATGAAGAAACGCTACGGAATGATTTATGTTGACCGTGATAATGAAGGCAACGGCAGCATGAAACGCTTTAAGAAAGAATCCTTTAACTGGTATAAAAAAGTTATTGAAACAAACGGCGAAGTTCTTTAATGACAGAAAAAAACCTTATCCTTTTAACAGGATAAGGTTTTTTTCTATTACAGCCATTTATTTTAAGTTTTAACAAAATCCGGACATACTTTTGACATATTTATGCTCTACAATATGATTAAGTTGCCGCATCCCCCACCTCACACACTAACAATGCTGCGATAATCAAAAACAGGAGCGGATTCTATCCTGCTCCTGTTTTTTTATGCATTTAAATCATAGCGCTTTCCAGTAACTAAATAAATAACATGCTCCGCAATATTGGTTGAATGGTCTGCTACTCTTTCAATGTATCTGCACACAAAGGCAAGCTGTGTTATCTGGTTTGTATTATCAGGATTTTGCTTGAGATAGCCCATTAACTCTTTAACAAGCATGCCATACATTTCATCCACTTTATCGTCCTCTTGTGCACATTGTCTTGCTAGAGCAACATCCTCCTGCAAAAAGGACTGTAAGGAATCGCTAAGCATTTTCAATGCCATATCCATCATCTTTGGGATATCGACTATTTCCTTAATCAGTTTTTCGTTGCCGATATGCAATGTTGATTTTGCGATATTCACTGCATTATCTGCAATGCGCTCCACTTCAGAAGATATTTTCAAAGCAACAATAATTTTGCGCAAGTCTCTTGCAACAGGTGCTTCCATCGCAATTAAAGATATGGCTTTATCATTAATATCATTTTCTAAATCATCAATTGCTGTGTCTCGTTCAATAATTTGTTTCGCTTGTTCCAAATCTTGCTTAATAAGTACTTGGATGCTGTCCTGGATGGAAACCTCCGAAAGGCGGGCCATTTCCATCAGCATATCCTTTAATTGATTCAAGTTACTATCGAAGTTTGATCTTATATTCATGAGCTCACTCCCATTATCCAAATCTTCCTGAGATATAGCCTTCTGTCCGTTCATCGGCAGGATTCGAGAATATCTTCTGCGTATTATCCAGCTCAATAAGCTGACCCATTAAAAAGAAGGCGGTTTTATCTGATACCCTTGAAGCCTGCTGCATATTATGGGTAACAATGACAATTGTGTATTTTTCCTTTAATTTTAAAATTAATTCCTCAATCTTTAAGGTTGAAATCGGGTCTAATGCAGACGTCGGTTCATCCATCAACAGTACATCTGGCTTTGTTGCAAGCGCTCTTGCGATACATAACCGTTGCTGCTGTCCTCCTGACAAGCCAAGTGCTGGACCGTTCAAACGATCCTTCACCTCATCCCATAAAGCAACATCCTTCAGGGAGCTTTCCACAATGTTATTGAGTTCTTCTTTCTTCTTGATGCCGTGTATTCTAGGTCCATAAGCAACATTGTCAAAGATCGATTGAGGAAATGGATTACCCTTTTGGAATACCATTCCTACCTTCTTTCGTAATTCAACAAGATCCAGTCTGTCACTTAAAATATTTTGTTTGTCAAAGTTGATCTCTCCTGCCATCCTTACATTCGGCACATATTTGATCATTAAGTTCAATGTTTTGATGAACGTCGACTTCCCGCAGCCGGAAGGACCGATGATCGCGGTAACCTCCTTTTCATTAATAGGAAAGTTGATTTCCTTTAATGCATGATGGTCACCATACCATAAATTGAGATCGACACAATCGAAAATCGCCTTCGTACTAATATCTGTAGACAATTCTTTTCCTCCTTATCCGAACCGGCCGGAAATATATTCTTCCGTCTTCTGATTAGAAGGCGCCGTGAATATCGTTTCCGTCACATCGTATTCAATTAAATCACCAGAGAAAAAGAAGGCGGTTTTATCCGAAATACGTGATGCCTGTGACATATTATGGGTCACAATGATAATGGTATAATCCTTCTTCAGCTCTAATATTAATTCTTCTACCTTCGCATTAGAAATCGGATCTAGTGCAGAGGACGGTTCATCAAGGAGCATCACAGTTGGTTTCATGGCTATGGTTCTCGCAATACAAAGCCGCTGCTGCTGACCACCAGATAAAGATAAAGCTGATTTATGAAGCCTGTCCTTTACTTCCTCCCATAGGGCGGCTTTCGTTAAGCTTTCTTCTACAATGCGATCAAGCTCTGCTTTCTTCCTTACTCCATTATATTTCAAAGCGTGCGTAATATTATCATAAATTGATTTCGGAAATGGATTAGGCTTTTGAAAAACCATCCCGATTTCCTTTCGTAATGCAACGACATTTATATCGTCTGATAATAAATTAATGTCCTCGTACAGTATCTCTCCTTGTGCCCTCGCACCTGGAATAAGATCATTCATTCTGTTAACTGTCCTTAAAAACGTTGATTTTCCACAGCCGGAAGGACCAATTAGCGCTGTGATGGAATTCTTTTCAATCTGCATAGAAATCCCGTTAACTGCCCGCTTATCTCCATAAAAAAATTCGAGATTTTTTACATCTAAAATAGGTGTGCTCATTTTTTTCACCAGCCTTCTATTTCGTTGCCGTGATTTTTTTATGAATAAGTGTTCCAATCCATCTTGCTAATAAGTTGAAAATTAAGACTGCCAAAATTAAAACCGCAGATGCGCCATTAGAAACTTGTTCAATGTCTGGAATTAAGCCTTGTGTATTAACAGACCAAATGTGGACAGCCAGTGTCTCGGCAGGCCGGAAGATATTCAGCGGTGATCTGTCAGAAAACGGATTCCAATCAAGATAATTTAACCTTGGTGTGGAAAGTCCTGCTGTAAACAGCAAGGCGGCAGCTTCGCCAAAGACACGCCCTGATGCAAGAATCGCACCAGTCAGAATTGAAGGAAACGCACTAGGCAGAATAACTGTTTTAATCGTATGCCAATGGGTAATACCAAGAGCAAGACTTCCTTCCTTCAGTTCTCTTGGAACAGTTCGAATAGCATCTTCACTTACCCTGACTAGAACAGGAAGATTAAAAACGGTAAGCGCCAAAGCTCCCCCTAATATTGTGTATCCCCAGCCAGTCAAGTTCACAAACATTAATAAACCAAACATTCCAATAACAATGGATGGGAGAGATGATAATACTTCAATACAAGAGCGAATAATATCTGTTACTTTTCCAGGTCGGGCGTATTCTGCCATAAATATTCCGCCGCCAATTCCAAGAGGAAGAGAAATTATCATGGTAATTACAAGAATATATAAAGAATTAAACAGCTGGTCCCTAACCCCGCCGCCAGCGCGAACATTACTGGAAGGCGATGTTAGAAAATCAAGGGAAACATAACGTAAACCATTAAATAAAATATAAGCAAACAATCCAACTAATATACATACTATGATGGTGGCAATAGCAACTAATACAACTGTTGCAACACGGTCTGCTGTTTTACTGTTCATTACATTTTCCTCCTTGATGACACATAACGAATGAGGATAATAAAGATAAATGACATAATTAACAAAATCAGTCCCATCGACCAAAGTGTATTATTTTCCACACTGCCGTATGTTGTATGGCCCATATTCAACGTAATAATCGTTGTTAATGTTGCAGCTGCATCAAGAAAGCTAGATGGCAAATCCTTTACATTTCCAATTACCATTTGCACAGCTAATGCTTCACCAAATGCACGTGCCATCCCTAAAATCACTGCTGTAAGCAAAGTTGGCAGTGCTGCTGGAATAAGAACCTTCCATATTGTCTGCCACCGAGTAGCTCCGAGTGCAAATGAACCTTCCCGTAAATTATTAGGTAAAGAACTCATTGCATCTGTAGCAATACTTGTAATTGTAGGCAATATCATAATGGAGAGGACAATTGTTCCCGCAAGTAAACTAAAACCGAGACCACCGATATTATCTCTAATAAACGGCACTAATACGGATAATCCAATAAATCCATACACAACAGATGGAATCCCAACAAGCAGTTCAATGACAGGCTGAATTATCTTTTTCCCCCAAGAAGGAGCAATCTCTGTCATGAAAATAGCAGCTCCTATACCGAGTGGCGCTGCAACAAGTGCAGACAGAAAAGTGACCGCAAAGGAGCCAAAAATAAATGGAAATGCCCCGAATTTTGGATTGGCTTTATTCGTTGGATTCCAATCAGTGCTTGTCAAAAACTCGAGCGGGCTAATTCCGTTTTTAATAAATGATTGCAGTCCTTTTACTCCAAGGAAAATCGTAATAGAAATCGTCACAGCAATCATAATGATTGCACATAATGTCACGAGAATTTTCCCGCGGAACTCATTGCCTACTCCTGTTTTTGCTGATTTCAATAATCTGTCTTTTGCAGGAATCGTTTTTTCTCTCATGCTAAAAAACCTCCCCTTATGGCTTAACAGGGTAAATGCATATAAAAGCATCTACCCTGTTCAATTTTTTAAAGATCCTTCAGATTACCCTCAGCATCTCTTTCTACCTTCATTTCTGTTACAGGTAAATATCCTTGCTCTTTCAGCAATGTGCTTTGAATGTCTTCTGACATCACATAATCAAGAAATGATTTTGTTAAGCCTTTTGGTTCCCCTTTCGTGTAGGAATGCTGATAGGCCCAGATTGGGAATGTTCCATTTTGCACATTTTCTTCTTTTGCCTCAACTCCATCAACAGACAGTGCTGTTATAGAATCATCTGTAAAATAGGAGAAAGCAAGATAACCTACTGCACCTTCTGTTTCCGTTAAGATTTTCTTCACTGTATTAGACGAGTCCTCTGTTATCCCTTCTGCAGGTGTTGCATCATCGAGACCAAATTTATTAAAAACTGCACGAGTTCCAGAAGAATCAGGACGATTCACGAGGACGATTTTTTGGTCTTTACCGCCAACATCCTTCCAGTTTGTAATTTTACCTGTGAAAACCTTAATTAAATCCTCTTTCGAAATATCTGTAATTCCTACATTCGGATTAACGGCAGCAGTGATACCGACAACTGCTACTTTATGATCCACTAGCTCATCAGCCTTAATGCCTTCTTTTTCTTCTGCATACACATCAGAGTTACCAATATCAACAGAACCTTCAGATACTTGAGATAATCCCGTACCAGAGCCACCTGCGTTTACTTGGACATCTGCATTTGGATTTTCGGCCATGAACTCTTCTGCCGCTGCAGCAATTAACGGCTGCATAGCAGAGGAACCAGAAACAACTAAGGAACCAGAATTTTCGTCACCGTTATCTGCATTTTCATTACCGCCACCGCATCCTGCAGCGATGACCATTAATGCAAAAATCATTAATACATAACCAAACCTTTTAAAGCTCTTCATTAATAGCCCTCCAATAAAATATTTAAATATTTTCACTACCGGCATGATTGCTTCTAGTAGAAAGGAATATTTTTTCTAACTTAGTATGTGTTACAAGATAATTAGTTATTAATGCGAGGATTAAAAATATCGCATACAATCGCAGTCATTTTATACCAAATATTAGGAATGCAGAGATTCGCTCTCTGACAAAATTAACTTTCCTTTAATGGATAACCATTCACCTAATTTCCTTGTAGAGCTCCTTAGAAACATTCTTTTTTATGGAAAAAACAAAGGCTAAATAAGAAATTTTTACTTAAAAATGGCTTAAATACTTCTCATTTAAGCTGACTTCCGATAATATATAGTTATCGGAAGTCAAGAAAAGCAGTTAGGAGAGGAACAAATGCTCGTTCCAGATCATAAAAATACCCCTGCATTTACAAAGCAGCAAATGGACAAAATAAACTATTATATCTCCCACTCGAAAAGTAATAATACGAAAAAAAGCTATTATGCAGATTGGAAGCATTTCACCGATTGGTGTGCCTTACATAATGTCTCCCCCCTCCCTGCCGAAGTGGAAACAATTTGCTTCTATTTAACAGAGCTAGCGGAATCACATAAATTCTCCACATTAAGAAGACGAATTGCATCTATCAGTGAAGCACATAAAATGAGCATGCATGTCAGTCCCACGAAAAGCTTAGAAGTGATTGCATTGATGGATGGGATACGAAGAGAAAAAGGATCACGGCAAAGACCGAAGAAAGCATTGATGCTCCAAAACCTGCCTGATTTAATAAGTGAGATAGATACTGCCACCTTAGCAGGAGTCCGCGACAAAGCAATTATCTTATTAGGCTTTGCCCTTGCCAGCAGACGGTCAGAGTTAGTGGCGATTAATGTCGATGATTTGGAATTTCATGATTTCGGCATGGACGTTAGTGTCCGTGACACGAAAACAAGAAATGATGATTTAATTAAAGGGGTTGTGTTTTCCAATAATGAATATTGCCCTGTCAAAGCAACAGAGGATTGGATCGAAACAGCAAAGCTTTTCAACGGCGCGTTGTTCCGCTCCATTGATCGCCATGGCAATATAAATGGAAGACTTAGTGATAAGTCGATTTCCTTAATCATTAAAAAGTATGTCGCCTTGGCCGGTATGGACCCAAGACAGTTTGGCGGACACAGCTTGCGAAGCGGCTTATCGACAAGTGCGGCGATGATGGGAATGACCGATATTGCGATCATGAAACAGACTGGCCATAAGACGAGAGAAATGGTCGATCGGTATGTACAGGCAGGGCAAAGATATCGTAATAATGCGAGCAGTGTGCTGCGAAATTTGTGAGGGTATATATAATTGAAGAAACTCGGATTTTTCCGGCGAATTTTTCATAAAAAAAGAGAAATTGAGTGGGCTCAATTTCTCTTTTAGTGTTACAATTCTGCACCGTTCGTCTTTATAACCTTCTTATACCAATAAAAGGAGTCCTTTTTAATTCTGTCATAAGAACCGTTTCCTAAATCATCTGCATCAACATAGATAAAGCCGTAACGTTTTGACATTTGTGAGGTAGACGCACTTACGATATCAATACAGCCCCATGGTGTATAGCCCAGCATTTCGACTCCTTCCTTGCAGGCGAGGTTCATTTGCTCAAAATGCTTTCGACAAATAGAAGGTGCAATGCTTGATAGATTGCTGCCTCTGCGTCTTTTTTACTCGCATACTTTTCTTCTACCACACCAACTGTTGTAAATGGATGTCTAAAAACACTGTCAATTTCATTAAAGGTTAGCCAGTACTTAACATACTCTCCAAAGTTTTTAAAGCATACCTTCGAATAGGTAACAAACATATCTACTACCTCACGGGAAACCCAGCCATCATAATGATTAACTAGATAGAGTGGCATCTCGTAATGAGACAGGGTAACAAGTGGTTCAATATTTCTTCTGCGCATTTCTTTAAAAAGACGTACATAGTAATCAATAGCCGCTTGAATCGGCTCTTCTTCTGTACCTGTTGGAAAAAGCCTCGTCCAAGCAATAGATACTCGCAAACATTTCATGCCTATTTCTTCCATTAATGCTAAATCCTCTTCATAGCGCTGATAAAAGTCAATGCCGTGTCTTTTCGGATAATAAACAGGACCATCTGTTTGCATGGCCTCTTCTATTTGTTCTGGACTAACATGCCACTGACTGACATAATCGCTTTTATCTATATTCGGCTTATACATTGCCACATCTGCCACAGACATTCCCTTACCGTCCTTATCCCAAGCACCTTCTGCTTGGTTTGCTGCAATCGCTCCACCCCATAAAAATCCCTTTGGAAAATAGCTTTTCTCTGTCATTTAAATCTCCACCATTTCATCTGCTGTTGGAAGCTCAATATCAGCACCAGCTGATGGCATATACTTCCCACACCAAACAGATATTCAGACACATGCAGTGCTTTATCAGATTATTATGGATATATTGGTTAGTAGATTTCGATATTATCGTAAGTTGGAAAGTGAAGAATAAATAAGTCTTATCTGTAATAAAAGAAGAACCAATTAACTAATTGGTTCTTTAAGATATTCGGAATGAAAATCTTTCATCCTTCAACTGTGTATTTATATCATGTATAGGATGTACAAAGGCTATGTCAAGGTGATGCGGAATAGGAGTAAAATATGTATAGAAAGCAGCCCCTCTCTTCTCTTCAAAAAGAGCGGCTACTTAATGAAAGGAAGCGAACCAAGTGGATTTGCCATACAAAAGGCGAATTGTATTTTTTGAACAGCATGTCCTCCATGCAATTCCCTAACATCATATGTAGACAACCTGGTTTGGTGCACAATATTAAATCAAAATTTCAGGAGACTTTTTTCTTGTGCTGATAAGTGTCAAATTAACTGGACAAGAACATGATAACGCTCACATTCTGTCTTTTTATTTTCAAAACGCTTGCCAAAAAACCAAATGACCTTAGCTTGAGCTAAGGTCATTGTTCTACATTGGTGATAACAGTTCAGTTTGAACTTTTTTTATTAGACAGCTACACTCTCATTCACAACCACTTTCTTTTCAACAGTAAACTGATCTAGTGCGTAATCGTCAATATCATAACCAAGTCCTGCTTGTTGTGGGACATCTACATAGGTGCCGTTTAATTCAATCGCTGGGTTAATGATATCTTGGTTGTAATAACGAGATGATGCTGCGATGTCGTTCGGCAGTGTGAAGCCTGATAATGTTGCCGCAGCGATGTTATGGGCACGTGCGATACCTGAATCTACCATGCCGCCGCACCATACTGGAATACCGTGGGACTCACAAAGTGCTTGGATTTTTTTCGCTTCTGTCAACCCGCCAACACGGCCTACTTTAATGTTGATGATACCGCAGCTTCCTAGTTCGATAGCTTTTCGTGCATCTTCAACTGTATTGATGCTTTCATCAAGACAGATTTTCGTATTGATTTGTGCTTGTAGTGTTGCATGGTCCACGATATCGTCATGATCAAGCGGCTGTTCGATCATGATTAAATCGAGTTTATCTAGCTCTTTGAATACCTCGATATCATCTAGTGTGTAAGCAGAGTTAGCGTCTGCCATCAGCATAATGTCGCTGAATTCTTCTCGAACAGCTTTCATAATTTCAACATCTTTGCCTGGTTTGATTTTAATTTTAACTCGTCTGTAGCCTTCATCTAAATAGCCTTGCACAACTTTAACCATTGTAGCAGCATCCTTTTGAATACCGATGCTGACCCCTGTTTCTACTTGTGATTTTGTTCCGCCAAGGAGCTGGTAAACTGGTTTGTTTTCGATTTTTGCATACAGATCCCAAAGCGCACAGTTAATAGATGATTTTGCTAAGTTATTTTTACGGATATGTTCAAAGATAGTGCTTGTTTCGTCAGGATGGGCAATATCTCCTTCTTTTAGCAATAATGGAATTAAGCAATCTTGTAATGCTGCCCAACAGCCATTTACAAACTCTTCGTTGTATAAAGGGAATTCAAATGCTGAGCATTCTCCATAACCAATTTTCCCTTCGCCATGAATCTCAACAATGATGCATTTTTTTGCAGTCATTGCAGCAAAGCTTGTTTCGAATGGTGCTTTTAACGGGATGTCTACTTTTCTTAACACAATTTTATCAATTTTCATGGTCATACACTCCTTAAGATTGTTTTTTTAAATAGTCTTTTAAGTTTGTTAATACGCGATTATTGTGCGTCAACAAGATGTCTTGCAGCTCGTCAAACTTGCCTTGTTGTATCAAATCAAGCATCTTTTCATGCTCCGAAATGGAGAGATTGATGCGATTTTCAAATGTAAAGTTAAGATTTTGGAACATTAACAACGGATATTTCAGCTTCAAGTAGAATTCTTGGAGAACATCACTATTGCTTAAACAAATCATATGATAGTGAAAGTTAAAGTTCATTAACGTATAGTCCACTTGATTTTTGACATTTTTCATTTGCTTTAATTCTTCTTGTAAAGAGTTAAATGAATAATCAGAAATATCAACTTGGTTTAAGCGGCGTATCGCCATTTGTTCGAGATTGTTTCTGATTTCAAAAATATCGTAAACATCTTGCGTCGAGAATTCTTTGACAAAGCTGCCTTTCCGCGGCTTTTTAACAGCAATTCCTTCCTGCTCGAGCCGGTATAATGCTTCTCTTACAGGCGAACGGCTGACAGAGAATTTATCCGCATAATCACTTTCCCGAATGCGGCTTCCTTGGGGCAATTCACCATTAATGATTTGATTGACCATATAATTAAAAATCTCATTGGGCAATTGTTGGGTTTGCAGTAACATCCTCTTCTTCCTTTCTTTTAGGTACAGCACGTAATGTTAATGAAACGATAAAGGAGAGGGCAACAGCAGCAATCAAGAACATAAACGCCGCATTGTATGAACCATTAAATAAATCTATTAAGAATCCAATTGCAAGCGGTGCAACAAAACCAGCGATCTGTCCGCCGAAATTAACAATTCCAGAAGCGGAACCAAACTTATCGGGTAAGATGAAGCTTGCAAGTAAAGCAAAGATAGAGCCAAAAGCAATGGATTTAAAGAAATACACTAGTATTTGAAAGATGATAACAGATGTTAATGTTTTAGAAGAATACATTCCATAAATAAGAACAGCTGTTAAAACAGACACAATACTAAGCAAGTACTTTTCTTTTTGCTGGAAGAACTTCATCATAAGCCATCCGCTCATTGCTGCCCCTAGACCTGCAGCAATAAATGGGAGCGGTACAAGAATCGAGATTGCCTTTAAGTCAACACCGCGAACATTAAGCAAGTAAGTTGGCATCCAAGAATCTAGCCCTTTGTTGACGATACTGACACCGAAACAAATGATTACTAACTGCCAGATGATGGTACTTTTTAATAGCTCTTTATAGCTTATTGAATTTTTAGCTTTAGCTTGCGTTGCGGCCGTAGTTTGCTTCATTGGGCGAAGCCAGAAGTAGTAAAAGACTGCAAATACGATACCGACAACTCCAATAATATAAAACGTGCTTCTCCAGCCGACAGCTAAGATTAATGGAGCAATAATCAGCGGTGCGATGGCACTTCCAACATAATTGGAAGACAGCATACCAGTTACTGCTTTTGGTCGCTGCGACTGTGGAAATACTTCAGACACTGCCTTCAAACTAGCTGTTGGATAAGCACCTTCACCAATCCCGAAAAGGATACGAATAAACAATAAGGAAACTAATGACCAGGCCATACCTGTCATCGCAGTGAAGAGCGACCATAACAGGATCGCGATAAGTGCAACGATATTCGAACCAAACTTATCGGCTAACCAGCCGCCTGGAATTTGCATTAACGCATAGCTGAAGAAGAAAACACTGACAACTAAACCGAGCTGGGTTGCATCAAGGTTGAATTCTGCTCCAATATACGTTAAAGCAAGTGAAATAGCGGCCCTGTCGATATAACAAATACAATAGCCTATGTACACAAGTGTAAATACAAAATATTTAGATCGAGTTCCCTTTAACGTACTCATTCGCCTTCACTCCGCCTTCTATTATTTTAGAAATCTCCGAGATTATATGATAAGTAGATTTAATGCCACTTTCAAAATTAACAAGCTTCAAGTTTTCATTCGGCGCATGATTCGCTTGATCGAAGTTAGCGTAAGGCACAATAAGAACAGGAACATTTAAAATATCTGTCCACACATAGTTTGGCAACGTTCCCGGCATAACTGGTTCTAAAATAGGTTTAATGCCAAAGCCTTGTTCAAGTGCTGCTAAAACAGGTTTCACAAAAATGGAATCAATATTTGTATTGGACGGAGGAGTGGATACCATTTTTAAAACAGAAACACCTTCAAGCGGTTCAATCATTTTTTCGATATTTTGATAAATTTCATCAGGATTTTGCTTCCCGACGAGACGCATGTCTAACTTCAGCAAAGCTTTTGACGGTATAACCGTTTTTGCGCCTGCATCTACATAACCACTATGGATACCGGAAATGTTTAAGGTTGGTTCATACATTAATTTCGTGAAGTATTCTTCTTGGGAGAGAGTCAGGTTTGGTAACCCGATCTTAGCTGCTAATGTTTCACTATCATAAGGAATGCGGTTTAAAATTGCTTTTTCTTGTTCATTCGGTGCTTGTACGCCTTTATAGAAATCTTTAATTGCCACCTTGCCGTCATCGCCCTGCATCTGTGACAATAATTCAACTAACTTCCACGCCGGATTTTTAATGATATTGCCTGTGTTGCCGGAATGATTATCCTGGCTCGCAGATACAGCTTCAAGCTCCACATATAACATGCCGCGAACACCAAGACGAAGCACAGGTGCGCCGCTTTCATGACAAGAGCCGTCGATTGAAATGGCAAGATCAGATTGTAAGATTCCATCTTTATGCTCTTCCACAAATGCTGCAAGGTTAGCACTGCCTTGCTCTTCTTCCCCTTCAAACACAAATTTCACATGAAAAGGAAGCTGTTTATGTATTTCTAAATAAGCCTTAATCCCAAGTAATTGCGCCATTAGCTGACCTTTATTATCACCAACACCACGGCCATACAAGCGGCCATCTCTAATACTTGGTTCAAATGGAGGGCTGACCCATGCATCAATTGGGTCTGGTGCCATCACATCATAATGACCATACAATAAGACCGTAAAATCCTGCTCCCCTTTAATTTCACCAAACACGATCGGGTGTCCAGCCGTTTGAATGACCTGTGTCTTTGCTTGCAGACTTTCTAGCAGCTCAGACACTTTCAGAACCGTCTCCTGCATCCCTTCACCGCTAGAGCTAATACTTTTTTGTTTAACTAATGCGATAAGCTCATCTATATTCTTCGTTCTGTTAGAATCAACAAATTCTTGAATATTGGTAGTTGCCACACGAAAACCTCCTTCTTCATTGTCGATTGTCGACAATTTCTAATCAATAAGTTACTACCTAGGGAAAGAGAAGTCAATATATTTTCAGAAAATTATTTATATTATATTTATTTATTATCAATGCTATTTTGAGATAAGGCTGGGAGGTTATTATTTTAAAATAGAAACTAAGTTTGCATGATTTTACAGAAAATGGAGAGATAAACAGTTTGTCCCACTTTTACCTAGTACAGAGTTTCTATAGTCTTACTTTATTGCTAATTCTTATTAATTTTTTGTTATTTTGGATGCGTAAAAATTACTGCATAGTATATGAGAAATAACTATAATTAAAGGACTCGTAGGGCTATACCTACTTAGTCTATCCTTCAATATTAAATTTCCCTTTGATTTTCAGAAGATATTCCTTTACCTTTTCTCTATTCTTTAGGCGTTTTTGTAAATACTCTTCACAGTCTTCTTTTAGATATCGATAAAACGTTTGGTATCTTGGTCGACAGCAGGATAATCAATGAAATAAATAATACCTTCTTCACCGAAGTAATCTTCTTCCCATTCTTCGTAATAACTCGCAAAAACATATCGCGTGTATTCGTCTCCATATCCGCATTCTTTGGAATACTGTTCTAATATAGTTAAGAATTCCCCATTTCCCATATGTCCATAATAAAATTTAATTAGCTGTCTTTGTTCTGCTTCTGATAATTCTTTCATATCTGTATCACCTAATTCTTTAACAATAGACGGGAAAAAGTTCTTAATAATACCTGTTCTTCAACTACTTCCCCTCTTTTTCTATGATAAATTTTCATTTGAATCCCTCTATTACCAAGGGTTAGAAACCAATTCTGGTCCCTTTTGGGTACGTAAAATTATTTTATCTGTTCGTTTGTTTATCCATTCTCGCAATAAAAACGCACCGTTACCTGTTTCTATTTGGATATCTGTGCGAATTGGTAAAAGATCTAATTGCTGCAGTACCTCTTCTGCCTCTGTGATCTCAATTGGATACAGTGCTAGTACTACAATATCTAAGTCGCTTGTTTCCTTTAAGGCTTGATATCCAGTCGCTATTTCAAAACCGGCACTGCCTGTCGGACCCCACTGCCAGTTGCCCATGATTTCTGCCACTTTATTGAAGCTTCTTAACACCGGCAATTCTCGTCTTTGTGCGTCTAATGAGTTCCAGCTTTTTTGTTCTGCTAGTTTGTATGGGGTAATAATCTCTTCTATTCCGTTGCGATGTAATAACGCTGCTTGCCGCTGATTACGTTGCTCCCCTCGGATACCTACAGGAATATAATCACTAGTTTGTTCCGCTCGGCGCACGACAACGAATGGGGCTTGCCTTAACGAGGCAGTGACCCATTCGTTGTCTTCCTTCCATTGCAGCTGTGATAAATCAGCTATTTTTATAAGATCATGTGGTTGAATTACCATTGCTGTCTCAACATTTCACGGACTTTAATCGTTGCAGCACGGCCGCCGTTTCTTGCTTCATCTGTTTGTAAACGGAAGCTTAAATCAGTCGCTGCATTCTTTGTGCTATTAATTGCTTCTGTTAAAGTTTGCTCTACTATTTCCATATCTTTTTCCGTTGGAGAATCCGCATCAATATTGGCAAGTAATTTATACAGCGGTCCTAATGATTGATAACTGCGAACATCATATGCCATTGAGGGCACGGATTTCGTTGCTTCTTCCAGCTTTTCAATTGTGCGTTTTGTAATTCTTGCTGCAGAGGCTTTTGACATTGCTTGAATGTTGATTTTGTCATCGTCAAGTGCAATTAACCGGTTAGACTGTAAGCCATGAGCTAAAAACCCGCCAGAGATAGCATTGCCGGCAATTAATCCAATAACAGGATGGCCCTTTTGCCGTGCTGTTGCATAAGCATCTGCGCTTGCTGCTAATGCTAAGCTGATACCAATCAGCTCTTCCTTATAGCCATACGCCTGACTCGGTACATCAATAATAGCGACAATCGGGCGTTTTGTTTCCTTGTCTGCATCTTGATGGATGACATCGCGTACTATTTGCGCAGCAGTCCAGCCCTCAAGCAGACCTACTTCCCCATTCCGAGCTCTAGGAAAATGATTATTAGCATCCGGTACAATTGCTATATAACGAGCAAGTTGGTCATTCTTAGTTACATCAGCAGCTAGAATGGATGGTGTTGCACTAGTCGGATGTGTGATACCTGTTAATGCAGAAAACCATTTATAGCCTCTTGATTGTGACATAGCACTAACTCCTGCTGTTGCCATTGGCACAGACTGCTTCACTGCCTTATGCTGGTTGTAATACTCAGCATATCGTTTTGGACTCCATTCTATTGCAGTATCCATTTCTTTTAATAAAGAAAGATGAAAGTCGACTTGTTCTGTTTTGGCCGATTTTTTTCCCGCTGAAAACGCCGCTTTAATAGCAGCGACAATCGACTCAACATCGTCCTTCACTACTTCCTCCAGCAACCCTGTTCTCTCCCGCTGACTAGCACCAATCGTATTCCAAATCAATGCTTTATCACTTGAATCAAATTCCATGACACCAGCTTCTTGTTCAATAACCTCTGGTCCATTCAGACCTAACCGTGCTTTATTTGTTGCAAGCAATGTTGTACATAGTTCGGCGACAATGGACATGCCTCCGAAAGCGCCGACTCTCCCTGGAATTAGTCCAACAACAGGAACGTATTGACGTAAGGCTACAATCTGATTGCAGATTTCGGAAATGGACAATAATCCGTAATTCGCTTCCTGCAGACGGACGCCGCCTGTATCAAATAAGATAATTGGATAAACAGGGTTGCCTTGTTTATTCTCTTCAAGGGCCAATTCCAGTGCGCCAGCAATCTTCGCACCGCTCACTTCACCAATGCCGCCGCCTTGAAACGCACCTTCTAACGAAATAACGACAACATCCTTTTGATTAATTTGTCCACGAGCAACGATAACGCCATCATCACTTTGCGGAACAATTCCTTGTGGCTCTAAATGGGGTGACTGCATTTTATCGAGCGGTCCCAGCAGCTCGCGGAATGTACCTTTGTCCACTAATGCTTGTGCCCGCTCACGGCCATTTAATTCTACTAAACTATTCCGCAAAGCCGATCACCTCCAATGCTTGTGTAAGCCTTAACTGCACAACGCCTGGTGTTGCACCGAAATCATGGATTGTTATATTTGCGGTAATAGGGTAGCGATTGAAAAAACGTTCCAATACATTGCCCCATACTTCACCAAATCCATCACTGCCGGTGAGCACGCTGACTTCTGTTTTTGTTCCCTCTGCTGGCTCTAGAATGATTTCCAAATCTCCTGAACCGACAACACCTATATGTGCTGCAGTTTGAATCGGTTTAGAAGTTTCAAAGTGAAACTGTAGTTTTTCCATAGATGAACACCTCCGTAATTAACTGACTAAAAATAGTGTTGCTGCTAATAAATCGGCGCTGCCTCCCGGCGATAGGCGCTTTGTTTTACAGTAATCAGATAAGCATTGGAAAATCTCTCTTCCCTTAGTGGTTGTGAACCCATCCCAAAGTAAAAATTCTCCTGCCATCGTTTTTATTGCAACTAAATCCGCCCAATCTCCACGGTGTAATATACATGTATCATCGACGGTTGCCATTAAAGCCAGCAATGCTTCTATTTGTACTTCCTCTTCTGGCTTTCCTGCAGCCCGAGCTTTAAGTAAGGCAAGTAAAGATGCATCACGGATATGAGGGAAACCGAATTGTGCTTCTTCTTGTGCCCCCATAACTGCATACTTCTTTTTTACTGCCTGTCCATGGGTTTGATTATTTGGTGTGAACCTGTCTTTAAAGGAAGCAATTTTTCCTGCCGTTTGTAATATCTTAATAGGGTTCTTTTCCTCTGGAAGAGAAGACTTTGCACTAACCAATAACCCCAATGCCCAAATCGCACCTTTATGTGTATTGATGCCATTAGTAGCAGAAAGCATCGCCTGCTCCCCTTGTCTTCCTATGGCTGCTATTTTCTCACGAAGCTTTTGATTCACAGGATGAAGATAAGAAACGAAAGCAATCTCTCTAAATGTTCCTTCTAATGCTTTTGCTGATTTCAGCATGAGTTCAAGGGACATATCAGCATGGGAGCCGTTATTGTTTGCATCTACTAATCCTGGCTTAGGGGTGAGCATTGCTTCATCGATTAACGCTTTTACTGCTTTTAAAGCTAATTCCTCTACAAGTGCTGCAGATTTAACTGCCAGCATATTAAGACCAGCTCCGGAATTTTGCAGGCGGCACGTAAAGACCTTCTGACCACTCTACTAAATCACTAACAGACCTTGCAGCAAGAAGAGAGCGTTTTGCTTGCTGTCTGGCAATGCCAAGATCCTCTGGATAGGCGACAATGCCTTGGTCTCTCAGGCTCCTAACATCTTTTTCTTTGCTATCCATCCCTAATGGCGTTACACCTGCGATTGCGGCAAGGGCTTTTTTCCGTTCTTCTAAGCTGTCAGACTTATAAAGATACGCGATGCCTTCTTCTGTAATAACATGAGTAACATCATCGCCATAAATCATCGTTGGTGTAACCTGAAGTCCTGATTGTGTTTTTACTTGAATAGCATCTAAAGAATCAACAAACACTGGCTTTTTATTAGCACCGAATGTTTCAACCATTTGCACAACAAGCTTACGGCCTTTTGCTAGCTCATGCGGTTTTTCAATCATATCAAGCCATGCTGGTGTAGCATGTCTTCGTCCCCTTGGATCATGCCCCATGTTAGGTGCACCACCAAAACCTGCTAAACGACCTGAAGTTACCGTTGAGGAATTAGCTTGTGCGTCCATTTGCAGTGTTGAACCGATAAACATATCAACCGCAAATTGTCCTGCAACTTGGCATAATGCACGGTTAGAGCGCATCGAACCATCTTTGCCGACGAAAAAGATATCAGGTCGAGCTGCAATATAGTTCTCCATGCCGACTTCACTGCCAAAGCTGTGGACACTTTCGACCCAGCCGCTTTCAATTGCCGGTATTAATGTTGGATGAGGATTTAACGCCCAATGTCTAGCAATTTTTCCTTTTAAACCGAGCTGTTCCCCGTATGTTGGCAGCAACAGCTCGATGGCAGCTGTATTAAAGCCAATCCCATGATTTAAGGACTGAACATTATGTTTTCCATATACCCCTTTAATGGCCATCATGCCCATCAGCACTTGTAATTCGGTAATGTTTTGCGGATCTCGTGTGAAAAGCGCTTCAATGACATATGGCTTATCAGCTTTTACTACCACATCAACCCATGACCCTGGTATATCAACACGAGGCAATTCATCCACAATGTCATTAACCTGCACAATAACAATGCCATCTTTAAAGGCAGCTGCTTCTACAATCGTTGGTGTCTCTTCTGTATTATTACCTGTATACAAGTTTCCGTCCTTATCTGCTTTATCTGCCGCAACTAAAACAACATCCGGGATTAAATCAATAAACAGACGTCCAAATAACTCTAAATAGGTATGTATATCGCCAAGCTTTAACGTTCCATCTTCAATCATTTGTGCAACACGCAAGCTTTGCGAACCAGAGTAGGAAAAATCGATTTTTGAAGCGATTCCGTATTCAAATATATCTAAATGTTCAGGCATTGAGATGCTCGACATGATCATATGCAGCTCATTTACCTTGGCAGGGTCTACTTCTAACAGTTTTTTAGACAGGAATGACGCCTGCTTTTGATTATCTCCTTCTAACACTACTCTTGAGCCTGGTTCAATCAGTAATTCCATCAGCTCTACAATCCGAGAGGTGTCTACAAATTTTCCGTCCAGCAAGCGGCTTGCTTTATCTAATTTCGCTCGTTTTTTATCACGCTTTTGCGTCCATTTATTCACTCTGCTTGCTCCTTCCATTTATTAATTAAATAACATGTTGCTTCCAGACCGACTTCATCGACAGCGATTTGCCGTGTTGTTCCATGTGCTTGCTTAACAAGATTCGTTAATACATTACCAGGCGGCATTTCAACAAAAGTATCCGCACCAGACTCAACACATATCTCAGCCATGTCATGCCAGCGCACAGGATAGGCTACATTTAAAGCCAAGTCTTCTGCGATTTTATCTTTTTGTCTTATAACTCTTCCAGTGTGATTTGCCAAATAAGGAATTTTCGGATTATTTAAAGTAAATGTACCTACTAACTCCAGCAGTTCTCGTGAAACATCAGCCATTAATGGACAGTGCGATGGGATTGCTACTTTAAGCACTGTTGTTTTTCTGGCACCAAGATCTTGCGCATGTTTGAATGCTGTATGTATTCCTTTCAGAGTTCCAGAAACGGCAATCTGCAGTTCTGAGTTAAGATTGGAAAGAAACACAGGTGATGCTTGCGTATGTGAAAGTTCAACTGCCTTTTTCACTTCACGCTCCGTAAGTCCGCTGATTACACCCATTCCATAACCTTCTGGATATGCTTCCTCCGTTCGTTTTGCCCGCTGATATACTAGTTTAATAGCATCGTCAAAAGTCAATACACCAGCAATAACCGCTGCCGCAAATGCACCAATCGAATGTCCAGCCACAAACTGCGGAGTAATCCCTTTTTCCATTAACTCTCTCGCAGCCGCTACTCCTTTCACAAATAGAGCTAACTGCACCCAAAAAGTCGACTGAAAAGCCTCCTCATCATCACGCAAAGTAATTCCGATACTCTCTTTCACCTTATTCACATAGTCTGGCACATCACTCAGCATTCCAGGAACTTGTGCTCCTTGCCCTGGAAAGGTAAAGACAATATTCATGCTTTTCGCTCCTAAAAGTTTATACAATTCTTTACAATCTTTATTTTAATGTGTTTCAATTAAAAATAAAAATATATTTTCGGCCACTATTAATAACCAAATGGTTATAAGGAGATTATTACATATGGATTTACTGCAGTTAAGATATTTCCAAGTAACAGCAAAGCATGAAAATATCACCCATGCTGCCAATGAACTATTAATATCACAGCCTGCCCTCAGTAAAATGATTCGGAAGCTTGAGACAGAACTAGATATGCAGCTGTTTGATCGAAAAGGAAAAAATATCTTTCTCAATACAGCTGGCGAAAAGTTTTTAAAGTGGGTAAATCTATCACTCTACGCCCTTGAACAAGGTGTTTCAGAAATGAAAGACATTAAAAATGGGCAAATGGATACGATTACCCTTTATGTAACAGTTGGTTCGATGCTGCTGCCGAAGCTACTTCAGCAGTTTCGAACTAAGTTTCCAAAAACACGCTTTAATCTAACACAGCATACGAATAAAAGTATTACCTATAATTTTGCGATTACATCTGAGCCATTAGAAGGCAATGAGCACATCGTTTTACTGGAAGAAGAAATATTACTGGGTGTTCCTATCTCCCATCCGCTAAGCCATTTAGACTCTGTTTCTTTAAAGGACTTAGAAAAAGAAAAGTTTATCAGCTTAACGAGTGGAAAACCATTGCGGCACACAACCAATAAATTTTTTGAACAAGTCCATTACGAACCAGATATTATTTTCGAAAGTGATGATCCAGCTACAGTTAGAGGACTAATTCAAGAAGGATTAGGCATCTCCTTCATCCCTTCAATCCTGTGGAAAAATGTCAGGCAGGATCCCCTTAAACTGCTGCATATAAGGGAACCTGAATGTAAACGGACGATTTATTTATGTTTTCCAAGCGGGCATTCGTTTACCAATGTGGAGAAGTCACTATTCGATTTTCTCGTTGGTTTTTTTGAAGAACAGATTGATGAATCACAAGGTCATTGAAGCTTTTAACCTTCAATGACTTTTATTATGTTGAAATATGTAGATATTTATCTGTTAACTTACAAGGAAATGCTTGTTTTTGTCAAATATTATCAGAATTTTTATATAAATAAGTGTTGTTTCCTTATTTTCACAGTGTTAACATTACTTTTGTAAGCGATTCCAAAAAATAAGGAGGAGTTAGATGACTCAATTATCTGGAGTGCTAAAAGAAAAGGTGGAAAGATTCCTAAACGGCCAGAAAAAACTATTTATTAACGGTGAATTTGTTGAAAGTACCTCACAAAAAACCTTCGATACATACAACCCGGCAACTGGAGAGGTTTTAGCGACTGTTTTCGAGGCAGGCCCAGAAGACATCGACCGTGCCGTCAAAGCAGCCCGCAAAGCATTCGATGAAGGCCCATGGTCCAAAATCAGTGCATCAGAGAGAAGCCGCCTCATGTACAAACTCGCAGATTTAATGGAAGAAAACAGCGCCGAGCTAGCCCAGCTCGAAACATTAGATAACGGCAAACCAATCCGCGAAACAACCAATGCCGATATCCCGCTGGCAGTCGAGCATATGCGCTACTACGCAGGCTGGTCCACAAAAATCGTCGGCCAGACAATCCCAGTCAGCGGACCATTCCTAAACTACACACGCCATGAAGCAGTCGGAGTCGTCGGGCAAATCATTCCATGGAACTTCCCGCTCCTAATGGCCATGTGGAAGCTCGGCGCCGCACTCGCAACAGGCTGTACCGTCGTCCTAAAACCAGCTGAACAAACACCACTGTCAGCCCTTTACCTCGCAGAATTAATCCAACAAGCCGGCTTCCCAGAAGGAGTCGTCAACATCGTCCCAGGCTTCGGCGAAACAGCAGGCCAGCCGCTAGTAGATCATCCATTAGTAGATAAAATTGCCTTTACCGGTTCGACTGAAGTCGGAAAACTAATTATGGCAAATGCCTCTAAAACATTAAAACGTGTTACATTGGAGCTAGGCGGTAAATCACCGAATATCATCTTGCCTGATGCTGATTTATCGAAGGCAATTCCTGGTGCCCTAAACGGGGTTATGTTTAACCAAGGCCAAGTTTGCTGTGCAGGTTCCCGCGTGTTTATCCAAAAGAAACACTTCGATAATGTGGTTGCTGATATGGCATCCCATGCTAAAAATATTCAACAAGGTGCTGGTATTCATGCAGATACAGAAATCGGCCCGCTAGTTTCTGTTGAGCAGCAGAATCGCGTACTTGGTTATATTGAAAAAGGGTTGAATGAAGGTGCACAGCTAGTTGTTGGTGGTACTAAGCCACAGGAACAGGGCTACTTCGTTTCCCCTACAATATTTGCTGATGTGCGAGATGAAATGACGATTGCGAAGGAAGAGATCTTTGGTCCGGTTATTTCAGCGATGCCATATGATGATTTGGATGAGTTGATTAACCGTGCTAATAGCAGTGAGTATGGCTTAGCAGCAGGTGTGTGGACGCAGAATGTTGGAAAAGCACATTATATTGCGAGCAAGCTCCGTGCAGGGACTGTTTGGGTGAATTGTTATAATACGTTTGATGCTGCTTCTCCGTTTGGAGGGTATAAGCAGTCTGGTATTGGGCGTGAGATGGGGTCCTATGCGCTTGAGAATTATACGGAGGTTAAGAGTGTTTGGGTTTCTTTGGATTAAGGTTTTAATTGTTATATGTTTGGAAGGTACTGGTTTCAGTACCTTCCAAACATTTTTTTCTGCTACTGGCTTTCTTAAGCTTCCTCTTTCTCATTGTTAATTTTATTCAACATGATACAAGCTGCGGCAGTAATAGCAAGAGGAATAAATGCTTCATAAACCTCTGACAAATCATCTTTAATAGCGTAAACTATTAATACTAAAATGGAAACCATCACATATAGAAGTATTAAAATCCTATTCATGACAAATCTATGTTTATTTTTCATATTTGCCCTCTCTTAATACAAAAATAATTTAAAATTTATCTTTTTTGTAGAAAAGTTAAAGACTTAAAAATACTAAACATTGTTGCTTTTGGTAGTTTAATTATTAGTTTGGCCACTAGTAACAATACAAAGTACTTCTTTGATTGTTTAATAACAATTTAGCAGGACATAACAAAGACAGCTTTTGTTACTGTGTTTTATCATTATAAAGTAAAAAAGTCCTGTGAAGTCGTGAGCAATAACAGGTAAGGTATTTACCTACTTAATAATTACTGGTTATTCTATACCGGTAGTTTTTACTTACCGATCGCCACTTGATGGAACAAAGGTATCCACCACATGATTAACCATTTCATCGTACTTTTCTTTCTGGCTAGCTGGGTATGTTAGCTTTACTGTTGAGATGACACCAGCTTGCAGCTTGCTCTTCTGATACACGATATTATCATTTGCATCTATAAAAGATACGATAAAGTAATTGTCCCCTCTTTTTTGTAAGGCAATAGGATTTACTGCATCATCTGTAGAAAATTCATAGTAAGATTGGAGATTATCCTGTAAAACATCAAAACTTCCATATGCTGAAATCTCAGCTTCCCCATTACTAAATCCTAATCCATCACCATTATCTGGTGCCCGTCCTGCTTTAAATGTATCAGGATACTGAACAATAAAACCAAAACGTGCATTTTCATAGCTCATGTAGTTGAATTCCTCAAGCATGGCATTTTGGCTGATAGCTGTAGTTGTGTTTACACCGTTTTCAGAAAAGTTGTTTTGATCTTCCGTTTGTTGAGGAGTGCTTGTACTTTCTGCAGCCGCATTCTCCGTAGTTTCTTCGGTTTGTTCTTCAGTGTCAGCACTTTCCTTAGATAGAGTCTTCTCTTTCACTTCATTTTCCATACTTTTCTTAGACACTGCCTCTGCTTTCGTTTCTTTAGTCTTGCTTGCTTCTCCGTTATCGGTAGATTCACTGCATCCAACAAGCAACAACAGTGGTAGAGCTAAGACGCTTGTGAATCTAACTATTTTCTTTTTCATCTGTGTTGGTTCCCCCTCAATTATGTACTTCATTATTATACCTATCTATACAATATTTGGGTATATCCACAAATCACTTTATCCTACGGATGTCTTTTATTTCCTTTACTAGTTTAAGATCATCCTGCTAATTAACCATTTCCCCTTATTCTATTTATTTCACATTAATAGATTATTCCTTTTAACTATTAGAATTTCCCTAAAGTTAGGAAATTTATCTTAAAAAATAATGAACATTCAATGGAAATTCCTTAGTCAATACATAAGGTTCTTAGCCCGCATATTTTAAATATGCAATAAAAAAATGCCGAAATCTATTATATCGGCATCCTTAAAATCAGATAAATTATTATATGTTTTATTCTTTATCTAAGGTGGATAAAAGTAGTCGTTCGAACGTTTTCTTTATAAGCAACAAAGTAGAATCACCTTTAACTTGTTCGATAGAGCTAATAAAATGTTCCACTATTGTATCATCCACTTGGGCAATTGGTTCTGGAAAGTATATTACACCTTCTTTTTCCATTGCTTTGCGACATGTATAAGCAACTGTATCAATAATGCAATTCCAGGCAGCACTATCTTTCTCATTTTTGGACATTTCTTGAATAATTGTTATGCCATTCTCATCATCGTCTAATAGATCATAAAGTTCGTAACCAATTTCTTCGTTGTTTTTTACCCATTCCAAACATTTTGAAAGAGCATTTTGTGCTAGCTGTCTATCTTCAATCTGTGAAAAGTCACTTAAAATTTCTTTTGATAGCAGAATAAAAAAGAGTACTTTTCCTTCATCTGTTAAATGGCTAAATGTATGTTCTTCCATAGTAAATCCCTACCAATCATTCACTTCACTACAGCATAAAATTTAAAATCCGTAAATTGCCATTCTTTTCACTACTATTCACTTTTTTCTTATCTCCAACGCCAATTTATATCCCCATCTGGATAAACAGCAGGAATCTCAATTCCTTCTTTATTCCCCTGATCATCAGCAATATACCAATTGCTTTCATCTAACCATTCTGCATCAAATTGGCCTTCATCAAACACATTGTCTTCATTCGTAAGAGCCTCAAAAAATGTTTTATACTTTTCATAATTTCCTGTCGGTTTGAATATTCCATATACCCAAGAACCTTCTCTATTTGCATCCAGAATGTCGCCTATGTATTTCTCTTTAAAGTATAACTTCATTTTACACCCTTCTTCTTCATTATCGAGACAAATTAGTAAGAATTTTTTAGATGAGTAATCAAACTCCAGAATATAGTTACTGATGGATGTGGTTATTTCAAGTGTTATCAATATTTGGAACAAAAGAAATTATCTAACCATACAACAGCTCATTGGTATGGATAATACTAATCTGAATAAGACATAAATATACACTAATGTCAGTAAGGAACAAAGACGTATCTTTTTACTTTTAATATACCAATTAATAGAATCTCGATTTTTTTCAGGCTATATTTTATTAGTGATTCTTCTTTAAATTGTCATGTTTTTCACGGTATATAAACATCAATGAGGCCTTTTATACAGAAGGACTCATTGATGTTTTTTAATTGCGATATGGCCTCTGAAGATTAATTAATTTTATAATATTCTCACCCTCTGCAGGTTCGATATAAATCTTTTTAGTGTTGTTGAGTATCTCTTCTGTATCTTCTTGAAGTGTTTTTTCATCTACATCGGGTGGAGGTGCTTCCCAACGCATTGGTGCGTTATAAACATTTATTGTGCCATCGCCGTTCCCTTTATAGGTTATGGATCCGTCGATTAGACGAGACCCTGATAATTGTATAACGCCTTCTGGGTAGGTGGCGCTGTTATCGATATTTGGATTGATGGGTTCTCCAACAGGTATATGCCGAATATTTAATTCGTCTATATCCTGATTTGCTCCAAGTTGCAACCAAACGCGTGCATATTCGATTTGTTCACTGGAATATGGAGCTAGCGGATCTTTGTTTTCTTTATCACTTGTGTTTGAGTCGTTACTTTCATTTGATTTGTCCTCAGAACCAGAATTGGCTGGTTCTTTCGAGATGGTGTTAGTTGATTCGTTCGTGTCTGTTTTTTCACCCTCGCTGGTATGAGTGCTTTTGTCTTTCTCCGAGGATTGTTCCGTTTGCTTAGGTGCAGAATTACCTGATGTATTACTGGTTTCTTCGCTTGCCTTATCAAAGCATCCTCCCAACAGTATTAAAACGCCAAGTAAACCAATTAACCTAGAAAACATCTTCATTTGATAAGTCATTCCTTTCGACCAAAATACCAATTGATGTAAATTAAACAAATTATATACAATTGATTATATCACAATAATCATTTTAGCTGATTAACCTTCTTTGACAATTTGTATACATTGCAGATATATTGGTTGAAATTAAATTAACATGATGATTCGGGTCAAAAAGAATTTAAAAACACTGTCCCTTTCAATTATGTTTTATAGAATAATGCTTCTTAAAACTTGAAGCAGCTTTATCAAGCCTCTTTTTTCATAAGAAAATAAAAATAAAACTTATTCTTCTACAATTAGATATTCCTTAATACTAACTGCATAACGACTATTTGGGAGGTAGGAAATTTCTAGAGTCTTTCCTGATAAGTTTTCTTGGTAATAATTTTTTGATATATTGAAGCTGTACACGTCTAAGGTGAGATTATTAAATTCTAATTCCATTAGAATTTCAGTTCCATAGTCAGCGTCATCAAACTCCGCTCCAATTGGGGTTGCTACAACCGTTTCAAACTGTTTGTTTTCAAAAACTGTTTTATCTTTATAAAGATTTATGGAAGTTTCTATAAATGAATAGCTCGTTATCATCATTAACACGGTAATAAGTAAACAAATGATCTTTGCAATCCAATTTCCTGCCCCAATAATCAAGGCTATAAAAATAATACCAAAGCAGAGACAAAGGCTTGCAGCACTAAAGGAACCAAGCATTTCCGAAAAAATGAAATTTTCATCGCTTAGCTCGGATATCCCCCATAGAATTAACGTTATAATGAAGAATAACAATCCAGTAAACGCGAATAGGCCAGCAATAATTTCCCTTCTATCCTTACCTAGCCAAGTTCCGCGTGTTAACCTCTTTTTCTTTTTTAGCTTCTTAGTCATGTTACCCCCCTTAAAAATCAAATTCGAACTAAAAAGGAACAGGAGTCGCGAAAAAAGTTCAGTCTCCTTATAATTGAAAGAAGAGAATTTTTCTTATTCCTCTTGCCATTGCTGGCGCCAATCTTCATCTTTGGCATTAATTTTATTTTTATTTTTTAGGGCCTTAATCACTTCTTTTGTTGCCTCAGCAATAAGTTCGTCGTTATAATCAGCATCTTTTTTATCGCGACTCGAAAGTACAGCAAGAACAATAGGATCTCCTTTTGATGGCCAAATAATCGCAATGTCATTTCGCGTACCATATGATCCTGCTCCAGTCTTATCAGCCACAACCCAACCTTTCGGCACTCCAGCACGAATTAACTTATCTCCAGTAGTATTTCTCTTCATCCAATCTAGTAAAAGTTCACGTTTCTCTGTTGGAAGTGTATCTCCCAATGTAAAAGCCTGAAGACTAGTCGCAAGTGCTCTTGGTGTACTAGTATCATGAGTCTCACCAGGATTAACTTCATTTAAATCTGGCTCAAATCGCTCAGGATTGGTAACATTATCTCCGATATTCTCCAATGCTTTTTTAAATCCAAGTGGTCCCCCCAGTTGTTTGAGGATGAGGTTTCCAGCAGTATTGTCACTGTATCGGAGAGATGCATCAGAAAGCTCCTTCAGAGTCATTCCCGTCTCAACATGCTTTTCTGTAATGGGATTATAATTAACAAGATCCTCACGTGTATAGAAAATTCTTTGATTAAGATCTTCTATTGATTTTTGTTGTAAAAGTGCTCCTACAGCTAAAGCCTTATGAGTAGATGTATATGCAAAACGCTCATCTGGATGATAGGTTATTGTTTGGTTGGTACCAGTATCCAATGCAAAAACACCAAGTTTAGCATCATATTTATCTTCAAGCTTCTCAAACTTATAATTAGTGACAGTTTCTTGTTTTTTGTGTTTAGTTAACTCAGCTTGAACGTTATTGTTTGAATAACCAAGCGTTGCACAAGAAAGAAATAGTAAAATCACAATTTTTCTGAGTGTGGAAGTGTTAAGTATGTTGCTTAATGATTTCATAAAAATTCAACCTCTTTCCTAAAAAATTTTTTAAATGTTCTCCTGGATAGCAGCCGAATCATTTAACTTATTTCATAAATGTAGACCTCCTAATTATGTTATTAAGCTCCTATGTACGAATTGAACATGCAAGCAGTTTTACTGAATACACATTAAATACCACAAATGTAGTATTTCATATATAATCCAGTAATGTCAATATTTTTTGTTTTATAGTATCCCAATTTATAACAGAACGATAACGTTTAGTTTAATTATTGTCTTGGTACATTTAAGCCTGTTAGCCAGTCTAAAGGTTTTTTCTAATTACATATAATTGACTAACCAAATTCCTACTAACGATTTATTAATTATAAATTTCTTTATTGGTAAATAGCGAGAATATTCCATACAAATTCTGTCAATCATTGAAATAACATGAATTACGGAGGAATTGTATGAATGCTATTTATTTTATAAATGAACGGATATCCTTAGGAGGGTTATCGAAAGAAGATAGTGTATGCCTACAAAAACAGAACTTGTTAAAATACATCCAAACAAACAACCTGAATATTGTTAAACCAAATATATATCAGATTAATGAGTATTACACCATCCAACACGCCCTTTTATACGATTTGGAAAAATTCGAAATAGAAAAAATAGATTACCTGCTATATTACTCCGAAGAAGTGATGCAAGACTTTATTTACATCTATCCAGACTATTGGTCTTTATTAAAAAGCCACTTTAATGTTGTGATTTCTTTAAAGAGGTTAGATACTTTTGAGGACAACTCCAATACATTAATTAGTTAACGGATGAAGGAGTAAGTATTTTCGTATTTTGATTCCTTTATAATTAAACCTTTATTAATTTAACTGAGATGAATATAGTACTTTTTATATAAATAGAGTAAAATCTTGAGGTGCTTAACACGCTATATAAAAACGAGTTTTGAACCGATTCATACGAACGAACGCTTGAAGAAGGGTTTTTGCTTAAAAACCCCATGTAATATTACTATTTTCTATCTGAACAATGAAAGGTCAACAGAAGAACGCTCCTAGTATACCCTTTTTATTAAGACTAGATAGTGATTTTATTTCGTTTTCTTTCTTAAATATCTTATGAGCCAAAATACTATAGATAAAATCAATATAACAATCGAGGTCGAAGCTATTAAAAAACATAAAAAATGAAATTATTAGGCCTAAGCAATTTTAAAATAGAAAGAAATTCCTCTTTTACTCTTTGTATTATCACTTTGTTCTACTTATTACGCAGAAACTGTTCGAAGGTAACTTCCCCCTTCTGATTATTTATATTTGTGTTCTTTCCATCAATGAAAGCCTTGGATAACCTCCCCGGCAAAGAAACATCAAATACTGTCTTCTTTTCCTTCTTCGCGTTTATTTTTACTTCAGCCATCTCTCTAATTGTCATTATCTCAGGTCCGCCATAATCCTCCACCCTTCCTTTGGGACCATTATTCACCAAATCAATTAGATGGGTTGCAAATTCATGCACGTCTACACTCTGCACTTTCCATCTCCCTGGAATGACATATCTGTTAAAGAGAGGTTTGGATAAAAGTAAGTTTTCCACAAAGCCATGAAATTGCGTGGCACGTGCAATAGTGTAAGGAACAGTACTTTTACTTAACAATTCTTCCGCTTCCAACTTCAGTTGATAGTATTTCCACGGTATTTCTTCGATACCCACGATGGAGGGGTAAATAAAGTGCTGTATATGTTGTATCTTACTCAACAGATTTCGTAAGCCTTCTATTTCTACCTTTTTGACGTTTTTCATCGGGCTTGTTGCTGCATGGATGATGACATCCACATCCTTTACAGCCTCTTCCAATCCCTCTCCTGATACCAAGTCGCTGTAAATCCACTCGAACTGTTGCCAATCTTGAGGTCTATTTCTAGATGTTATCTTCACTTTGTATTCTGTATCTTTTAGACGTAACAGCAAGGCGGAACCTAAATAACCTGTTGAACCTGTTACCAACACTCTCACGTAGAACACGACCCTTCTGAGGACTATTTCTTTATATTTTATTATTCATTTGTCTATTGCTTTATACGTCTTATTAGAGTGATACAAAATAAGCCACCAAATGGCAGCTAGAAATCTAATTATATAAATGGATAACAATAAACAGATTAAAGCTAAGCTAAATGAAACATTGGCGTTTCTTCGATTTCTTCTCCATTTTACCCCCGAAAGAAAAACGAAATTCCAGCAGAAATAGCAGAGCAATCAGCAATATCTTCAGGATGCTGATTTTCCTAAGGTTAAGCTAAGTTCACTTCAATTACCAAAGTATTCAAATCATAAAAAACGTAAAACTTTTCTTAGCTATAGCAGTCTATATAAAGGGAGAAATATTCAAAGTAACCCCTCAAGATTCACTTCATAGAGGTATTTCAACTGTTTTTCCATAATTATGGATGGAACATGAGGGAATAATGCATCTCGAAGAGTTACAGAAACGCGGTCATTCAGCTGTGCAACCACTCCAATTCGATTTGACATTCTGGTAATTGCACTTGTCCGTCCAGTTCGTTCTTGTTCATATCTTTCCAATGCTTCCTTAATTGTAGGACTTGTCTTTAAATGACCTGCGAGGATGATTGCATCTTCAATAGACTGTCCAGCCCCTTGCCCCAAATTTGGCGTCATAGCATGTGCCGAGTCACCAAGCAAAACAATGTTTCCGAATACAAAGCGGCTAATTGGTGGCAGATCATAAATATCATGGTTGAGCAATTGGTTATCAGAGCTTTGCGCCAGTATCTCAGGGATTGGATCATGGTAACCTTCAAATATCTTAATCAAGTTCTGTTACAGAAAAGTTTCTTAATGGAGAATTCTCAACTTTGGCATTAACGCATGCGAACCAATAGATTCGATTGTCCTGTAAAGGAACCAAACCAAAGCGTCCCTTGCGGCCCCAAGTTTCTATAAATACTTTCGGATTGTATCCTCTCAAGTTCGGTTTAGTCTCTACAACAGCTCTCCAACAGGTGTATCCCGCATACCTTGGTTTAACACTTGGCATTAGAGTATCACGAATGGTAGAATGAATACCGTCCGCAGCAATTAGTAAATCTCCTTCCTCTGATGTACCGTCTTCAAACCACACTTTCACACGGGAGTCACTTTGTTCAAAACGTAAAGTCTTTCCGGTATGAACAATTTGTGCTAGACCTAAGGAGTTTATTAGCAACTCTAAGAGTTTCCCTCACTCAATGGCAACATTGTCAAGTCCATACTTGCGGCTAATTAGAGCTGAGTCCGTCTGTTGGAGGATTTTCCCCGCAGGTGTAGATAGCTTTTATTCATTTTCATTAAGCCCTACTAACATAAACAATATGTTATTTTTTTGAAAAAGATGCTCCAATTACTCTTATTTTGGAAGTTACTCTGTTTAGCGATTAAGCTATCCTGCACCAGATTGTTATATAAGAGTATTCTTTTCTACTGATTACAGCATTGGCTCGCATCCTTTGTTTTCATAAATAGTTAAGCAGCTACCCTAATTTTATAAAAGGTAGCTGCCTATGTTTGTTATATAGTGCTGGTTTATATTGATTGACTATAACAATATGTGTCATTCGGGATAAAGTGATAGAATATATTCTTCAGTTGTGAAAGTGTTGAGGATCCCTAAAAACCTCTAGCTGAGCATGATTACGAATTAATCCTGGTATCTGATTTTCATCTAATTGTTCTAAGATTGTCATTAGTCTTTCCGCAGTAGACCTATTAACTTGTCTTATTTGATAGAACCCATCTACAAATTGTTCTACAAGGCTCTCATCAACGTTTTCAATAGGGGCAGGTAATATTCTTGACCTTCAATTTACGGTTATATGAAGAATTCTTCACATAAACGCATTACATTTACTTCTAAATTTGATAAAATGTTACTAAATCTAATGAAAACTGTACATTCCGTTTTTATTAGATTTTAAATGAAATAATAGCAGACTCTTTCTTTTCAATATAGTTCTACTCCCATTTTTCTCCGTTACTAGCAAAATAATTTCTAAGTATTCTAAACTTTCTGCTCAAAAGTGTATACATAAAGCTTTAAATTAGCTAGGTTATTAAAAGTTTAGATGGATGACTAGTATTCGATTGAAGATGTATAATATTACTATTTGTCTAATTTTGTCGAATCTATATGCTTTTTTCACTATAAGTTTTATTATTTAAACGGATATTATTATTATAAGGAGAAATATACTATGTCTAAAGTACTCGAATTTAAAGCGGCTGGAAAAACAACAGTTACACTTGAGGGGAATTTCTTAAGAATTAAAAGAAAAGGTTTATTGAACTTTGCTAATCATGGCTTAGATGGGGAAAAGTCAATTGATATAAACAATATTTCCGGTGTACAAATGAAAAAAGCTGGTGCATTAACAAATGGTTATATTCAATTTGTAATTCTGGGAAGCCGGGAAAGTAAAGGCGGACTTATGGCCGCTACACAAGATGAAAACACAGTTATGTTTGCTAAGAAGGAACAAAAAATGGCTGATGAAATAAAGTCTTATGTAGAAGAAATCTTAGCATCTAAGCATCAACCTACGATTCTATCAGAAACAAAGACAGATTCAGCAGAAGAAATTCGTAAGTTTAAAGCATTATTAGACGATGGGATTATATCAGAAGAAGAATTTCAACAAAAGAAAAATCAATTATTGGGATTATAAATATAAAAAATGCCCCGCTCATTGAGCAGGGCTATTTCTGTGCATACTGATAGGCCAACGATCTTAGGTATACTTTTTTATTAATATTAAGTTAACTACAAAATAAGCCGCAAACAGCAGCTTTTTCACTATCCTCTATTCGATTATCTCCAACGCCAATTTATATTCCCATCTTTAAAAACAGCAGGAGTTTCTATTCCCTCTTTATTCCCCTGGTCATCAGCGATAAACCAGTTGCTCTCATTTAACCATTCTGCATCAAATTGGTCTTCTTCAAAATCATGTTCTTCATTTGTAAGAGCTTCTAAGAATGTTTTATATCTTTTTATGTTTGCTGTCGGTTTGAATGTTCCATATACCCAAGCGCCTTCTCTATTTACATCCTGAATGTCACCTAAGTATTCTTCCTTATAGTACAACTTCATTCCGGTACCCTCCTTCAAGTTATGGAGAAAAGTTACATTATAATTAGCATTATTGCACAACTTGAAGAAACCCCCAATATACTTGAGGGTTCTTGCTGAATAAGTCAGTTTAATGTCCCACGATTCACCTGTTCATAAAAAATGCCCATATTTTCCTTCAATTTCATGGATACTTCACATAATACTTCAATTGCTTCAGCTTTGTTGTTTCCTAATTGATAAACCACATCATTAAATAGCATTTGCATCTCTCTTAAAATGGCGATAGATGCCAGGTTATAAAGATGAACATTAAAATAACCACTATTATTAAATATGGCACTTTCTACATAAGGTCTAAAATTGTTTAGTAGAGTTGGATATTCATTAATTAAACGGCCTAATCCTTTACGGACCCCTTCGATGGTAGCGGCTAGTTCATCCAATGGCTTTAGAGTGTTAGCGACACCGGTTCGGATTTTATCATCAAAGTCTGAAAAGAGACTAAGTAACTTCCCTGGAATGGTTTGACTTAGAGCAAGATGGGTCGCTCCTTTTATACTTGATGATAGGATTTCTAATGTGCTTTCGATGGCGAAAGTCAAAATCTGTCCTTTTTCCAGAAGAGGGTAAAGCAGTGCCTGAGTCGATAAAGTAAAGGAAGTGTAAGAAGTATCTAATTGGATTTCCTTAATCTTCATCCTCCATTCCATGTAAGGGGAATCTTCCAACTTGTAATTATTAGTTCCCTGTACTGAAATCGAGTCGGAATGAGTAGATTTACTTTTAATAGATTGCCCGAGAGATTGATCACGCATTTGAAAGTTTGCGGCAACATCCTGTACTTGCTTTTTGAATTCCCTAATATGAGAAAGAAGTATATCTCTGTTAGTATTGACAATACCATAATGGGCATTTAACTCACCGACTACTGCATCATACCAGGCATCCTTTCCGCCTCTAAATAGTTCGGGAATTTTATCTGAAATAATGTTAATAATGTTTCTTGAGATGTTATGAATATCAGCCTTTAGTTCGTATAGATTATTGCGAATCTCTGAAAACAAGCTTTCTACACTGACATTCGTCTTGAAGATATGCTCAAGAAGCTCTGCCGGTGGAGAATTTAATATGTAATTCAATGATTTGCTTTGGCTTTCTGCGATATTTAATAATGAAATTAAATAATCAATCTCCGCTGTCAATCTATTGCTTAATGAAGTGATGCCAAGAAATAGCGGCTCACTGATCATGTTTTCAAACAAATGCTCGAAAGTATTCTGCAGCCCATTAAGCCGCTCGTTAAAACGATTACTTTCATCCTCCACAATGGCAACCGAATTGCCAAGATATTCGTGAACAAGGTTCAGTCTTTCCATCACATTGTTTTGCAGAGAGGCGGCAAGTATATCCAGGTTTTCTTTATTTATTTCAATGCGGTCTGAGTGTCCCCCATATAGAGGAACACCCGTCCATATACTTGATACAATGTGTGAATCCGCATCGATATAAATCCTGCCATATCCCGGCTTTCCTACTTCTCCTATCACATAGAACTGGGAGCCATCTTCATTTCTTAAATATCCTGTATGGTTTGTAGCAAGCTTTGAAAACTCAGGAATACCATTGAAAATTTCATACTGCTTACCTGGAATACGGTCATGAAGATTTAAAGCGATTAAAGTCTGAGTCAGTACATCGTAGCTGCTGAAGTAGTTTGTGATATTATCATAAGTTTGATTAGGATCCACCATCCCTTCAGGAAGAAGGGCGGGGTTTAAAGTAACCGCATTTACTTCTGGATTCTCTACCGCTACTGCACCAACTAGCCCTCCACCAAGGGAATTACCTGCAATAGATTTAACGCCGCCCACGTTCTTATATTTTTGGTTCATTTCTGTGTAATAATTTCTTGCTGCTTCTAGCTGTACAGGAGTAAGGTCACTTAAAAGCTGCGCATCTGTAATGATATCCTGCTTGCCATATTTTCCACTAGCATCTGTTCCGACATAAATAATGGATATTTCCTCTGTCTCCATATTTACAACTGTCATAGAATCAAGGCCGGTTGGATCTTCATAATGGGTATCAATAACTGTATAATCTGTATCATTTACTTGTATTACCGATTCAAAAAGCGGATAGGTATATGCATGTAAGCCTGCAAGTTCAACTAAATCTTTATCATTATTTGCTATATTTGTATTTATATTTGGTGAACCTTTAAGTGTCTCCATATATTCACCTGCTTTATTCCTTAGTAATGTAATCCGGGAAACCACGTTTTAAAGAGTTTTCCTTAGCACCTTCAGCACTCTGTTTATCTATGAAGTTATCATTGAGCGAGAAACTGTAGGTACCATTAGGTATTGAGTCCATTTCCTCTAACTCTTTTGTGACTTGATTAAATATTTCTTCACTTGGTTTTGCCTGCTTATCAGTCATAAATAATTGAATATTAATTTTGAAATTTTCGGCGTTAAACATGTTCTCATCATAGGCATTCCGCAAATTTTCTACACTTTCATTAGGATTGCTTATATATAGGTCATAAACTGGTTTAATCGCCTCTTCTTTACTTGTTAGCGCTATAAAGTAATATGGAGTCATATATCCATGTCCGCCAACATTTTGGAGGGCTTCTATAGTTTTGCCAGTAATTTGCCCTTTTGCTGCAAGCGACTCAAGGTAACTATCGAGCTTCTTGAATTCATCACTAAAGATCATATGATATAATCCGCCTTTAATAGCATTTTCTACCTGGAATTCATCTGCCCAAATTTTATCTGTCAACACTTGCTTTCCTTGTTCCTCAATTGGTACAACCGCATACGTATAGAAATGTAGATTCCCTTTAGATTCTACAAAAATCGTTGCCCCATCACGGCTACCGACTACATTATGTACATAAACATCAGTTTTATAGTTATCCTTAAAATACTTTATAGTTGCTTCTTCTATCTGGTTCCGATTCTCTTCAGCAAGTTTATCGGTTTCTTTTCCATATGGAAGAGCATAACCTTCACCTGTGTAATCCTGAACGCTCACCAAGCTGTCACTAGAAGTTCCAGCTTGTGTTTCTTTAACTTCTTCATTTTCATTATTAGTATTTGTACTATTCATACCCGAACATCCTCCAAGCATTATTGATAACCCAATAGTGCAGAGCAAAAATTTTGTATTCTTAACCATAGTTAGTATATCCTCCCTAAAGGACTGTGCCATACCTATTATTGTAGCTGATAAAGTTATATATTTACAATTAAAAAGGTGAAAAATTACCCTTTTTACGCAGAAATAGGATGAAAGTCTGGAAGGAGCTAAATACAATAATACAATACAAGACAACGCGTGTGTTTTAGTAATGCTGCCTTCTCTTCTGTAAATAAAGGCTATGTTAAAGGTAAAGGTTGATTTAAAATACAAAAATAAAATGAGCTGGAGAATATATCTCCAAGCTCATTTTCTTTTTGTATCTTTTTTTACTAAAGCCCCCTATAGCTTAAGTACATTTATTCACAAAGTTAATTATCCATATCAATTTATTGCAGGAAAAATTCCAAGTTAGCACCATAAAATTTGAGTAATAAGTATACTCCATTTAGTTAGCGCAATTGTTAATTATACAGCGGAATTAACCACTCCTTTTTAATGATTCATAAACTGCCCAACAATGGTGGTCGTGAACAAGAAGACCTTGAACACTATTAATATCTATCCACTTAATATCATGGTCATCTTCTGTAGGTTCTTGTATTTTATCTAACAGATCTGCCAAGTAAAAATATCCTTCGTTTATTAAAGGTTCATTTTTAGTGGATTGAAAATATCTCTTTGCTTCTCCTAAAAAAGGACCTATGGAAACTTTATATCCCGTTTCTTCTAACATTTCTCTTTCTAGACAGTCTTGATAACTTTCATCCTTCTCAATACCACCGCCAGGTAAAAAAAATGTCCTCTTGAATTCTGGACAGTTAACACTTTATCCTTCGTAATATTAAGAATAACAGCATAAACGCCTTTTCTTATTTGATAATCAATACCATAAATTTTCTCACCAAAAATCTTAAACATACTCCACACCTCAACTTTTTTCCTTAACTAATCTGTAGGATCCTTTTTGGTACAAAAAAGAGCATTAATCCTTCTGGATTAAACTCCTTAATGTAACAACCTTCTCTTTTAACATAAAAAAATACTGCCATGTTTGTCATAAGAAAGGCTTATCCCTTTAATATGAGTGCGAAGTCTTTTATTACTTTAATTTATTAATTACTTTCTATGCATTACAAATTGTGATTTGCTGTATCTAAAATTGCTTTTTTCATAGAAGGGTATTAGATGGTCCTCACAAAACAAACTTATTACATCTATATTTGAAAGCTCATCCACCATTTTTACTAGCATTTTTTTTCCGATACCATTCTTCTGAAATGAACTATGTATAACAACATCTTCAATATATGCTCTAAATTTACCATCTGAAACTGCTCTTACAAAACCAATTAAATTATCGTCTTTCCAAGCACCCACCGATGGAACCTTATTTAGCATCTCGGCAATATCTTGTTCTGATCTTTCTTCCCACCACCCTACATCTTTATATAGTCTCATTACATCTCTTGATTTGATTTGTTTTTCTGTACAACTTAATATTTCTATGTTCAATTTTTATGCTCCTTCTAATTACAATAGGTTATCTATAGACATTTATTATAGGATGGGGGTAAATTTATATTTGGTATATATAAGGAGCAGCACTATTTAGTAAATTTTCTACACCGTTGTTATGGTAAGGCATTAATTCATTAGCCCTTTGCAGGTCAACCCATGCTATTTCTGATATTTCCTGCTTATCCTGGATTAATATTTCTCCTACTATAATCCTAGCTTTAAAAGTAAAAAAAATTGCGTGATGTCCCTTTTCTTTAAACATTGCTTCATTTACAGCTACAATGTTCTCTGCTTGTACTATTAGTCCTGTTTCTTCCTTAGTCTCACGTACCACTGCTTGTTCAAGAGTTTCCCCTTTTTCAACTGCTCCACCAGGAAGAGACCAACCGCCACCCTTATTATTAACCATTAGGATTTCTTGTGTTTCTTCATTATAAATTAATGCATATCCTACATCTACTCTTATCATTCTTCTCACTCTCCAAATTAGTTAGCTTTACTAAAGGAATAATTATATCAAACACTAAGATAAAGTTAACAAACCAACCTTCCATGTTTCTACCAAAAGCTAGTTTTAATTTATTACAGGAATGCTC
>NZ_JBKKHP010000020.1:0-45801 GCF_046613985.1 Niallia laureatilytica | reverse complement strand
CGATGGTAGTTGGGGGCTCTCCCCCTGTGAGAGTAGGACGTCGCCAGGCATATTTAATATTACCGTCGCGGGGTGGAGCAGTCTGGTAGCTCGTCGGGCTCATAACCCGAAGGTCGCAGGTTCAAATCCTGTCCCCGCAATCAAAGCAGAAAATCCTTAGGGTCTAACCTAAGGATTTTTTTTTAGAAAAAGAAACATGCTGTATTTATTAGGAAAGTTCTAGCACTATCTATATAATGAAGATAGGCTAAAAATAATATAGGACAAACTGGGTGAGTTTTATGGATAAATATATGTGGACAACAAATAATGCTGATGAGACAATGGCTTTTGCTGAAAGACTTGCTGAGCTTTTGGATCAAGGTGATGTACTGACATTAGAAGGAGACTTAGGTGCAGGAAAAACAACCTTCACAAAGGGACTTGCTAAAGGGCTAGGCATTACAAAAACAGTAAACAGCCCAACCTTTACAATTATTAAGGAGTATGCGGGCAGGCTTCCGCTTTATCATATGGATGTTTATCGTGTCGAGGATGCCTTTGAGGACCTTGGTTTTGATGAGTATTTTCATGGCAATGGAGTTACAGTGGTAGAATGGGCACACTTAATAGGGGAACAGCTGCCTGAAGAGTATTTAAACATAAGTATTCATTATAAAAATGAAACAGGAAGAGAAATTGTGCTAACCCCCTATGGGTCTAGATATGTGCAAGTATGTAAGGAGTTAATGAAATGAAAATACTAGCAATTGATACTTCCAATCTTGTATTGGGAATTGCCATTATGGATCAAGATAAAGTAATTGGAGAATATATTACGAATTTAAAAAAGAATCATTCTGTCAGGGCAATGCCGGCAGTAGAGATGCTGATGAAGGAATGTGACGTGAAACCAGCTGATTTAACAAAGATAGTGGTTGCTAAAGGTCCTGGTTCTTACACAGGTGTCCGAATAGGAGTCACAATTGCGAAGACTCTTGCTTGGACATTAAATATTCCTCTTGTTGGTGTTTCGAGCCTTGAGGTATTGGCAGCAAGTGCAGGCCGATATTTTCCTGGCAGTGTAAGTCCGTTGTTTGATGCAAGAAGGGGGCAAATTTATACAGGGCTGTACAAGTTTTCAGATGGAGCAGTAGAACAGCTGGAAAAAGACCAGCTTATTCTGGCAAAGGATTGGGTTAGCCGGTTACGAGATGAGCAAGGCAAGGTTTTATTTACAGGTAATGATCTGTCTATCCATAAAGAGCTGCTTGAAGCTGAACTAAAAGATATTGCTGTATTTGCTGATTATGCTGACTTTAATCCAAGACCGGCAGTGCTGGCGAGATTGGGGCAAACGAGGGAAGCAGAAGAGGTTCATCCGTTTACTCCAAATTATATTCGTTTGGCTGAGGCAGAAGCGAATTGGCTTAAGGCAAATAATAAAGAGTAAAAAGGAAGAGAGTAGGTATCATGGAGGATTATCTTTTTCGGGATATGACGATTGGGGATATAGATAAGGTACACATGGTTGAAACACTTTCTTTTAGCACACCATGGAGTAAAGAGGCCTTTTTTAATGAGCTGACAAAGAATCGGTTTGCCAAGTATATAGTTATAGAACATGGCGAACAGTTGGTTGGTTATATTGGAGCATGGATTGTTATAGATGAGGTTCATATAACTAATATTGCCATATTGCCTGATTTCCGGGGGCAAAAGCTTGGAGAAAAACTATTAAGAGCAATGATGGAAGAAGCGAAAAAGCAGGAAGCTAAGTCTATGACATTGGAAGTAAGGGTGACAAATATAGTTGCTCAAAACTTGTACAAAAAGCTTGGTTTCCAAAGCGGCGCTATCAGAAAGAATTATTATACCGATAATCAAGAAGATGCTTTAGTAATGTGGGTGAAAATATAATGATAAAAGATGTATTAATAATGGGAATGGAAACAAGCTGTGATGAAACAGCTGTATCCATCGTTAAAAATGGAACGGAAATCTTATCGAATGTTGTTGCTTCACAAATCGAAAGCCATAAAAGATTTGGCGGTGTTGTCCCAGAGATTGCTTCTAGGCATCATGTTGAACAAATAACATTGGTCATTGAAGAAGCACTGCGCACTGCTGATGTTTCTTACGAAAATTTAGATGCAATTGCTGTCACAGAAGGACCTGGACTTGTCGGTGCTTTGCTTGTTGGTGTTAATGCTGCTAAGGCAATCAGCTTTGCACATGGCATTCCTCTTGTTGGTGTTCATCATATTGCTGGCCATATTTATGCGAATCAGCTTGTGGATAAGTTAGAATTCCCGCTGTTATCTCTAGTAGTCTCAGGGGGACATACAGAGCTTGTCTATATGAAGGAGCATGGTCATTTTGAAGTAATTGGTGAGACAAGGGATGATGCAGCAGGAGAAGCATATGATAAAGTAGCAAGAACGCTAAATCTGCCGTATCCAGGAGGACCTCATATTGACAGGCTTGCCGCAGAAGGAAAGCCATCAATTAAGTTGCCGCGTGCATGGCTAGAAGGCAGTTATGACTTTAGTTTCAGCGGGCTGAAATCAGCAGTTATCAACACGGTTCATAATGCTGAACAGCGAGGGGAAACCATAAAGCCAGAAGATTTGGCGGCAAGTTTCCAGGAAAGTGTCATTGATGTGCTGACAACAAAAGCCTTTGACGCAGCAAAAGAGTATAAAGTAAAACAAGTAGTCCTAGCAGGCGGAGTAGCTGCAAATAAAGGATTAAGGTCTGCGTTGGAAAAGAAATTTTCAAGCCTTAATGATGTCAGACTGACAATACCGCCATTATCTTTATGTACAGATAATGCTGCGATGATTGCTGCTGCAGGAACAGTTTTCTATGAGAAGGGACAAAGAGCTTTCTCTGATTTAAATGGAAATCCTGGGTTGGATATTACTATCCACAACTAGAAATAGGTATAGGTCTAAATCCCTGTTGAAAAACAGGGGTTTTATTTTAGGATATAAACAGAAATGTCCACAACACTGTGGATAATGTGAGTAAAATCAATAGAAATTGTGGATAATGTGAATAAATCTGTGGAAAGCTAGTTTAATAACTATTTTTATGTGGATAAATATGTGGAAAAAAAGTACTGGGCAAATCACTGCCCAGTACTTTTTACTTATCTGACAATTCAGTCCACTCATCCATAAGGTTGTCGATTTCGCTTTTAAATTCTTCTAGTTCTTTGTTCAGTGCAAATACCTTTTCATGGTCTTGGAAGATGTCAGGCTCACAGAGCTTTTCCTCATGATCTGCTACCTTTTGTTCCAAGCTTTCGATTGTTTTTTCAATTTCTTCAATTCTGCGCATGCGCTGCCGTTCTGCTTTCTTAGCTTCCTTATCTTGTTGATAAGATGTTTTTTCAGTATTATCAACAGCAGGAGCAGAATTGGAAACGGCTGTTTCCATTGCCAGCAACTCTTCTTGTTCGAGTTTCTTCTCTACATAATAGTCATAGTCTCCAAGATATTCCGTTGAACCTTCCTGTTGAAGCTCAATTACTTTTGTAGCAATTCGGTTAATGAAATAACGGTCATGGGAAACGAATAATAGAGTACCAGGATAATCAATTAAAGCATTTTCAAGCACTTCTTTGCTGTCTAGATCAAGATGGTTTGTTGGCTCATCTAAAATCAGCACATTTGGCTTTTCCATCATAAGCTTTGCAAGAGCAAGTCTAGCCTTTTCCCCGCCGCTCAGTGAATTGACAATCTTTAGTACATCGTCTCCTGAGAAGAGAAAATTACCTAGAACGGTTCTAATTTCTTTTTCAGGTCTTAGTGGGAACTCATCCCACAATTCATTTAATACTCTCTTGTTCGAATGGAGTTCTGCTTGCTCTTGGTCATAATAACCAACCATGACATTTGTTCCCCAAGCTGTTGCGCCTGCATGCTTGTCTATTTTTGAGATAATTGTTTTTAGTAATGTTGATTTACCGACACCGTTAGGTCCCACTAAAGCAACACTGTCTCCTCTGGTTAATTGGAAAGAGATATGTTCAGAAACAGTGTTTCCCTCGTAACCAATCGCAAGATCCTGCACCTTTAACACATCATTGCCGGATTGCTTCTCAATTTGGAATCCGAAAGAAGCTGACTTTTCATCACCATCAGGACGCTCAAGACGGTCCATTCGATCCAGTGTTTTTCTTCTGCTTTGAGCTCTTTTTGTTGTCGATGCTCTAGCAAGATTCTTTTGAATAAATGTTTCTAGCTTAGCAATCTCTTCTTGCTGCTTTTCATATACCTTCATATCTCTTTCGTAATTCTCAGCTTTTTGCTGAAGGTAAGAGCTGTAGTTACCATTGAACTTTTGGATATTGGTTCTGGAAAGTTCATATATTTGGGTTACAACTTTATCAAGGAAGTAGCGGTCATGGGAAACAATTAAGACAGCACCATCGTAGCCTTGCAAATATTGTTCCAGCCATGATAGGGTCTCAATATCCAAATGGTTAGTCGGCTCATCCAAAATTAAAATTTCAGGGGTTGTCAGCAAAAGCTTTGCTAAGGCAAGTCTTGTCTTTTGTCCGCCGCTTAATGTAGATATTTTTGTGCTGTAATCAAAGGAACCGAAGTTCAAACCATGAAGTACAGAACGAATATCAGCTTCATACTGATAACCGCCATTTTCCTTAAAGTTATATTGAAGAGTATCATATTCCTTCAATATCTTTTCGAATCTTTCCGGTTGGCTGCTTATGTCAGGGTCTGCCATCTGCTGTTCCAGCTTTCTTAGCTCAGCTTCCTGCTGCTGAAGGCCTTTAAATACGGTCAACATCTCATCCCAAATGGACAGATTAGATTCGAGCCCTGTATTCTGAGCAAGATAACCTATTTCTACATTTTTTGGTTTAATGATTTCCCCAGTATCATATGAAAGGTGGCCAGCGATCATCTTTAGCAATGTCGATTTTCCAGCACCGTTTCGGCCTACTAACGCGATTCTATCTCTTGTTTGCACTTCTAATTTTATATTGGATAAGATAATTTCAGCTCCAAAGTATTTGGAAAGTTGATTCACTTGTAATAGTATCATTGCGTAATTCACCTCAGAATGTATGTATATCAAGTGTAACTTATATACGTGGGAAACCGCAATAAAGGCAATCGCAGGCAGTGAAAATTCTTTAATGATACACTTTAGAAGGAAAATAGTGTATGATTTGCTTAGAGGTGTTAAAAATGAAGAGTTTTACACACTTTAATGATGAGGGCCGAGCGAAAATGGTTGATATAAGCGAAAAAAGCGAAACCGCTCGCATAGCAGTTGCCCACTCAAGCATTATAGTAAATAAATATATATACGACAGCATCATCCATAATACGATAAAAAAAGGAGATGTTTTGGCTGTCGCCCAAGTAGCAGGCATCATGGCAGCAAAGAAAACATCTGACTTAATACCGATGTGCCATCCCATCTCTTTGAAAGGGGTCGATATTTCTTTTCGTTGGGAAGAAGAAGGACAAGAACAAGAAGCTTACCGTTTAGTAATAGAAGTATCAGCAAAGACGATTGGGAGCACCGGCGTGGAAATGGAAGCACTGACTGCAGCATCCGTCACGGCATTAACGATTTATGATATGTGTAAAAGCATTGATAAAGGAATGGTCATCGGCGAAACTTACTTGCTTGAAAAATCAGGCGGTATCAATGGTCCATACAAGAGGGTTTAAAGTTTATCAGGAAAGATAGATGTATTATTAATTACAGGTAGGGGATTACAATGAGCAATGAGATAATGAAGATACCGCAAGCTACTGCTAAGCGGTTGCCTTTATATTATCGCTTCTTAAAAAATTTACATTCTTCAGGGAAACAAAGGGTTTCATCTGCCGAATTAAGTGAGGCAGTTAAGGTAGATTCAGCTACCATCAGAAGGGACTTCTCGTATTTTGGAGCATTAGGGAAAAAGGGTTACGGATATAATGTAAACTACCTGCTTTCCTTTTTCCGGAAGACATTGGACCAAGATGAGCTGACGAAGGTTGCCCTGATTGGTGTGGGTAATTTAGGGGTTGCCTTCTTAAACTATAACTTCTTGAAAAACAACAATACAAAAATAGAAGTGGCATTTGATATTGCAGAAGATAAGACAGGAACGTCAATTGGAGAGGTAGATATCCATCATATGGATGATTTGGAGAAGGTCATTTTAGAGCATGATATCCAGGTTGCCATCTTAACTGTTCCGGCAGCAGTTGCCCAAACGATTACTGATCGTTTAATAGACTGCTCTATTAAAGGCATTCTGAACTTTACACCAGCTCGGCTGACTGTGCCTGCTAGTGTACGAATTCATCATATTGACTTGGCTGTTGAACTTCAATCTCTAGTCTACTTCCTTAAACACTATCCGACTCCAGCAGATGAAGCGGAAGAGGAATGAGCCACAAAAAAAGCAATTATAAATGCTTCCATTTATAATTGCTTTTTTTATTATATATGGCATTATCTCTCCTGATTTTTGCGGGTAGCCTTTTTAATCATAAAATGGAAGGAAATGAGCCGGATTCCAGTGCCTATATCAAATGTCGCCAGTATGACAAGTATATAGGAGAAGAAGCCCCATCCTCCATGATCACGGACTGATTGAACAGCAAAATAGGTAAATAAAGCACCAAGTATTAAATAAAGTATTCCAGAGAGTAATGCTGATTTCCTCATAAAAATCCTCCAATAAATTGTGAAATGTTCTCCATATTTCGCTGCCATTCCTGGATGGCATCCAGATTAAACTGGATGATGACGACCAGTGTGTTCATTGACACATGAGCAAAAATAGGAACCCAGATTCTTTTTGTTCTTACATAAAGGAAAGCAAAGGTGAAACCCATGCTGGCGTACAGCAAGATATGTACAAATTCCATGTGTGCTGCTGCAAAGACTAGAGAACTGATCAATGCAGACAGGAAAAAGCCTAGTCGTTTATAGAGTACCCCGAATATGATTTTCCGAAAAATGATTTCTTCTAAGATTGGACCGACAACGCTGATAACTATAATCACAAGCGGAGAATACTCAACAAAGGTCATAAGCTGCTGTGTATTTTCTGATTCTTGTTCAATTCCTAATGCCATTTCGATTGAACCGGCTATTGATTGAGCAATTAAGGAAAGAAAGATACCTGCCACTGCCCAGCCAATGCTTGCAGGGATGCTTGCGGGATTTTCGCGGAGCGGATTCCTCATCTCATGGCGAAGCAGGAAAAGAACAACGAGCAATGTGACAAGGAAGCTGAAAATCAGCCAAATAACGACAGAAGCCATGCCAAGCTCTGCAGAATCATATCCCATAAGGTTGCCGAAAAACATGACAATCGGAACGCCAATTAAGGTAGATAATTGCATAGCAATATACGATATTACAATAATCCAATATTCTTTTTTCAAGATATCGTACTCCTTTTCGATATTCTAATATATAAATTAATCATATAAACTTTTGAGCATTAGTATTCTTCGCATTCAGCAAATGCTGTCTTTTGCACAAACATGATTAGAATTAGTAATACACATACTATTTATTCTACTAATAAGTGCGTGCTTACTCAAATAGAACACATTAAAAAAGAGGAGATTTTATGAATAAAGTCGAAGAAAGAGTGTATACTTCTTAAAGGCGTGTACAGGGCAGTATAATTTTTTGTAAAATCTAAGGCTTGTCTCTTGCAAATTATAAAAAGATTAATTAATATAATAATTGTGTTAGCACTCAAGAGTGATGAGTGCTAATAATAATAAATTTACATATTATTTGAGGAGGTTGTTTCACTTGTTAAAGCCATTAGGAGATCGTATTGTTATTGAGCTTGTTGAAACAGAAGAAAAAACTGCAAGTGGCATCGTGCTACCTGACTCTGCTAAGGAAAAGCCGCAAGAAGGCAAAGTAGTAGCAGTTGGTAACGGCCGTGTTCTAGACAACGGAGAGCGTGCTGCACTTGATGTATCTGTTGATGATGTAATTATCTTCTCAAAATATTCTGGAACTGAAGTTAAATATGAAGGGAAAGAATATTTAATCCTTCGCGAAAGCGACATTTTGGCAATCGTACAATAATTTGAAATTAATATATAAGAAATAACATAAATTCTTGAGGAGGTTTTTTAAAATGGCTAAAGATATTAAATTTAGTGAAGAAGCGCGCCGCTCTATGCTTCGTGGTGTAGATGCACTTGCTGATGCAGTTAAAGTAACACTTGGACCTAAAGGACGCAATGTCGTGCTTGAAAAAAAATACGGTTCACCGCTAATTACAAATGACGGTGTTACTATCGCAAAAGAAATCGAGTTGGAAGATGCATTTGAAAATATGGGTGCTAAACTTGTAGCTGAAGTTGCAAGCAAAACAAACGATGTTGCTGGGGACGGTACAACAACTGCTACAGTATTGGCACAAGCGATGATCCGTGAAGGACTTAAAAACGTAACTGCTGGTGCAAACCCAATGGGTATCCGCAAAGGGATGGACAAAGCGATTTCAACTGCTATTGAAGAGTTGAAGGCTATCTCAAAACCAATCGAAGGCAAAGCTTCTATCGCACAAGTAGCTGCTATCTCTGCTGCTGACGAAGAAGTTGGCCAATTGATCGCAGAAGCTATGGAACGCGTTGGCAACGACGGTGTAATCACAATTGAAGAATCTAAAGGCTTCACAACTGAATTAGATGTAGTAGAAGGTATGCAATTCGACCGCGGATACGTATCTCCTTACATGGTAACTGATTCAGATAAAATGGAAGCTGTTCTTGATAACCCATACATCTTAATCACTGACAAAAAGATTTCTAACATTCAAGAAATCCTGCCAGTGCTTGAGCAAGTAGTTCAACAAGGCAAGCCATTATTGATCGTAGCTGAAGATGTAGAAGGTGAAGCAAACGCTACATTGGTAGTGAACAAACTTCGCGGAACTTTCACAGCTGTTGCTGTTAAAGCACCAGGCTTTGGTGATCGCCGCAAAGCAATGCTAGAAGATATCGCTGTATTGACTGGCGGAGAGGTTATTACAGAAGATCTTGGCTTAGATCTTAAATCTGCAACAATCGAATCATTAGGCCGCGCTGCGAAAGTTGTTGTTACGAAAGAAAACACAACAATTGTAGAAGGTGCTGGAGATTCAGCAAACATCGCATCACGCATCAACCAAATCCGCGCTCAATTAGAAGAAACTACTTCTGAATTCGACCGTGAGAAATTGCAAGAGCGTCTTGCTAAACTTGCAGGCGGAGTTGCTGTCGTAAAAGTCGGCGCTGCGACTGAAACAGAATTAAAAGAGCGCAAATTGCGCATTGAAGATGCATTGAACTCTACTCGTGCTGCAGTTGAAGAAGGTATTGTAGCTGGTGGTGGTACTGCACTTCTAAACGTATACAACAAAGTTGCTTCTATTGAAGCAGAAGGCGACGAAGCTACTGGTATCAACATCGTTCTTCGCGCAATCGAAGAGCCGGTTCGTCAAATTGCTCACAACGCAGGTCTTGAAGGATCAGTTATCGTTGAGCGCCTTAAAAACGAAGCAGTTGGAACAGGATTCAACGCTGCTAACGGTCAATGGGTTAACATGATCGAAGCTGGTATCGTTGATCCAACTAAAGTTACTCGTTCTGCACTTCAAAACGCAGGAAGCGTTGCTGCTATGTTCTTAACAACAGAAGCAGTAGTTGCTGACAAGCCAGAACCAGCAGGTAGCGCTGCAATGCCTGATATGGGCGGCATGGGCGGAATGGGCGGCATGATGTAAGGCCGTTTACGCCTAACATCTGATAAATAGTTGCAACTATTTTACCTAATACTAAACCCCACTTCTTTTTTTAAAGAAGTGGGGTTTTTTTGCGTTACTATCCCAATGTATACTTTTTTTAATTACATAAATCGCCCTGCTTGTTTCAAGTACTATAATAAAATGGGATAATTATAAACTATTTGAATGAAAGCGTTTAATAAATATCAATCAAACATATTTACTGATATAGCTAAGATGATTAATTAAGTAATAGGTGTTTAGCAGTCTTTGCTTTTTGGATACATGTTGAAACTTCGATAAACTTGGAGGAATTTATGAAAAAGGGCAAACTTAGTTTACAAGCTATCATAATTATTTTTGTATGTATTGTGGTTGCGTTATCACTTGGGATAACCGACTTGCTTATAAGTAAAAGTATTACTTCCAGTGTAGAAGAGACACAAAAAGAAAAGGCGCTGGATGTTGCAAGGACAATGGCGGTTACTCCAGCTGTAATCAAGACTCTTGAAGGACAAGCTAATCAAGCGGAATTACAGGAATTTGCTAATGTAATAAAAGACAAAACGAATGTGAACTTTGTTGTTGTTATGAATATGAAGGGAATTCGGCTGTCTCACCCGGAGTCTAGTAAGGTGGGTAAGCATTTCTTTGGGGGAGATGAAGGCCCTGTTCTTAAAGGGGAGGAGTATGTTTCCATTTCAAAAGGAACGCTCGGTAAATCTATGAGGGCATTTACCCCAATAAAGGATGCACAGGGCAAAAAAATTGGAGCGGTTGCTGTCGGGATTTCTTTGAAAAGTGTTACAGAGGCTGTTGATAAAGGACGGATGGGAATTGTTTTGGGGACGTTAATCGGACTTATGATTGGAATAATTGGTGCGGTCGTTCTAGCAAGGTATATTAAAAAAATCCTTTTAGGACTTGAGCCGTTTGTTATTGCGAAGCTGCTTGAAGAGCGCAGTTCTATGCTTCAGTCTGTACGTGAGGGCATTATAGCCATTGACCAGGAAGGAAAAATCACCCTTGTTAACAAGGCAGCGAGTAAGCTTTTTAAAAAGGCAGGTCTTGAGGAAGAGCCAATGGGGATAAATATTGAGGATTACTTGCCAGAAACCCGGTTAACTCGCATTATCAAATCAGGTGAAACAGAGCTCGATCAAGAACAGAACCTGCAGGGGGTTACTATTTTAGTAAACCGGGTACCGGTCGTTGTTGGAAATCAGGCTGTAGGAGCCATCGCTACATTTCGGGATAAAACAGAGGTCCAGCATCTGGCTGAACAGCTGACAGGTGTCCGTAATTATGCGGATGCTCTCCGTGCTCAAGCTCATGAATTTATGAATAAGCTCCATGTTATCTTAGGTCTTGTCAGAACGGAACAATATGATACACTTGCTGATTATGTAAGTGAAACGGTTAATCATCGGGAAACGGAAATGGACTTTGTGACAAGGAAAGTCCAAGATCCTGTGCTTGCTGGTTTTCTGATTGGGAAGCTAAGCTTTGCAAGAGAATCAGGAGTTTCCTTTTCATTTGATTGTGCCAATAAGCTGCCGAAGCCGGCAAACTCGGAAATTACACATGAGCTGATTACGATTATTGGAAATCTTTTGGATAATGCAATAGAGGCTATTGCAAACAGTATAAATAAAAAGGTCCATCTTAAACTGGATTATGCAGAAGATATTTTAACAATCGAGGTTAAAGACACAGGAATGGGAATGACGAATTCACTCCAAAACAAAATCCTAGATAAAGGCTTTTCTACTAAAGGAAATAACCGCGGATACGGATTATACCTTTTGGCGCAAGCAATTGAAAGGCTGGAAGGAGAACTGATTATTTCGTCCAAGCCAGGGAAGGGAACGAGTTTTGCTGTGTATATATCATATCAAGAGGAGGATAAAGAGAATTGATTAATGTAATGATCGTTGAAGATGACCCGATGGTAGCACAAATTAATAAACGATATCTTGCCAAAATTGAAGGGTTCCGATTAGCGGCAACAGCTACATCAGTTGATGAAGCTATACAATTACTAAATACAGAAGAAATCCAGCTTATCCTTTTGGATATTTTTATGCCGGGAAAGCTTGGGATTGAATTATTAGCACATCTGCGGAAAAATGAACTTGAAATTGATGTGATCATCATTTCTGCTGCATCCGATCTTGATCGAATAAAGAGGGCATTAAGATATGGGATTGTCGACTATTTAATCAAGCCGTTTGAGTTTGACCGGTTTAACACGGCACTTACTACCTATCTTGAACAAACTCGGTTAATTGATAAGCAAGATTCAGTAAGTCAGCAGGAGCTGGATTCCTTACTTTTGCACAGAGATGAACATGTCATCGCAGAGGAGCTGCCAAAGGGGTTAGCGAAGGATACGTTAAAGCAAGTATGGGATGCCATTCAGCGATTAAAGGCAGACCCTTTTTCGACTGATGACATTGTAAATATTGTAGGCATCTCAAGAGTTTCTGCCAGAAAGTATCTTAATTTTCTTAAGGATACAGGAATCCTGGAGGTTAAGGTTATCTATGGAGCAGTCGGAAGGCCTGTGTATCAGCACGAATATAATCAATTTAAAGAACACTTAATTAAAAATTTTTTGTAAGCAGTTAGGAAAGCTGCTTACTTTTTTTATTTACAAAAAGAATTATTAAACTTTATTAAACTATGAAAACGGTTTACAGGGGAATATGATGTACACGTAACAAAGGGGAGTAATATTTGCAATCACACTATCGCGATTGCAAAGGGAATTTGGATTTTTTACATGATGATAAAAATGACAAGGGGGATTAAATATGCAAATTCCAATTAAGAAAACGCTCGATAAAATTCCAGGCGGAATGATGGTAGTTCCGTTATTTTTAGGGGTACTAACAAACACTTTTTTTCCACAGTTTTTAGAAATAGGGCATTTTACAACGGCATTATTCAGTAAAGAGGCATCATCAACTATTTTAGCTTGTTTTATGTTTTTAATTGGTTCACAAATTAACTTTAAACTAGCACCAAAAGCGATTAAAAAAGGTGCAATTTTATTATCTGGTAAATTTATAGTAGGTGCAGGTCTAGGTATCTTTATAGCGATGGTTTTTGGACCGGCTGGTATTCTAGGATTGTCACCACTAGCTATCCTTGCAGCATTGTTAAACGCTAACGGTGGGTTATATGCTTCACTAGCTTCATCTTATGGTGACGAAACAGATGTAGGGGCATACGCATTATTTTCTTTAAAAGATGGTCCATTTTTCACATTAGTTGCTTTAGGTGCATCCGGCCTTGCTTCTATTCCTTTTCAAGCACTTGTAGGCGTTTTAATTCCTATCGTAATTGGGATGATTTTAGGAAATATCGATCCGGATATGAGAAAGTTTCTTGGAAGCAGTAAGTTATTATTAATCCCATTTTTCTCTTTCCCATTAGGGGCAGGCATGAATCTGAATACAATTGTAGAAGCGGGTGGTCCAGGCTTACTACTAGGATTAATCGCTTCATTTACAGGAATTGGTGCTTTCTTGCTTTTGAAATTATTCAAAGAAAATCCTATCGTCGGTTTAGCAACAGGGTCAACTGCAGGTAACGCTGTAGCGACACCAGCTGTAGTTGCGGCAGCAGATCCAACACTTTCTGCAATAGCACCAGCAGCTACTGCGCAAGTTGCAGCAGCATGTGTTGTTTCTGCAATTGTTTGTCCGATTATTGTCAGCTATGTATATAAACGGTCAGAAAAGAAAAAAGCTAAAAAGCTTATAACAAAGGCTGCATGATAAAAAATATATTAAATTTCTATAGAAAGAAGGATTTCCATAATGAGCGTGCCTGATAATGTAATTATTACAACATTAAAAGGAAAAGAAGTTCTGTCTAATCCTTTTATCAATAAGGGAACAGCATTTACTAGAGAGGAAAGGGAAGAGCTTGGACTTGACGGCCTGTTGCCGCCTCACGTGCTTACCCTTGATGAACAGGCTAACAGAGCCTATGAGCAATATTCCATGCGGACTACAAATCTTTTCAAAAACGGTTTGCTTTATGATTTATATAACCGGAATGTTGTCCTTTTTTACCGACTTTTAAAAGATCATTTAGCAGAGATGCTTCCAATCATCTATACACCTACTGTCGGAGAAGCGATTCAGACATACTCTCATAGCTATCATCGCCCAGGTGGATTATATCTTTCCATTGATCATCCTGAAGGTGTTGAAAAAGGATTTGCTAATCTTGGGGTCTCAAAAAATGACATAGACTTAATCGTTGTCACTGACTCTGAAAGTATCCTTGGAATCGGGGATCAAGGGGTAGGCGGTATTAATATTGCAATCGGTAAACTGGCTGTTTATACAGCGGCAGCTGGGATTGATCCAAGCCGCGTCCTGCCAATCGTATTGGATGTTGGCACAAACAATCAATCTTTAATTGACGACCCTATCTATATTGGTAACAAGTTCGCCCGTGTCCGCGGTGAACGTTATGATAAATTCATTGATTTATTTGTACAGACTGCCAGAAAATTCTTCCCAGAAGTGCTTATCCATTGGGAGGATCTTGGCAATGTAAATGCTCGAAATATTTTAGAAAAATACGGTGACAAAATCCTTACATTTAATGATGATATCCAAGGAACAGGTGCTGTTACGCTTGCAGCGGTTATGTCTGCATTAAAGGTCACAGAAACTTCTCTGAAAGATCAGCGTATTGTTGTCTTTGGACCAGGTGCTGCGGGGATCGGGAACGCAGACCAAATGGCAGATGCAATGGTCCTTGAAGGATTGACAGAAGAAGAAGCATACGACCGTTTCTGGGCAATTGATTATCGAGGATTACTGACAGATGAAACACCGGATGTCCTGAAATTCCAACTTCCTTACGTAAGAGAAGGAGAGGAAGTAGAGGGCTGGGAGAGAAACGAGGAAGGAATCATTCCATTAATGGAAGTAGTGAAGAGAGTAAAACCTACCATCCTTATCGGTACTTCCGGTCAAGCTGGCGCCTTCACAGAGGAAATAGTGAGGGAGATGGCAAAGCATGTTGAACGTCCAATCATCATGCCTATGTCTAATCCGACTCATCTTGCAGAAGCCATACCAAAAGATTTAATTAAATGGACAGACGGCAAAGCGTTAATTGCGACAGGAAGCCCATTTGATAATGTAGAATATAACGGTGTTTCCTATGAAATCGGACAGTCTAATAACGCATTTGTATTTCCAGGTCTAGGGCTTGGAGCGATTGTTGCAAAAGCCCAAGTAATCTCAAAAGGAATGTTCGCAGCAGCTGCAAATGCTGTAGCAGAGATGTGCGACAATACTGAGCCAGGCTCGTCATTGCTGCCGTCAATTGAGAAACTACATGATGTATCAATCTATGTGGCTGTTGAAGTAGCTAAGGCTGCACTAGAGGAAGGTATCGCAAAAGCAGATATTTCCAATGACGTACCAAAAGCTGTTGTTGATGCTGTTTGGCAGCCTGAGTATAAGGAAATTAAGAGTGTTGGGATTTGGACGAGAGTTTAACCATAAACAGATAATAATTAATTTTATAAAGATGGACTACTCCTGAATTGGGGTAGTCTTTTTTGTTGATACCTAGGATGCGACTATTTTAATGCTTGTTCCATAATATAACTGTCGATATAATGTATGTGTATTATTTCACATTCTGGTTGCTGCTAATTAACAGAAACTTAAATGAAAGTAGGTATTGTTATGGCAAAAATATTAATAATTGAAGATGATCAGGCAATTAACAATTTAATCTTTATGAATTTGGATTTAGTTGGCTATGATTGTAAACAGGTGTTTGACGGAAAAGAGGCTAGTGAAGTTATATATAGTTGGCAACCAGATTTAATTTTGCTAGATGTGATGATTCCATATGTAGATGGGTTTACACTTATAGAACAAAACAAGTTTAGTACTATTCCGGTTATATTTGTTACTGCAAAAGATAATATTTCTTTTAAGGTTAAGGGGTTACAACTAGGTGCTGATGATTATATTGTAAAACCGTTTGAATCAATTGAATTGCTTGCGAGAATAGAAGCAGTACTACGACGTACAAAACCAGTTAAAAGGAGATATAGTATCGGCAGTACTATTATTGATCTGGATGAGCATATAACTATTGTAAAAAATGAACCTGTAAGTCTGACTAACCAAGAGTTTGTGCTTTTAGAAGCATTAATTAACAATTGTAATTTAGCCTTATCTAGGGAGCAATTACTTAATTTGGCTTGGGGTCAGGATTATTTTGGGGATGCTAGGACTGTAGATGTTCATATTACTAAATTGCGAAAAAAGTTACAATTAGAGTCATATATACAGACAGTATACAAGTTTGGGTATCGACTGGAGTTTCAAAAATGAACTTCTGGCAAAAGATTTTTTTGAGTACATTTTTCATTTTTATTACGTTATTTGACATAGCAGCTTTTGTACTAATATCTTCTTCTTACCATTTCAGTCTTCAAAGAGAAGAAGAAAATAGTATACGGGAACAATCGATTATTTTAAAATCCATAGAAAATAGTATAAGTCAATTCCTTCAGTCTGCTTCTTACAACAAAGAGCAACTAACCTCTCTTATAAAACCACTTGCAAATTACTATGAGAATCAAAATGTTTACCTTGCATTATACAATGAAAACACGAAAGTATATTCAAATACTCCAATCTTAGATAGTAAGCTACTAGGTATTCAAGAGAAAGAAACGAGGAAGATACAAACGAAAAAATTGGGTGGCAAGAGATATTTACTTGTATCTTCACCATTACCTTCAAATCCAAATTACTCCCTTGTTTATGCTCGAAATATTAGTCAACTTGATGTCTTTCTTTCTTCAATGAGCCGTGTATTCGTAATAGTTAGTATTCTAGTATGTATTGTACTGGGTATTTTAAATTTCATATTTTTAAAACGATTAACTGGTCCACTAAATAAAATGATTTCTATTACAAGTGAGATAGCAAATGGAGCTTTTCATAAAAGAGTTCATATTAAACGAAGGGATGAGCTTGGCACTCTGGGGAGTACGTTTAATATGATGGCTGATTCAATAGAAGATAAAGTTGGTCAATTAACAAAGGAATCACAAAATAAACAGCAGTTTATTGATAATCTTGCTCATGAAATGAAGACGCCGCTTACTTCTATTTTAGGTTATTCAGAATACTTGCAAAAGGCAAAGTATAAGGAGAAACAACGTCTCATCGCAACTCAACATCTCAATGAAGCAGCAGAAAGACTGCAAAAATTGTCCATTAAACTTCTTGATTTAACATCAATGCGTACCAAAAATAAAGATTTTAAAGAGGTTAATATGGAGGGGTTGTTTGCTGCTTTATATAGGTTCATGAATCCAATTTTAAAAAAGAAAAATATTCATCTAGAGACAAGAGCAGAGGTAAAGTCCTTGTTAGGTGATGAAACACTGTTACTGTCGCTATTAATTAACTTGGTAGAGAATTCAGCAAGAGCCTCTAAGGATAATGACTTAATAGCTGTAAGGTCATATGTTGATGAGAAGGAAGAGTTTATAGTTGAAGTAAAAGATTATGGTATTGGTTTAGATAAAGAAGAAATAAAAAAAATAACTGAACCCTTTTATCGTGTTGATAAATCTCGTTCTCGTGAATTTGGAGGTTTCGGCTTAGGTCTAAGTATTGTTGCTCAAATAGCTAAATATCATAATGCTGATTTGGACATTCAATCACAAAAAGGTACGACAATAAGGATAATCTTTAACAAGACTCTAACAACTTAATAGCAACTTAAAAATATCATGAGTGTATCCTTGCTTCATATAAGGGATATTACATTCTGTATATAGGGGGCTTAAATGAAAAAAGGGAAATATATAGTCGGGGCATACATTACAGGATTCACTTTTTGCGCTGGGCTTTTAGTCAATAGCTTTGCTTTTCCTTCTGTTCTAGCTGCAACAACAGAAAATTCAAAGGTTAAAACCGTTGAGGCTGCTAATCTTGAAGAAAATCAGAAAACTGAGCAAATAAAAGATTCATCAAATGAATTATCTCAATATGGAATCAAAGATGGCATTTCAGAAAAAGAAGCGCTATTAATAGCTATTAACGCATTTAAAGAAACAAAGGATGTCAGCAACCTAACTTATGATATTAAAATTGTCCAGGAGGATATTCCAGTAGATCCAATCAAGTGGTTTGTTACATTTTATGATAATAACGATGGATATATGGCTACTATAAATCCCTTTTCCGGTACAATTATTACTCTTGAGCAATTTTCAGGAGTTAAAGAAGTTTTCTCTAAAGATATGGAAAAAGCCAGAGAGGAAAAGGAAAAACTTTATAACGAGTATTATAAAGAGATATTTTCTATCTACAATAACGAATAAACAAGGAATATATCCCTTATGAAGTTAAAAAAGTATTCTTACCCTCTAACTGATTGGTAAGGATACTTTTTTATTTTCCAATATATCTTAGTTATTACTTGGAAAATTATTGAAACTATGAAAAAATATAATCAGAAAATCATTGGAAGAAACATGCACTTATATAATTTTGAGGTGACTTGTTGTGGTTAATAAATCTGTTTTATCTGTAAGAAATCTATCAAAAGTTTATAAAGGTGTCGGTCATGAGGTGCAAGCATTAAAGGATGTTTCATTTGAGTTATATGAAGGGGAACTGATTGCCATAATGGGGACAAGCGGTTCGGGAAAAAGTACGTTGCTTAACGTGTTGGCAGCATTGGATGAGCCAGATAAAGGGGAAATTCAATTATATGGCCAAAAACAAACAGAAATGTTTACAGAACCAAATGCTACTCATTATCGGCGAGATAAAATTGGCTTTATCTTTCAAGCTTTTCATCTTTTGAAAGATTTAACAGTGGAAGAGAATATTGCTTTGCCACTTATTCTAAAGGGAGAGAAAAAGTCTTATATAGATGAGAAAGTAGATGAGATGTTACAGTTTGTCGGGCTCTTGGGCTGGAGGAAACAAAGACCAGTTCAATTATCAGGCGGACAACAGCAGCGGGTTGCAATCGGCAGGGCATTGATAACTGCACCGCCAATTGTGTTGGCGGATGAACTCACAGGGAACTTGGATTATAATACTTCAAATGAAATTCTTCAGGTTTTAGTAAAGATGAAAGAGACGTTGAACCAAGCAATTATAGTTGTTACACATGATCCACATGTTGCAGCTTTTGCTGATCGTGTGCTGTTTTTTCATGATGGACAGATTGTGAATGAATATGATTGTTCTGGGAATCAAGCGATGGATGATATTTTAGAGCATTTTGGGAAGCTGTTGGAGTTCAAGGTATGATGAAAACAATACAAGGACTAGCCTTGCGCTTCTTTCAAAAAAATAAATTTATAACATTTTCCTCTGTTATTAGTGTACTTTTATCGGTCTTTTTAGTGGTTGTTATGGTAGCTTTCGCAACAAATGCGGAGCGCTCGTTAAGAGAAGAAGTGCAAAAAATGTATGGAGAGATGGATTTATCTGTCGGCTATAATGCGGAACTGAGTAAAAACGTCGATCGAGACTTTATTTCTGCTTTGCAGACAAACAAAGATATTCAAAAGATATCTCCAGTCATCATTAACCAGCTAAAGGTAGATAAATTGCAAGCAGACATTTATTCAGTTGGTCTAGAAAATGATTATCTAGCAAAGAGCAGATATCATTTAAAAGAGGATATAAATGAAAATGAAGTTATGATGAATGAAAGTTTGGCTGAAAGCTTACAAGTAAAAGCTGGTCAAAAGGTAGGTATTGAAGGCAGGGAGTTTACGGTAACAGAGATATTAGAGGATTTAAACGCAAGTGGGCTTACTCCCGATATGCTCATTGTTTCTAAACCAACAGCCAAAGAATTAGTAAAGCATAGATCCGGTCAACATGTAGAGGCTACTTATGTGCTAGTCAAAGCGAAAAAGAATGTTGATCCACTTTTGCTTGCCAATGATATTAAGAAATATGATGCCGGTGTAAGGATTGATATTGCTGAAGAAGATGAATTTCTAAAAAGGAATGTACAGTCTCTGAAAATTTTCATCTACTCTTTAGCTTTTCTAATGTTAATCATTACAGCGTTATTGATTGTTGCCAATTTTGAATTATTTTTATATAAGTATAAAAATCAATTTGCGATTTTGCGTTCCATTGGCGCCACAACCAAACAATTATCTAACATAATACTCATTCAAAGCAGTCTTATTACAATAGCGGGCACAATAGGCGGCTTCCTATTAGCTATCGTTAGTCATCAATATATTCAACCAGGGCTTGAAGCGATATTTTCTTTCCATTTACCAACAGCAGCGGGTTATAACTATAAGGAAAGTTTAATGATTGCACTAGCAAGCGGTATGATTATACAAATATTTATGCTGATTCCAGCTTATAAAAGTTCAAAATTATTACCGCTTAAAATCATGCAGGAAAATGAAAAGAATGATTTCAGTTATAGGAAAACTCGCAGAAATATTGGGTTTGGTTTGATCTTTATTGCCCTGTTATTGATTTGTATTGGTAAAGTAATGCCCAAAACAGAAGGGACGGGAGTTTTGTGTATCTTTATAGCTGCGTTGTTTTTACTAAGCAGCATTTATCTTCTTTTTCCTGTCTATCTATCAGCTGCTTTAATAGGGGTTCTGCCAATAATAAAAAAGCTGTTTGGAAATGTTTCTTATATCGCAATTAAAAACTTAGTGCCTCAAGTCAGAAAAAATACATTCGTGATGTTAACAATCAGCGCGATGATGATTATCGCTGTATTTGGGTCTGTTATGTTAAAGACAATCCAGCAAAATGAAATAAACTATTTAAAAGAACAATTTCCAACCTCCATTGTGCTGAATAGTCGTCTAGTATATGATTCAATGATTGAACCAAAGGATTTGGAGAAAAACGTAAAAGAAATTAGCGGAGTTCAGAAAGTAAGCTCTCAAAGCACTACTTCTGGGGCAGTGATAATCGGAAACGATGATGATCCTAATTTGGAGTATACATTAGCCGATATAAAAGGGATGGAGCAACAAGGAATCATTCCAAAAATGGAGGATGATAGTAAATTAATTGTTGTATCTGAGGCATTTTTAGAAAAGCATGGACTTAAAGTAGGTGATTCTATCGACTTGGGCTTATACTCGGAAGAAAAGCAAAGTCCTGTATTTTTGGATACATTTATTGTGGGAGCTGCAGTAAAAAATCTACCTAATGCTGATGCGTATATCGATTGGGAAAATACATCATTCAAAGAGGAATTTACGAAATTTAGCGCAATGTACATCACTTCTAACGATGAAAAACAAACTGTTCAAGAATTAGAAGCACTAAAACAGCAGTACCCAGAACTTCAAGTTAATGTATATCAGCAGTCTGTTGAAAAAGCTAATGAGTTGTTCTTGCAAAGATGGTCTGTTTTTATTGTGGTTATGGTTGTCATCTTGGTGTGTGTGATGTTGGGTGTAGTTACTACACTAGGTAACAATATTTATTCCAAAAGAAAAGAGTTTGCAATATTAAGGACTATTTCTGTTGATCGGAAGGGGATAAAAAAGGTCATTTTAACCCAAGTCAATCTGTATATAATAATAGGGCTGCTGCTTGGAATAATAGCAGGTTTACTTTTTACCGCCGTGATTTTGCTAATAGATTCTGGGCAAATTTCGATTTATTACTCATTGATCATCGGAATTACAGCAGCGCTATTGTTAGTTGGAAATAGTGTGTTTCTTCCTATTGCAAGTAAGATAGGGAAAAAGAAGATATCCTTAGAGCTTACGGAGGATAATAAATAAATTTTTCTTAAAAGATAAGGCCATTCATCTGTTTATGACTGATGGATGGCCTTATCTTTTCTGGAATACGCATTCTTCCAATCCTCTCAATAAGGTATAATAGTGGCAGAAAGAAAACGGAAATACCATGCTCAAAAAGGAGGAATGCTCTTGCAAAGCAAAAATAAAACGGTAGTAAAGTCAATGGACATTCTTAATCTTTTCCTTCACCATTCAAAGCTGAGCTTTAATGAGATTGTTCAGTTTTCAGGTATTCCAAAGACGTCTGTGTACAGGATGGTGCTGTCGCTCGAGGAAATGGGTTTACTTGATAAGGATGTGGATGGGAAATATTCGCTTGGGCTTTTGTTTCTTCAGTTCGGCCATTTGGTGTCAGAGAGGCTTGATATTAGGCAGTTAGCTTTGCCTGTAATGCATATGCTTCACCAGGAGGTTGGCGAAGCAGTTAACTTGATTGTCCGCGATGGAAATGAGGCCATTTATATTGAAAAGCTGGACACGAAACAGCCTGTGAGGCTTTATACGGCAATTGGGAGAAGGACACCTCTTTATGCGGGTGCTTGCTCTCGTGTTATTCTTGCTTTCCTGCCGTATATGGAGCGGGAGAAATATATTGATGAAACAGAATTACAGCCAATTGCGTCAGGTACAATCACAGACAGAGAAAAACTGCGTCAGCTGATTACGGAATCAAGGGAAAATGGTTTCTCTGTCAGTTATTCAGAGCTAGAGGATTATTCGGCTGCTCTTGCTGCACCGGTTTTTAACTTTAAAGGAGAAATCGTAGCAGGCATTAGCGTTGCTGGGCTTGATGTTAATTATAAGCAGGACAAGCTGGGGCCGCTTTCTGAGAAAGTGAAGGCAGCTGCATTGGAGATTTCCCGCAAATTGGGATATATAGAATAAGATAAAGGACATGGATGTATAATCTCATGTCCTTTTTATATGTCCTTAAGAGCGGAAAGGGGTAATCTCAATCCTTGATTTTTCAAGGGTTTCCTTGATTTGCTGGGCAAAAGTGAGAGCTTCAGAGCCGTCGCCATGAATGCAAATAGTATCAGCTTTGACAGATATATCTGCTCCTTGTCTAGTAGTGACTTTTCCTTCCTTAACCATGCGGATTACTTGGCCGACCGCTTGGTTCTTGTCATGGATAAGGGCATCTGGCTCTGTTCGCGGTGTTAACGTACCGCCGCTATCGTATGTGCGATCGGCAAATACTTCATTTGCTGTTTGCAGACCGATTCTTTCACCAGCAGTGACTAGTTCACTGCCAGCTAAACCGAATAGTATTAATTCTGGGTCAACTTTATAGACTGCTTCTGCGATTGCAGTTGCAAGAAGGCTGTTTTTGGCAGCCATATTGTATAACGCTCCATGGGGCTTAACATGCTGCATCTTTGCACCTTCTGCTTTGACGAAGCCAGACAAAGCGCCAATCTGGTAAATGACAATATCATGTGCTTCTTGTGGCGAGATATTCATGTTTCGTCGTCCGAACCCAGCTAAATCGGGAAGGCCTGGATGTGCACCGATTTTAACGTTATTATTGAGTGCAAGCTTTACCGTATTCCTCATCACTGATGGGTCGCCAGCATGAAAACCACAGGCAATATTTGCTGATGTAACGAAGCGAAGAATCTCTTCATCCATTCCTATCTTATATGCTCCGAAACTTTCACCTAAATCACAGTTCAAATCAACTTTATACAAAAAAATGCCTCCCAACTTAATATTCCGATTTAAGGAACTATTGTTTCGAATATCGTAGCATAAAACAGTATTTATGCATATCATCAAATTTTTATAATATTTAAATTAGTTGATTTAAACCTCTACATGTAGGGTCTTTTCGATAATGTTAGTTTGAAATAATAAATTATATTGTATTTTTATTCTTACTAGTATAATATAACAGATAAATCTAATAATTCAGAACTTCAGTTCCGAAAATCGGAACTGTTAGAAATGGATGTCGTCATACTTAAAGTAATAGATACATAGAAGGGAGTAATCTTATAGATGATTAAACTAATAGGAATTCTTGTTGTGGCAATTGGCTTTGCATTTCGTTTTAACACATTGCTGGTTGTTACCGTTGCAGGTATTGTAACAGGCCTTGTGTCAGGCTATTCTTTTAATGAAATACTAACTTTATTTGGGCAATTCTTTATCGATAACCGCTATATGTCTTTACCAATTATCCTGACATTGCCGGTGATTGGGGTGCTCGAGCGTTATGGTCTGAAAGAGCGAGCAGAATCTTTAATTAAAAAAGCAAAAAATGCAACAACAGGACGTGTGTTGTTGACTTACTTGTTTATCCGCGAAGGTTCTGCGGCAATAGGCCTTAATATCGGCGGACATGCTCAAACGGTCCGGCCTCTTGTTGCACCAATGGCTGAAGGAGCGGCGGCTGCACGATATGGCGATCTGTCGGAAAAAACAAAAAATGATATAAAGGCACATTCTGCTGCTGCCGAAAATACAGGCTGGTTTTTCGGAGAGGATATCTTTATCGCAACAGGTGCAATCCTGCTGATGAAGGGTTTCTTTGATTCAGTCGGCATTCATGTAGAGGTTTGGGATATGGCATTATGGGGCATTCCTACTGCCATTACTGCATTGATTGTAAGCTGGTTCCGTTTTAACAGACTTGATAGACGTATTGCCAAAGCGGCAGGAAAAAACGGCAGTTTAAACAACTTGGCAAAAACGAACAAAGATGAGGAGGTAATGTAATGCACTTAATAACGCTTGATACACTTTATTACTTATTAGGTATTATCGTTGCCTTCGTTGCAGTTCGTGTTGCATTGGATAAGAATCATCCAACCCGGTGGGGATCCACTATTTTCTGGGGGATTTTTGCGATAACTTTCCTGGTTGGCAAACAAATCCCGCCGCTTTATGTTGGATACCTTGTATTAGTGATGGTGATAGTTGCTTCAATTGGAAAGGTGACAAAGTCAAAAGAGGAAGAATCAGATTCTGCTGAAAGAGAAGGGCATGCAGAAAGACTTAGAAATAAAATATTCCTTCCAGCTATCTTGATTCCAGTTCTCACCATTGTAGGAACACTGACTCTTGGAAAAATCAAGTTTGGTTCTGTCCAGCTTGTAAATCCGGAGAATGTTACATTGATTGCTCTTGGGCTTGCAACAATTATCGCCTTTATAGCGGCACAGCTAATCACAAAGGCAAAGGCAACAGTTCCTATTAATGAAGGGAGCCGTCTCCTTCAAGCTGTAGGCTGGGCAGTTATTTTGCCGCAGATGCTCGCAGCATTAGGCGGAATATTCTCTAAGGCAGGCGTCGGTGATGTTGTATCAGGAATTGTCGGAGATTTCCTGCCGACAAATTATGCTTTTGTAGCTGTAGCTGCTTATTGTATCGGAATGTTGCTGTTCACGATGATTATGGGAAATGCTTTTGCTGCTTTTGCTGTAATAACAGGAGGAATCGGGCTTCCTTTGATTGTTCAGCTCCATGGCGGCAATCCTGCTATCATGGCAGCACTTGGTATGTTTGCAGGCTATTGTGGAACATTGATGACGCCGATGGCTGCTAATTTTAATATTGTTCCAGCAATGCTTTTGAATTTAAAGGATAAAAATGCAGTCATTAAAGCACAAATACCTGTGGCTATACCAGTGTTTATTATTAATATGCTGCTGATGTATTTCCTTGTATACCATTTTTGATTTCGTATTAACCAAACAATTAGGAGGGATATGAAATGCAGAAGATTTTGCTGACAGGATTTGATCCATTTGGAGGAGAAGCAACTAACCCAGCTTTAGAATCTGTTAAAAAGCTTGATGGTGTTAAAATTGGAGATTATTTAATAGAAGCACGAGAAGTTCCAACTGTTTTTGATGAATCAATAGCGAGATTAAAAGAATATATAAAGGAAATAAAGCCAGCGCTGGTTATTTGTGTTGGTCAAGCAGGCGGCCGTCCTGATGTTACGATTGAGCGGATTGCGATTAATGTCAATGATGCACGGATTGCAGACAATCAAGGACAGCAGCCGATTGATACAGCCGTTGTAGAAGGAGGTCCAGCAGCCTATTGGTCTACACTTCCCATCAAGGCCATCGTGAAAGCAATGCGAAAGGAGGGAGTGCCAGCCTCTGTTTCCCAGACTGCAGGCACATTTGTCTGCAACCATATTTTCTATGGTCTAATGAATGTATTAGAGCAAATGGGTAACAAGATAAAAGGCGGCTTTATTCATATTCCATTCCTTCCTGAGCAGGCGACAGCACATCCAGGTCAGCCAAGCATGGCACTTGATACGATAGTTAAAGGGCTGAAGACAGCAGTTGAAGCAGCGGTTGTTACTGAAAAGGACATTCAGGAAATAGGCGGACAGACTCATTAAACAGGAAATATAGTGCTGTCTAAAGAATAGATAAAAGTGACATGAGTAATGGTTGCTCATGTCACTTTTCTATTCAGAGAAGTTGCGTTTTAAATTTCTGATAATTATAATAGTTTTATAATCTAATATACGGAACTGTAATTCCGAAAATCGGAATTTAAGAAGGGGGGATAATATGGGAGAAAATATTGTCGGTGACAAACCAGATACTCAAATGAAACCACTCGGAGACTCAGGGATACTTCTCCAATTCGGCACAGAAATAAGTCCCGATGTACATGAAGAGGTAAAGGCATTTACAGACTGTATAGAAGCAAATTCTTTTCCCGGCTTTATAGAATGTGTGCCAGCTTTTACTAGTGTGACCATCTTTTATAGTCCTTTACTCGTCTTTCAAATGTATAAAGGGAAAGGCAAGCCAGAGGATTTGTCACCATATAGTATTGTCCAATCTATTCTGCAGGAAAGATTAAAGAGTCTTCATACGTCAAAAAGAAGGGAAAAAAGAGTGGTTGATATTCCTGTGTGCTATGGGGGAGAGCTTGGCCCTGATTTAGAGGCAGTGGCAAAATATCATCAATTAACACCGGCAGAAGTAATAGATATCCATTCACAAGCAGAATATCTCGTTTATATGATTGGCTTTGCTCCTGGCTTTCCCTATTTAGGAGGAATGTCTGAACAGATTGCCACACCGCGCCATTCTTCTCCAAGATTATCAATACCAGCAGGTTCTGTCGGTATTGCTGGCATGCAAACTGGTGTTTATCCGATTTCCACCCCAGGGGGCTGGCAGATCATTGGACGAACACCAATTAACCTCTTTTATCCAGACAAGAATCCGCCAACTCTATTAACATCTGGTGATATTGTCCGATTTAAGCCGATTTCAATAGAAGAGTATAAGGAATATAAGGAGACAGTGCTATGAGCTTAAGAGTGGAGCGCCCTGGTATGCTGACAAGTTTGCAGGATCTGGGCAGATACGGTTATCAAAAATATGGAGTAGTTGTCAGCGGAGCAATGGATTCTATCTCTTTGCGTATTGCTAATTTGCTCGTCGGCAATAAGGAGAATGAGGCAGGGCTGGAGATGACGTTAATGGGCGGGTCATTCCTTGTTGAAGAAGACTTGCTTATTGCTGTTACAGGCGGAGATTTGGCTCCGGTTATAGAAGAAGAGTCAATCCCGCTATGGAGGCCAGTGTGGATAAAAAAGGGAAGTCTGCTTCGGTTCCGAGCTTCCCGTTCAGGCTGCAGAACGTATATGGCTGTTGCTGGCGGTTTTGATGTGCAGGAGGTGCTTGGAAGCAAAAGCACTTATTTGCGAGGAGAACTCGGCGGGCTGAAAGGGCGGGCTCTTTCAGCAGGTGACAAACTGACTTGCGGCGGGGCTGCCCACCGTTTTCAGCACTTAAAAAGCAGCGCTGGGGCAATATCCTTTGCTGCCACTGCTTGGCATGTTAATCCAGAACCGTTTATTAATCTGAAGGAAACAGTGATACGTGTAATAAGAGGCGGAGAATTCGATTATTTTACTGAATCAAGCAGAGACCGTTTCTTTAAGGAGGATTTTCGTATTACACCGAATTCAGATCGGATGGGATACAGAATGGAAGGCACTCCCTTGGAAATGACCGATTCATTTGAACTCCTATCTGAACCTGTAACAAATGGGACGATTCAAGTGCCGAAGGATGGAAACCCCATTATCTTGCTGGCAGATCGGCAGACGACGGGAGGCTACCCGAAAATCGCACAAGTCGCAACGGTGGACCTACCGCTGCTAGCTCAAAAGAAGCCGGGGGAAATTGTCCGCTTTAAAGAAATATCGTTAGCAGAGGCCGAACAGCTTTATTTAAGGCAAGAACTGCAATTAGAAAAACTAAAGGCCGGCCTATCATTGAAAGTTGATGAAACAGCGTAAATTAGGAAATAAAGATAAAAAAGGAGATGCAAAAAACGGATGTGGGTTATAACCGTCTATTCACCAGAAAATGATATTGCGCAATTTGAATTCACTACAGAACAAGAAGCTCGGGAAGCATTTGAGCAATTGCAAGGCTGCAAGATTCTCACAGAGGTTATTTACTTTAATGATGAGATTATCTTAGCAACAGCTTAAGACAGCTTTTCCTTTAAGCTCTAGTTATGCACCCTTACAATTCAATAGATTCTAGACAATAGGATTCTATGAAAGTAGCAACTGAAATTGCTATAATAGGTAGTACAAGCTATTGAATATCAATTGGAGGAGCAGGTTAATGAGTGAAAATATAAAGCATTTAGGGAATTTGCTGTTGCAAAATTCACAAGAAATTGCGCTGACTGTGCATAAGCGGAGAATAGAGGGAGAAAGCTCTGAAAAATTAGCGCAAATCAGCTCTGTTGAAGGAGAAATTCTTCAGCTGCGCGCTCATTTTGTTTCCTTATTCGGTAAAAGCCTGTTAAACTATCCAGATTTAAAAGGAGCTCGTTCTTTATTTACCGATTGGGGAATCAGCACTGGTGCGAATTTATCCTCCGAAGGAGTACCGTTAGATGAGGCATTAAAGGATGTGTCATTCTACAGAACAGCAATTTGGGAAGTTTTAAAGACAGAGATGAAAGAAAAGGATTATTCCATCGATGAGGCTTTTGAGGTGAAGGATATTATTGATCCTTTACTGGATTATGCGTTGTACAATTTCAGCCTGTCTTATGTGGATTCCTATGCGAATACACTCAATAATTCAAGAAAAGCGTTTTTGGAGCTGTCTGTTCCAGTTGTGCCGATTACAGAAAATATCGCTATTCTGCCTTTAATTGGGGATTTAGATACAGAAAGAGCACAGCTGCTTATGGAAGAAACATTGGTTAAAACTAGAGATATGGGAATCAGTCACTTAATCATTGATATTTCTGGGGTTATCATTATAGATACGATGGTTGCTAATGAATTGTTTAAACTTATGGATGCATTAAGACTGCTCGGGATTGGCACAATTTTCTCTGGAGTGAGGCCGGAGATAGCCCAGACGATGGTAAGTCTTGGTCTCGACATTAAGAATTTAGTGACGAAGGCAAGCTTAAGACAAGCACTTGCTCTCCTTGAAAGAGAAAATGTGATTTAAATAGGAAAAGAGCTGGCGGATATGGCCAGCTCTTTGTTGTTTTTATTTCAATGTATTTAATGTATTTAAATCATGGTGCAATGATTCTGACGGTACTTTAGTTATTGGCACATTCCCTTTTGCGACAGGCTCTTTCACATAGACGAAGTCTCCTGTGCCATCAGGGGCGCTTCCAGTTGCCCATAAGCCGTCAGATGACTCGGATCCTTCAGAGAGGTTCCAGAATTCATAAGCTTCAGGCTGTGATTCCTTCTCTGCTTCTGGCGGGAAGCTTGCTGGTACAACGACACCGTTTTTGCTTTCCAATTCCTCAATTGCTGCAAGCCATTGATATTGGTGATATCTGTCGCGAGCAAGCATTTTTCTAAATGTAGCGCGGACACCCTCATCCTTTGTCATATGGTACAGTCTTGCAACTTGCAGGCGGCCTTGACTTTCTGCATGCAGGTTAGAGCGCATATCTGCAAGTAAGTTTCCGCTTGCTACGATATAAGAACCATTCCACGGCACTCCATTAGAGTTAGTTGGAAGACCTCCTAATCCGCTCACAAGCAGATGCTGCGGATTGACTCCACCCATGATGGCAGCAATCGTCGGATCTTTAGCTGCTTCTGCCTGATCATCTGGTGATGCACCATCTAGAAGTTGGCTTATAAGGGAACATAACATTTCTACATGCCCGATTTCCTCTGTACCAATGTCCATCAGCATGTCCTTGTATTTTTCTTCCCCGCGGCAGTTAAAACCTTGAAAAAGATATTGCATCATAACAGTCATTTCTCCGAATTGTCCACCAAGAACCTCTTGAATTTGGCGGGCCAGCATTGGATCTGGCTTGTCCACTTTTACTTCAAATTGTAATTCTTTCTGATGACGAAACACATATATCTCCTCCTTTTGGTTTTGCAGTTACGCTTATGAAGTACCCCTGCTAAATTAGAGATAAACACAGTGCTAAAAATTGCCAAAAAAAATGAGCCTTCAAGGCTCATCATTTATTAATGGATTCTTCCTGGTTATTTGTTTTGTGAGTTTCTTCCATAACTTGTTTTTCGTTCTTATCTTTTTCATATTCCTTACGGATTTTTCCGCATGTTATACACTCGCCGCTATAATAATAGCTGTATTTATGGTACTTGCGGATTGAACAAATTATCGATCCAAAAAGCATATGTAACACAACTCCTTTACATATAAATTGTACAATAAAGAGAATGAAGCGAAGATTAAATAAAAGTGACACAACAAGTCAGATAGGTGACAAAAACCGTCTTTGATTACCGAATGAAAACATTATGACGATGAACATTAAAGGTTTGTTATAAAAGAAATAACGATGTAATATCTACTCTTTGCATCCTTCATAAATTTCTTTTCCCTTCTTGGTTAATACTAATAATCCTGTTAAAAAGACGCCTTAGGAGGGGGAAGATGAAAAGACTAAAAAATCTGCATAAATCAGATTTAAAGATACCGTTTATCTATTTACTCATTTCTGCATGCTGGGTTATGTTTTCATCTTATCTACTCCCTTATTTCACTGGCGATTTGCGAAATTTGGCATCCTATGAAATGCTGAAAGGCTGGATTTTCATCTGTGTTACAAGTACTATTCTTTTCCTTCTAATAAGAAGGGAAAGACTGAAGGATGAACAATCGAATAAAAGAATTTCAGAAGCTGAATTTAAATTTCGAACATTAGTAGAGGAGTCTTTGTTAGGAATTTATATCCTTCGTGAAGGAAGATTTGCGTATGTCAATTCTACTTTGCTTGCATTAAGCGGCTATCACAGTAAAGAGCTGCTTTGCATGCATTTTTCAGACTTGATTTTGCCACTTCATGAAGGGGAAGAAGTCGGTCTTTACAACAATAGAGCTGAACTTCAGCTTCAGAAAAAGGATGGCACGCTGTTGGATGTAGTGGTTCTTTCTCACAAATTAAGTGTGATACATAATGATGCACCTGCCATTATGGGTTCTATTCTAGATAATACGGAGAAGCGTAAATACCAGCGGAAATTGGAGAGACTGGCATTCTACGATCCATTAACAAACCTAGCCAACCGCCGCATGCTTAGCAATTCAATGAATGAGGCAATGAATAAAGCAAGAACAACAAATGAGAAGCTTGCGCTTTTATTTATAGATTTAGATCATTTTAAAGGTATCAATGACAGCATTGGGCACGATATGGGGGACAAGGTGTTAAAGGAGCTCGCAGATAGAATTGTTGGTTGTATCCCGAAAAGCGGACTTGTTTCTCGATATGGAGGAGACGAGTTTACTGTTATGCTTCCGGGACTTCAGTCTGCTAAGGAAGCGGAAAGGATTGCCAAAGATTTAATTTCCCTTTTTAACGAGCCGCTTCATATTGAAAATCAGAAGTTCTATATTACATTAAGCATTGGTATATCTATTTTTCCCGATCATGGAAAAGAGTTAGAAACTCTCGAAAAGAATGCGGATATTGCGATGTATTTTGCGAAAGAAAAGGGGCGTAATAATTCACAGTTGTTTACAAAAAGCATGAAGGTGTTTATGGTTGAGCGGCTTCACCTCCAGCATGAACTTAGAAAAGCAACAGAAGATATGGATAATCATTTCTTTCTTGTGTATCAGCCGAAAATTGATGTGTTCTTAAATAAGGTAATTGGAGTGGAAGCATTGCTGCGCTGGAATCATCCTGTGTCTGGTCTAATATCTCCTAGTCGCTTTATTCCTGTTGCAGAGGAAATGGGGACAATAGGTGCTATAAGCAATTGGGTCATTAATAAAGCTTGCAGACAATTAAAATACTGGAATGAACAAGGAATCAGCCTGACCATTTGCATCAATATATCACCTTTATTATTTCAGCAGGCTGATTTTGTAGACAACATTCTTGAGCCAATTTCGGAAGCAGGAGTAAAACCAAGCCATATCCAGTTAGAGATTACCGAAAGTGTGCTCACTAATTATCTTGATGAGGCGATAGACAAACTGAAATTGCTGAAGAGGAATGGACTTACAATTGCTATTGATGATTTTGGCACAGGATATTCCTCCTTGAGTGTACTAAGAAAAATGCCGATTGACCGATTGAAAATTGATCAATCCTTTATTAGAGATCTGCAGAAGGAACAGGATATTGTTGCGTTGATTATATCGATGGCGCATAAGCTTTCCATGCATGTAACGGCAGAAGGTGTGGAGACGGTGGAGCAATGCAGGCTTCTCCGAGATTTAAATTGCAGAGAGATGCAAGGCTACTTATTCAGTAAACCAATTACAGCAGTAGAAATGGAAGAATACTTAAAGAGGCGGCCGATTGCTGCTTCCATACAAGAAAGGCTCTGACAAAGTTGGAGCCTTTTGTTTTTGGAAAGAAGGAATCAGTTGCTTTTCTCGCGAATGGATACGGAAAAAGGGAACTTTTTGTTATTTTTGTACGTATATAGGCAGGTTAGAAAATTCCAAATAATAACGAACTCATGTACAATAAAAATAATACAATGGCACTGGACACAAGGGTGAATTAGTTGCTAAGGAGGAATAGTAATGGGCGTAATGCTTAGCAAAGGACAGAAGGTGGACTTAACGAAAACCTATCCAGGTTTGAGCACTGTAATAGTAGGGTTAGGATGGGATATCAATCATACAGGTGCTGATTATGATCTTGATGCTTCCGCATTTTTACTTGGGGGCAACAGCAAGGTTCTCAGCGACCAAGATTTTATTTTTTACAATAATCCGAGCGGAGCGGGCGGCTCTGTTATGTACAGCGGAGATAACAGGACAGGAGCAGGGCATCTTGACGACGAACAAATAAGAATTGACTTAAACAGGGTACCTCCGTCCATTCAGCGAATTGCCTTTTCTATTACCATACATAATGCATATGAAAAAGGGCAGAATTTTGGCCATATATCTAATGCATATGTTCGTGTGTTTAATGAAGGAAACCAAACAGAGTTAATTCGCTTTAATCTTGGCAGAGATTACACCGTGGAAACAGCAATTGTGGCTGCGGAGCTTTATCGCCATAACGGAGAGTGGAAGTTCAATGCAATCGGAAGCGGCTTCCAAGGAGGACTTGGTGCTTTATGCAGGAACTTTGGTGTAACGGTCGATGACGAACCAGCACCGCAAAATAGCTTTAATGCCCAGCCGCATAGCTTTGCTCCACCTGTGCAAAACCAGCCATACTACGAGAACTCGAACACCTATGCAAATACATACCCATCTAGCAGTGCTGGAACATATCCTCCTGTCAATCAGCCATCCTATGGACAAGCACCTTTTCATGGCGGCAATCAGCAGCAAGGCTTTGGCCAAAGCCAAACAGGGTATGGCGGTGACCATATTGCTTGCCCGAGGTGTAACAGCACAAATGTAAGAACAGGAGAGAAGGGCTTCGGATTGGGGAAAGCAGCTATCGGCGGCTTAATTCTTGGCCCAATCGGCCTATTAGGCGGATTTATTGGCAAAAATCAATTGAAATTTACATGCAACAGCTGCAGAAACACCTGGTCACCTTCTAGTACAGATTATGCGGAGTGGGGAAGACAGCAAAAGCAGAGAGCAAAGGAGCTGTTCATGCGCTTTAAAAGTCCGGATGTTCTTGATGCTGTTGTTGCCTCCTGTGCCCTTGTCAGCATGGCAGATGGCAGGCTGGACCCTGCCGAAGAACGGAAGATGATAGAGTTTATCCATCAGAGTGAAGAACTGCGAGTATTTGATACAAACAAAGTGCAGCAGCAATTTAATCATTTTGTAAGAAGAATGGAATATGACCAAATAATTGGGCGGGCTGAAGCTTTTAGAGCTATTGGGAAAGTTCGTTCCAAGCCGGAGGTTGCGCGGCTTGTGGCACGGTATTGTATATCTATCGGTTATGCAGACGGAAACTTCGACCAAAGAGAAAAGCAAACAGTTGCAGAAATCTGTCAGGAGCTTGGGCTTAATCCGAATGAATTTCTTTCTTAACAAAAATAGATAAAGGCAGAAGGATGGCTTGTTTCCGCGGCAATTTTTACAGGTACTTTTATATAGGAGGAGAAGCATGACAATCACACAAGAAGCTAATGGCAAAGTGAACAGAATAATTGAAAATATAGAGAAGGTAATGATTGGCAAGCGGGAAGTGGCAGAGCTAAGTTTGATTGCTCTGTTGGCACAAGGTCATGTGCTCCTCGAAGATGTTCCAGGCGTAGGAAAGACAATGATGGTTCGTTCATTGGCTAAATCGGTCGGCGCAAATTTCCGCAGAATTCAATTTACTCCAGACTTGCTTCCATCTGACGTAACTGGTGTGTCTATCTATAATCCAAAGGAAATGGAGTTTCAGTTTCTTCCTGGACCAATACTTGGCAATATAATTCTCGCAGATGAGATTAACAGAACTTCCCCTAAAACCCAATCCGCATTATTAGAGGCAATGGAAGAAAGCAGTGTCACCATAGATGGTGTGACACATAAGCTGAATAAGCCCTTTTTTGTTATGGCCACTCAAAACCCGATTGAATATGAAGGGACATATCCTTTGCCAGAGGCTCAGCTGGACAGATTTCTTTTGAAGATGAAAATGGGTTATCCAACACATGAAGAGGAGATGGAGGTACTGACAAGAGTCCAAACGTCAGCTCCTATTGAAGAATTGGAAAGTGTTGTTTCATTAGAAGAGCTGCTTATGCTGCAGGCAGAAGTGAAGAAGGTTTATGTTGATGCTACGATTAAGAAGTACATTGTCGATCTTGCAACAGAATCGAGAGCACATCGCAATGTTTATTTAGGTGTCAGTCCCCGTGGATCAATTGCCTTGATGAGAGCTGTTCAAAGTTATGCATTTGTTCAAGGCAGAGATTATGTTATTCCTGATGATGTTCAATATCTTGCCAAGGCTGTATTTTCCCATAGAATTATCTTAAAGTCAGAGGCTAAGTTTGACGGTATCTCTGCAGAGGATATAATGGGCGAGATTCTGGCAGCTGTTCAAGTTCCTGTCAGAAGGCTAGGTACGTGATGAACAGGATACTTAGAAGATTGCTTCGCATCTGGAAGTTACTTGTTTTGTTTCTGTTGGCAGGTGCAGCTTTTGCGTATGCAATGTTTCAAGGTGGGTTTGTCAGCTGGTTTTTGTTTTACAGCTTTTTGCCATTTGCCATATACGGAGCTTTGCTTGCTATGTATCCGTTAAAGGCTTGGAAAGCAGTAAGGAAAATTACGAAGCATGAATACACTGCGATGGAGAAAATGACAGTGGAGTTGGAGCTGACAAGATCGTCCGTGTTTCCCCTTTTTTACTTGGTGGTAGAGGATGTGTTCAGCACCAGCTTGAAAGAGCAGGCTTCAGGAAAAGTATTAGTCTTTCCTGGTTTTAAAAGGCGAATTGTTCTTTCTTATCATATAGATGCCGTACCAAGAGGAGAGCATCTGTTTACAGAGGTAGCTGTTAAAACAGGTGATCCGCTTGGCTTAATGGAAAAGGAATTAAAGCTTGCTTTGCCAGACCAGATTATTGTTTATCCAGTATATGAGGAGCTTTCCTACAAACCGTTTATGACACATTATGATCAAGGGGCGACAGTATCGAAGGAACGGGTCCAACGTGATACAACGATGGCAGTCGGTATTCGAGAATATCAGACTGGTGACAGATTTTCGTGGATTAACTGGAAGGCGAGTGCTAAAAGGGATTCTTTTATGACAAAGGAATTCGAACAGAAACAGTCACATGACATTTTAGTTGTACTTGACTGTGAAAAAAGCGAAAAATTCGAGACGCTTGTTTCGTTTACTGCTTCTTTAATTAGAGGGATTATTCGTAAAGGCGCACAAGCAGGTTTGCTTACGGTCGAAAAGGAGCGGACAACCTTTCCGATAAGAGGCGGGGAAGGCCAGCGCATTCTTCTATTCCATCACCTAGCTAAGTGTGAGGATGCATCTCCGCTTTCCTTGGCAAATGTGCTTGATAATGAAATGTCCTTATTGCAGCAACAAGCCACCTTGTTAATCACTACAACAAACTTGACGAAGCAGCTTGTTGAAAAGACTAGCTATCTCGCTAATAAACGCTATCAGGTAGCTGTTTTTCTTGTGAAGGAGGCAAATGAGAGCTTGACTCAGGAAGAAAGAAGCTTAAAAGCTGCGGCTTCTTCGAGGGGAATTATGGTTATACCTGTGTCTAAGGGAAGATTCAAGGATGCATTTTTGGAGGTGGCAACTAGTTGAGATCTATAGGAATTCATACGGCTATTTCTAATTTTTTGCTGTATGTGCTAGGTTTTTTTCTTATATGGGAATGGCTGCGGCCGATGGAGCAACTAACTAATACAGGAAATGTTGTCGTGTTTATCCTGTTTTTGCTTCTCTCACTTGTTATGGCCTATCTGCGTTTTCATCCTACTTTAAGCGGTATTATTAAAATTGGCTATATCCTATTTGTTTTACAATATTTGTACTATGGAAATTCCTTTTTTACATTCAACTGGATTGGTGCCTTTACAACAGAAGTAATGGATAATTTTGCGATTTTATTTGATACGAATTGGCCTGAATTAACCAATATGTTCAAAAGTCTGCTTTTCTTTATTTTGCTTTGGTTAATGTCATATCTGATTGATTACTGGCTGATTAAACGCAGAAGAATATTTACCTTCTTTCTATTAACGATGGTTTATATAACGGTTCTTGATACATTTACTCCATATGATGCATCAATAGCCATCATAAGGACAACTATCATAGGCTTTACAGCAATGGGCATGCTGACCTTCTATCGGATGAAGGATAAGGAAAATATAACTGACCGAAGATTCTTAGCATTAAAGTGGATGGCTCCATTGCTTTTCTTTGTTTTTGCTAGTGCGGCAATAGCATATGCAGCGCCGAAAGCAAATCCAATCTGGCCAGATCCTGTGCCGTTTATCCAGACAATTGGTGACAATGGTGGTGAAGGCGAAGGTAATGGCAACGGACCCCATCGAGTAGGCTACAGTGTGGATGATTCGAGGCTTGGCGGAGACTTTGAGCCGGATGATACATTAATGTTTCAGACTGAAGTTGAATCCTCTCATTATTGGAAGGTAGAGACGAAGGATACGTATACAGGTAAGGGCTGGGTTCAATCGGAAGAAGCAGTCACAATGAATGGACAAGACTTTCAGAGATTAGAAGGAGCTGGTGATATCCCGTTCGTATCTTTTGAGGAAGGCGACAGTGTAAAGACAGAAGCACAGGAAAGTACGGTTAACTTTGCACAGCCTTTTGATTATCTCTTATATCCTTTAGGAGTGACAGAAGCAGCTTCAAGTATGGATACGACGATGATTGTAGAAACAGGAAGTGAACGGATTTCCTTCGATTTTCCAACAGATTCCTATAGTGTGAGTTATGAAAAGCCTGAATACAGTTTAAGTACATTGACGAGTGCTGACATGAGCGGCTATTTAAGAGAAAATCCGGAGATAGCAGCAAGATATACGCAGCTACCGCAAAATTTGCCGCAGAGAGTCCTTGATTTAGCAGCTGAAATCACGAAGGATGAGGATAATGTTTTTGCAAAGGCAAGAGCAATTGAAAACTACTTTTCCGGAAATGGTTTTGTATACAGCCAAAGCGATGTGGCCATACCAGCAGATGATGAAGATTATGTCGATCAGTTTCTTTTTGAAACAAAAATAGGTTATTGTGATAATTATTCAACTTCAATGGTTGTGATGCTGCGATCTCTCGGCATTCCTGCAAGATGGGTTAAAGGATTTACTGAAGGTGAACTCATCAAACAGGAAAACAATAGAAGCCAATATGAAGTAACCAATAACAATGCTCATTCCTGGGTAGAAGCATATTTTCCTGGAGCTGGCTGGGTAACCTTTGAACCGACACAAGGATTCTCCAATGAAAATACGTATGTGAATGATGTTCGAAACGAAGCGGACACAAACACAGAAGAAAATGAACAAACCGAGCAGGAAGCACAACAGCAGCGGGAAGAGCAACAAGTACCAGAAGAAGAGACAGTAGCATCAGATCAGTCTGAAGAGAAATCATTCGGAAAGTGGTGGAATACAATTGCAAACTTTGCTGCTGAAAGATGGCAGTGGCTGGTTGGCGGAGCTGTTCTAATCATAGCCATGAGCTGGATACTGTTCTGGAAGAGACATAAGTGGCTGCCTATATTTTATATATGGAAATACAAGCGCGGGAAAAAAGGCAATGACTTTGAAAAAGCCTATTTAACCTTGCTCAAAATGCTCAAGCTCTCAGGTTGGGGCAAACAAGACAACATGACATTGCGGGAATATGCCAAATACATTGACCATGTTTTAAAAACGAATGAAATGGCTGTTTTGACTGCCAAATATGAGGAGCTCTTGTATAAAGGGAATAGTCAGGACAATAATTGGACGGAATGGAAGGAAATGTGGGAAAGGCTGATTAGAAAGACAGCAGCTTGACCTGTTGAAAGGAATTCAACACATTTTTATTGGGGTGTTGGATTCCTTTTTTTATAGCATTTATCAGATTAGAATGATAAAAGGATCTGCCAAATAGAGGAAGTTATTAAATGAAAGCAAACTACAAAAGTATGAATAGAATGACTTGGTGAATTGTGTGAAAATTTAATCAAAACAACAACACCTTGACCAGCAATTCGACATGTTGTTACAATGTTCTAAACTAATAAATTTCCTTCATATATCCTCGATGATATGGTTCGAGAGTCTCTACCGGGTCACCTTAAAGGATCCGACTATGAAGGCAGATGGGTCTTATTTTTATATGGTGTGTGTAAACCATTGTAATAGTAAAAGACTAGAATTCTGCCTTCGTTTTTATTTGAGGCCGAATTCTAGTCTTTTTTATATGAAGAAATACCTTTTTTGCTGCTATAAAATAGTCTTTTTCAATGTTTTTTGCTATGGCTTTTCGTTTTATAGCATGAATAAGCAAAAATGTGAAAAAATAGTAACAATGAGCTTTTTAATAGATTAATGAGGTGAATAACATGGGGAAAACAAGCATTCAAGACCAACAAATGATTGTCGTTCTTGATTTCGGCAGTCAGTACAATCAATTAATCACAAGAAGAATTAGGGAATTTGGCGTTTATAGTGAGCTTCACCCACATACAATTACAGCAGAAGAAATCAAAGCGCTAAATCCAGCGGGGATTATCTTCTCTGGCGGACCTAATAGTGTTTATGATGAGAATGCATTCGGCTGTGACGAGCGAATCTTTGATTTAGGGCTGCCAATCTTCGGTATTTGCTACGGCATGCAGCTGATGACAAAGCATTTCGGCGGTAAAGTTGAAAAAGCGAAGCACCGTGAATATGGAAAAGCTGAAATCAAAATCGAAAACAGCACAAAGCTTTTCTCTGATCTGCCAAGTGAGCAAATCGTGTGGATGAGCCACGGAGATCTTGTAGTCGAGCAGCCTGAAGGATTTACAGTAGACGCAATTAATCCTTCTTGCCCAATTGCTTCTATGAGCAACGAGGAAAAAGGTCTTTATGCTGTTCAATTCCATCCTGAAGTGCGCCATTCCGTATACGGAAATGAACTGTTGAAAAACTTTGTTTTCGGTGTATGTGGATGTAAAGGCGACTGGTCAATGGAAAACTTCATTGAAATCGAAATGGAGAAAATCCGTCAAACAGTTGGAGACAGAAAAGTTCTTTGCGCACTTAGCGGCGGGGTAGACTCCTCTGTTGTTGCTGTTCTTATCCATAAAGCAATCGGCGATCAGTTGACATGTATCTTCGTTGACCATGGTCTATTGCGTAAAGGCGAAGCAGAAAGTGTTATGAAGACTTTCACAGAAGGCTTCCATATGAACGTAATCAAAGTGGATGCTAAAGAACGTTTCATGTCTAAATTGGAAGGTGTCAGCGATCCAGAGAAAAAACGTAAAATTATCGGTAACGAGTTCATCTACGTATTTGATGATGAAGCAAGCAAGCTTGAAGGAATTGACTTCCTTGCACAAGGAACGCTTTACACAGATATTATCGAAAGTGGTACAGCAACTGCACAAACGATTAAGTCCCACCATAATGTTGGCGGACTGCCAGAAGATATGCAGTTCGAACTAATCGAGCCATTAAATACATTGTTCAAGGATGAAGTAAGAGCATTAGGTACAGAGCTAGGAATAGCTGATGAAATCGTTTGGAGACAACCATTCCCAGGACCGGGTCTTGGTATCCGTGTATTGGGCGCAATCAGCGAAGATAAGCTGGAAATCGTTCGTGAGTCTGACTACATCCTGCGTGAAGAAATTAAAAAAGCAGGCTTAGACCGTGATATCTGGCAATACTTCACAGTTCTGCCTGACATCCGCAGTGTTGGTGTAATGGGTGATGCGCGCACATACGATTACACAATCGGAATCCGTGCAGTTACATCTATCGATGGTATGACATCTGACTGGGCACGTATTCCATGGGAAGTGCTTGAAGTTATTTCAACAAGAATTGTTAACGAAGTGGATCATGTTAACCGCGTCGTTTATGATATTACAAGTAAGCCACCTGCTACTATTGAGTGGGAATAATAAAGGTTGCCTAAGGGAACGGTCCCTTAGGTAATTTGGTATAATAATTTCCAAATTAATCTAATAGAAATATCCAAACACGAACATTAAGAGGTAAAAAGTAAGCGAACGTTTACAAAAAAATATCCTCTTAATGTTCGTTTTTCGTATTGACGAAAAGAAAACATGCTGATAAACTAAATTTGCAACTAAAGAAATACTCGTATAATTATGGGGGATATGGCCCAAAAGTTTCTACCGAGCTACCGTAAATAGCTTGACTACGAGGTTGTGTATATAAAGGGATACGTATTAGAACTTTTATTCTTTATTATCTAATCCCTGCTATATTTCACAAACCCTAGTCAACGCTCCTACGATAATGGAGTGTTTTTTTGTTCTTATTGAATTGGAACATGAAAGGGGAAAAAAAGAATGAAAAAGTTTTTCAAATTTGAGGAACTGGGAACGAATTACCGTAAAGAGTTTGTTGGTGGTTTTACAACGTTCCTAGCAATGGCATATATATTGGCGGTTAACCCATTTACATTAACACTAGGCGATGTAGCAGACTTGCCGGATGCGCTTCGTATGGATTACGGTGCAGTGTTTGTGGCAACGGCATTAGCTGCAGCAGTTGGATCTCTTATCATGGGATTGTTTGCTAATTATCCAATTGCACTTGCACCAGGTTTGGGTTTAAATGCGTTTTTTGCATATACAGTTGTTTTAACACAAGGTGAGCCATGGGAATACGCTTTGGCAGCAGTATTTATTTCAAGTTTCTTCTTCCTGCTGTTGACGATTACCGGTCTTCGTGAAAAATTAATAAATGCAATACCAGTTGAGTTAAAGCTTGCAGTTGGAGCGGGAATAGGTTTATTCATTACATTCATCGGCTTGCAAAATGCTGAAATCATCGTCGACAATCCTGCAACATTAGTTCATATCGGTGATTTGTCAAAGCCTAGCACACTGCTGGCAATCTTCGGGATTTTCGTAACAATCATTTTAATGGTTAAAAAAATTCATGGCGGCGTATTCTACGGAATGATAATTACAGCTGTGGTCGGAATGATTTTTGGTGTTATTAATACGCCATCAGGTGTTGTATCAGCAGTGCCAAGTATAGAGCCGACTTTCGGTAAATTGTTCTCCGCTTTCGGAGACGGAGCATTCTATACACAAAGCATGCTTGTTGTTATTCTTACATTCTTATTCGTAGATTTCTTTGATAATGCTGGAACATTGGTTGCTGTAGCGAACCAAGCAGGATTAATGAAAGACAATAAATTGCCAAGAGCAGGTAAAGCATTGTTTGCAGATTCTATTGCTTCAATGGTAGGTTCTATCTTCGGAACTTCAACAACGACTTCTTTCGTTGAATCATCTGCTGGTGTTGCAGCAGGAGCTCGCTCAGGTTTTGCATCAGTTGTAACAGCAGGATTTTTCTTGCTTTCCCTGTTCTTCTTCCCGCTATTGGAAGTAGTTACATCTGCTGTTACTACACCGGCGCTAGTTGTTGTCGGAATATTGATGGTATCGTCTCTAGGGAAAATTGATTGGACTAAGTTTGAAATTGCAGTGCCTTCTTTCTTGGTAATCGTGTCAATGCCTTTAACATACAGTATTGCAACAGGTATTGCTGTTGGATTCATTTTCTACCCGATTACAATGCTGTTAAGCGGCCGCAGAAAAGAAATCAATCCAATCATGTATATTTTCTTTGCCATCTTTGCACTATACTTTGTTTTCCTTCAATAAGGAATAAGATTTTAAAGGCTGCTATTTTTAGCAGCCTTTTGTTATTTTTTCGTTGACTTACAAGTTCGACTTTAATAACATTAAATTACCTAGAAGTCTGTCGAAGTGAGGAAAAAATCATGCCAAATTTACTAGTGAAAAAAGCGCTTAATAATAATGTGCTTATTGGTGAGCATCCTTCATATGGAGAAGTTGTGCTAATTGGAAAAGGAATAGGGTTTAACAGAAAGAATGGTGACTCTATTGACGCGGATGTAGTTGAGAAACTTTTTGTTCTTCGCAATGAAAAAGAACAGATAAACTACCTGAAACTCCTTCCTCAAGTAGACAACGATTTGCTAGATGTTATTATTTCTTCTATAGAGCTTATTAAAAGCAAAACAAATGCGATGCTCAATGAGCATATTCATGTTGCGTTAACAGATCACATCATGTTTGCAGCTTCGAGATTATCAAATGGGCTTGTGCTAAATAATCCCTTTTTGATCGAAACGAAGGCTCTATATCCTTTTGAATATAAGATTGCTGAGGATGTAGTAAAGCTAATTAGTGAACAGACAAAAATTAATTTGCCTGTAGGTGAAATCGGTTTCATCGCTCTTCATATCCACAGCGCAATGATGAATAGAAATCTTTCTGAGGTTAACCAGCATTCTCAATTAGTGACACATCTTGTCAATTTAATTGAAGAACAGCTGGAAATCGAAATTGATAAAGACAGCATTGATTATATGAGACTAGTGCGTCATCTTCGTTTTACGATTGAAAGAGTTCATAATGGGGAAAAAGTGGATGAGCCAGAAAAAATAACTTCTCTATTGAAAGATGAATATCCGCTGTGCTATAATCTCTCATGGAAGCTCATTAAAGTGATGCAACAATCATTAAAGAAACCTGTATTTGATGCGGAAGCTGTGTATTTAACAATGCATCTTCAGCGACTTCAAAAAAAGGTTAAATAGTTATTATCTTATAAACGTGTTACTGATTCGATCAGGCATGAGTGAAAAAGATGATTGAACGGAGTTATTTAGGGCAATATATCCCTGAACAGCTTTTTTCAGTTACTTTTTACTCATGCCTTTTTGTTTTGCCTTTTGATAACGCTTTATGGGCTAGAAGAATTTTTTTAATAAAGTAGGAGGAAAAACGAATGTTTAAAAAGATTTTCGGTGTTTTGCAAAAAGTCGGAAAAGCACTTATGCTTCCGGTTGCATTATTGCCAGCTGCTGGTATTTTGCTTGCGCTAGGTAATGCGCTTCACAATGAAGCATTGCTAGATCTTGCTCCATTCTTAGATAATAGTGGAGTATCGATGGTAGCGTCCGTAATGGAAAACGCGGGTAATATCGTATTCAGCAACTTGCCGCTGTTGTTTGCAGTTGGTGTTGCAGTAGGTTTATCTGGCGGTGAGGGTGTTGCTGGTCTTGCTGCAATTATTGGTTACTTAATTATGAACGTAACAATGGGTACTGTTAAAGGCTATACAGCTGAATCTGTTAACGGTATCGATATTGCTAACGTACTTGGTATTCCAACGCTTCAAACAGGGGTGTTCGGCGGTATCATCGTAGGTATACTTGCTTCTATGCTTTATAACAAGTTCTATGAAATAGAATTGCCATCATATTTAGGGTTCTTTGCTGGAAAGCGTTTTGTGCCGATTATTACGGCAGGAAGTGCTGTTATCTTAGGTTTGTTAATGGTATTAATCTGGCCTCCAATCCAAACTGGTCTAAATGCATTCTCTCAAAACATGGTTAATGCAAACTTGACTATTTCAGCATTGATTTTTGGTATCATTGAACGTTCATTGATTCCATTCGGATTGCACCATATCTTCTACTCTCCATTCTGGTATGAGTTTGGACAATACACTACTGCTGCTGGTGATGTAGTACGTGGTGACCAACGTATCTTCATGGCTGAAATTAAAGATGGTGTACAAAACTTGACTGCTGGTACATTCATGACAGGTAAATTCCCGTTCATGATGTTCGGATTGCCAGCTGCAGCTCTTGCTATTTATCATGAGGCACGTCCAGAAAGAAAAGCAGTTGTTGGTGGTTTGATGGCTTCTGCTGCATTAACTTCTTTCTTAACAGGTATTACTGAGCCTTTAGAATTCTCATTCTTATTCGTAGCACCAGTTCTATTCGGTATCCATGCAGTATTTGCAGGTCTATCATTTATGACAATGCAACTGTTGGATGTTAAGGTTGGTATGACTTTCTCTGGTGGTTTAATTGACTATATTCTATTTGGATTAATTAACCCACAAACAAATGCTTGGATTATCATTCCGGTTGGTTTAGTGTTCGCTGTTATTTATTACTTTGGTTTCCGTTTCGCAATCCGCAAGTTTAACTTGAAAACTCCAGGACGTGAAGATGAAACTGAAGAAGAAGAAACTGCAGGCGGCACTACTAGCGACCTTCCATATGAAGTACTAGAAGCAATGGGTGGACAAGAAAATATCGCTCACCTTGATGCATGTATCACAAGACTTCGTGTGTCAGTTAATGACATTAAAGATGTTGATAAAGATCGTTTGAAAAAGCTTGGTGCTGCTGGGGTACTTGAAGTCGGCAATAACATTCAAGCAATATTCGGTCCTCGTTCTGAAACAATTAAAGGTCAAATGAGAGATATTATGAGCGGTAAAAGACCGCGTCCAGCTGCAAATGCTTCAATGGATAAAGAAGTGAAGCAGCAAATTGAAGAGGTAAATCCAAATGCTCTTAAAGGTGATGTTGACGGTGACGATTCACTTGTATCACCAATTAAAGGTCAGTTGGTGCCAATTACAGAAGTTCCAGATCCAGTGTTCGCTGGTAAAATGATGGGTGATGGCTTTGCAATCATTCCATCTGAAGGTACTGTTGTATCTCCTGTTGACGGGAAAATTGTAAACTTGTTCCCGACAAAACACGCAATTGGTATTATGGCAGATTCAGGCCGTGAAATCTTAATCCACTTCGGTATCGATACAGTGAAACTGAAAGGGGAAGGATTCGAAACTCTAGTAGGGGAAAATGACGAAGTTAAAAAAGGTCAGCCTCTATTGAAAGTAGACCTGGACTTCATTAAAGAAAATGCAACATCAACAACAACGCCAATTATCTTCACTAATTTAGCTGAAGGTGAATCTGTACAGATTAATAAACCAGGCGATGTTGATGTGAATGAAGAAGATATTATTTCTATCGTGAAATAAACTTTTTGAGAACCCGGCTGTTATTGCTGGGTTCTTTTTTATATATATAATAGAAGAAAGTGTTTTATGAATGATTTTTTTAAAAAGTTATGTTGACTATTGGGTTAGATGGTGATATTATATGAAAACAGCGTCTTTGAGGAACATCTTGTAAAAAAATAAGCTGTTGACTTTGAAGAAAAATGCTGGTATTATTTAAAAAGTCACTTCTAACAGTGATTT